>NZ_JBEPBA010000002.1:0-592438 GCF_040298885.1 Streptomyces sp. NPDC001137
GTTCCCCGCGCCCCCTCAGGGGCGCGGGGAACTGCGCGACAAGCCCCCACTCACCCGCGGCCGCCCGCGAACCGTTGAGGCCCCCTACCCGCAGCGCCGCTCCGGCCCCCCGTCCACCAATGTGTCCAGCAGACCGCCCAGCACCTCGCGCTGATCGTCGCTCAGCGGAGCGAGGATCTCCTCGGCGGCCGAGCGGCGAGCGCCGCGCAATTCGCTCAGTGCCTTGCGGCCGTCGTCCGTGAGTTCGATCCGGATCACCCGGCGGTTGCTCGGGTCGGGGACCCGGCGCACCTTGCCGCTCGCCTCCAGTCCGTCGACCAGCGTGGTCACCGCCCGAGGTACCACCTCGAGGCGCTCGGCCAGATCGGCCATGCGCGGGGGTGAGCTCCAGTGCGCCAGTGTGCGCAGCAGCCGGGACTGGGCCGGGGTGACGCCCAGGCCGCACTGCTCGATGTGCCGCTTCTGGATGCGGTGCACACGGCGGGTGAACCGCAGCAGCTGCTCGGCGAGCAGGCTGTCGGAATCGGGGGTGGCCATACGGGAACAATATCAGGACGTAATTCATTGTGAGCATAGGTAACAATGAGCTAGGCTCCGCCAGTCTTCGTCACCTCACTCCCTAGGAGTCCATTGCACCCCGATCGAGAACCCCGCTGGACACCGCCGGCCGATGCCAAGGAGCAGCCCCGGCAGGTGCGCCGCATCCTGCGACTCTTCCGCCCCTACCGCGCCCGCCTGGCCGTGGTCGGCCTACTGGTCGGCGCCGCCTCGCTGGTCTCCGTCGCCACGCCCTTCCTGCTGAAGGCCACGCTCGACGTCGCGATCCCCCAGGGCCGCACCGGCCTGCTCAGCCTGCTCGCGCTCGGCATGATCCTCAGTGCCGTCCTCACCAGCGTCTTCGGCGTGCTGCAGACGCTGATCTCGACAACGGTCGGCCAGCGCGTCATGCACGACCTGCGCACCGCCGTCTACGGCCGGCTCCAGCGCATGTCGCTCGCGTTCTTCACGCGCACACGTACCGGCGAGGTGCAGTCCCGCATAGCCAACGACATCGGCGGCATGCAGGCCACCGTCACCTCCACCGCCACCTCCCTGGTCTCCAACCTGACCAGTGTGGTCGCCACGATCGTCGCGATGATCGCCCTCGACTGGCGCCTGACCGTCGTCTCGCTGCTGCTGCTCCCGGTCTTCGTGTGGATCAGCCGCCGCGTCGGCAGGGAACGCAAGAAGATCACCACCGAGCGCCAGAAGCAGATGGCCGCCATGGCCGCCACGGTCACCGAGTCGCTCTCCGTCAGCGGCATCCTGCTGGGCCGCACGATGGGCCGCTCCGACTCGCTGACCAGGTCCTTCGAGGAGGAGTCCGAGGGGCTCGTCGACCTCGAGGTGAGGTCCAACATGGCCGGCCGCTGGCGGATGGCCGTCATCACGATCGTCATGGCCGCCATGCCGGCCGTCATCTACTGGACCGCGGGCATCGCCCTCCAGACGGGCGGCCCCGGCATCTCCGTCGGCACCATCGTCGCCTTCGTCTCGCTCCAGCAGGGCCTGTTCCGCCCGGCGGTCAGCCTGCTGTCGACCGGTGTGCAGATCCAGAGCTCGCTCGCGCTCTTCCAGCGCATCTTCGAATACCTCGACCTGCCGATCGACATCACCGAGCGGGAGAACCCGGTCCACCTCGACCGGATCAAGGGCGAGGTCCGCTTCGAGGACGTTCGGTTCCGCTACGACGACAGGAGCGGCCCCACCCTCGACGGCATCGACGTGACCGTCCCCGCCGGCAGCAGCCTCGCGGTCGTCGGCCCCACCGGCGCCGGAAAGTCGACGCTCGGCTATCTCGTCCCGCGGCTCTACGACGTCAGCGGCGGCCGCGTCACCCTCGACGGCGTCGACGTCCGCGACCTGGACTTCGACACCCTCGCGCGCGCGGTCGGCGTCGTCTCCCAGGAGACGTACCTCTTCCACGCCTCGGTCGCCGAGAACCTGCGCTTCGCCAAGCCGGACGCCAGCGACGAGGAACTGCACGCGGCGGCCAGGGCTGCCCAGATCCACGAGCACATCGCGTCGCTGCCCGACGGGTACGACACCGTCGTCGGCGAGCGCGGCCACCGCTTCTCCGGCGGCGAGAAGCAGCGCCTGGCGATAGCCCGCACCATCCTGCGCGACCCGCCGGTGCTGATCCTCGACGAGGCGACCAGCGCCCTGGACAACCGCACCGAGGCGGCGGTCCAGGAGGCCATCGACGCGCTGTCGGCCAACCGCACCACGCTCACCATCGCGCACCGCCTGTCCACCGTCCGAGGCGCCGACCAGATCGTGGTCCTCGATTCCGGCCGTGTCGCCGAACGGGGCACCCACGAAGAACTGCTGGAACGGGACGGGCGGTATGCGGCCCTCGTACGCCGGGATGCCCAACTGGAACCGACAGGCTGAAGATCTGTCGGGTTTATGGTGATATGCGGGTTACCGTGCCCGCATGCATCAGAACACTCCGCCACGGGGCACGATTCGACTGACGCGCCGGGGCCGACTCGTCCTCATCCTCCTCGCGACCGGGGCCGTCGTGGCCGTCGCCGCCGTGGTGGTGCCGCTGCTGACCGTGCGGCACGGCGTGCAGGAGGCCAAGCCCGCCTCCCTGGTGATCCCGGAGGGCTGGCGGGCGAGTCAGGTCTACGGGGCCGTCGACAAGGCCCTCGCCCTGCCCGCAGGCAGTACCGAGAAGGCACTCGCGAAGGCCCGCCTGAAGCTGCCGAGGGACGCCGCGGGCAACCCGGAGGGCTACCTCTTCCCGGCGACCTATCCCATCACGAAGAAGACGACGCCCGAGTCGCTGCTGTCGTTCATGGTCAACACCGCCAACAAGAAGTTCAACGGCGCCCCCGTCGCGGCAGGCGCACAGCGCAACGCGATGAACGTCTACCAGGCGGTCACCGTCGCGAGCATCGTGCAGGCCGAGGCCGCCTCGAAGGCCGACATGGGCAAGGTGGCGCGGGTCATCTTCAACCGGCTCGAGCGCGGGATGCCGCTGCAGATGGACTCCACCCTCAACTACGCCCTCAAGCGCGCCACCCTGAAGACCAGCGCCGACGACACGAAGCTGGCCAGCCCCTACAACTCCTATCAGCGCATGGGCCTGCCGCCCACCCCGATCGACAACCCGGGCGAGGAGGCGGTGCGCGCCGCGATCAACCCGCCCGCCGGCGACTGGCTGTACTTCGTCACGGTCAAGCCGGGCGACACCCGCTTCACGGCCGACTTCGCCGAGCACCAGCGCAATGTGGCGGAGTTCAACGCCCGGCAGAACGGTTCCGCTCCGCAGGCCCCGCAGAGCAGCTCCGCCCCGCAGACCGCGCAGAGCAGCTCCGCCCCGCAGACCTCGCACAGCACCTCCGCCCCGCAGACCGCGCAGCACAGCCCGGCCCCGCAGACCCCGCAGAACAGCCCCGCTCCGCAGGCCACGAAGTAGCCCGCGGGGCGGGCGTCAGGCGGCGACGGGCTCGGTCGGCTGCCCGGCCGGCAGCCGCCGGATGTCCCGTACGGCGGCCCGGCCCGCCCGGTTGGCGCCGATGGTGCTGGCCGAGGGTCCGTAGCCGACGAGATGGACCCGCGGATCGGCGACCGCGCGCGTGCCCTCGACGCGGATCCCGCCGCCCGGCTCACGCAGCCGCAGCGGCCGCAGATGGTCGATGGCCGCCCGGAACCCGGTGGCCCACAGGATGACGTCCGCCTCCACCCGCTGCCCGTCGTTCCACTCCACCCCGTCCGGCGTGATCCGGTCGAACATGGGCCGGCGGTCGAGAACCCCGTCCGCGATGCCCTGCCGGACCGCGTCGCTCAGCGCCAGTCCGGTGACCGAGACGACACTCCTCGGCGGCAGCCCCTGGCGCACCCGCTCCTCGACGAGCGCGACGGCCGCCCGCCCCACGTCCTCGGTGAAGGGTCCCTCCCGGAAGACCGGCGGCCGCCTGGTCACCCATGTGGTCGCAGCCGCGTACGGGGCGATCTCCAGCAGATGCTGTGTACCCGAGGCGCCTCCGCCCACCACGACCACCCGCTGCCTGGCGAACGCCTCGGGCCCGGGGTACTGCGCCGTGTGCAACTGCCGCCCCCGGAAGCTCTCCTGGCCGGGGTAACGCGGCCAGAACGGCCGGTCCCAGGTGCCGGTCGCGTTGATCAGCGCCCGTGTCGACCAGTCGCCGTCCGAGGTCTCGACGAGCAACCGCCCGCCCACGCCCTCCCGCACGGCATGCACATCGACGGGTCGTCGGACCCGCAGATCGAAGGTGTGCTCGTACGAGGCGAAGTACTCGGCGATCACCTCGGACGAGGCCCGTGCCGGATCGGCGCCGGTCAGCTCCATGCCCGGCAGCGCGTGCATGCCGTGCACCTTGCCGTAGGTCAGCGACGGCCACCGGAACTGCCAGGCGCCGCCCGGCCCGGGGGAGTGGTCGAGCACCACGAAGTCGCGCCCCGGCTCGAAACCGGTGCGCCGCAGGTGATAGGCGCTGGACAGACCCGCCTGCCCAGCGCCCACGACGACTACCTCGACCTCGCGCGTGTTGTTCACAATTCTACTAACCGTGCGGATCTCGTGGATCTTCCCGCGGTGAGGCCGTGATGTGCCGAACAGCGTGACGTGCTCAGCCCTGGGACGCCCGGGCGGGCGTGGTCGAGGCCGGCAGCTTGCCGTTGTAGCGGGTGTCCACGAAGGCGCCGAAGTCGACCTTCTTCGGGATGAGCTTCAAGTCGGTGAAGGCGTCCGCGATCTGCTGCTCGGAGGCGATGAGCGGCTTGTCGACGGCGACCGAGATCCGGGTGGCGTTGGTGCGCCGCACCGAGGCCAGCGCCACCTCGTACGGCAGACCGGTGTCCTGCGCCCAGACCCTCGCCCACTCCTCCTGGTGGCCGTAGACCCACGCGGTGGCCCGCCGCAGCCGCTCCAGATAGTCCTTGATGGCGGCGGCCTTCTTCTTGTCCTGCAGTGCGCTCGGCGCCGCCACCTGGAAGGTCAGGCCGTTGGTGATGCCGTCGCCGGTGGTGAGGACGCGCCCCTGCTTGCCCTTGAGGATCTGCGAGGTGTACGGATCCCACACCGCCCACGCGTCCACCTTGCCGGAGGTGAACGCGGCCAGCGCGTCAGCAGGCTGCAGATACTTCACCTTGATGTCGCCCAGGCTCAGCCCGGCCGCCTTCAGGGAGGCGACCAGCTGATAGTTGGCGGAGGAACCCTGCGCCACAGCGACGGACTTGCCCTTGAGGTCCTGGGGCTTCGACAGCTTCGAGTCGTTCGGTACGAGGATGGCGTCGCCCTTGGAGGTGCCGTGGAAGGCGGCCACGACCGTGATCTTCGAGCCCGCTCCGGCGGCGAAGACCGGCGGGGTGTTGCCGACGCCGCCGATGTCGACGGCCTTGGCGTTGACGGCCTCCAGCAGCGGCGGGCCCGAGGTGAAGGTGGACCACTTGATCTTGTAGTCGAGGTTCTTGAGCTCCCCGGCGGCCCGCAGGATGGCCTCGGAACCGCCCTTCTGGTCACCGACGTTGAGGGTCAGCGAACCCTTGCCGTCGGTGCCCGTCCCCGTGCTCGCGGACGAGTTCCCGCCGCAGGCGGTGAGCAGGAGAGCGAAGGGCAGGAGCAGCGCGGCAGGGGCGAGACGTCGTCGCATGGGTGGATCCGTTCCGTTCAACTTGGTTCGGGGGAGGGGGAGTTCAGGCGGCTTCGGCGGCGGTGTCGACGCCGAGCCGTTCCAGCAGCCCGGCGCGCAGCTCGGCGAACCGGGGGTCGGTGATGTCGCGCGGACGGTCGAGATCGATCTCCTGCTCGTGCGCGATGACGCCGTCGTCCATCACCAGGACGCGGTCGGCGAGCAGGACCGCCTCCTCGACGTCGTGCGTGACCAGCAGCACCGCGCAGCCCCGGCGCTGCCACAACTCGCCCACCAGGCGCTGCGCCTTGATGCGGGTGAGCGCGTCGAGCGCGCCGAACGGCTCGTCGAGCAGCAGCAGATCGGGTTCACGGACCAACGCGCGGGCGAGGGAGGCCCGCTGGGCCTCGCCGCCGGAGAGGGTCTTGGGCCAGGCGTCGGAGCGGTGGCCGAGGCCGACCTCGTCCAGGGCCTGCTCGGCGACGGCGCGTGCGGGCTTTCCCGGCAGGCCGAGCAGCACGTTGCGCCACACCTTCTTCCACGGCATCAGCCGTGGCGCCTGGAAGGCGACGGCCTTGCGGCGCGGCACCAGGACCGTGCCCTCGATGTCGCGGTCGAGGCCCGCCAGGATGCGCAGCAGGGTGGACTTGCCGCAGCCGCTGCGGCCGAGCAGGGCGACGAACTCGCCGGGCCGCACGTCGAGTTGAAGGTCATCGATGACGGCACGGCCGTCGAAGGAGCGGGTCAGCCCCTCGACCCGTACCGCGGTCCGCGGGGTCACCGGCCGGTGAACGTCGGTCGCCATTGCAGCAGCAGCCTTTCGAGGAGGCGGACGATGAAGTCGGCCAGCAGGCCGAGGAAGGCGTAGACGATCAGGCAGACCACGATCACGTCGGTGCGCAGGAAGTCCCGCGCCTGCACCATCAGGAAGCCGATGCCCGAGTCGGCGTTGACCTGCTCGGCGAAGACCAGCGCCAGCCAGGCGATACCCAGGGAGTAGCGCAGCCCGGTCAGCGCGCCGGGCAGGGCCCCCGGCAGCACGACATGCCGTACGAGACCCCAACGGGACAGGCCCAGCGACTCCCCGGCCTCGATCAACTGGGCGTCCACACCGCGGATTCCGGCGTACACGTTGAGGTAGAGCGGGAAGGTCACGCCGAGCGTGATGATGGCGACCTTCGGGGCCTCGCCGATGCCGAACCAGATGATGAACAGCGGTATCAGACCCACGAACGGCACGGTCCGCAGCATCTGCACCGGAGCGTCCACCAGATCCTCGCCGATCCTGAACAGGCCCGAGACCAGGGCGAGTCCGGTGCCGATCGCGGTGCCCAGCAGCAGCCCGAACGCCACGCGCTGGAGCGAGGTGCCGAGGGCGGAGGCCAGCGAACCGTCACCGATCAGGTCTCCGGCCACCTGGGCGATCCGGCCGGGCGAGGCGAGCACGTCCGACCCCAACACACCGGTGGAGCTCAGGAGTTGCCACACGGCGAGCAGCAGAAGGGGGCCCGCGGTACGGCGCAGCCAGCGCGGGACGCGGGTGCGGCGGGAGGAGTCGGGAACGATGGGGAGGAGCTCGATCGACGCCGAGTCGCGGGGGTTCGCCTCGGCCTCCTTCGGTACGGATATAGCGGAAATATCGGGTTCGGAGGAGCCGGGCGGGGCATGGCTGATGCTCATGGGTGCTCCATGGGAGGAGAGCGTCCGGTGAGGGAGGGGGGTACGCGCCTCAGCGCCGCCACGTCATGCGGAGCATGCGGGTACGGCGGAATACAGGCAATGGCGGAGAGGGAAAGGCGTCAGCAGCCGCGGCGACACGCGGCGGAGGCCACCCGCAGCAGGTCGATGTGACCGCGCGTGGTGAGCATGGCTGAACGCAACATGCGGCGAAAGTAGCCAGATAGTCCGTGCACGGTCAATGGCGTCTCGCGGACTGGACCCCCCATATCAACCAGCGAACCGCCGCTGACCTGCGAAACCCGGCGTATGGGTCAGGATGGGGGCATGTCAGATGCCTTCACCACCCGAGTCCTTGACGTCGCCACCGGTTCGACGGAGCAGGTCGTCGACCTGACCCGCGACTGCGAGGCCTTCCTGCGGGAGGCGGCCGCCGGCCGAGACGGCCTCCTCAACGTCTTCGTCCCCCACGCGACTGCCGGAATCGCGATTCTCGAAACGGGCTCCGGCAGCGACGACGACCTCCTCGCCACCCTTCACACCCTGCTCCCCGCCGACGACCGCTGGCAGCACCGCCACGGCAGCCCCGGCCACGGCCGCGACCACGTCCTCCCGGCACTCGTACCGCCGCATGCGACGCTGCCTGTGGTGGGCGGGCGGCTGGAGTTGGGGACCTGGCAGTCGGTGTGTCTGGTGGATACGAACAAGGACAATCCTCGTCGCCAGGTGCGGTTGTCGTTCCTTGCGTGACGAGGGTGCCGACCGTAGGTCTGAAGTCCGGCCGATGAGGGGCGGTCAAAGTCCCAGGGTGATGGCCAGGCGGGTGAGCTCGGCGGTGGTGTTGATGTTGAGTTTGGCCCGGATGCGGCGCAGATAGGTGTCGATGGTGTGGGGGGAGAGTCCCATCTGGCGGGCTGCTTGCAGGTAGGTGCGGCCCTGGGCGATGTGGTGCAGGGTCTCCAGCTCGCGCGGGGTCAGTGCGGGTGCGGAGGTAGGAGTGGTGGGGGTGGGGCTCATGGGGATTCTCCGGCGGGATTGGCTCGGTCTCCCCGCTCACACCGTCGGAAGCAGGAATGAATTGTCCGAATACAGCCTTTTATGTCCTTTTGATAAGGCTGTCGGCGCGACGTCATGGCCGTGTCCGCCGCCTGTCACAGGCGTGTGACAGGCGGCCTGCCGGCAACGCGGCCGTCCGGCAGACGGGGCCACCCGGGTGCGCTCTCGGGTGCGCCCGAGCGAGGCACCGGATCGCACCGCCGGATGATCTGCTGTTGCCGCGCCGTCCTGCAACTGACCGGCCGCCCGGAGCGCTTGCTCGCGGACGTACTTGAGCGCGACGGTGCCCGGGCGGTCGCGTTGTCGCGGCCTCGGGTTGGTGCTCGGCAGCTGTCAGGATCATGCTTGTCAGAGGGGGCTGTGCGTGCTGCGGAGGGCGAGATGAGCGGCTATGGAGCGACTTCCCACCCCTGGCGGTGAGCGGGGGCAGGCGGATACCGCCCCCCGGTCGGCCTGGACGGCCTCGGCCACCGTGGATGAGCGGGGCGTTGTGACGGGGTGGAGTGAGGGGGCGCGGCAGCTGCTGGGGTATGCGTCCTCGCAGGTCGTGGGGCAGCCGGTGGCACGGCTGCTCGCCGATGAGGTCGCCGGGAGGGCGTGGCGGGAGGCGGCCGGGCGGGAGAGCTTCGGACGCACGGTGGTGCTGCGGCACCGGGACGGTCATCGGGTCGAGCTGCGGCTGCTGGCGCACCGTCTCCCGCCGCACGGGACTCTCGCCGAGTGGCTGGTGGTGTCCGCGGTGGCGGGCGGGTCGCGAGCGTCCGAGGGTGAGGCGGCGACGCCTGGTGGTGAGGCGCTGGCCGAGTGGGTGTTTCGCCAGTCGCCTTGCGTGCTGGCCGTCTTCGATGCGGACCTGCGGCTGGTGCGGGCGAATGCGGGCATGGAGGCTGTGTGGGGGCTGGGGGAGGAGGAGGTGCGCGGGCTGCGGCTGGCGGAGATCGCGCCGGGTGTGGTGAGCGAGGAGGCGCAGGCCAGGATGCGTCTGGTGTTGGAGGGCGGCGGGACACAGCAGGTTCAGGCCGGTGTCCGGCCCGCGGGCGTGGGTGCCGAGCGCGGTTGGCCGGCCTTGCTGGCTCCGCTGGAAGACGCGGCCGGCCGGGTGCGTGCCGTGTGCATGGTGGCGCCTCCGGTGCTGCCCGGGCACATCGGGGCGCAGCGAATGCTCCTGCTCAACGACGCCGATGCGCGCATCGGCACCACCGCAGACGTCGCGCGCACCACGCAAGAACTGGCTGAGGTCGCGGTCCCTGGCCTCGCGGACTTCGCCGCCGTCGACCTGCTGGATCGCGCCCCCGGCGAGGTGACGCCGGGTGGGCCGGCCGGGCCTTTCACTCTGGGCCGCACCGCTGTGCGCTTGATCCAGGACGATGGCGCCGTCTCCCTGCCCCCCGCGGGAGAGGTCTTCGGCTGCCCGGACGTCTCACCGGTGGCCGAGTGCCTGGCGCAGGGGCAGGGCGCCGTGTACGGGGTGGGCGACGCCGTCATCGCCCGGTGGGCGGCCAAGGACCCGCAGGCCGCCTGGATCCGCCGGACAGGAACGCACTCGGTGATGGTCGTGCCGATGCGGGCGGGGGGTACTGCGCTCGGCGTGGCTCTCTTCGGCCGTCACCGGCGCCCCGACCCGTTTGGGACGGACGATTTGTGGCTGGCCGAACAGCTTGTGGCCCGCGCGGCGGTGAGCATTTACGGCGCCGACCGCCCCGGCCGGCAGCACACCACCACCATGACCCTGCAGCGCAGCCTGCTTCCGCAGACGTTGCCCGAACAGCAGGCGTTGGACGTCGCCACCCGCTACCTGTCGGCCGGCAGCCGGGCCGGCGTGGGGGGCGACTGGTTCGATGTGATCCCGCTGTCCGGCATGCGGGTGGCTCTGGTCGTGGGCGATGTGGTCGGCCACGGCATCCGTGCCTCGGCCACCATGGGCAGGGTGCGCACCGCGGTACGAACCCTGGCCGATGTCGACCTGCCGCCCGACGAATTGCTCACCCACCTCGACGACCTGGTCATCCACCTCTCCGCCGAGGAGGGCGGCCCGGATGGCGCCGCCAGCGCCGGAGGCGTGGGCACCACCTGCCTGTACGCCGTCTACGACCCGATCTCCTGTCACCTGACCCTGGCCAGGGCCGGCCACCCCCCGCCCGCCGTGGTCGCCCCCAACGGCGCCGTCCACTTCCTCGACGTCCCCCCAGGCCCGCCCCTGGGCCTGGGGGGTCTGCCGTTCGAGAACTTCGAGACCGAGTTGCCGGCCGGCAGCCTGATCACCCTCTACACCGACGGCCTGCTCGAAGCCCGTGACCATGACATCGACGAGGCCCTGGACAAGATGTTCCAGGCTCTCGCCCGCCCCGCCACGGCGCTGGACGCGGTCTGCGACAGGATCCTCACGTCCATGCTCACCCACCGCCCCGACGACGACATCGCCCTGCTGGTCGCCCGCACCAGGGCCCTGCACGGCGACCGGTTCGCCACCTGGGATCTGCCCTTCGACCTCGCCGTCGTCAGCCGCGCCCGCCGGCACGCCAGCGACCAGCTGACCGCCTGGCACCTGGACGATGCCGCCTTCATCACCGAACTCGTCGTCAGCGAACTGGTCACCAACGCACTCCGCTACGGCCGCCCGCCCGTCCAGCTGCGGCTGATCCACGCCGGCCACACGCTCATCACCGAGGTCTTCGACTCCAGCAGCACCGCCCCGCACATGCGCCGCGCCCGGACCTTCGACGAAGGTGGACGGGGCCTGCTGTTGGTCGGCCAGCTCGCCCAGCGCTGGGGCACCCGGCACGCGGCCACCGGTAAGACCGTCTGGGCCGAACAGTTCGTCACCGTTCCCGGAAGCTGAGCGGGAGCGAGTTCCGTCGCCAGACTCCCAGCACGGGCGCCCCTCCTCCCGGTCAGTCACTCGGCCGTCCGCCTCCGTGACGACGAACGGCATCGGAGCCAGGTTCTCGTAGCCCATCGGAGATGATCGGAAAGACGCGGCGGTGGACAGCCGACAGGACCTCCTCCGGCCAGTCGGCCGGGTCGTGCATCAACTTCCTGGCCCCGCCCGGCCCGGTCCGCTCCGGGACCCGGCCCTCTCCCGAGAGTCCGTCGTCAGGCGCCGGGCGGCTCGACTTCCCGGCGCCAGGCAGCCCGGCGGCTGCCCGGTATCAGGCCCCGGGCACACGAGCGGCGGCGCGCGGCTCACTTCCGCACCTCGGCGCATCCCGCGCCCTTGAAAAGCCGGGCGGCGGCTCCGACACGTCAGGGAGACGAAGGCCGGCGGCGTGTGGTGCGTGCCGGGCGCTGCGTGTCCGGCGTACGGGGGCGCGCATGCGCCGGCGATCGCGGTCGCCCACGTGTTTGCCGCCGCAGCGCAACACTGGTGGAGCTTTGTGGACACGAGTGCTCACTCCTTTCGGGTGAGGGGGCCACGAAGGCGGGCGGGGTGAAGGCTGTGGTGGGTCTTCACCCCGTCGCGTCGAGCTGTCTCAGGCTCGGGTGCCGACAATCCGTCTGCTCGTGTGGCGAGGGCCGGCCGGAGGGCGTCACCGCCGTGACCACTCTCGCCGCTCGTGCCTCAGGAGGCCGGGACCAGAGCCGTGTCGGTCGGGGCCGGTGCCTGCTGGTCGGTCGACGTGCTGCCGTCCGTCGACGTGCTGTCGTCCGATGTGCTGGTGTCGTCCGACTTGCTGCTGTCGTTCGACGTGCTGTCGTCCGTCGACGTGCTGTCGTTCGACGTGCTGGTGTCGTCCGACTTGCTGCTGTCGTCCGACGGGCTGCTGTCGTGCGACTTGCTGCTGTCGTCCGACGTGCTGTCGTCGTGCTTCTGGGAGTCCGGCATGGTCTTGACGTCGTGCTCGTCCTTCCAGTGATCACTGTCGTTGCCGTCCCAGTACCAGTGATCGTCGTGGTGGTCTTCCCAGAAGTAGTAGTCGTTGTAGGTGTCCCAGAAGTACCACCGGTGGTGGTGCTTCAGGACGTAGTAGCAGTCGTAGTCGTCGTCCCAGTACCACTTGTAGTGGTAGCCCCAGCAGTAGTCGTCGTTGTGGTGCTTGTGGTGCTTGTGATGCTTGTAGTGGTGCTTGTAGTAGTGCTTGCTCCAGCAGTACGACTTGTGGTGATGATGGGCCGGGGCCATGGTGGGCGCCGACGTGTGGGACATCGGGGCCGCCGTTGCGGTGGCGGCCGGCAGGATGACGGCTCCGCCGACCACCGCGGCCGAAGCCACCGCCGTCGCCAGGCTCAGCCGGCGCCTGGGGCGGGCGCCCTCCTGCTTGCGGATAATGCGATTCACGTTTCCTCCCGAAGTGAAAGGCACTTTGGCGTGCCCGTTGCCTCGTTTTCCTTCCGGTGTTTCCGGTGAGGCTTGCACTTCCAGTAGGCCTGCAGCGTCCCGGTGGGTCATGTTCCGAGGGCTCGGGACTTGACGTATGCAAATACGCCGGGTAAAGCCACGGAGGTGCTACGCCACAGGCCGCCTCGGCGGCCATCGAAAGCGGTCTGGCGTCATGGACACCCGAGGTCGGGCGAACGCCGCTGGGAGCTCGGCGGCCGTGAATCTCAGTCGCAGGCAATGCCGTGCGCGGAATTGCACATGTGACGCGTGCTCAACATGGCCCGGAACACGGTGGGGAGGGCGAGGAGGCATCGCGGCGTGACCCTGCCAGGGTCAACGTGCCGTCGCTCCCCGCTCGCGCGAGCCACACGTGGCGGGCGGCACTCGGGGCGCACGAGTGGCAGCGGCAGCAAGCGAGTTCACGCCTCGTGCTGCGCCGGCGCCGGGTTCAGCCTGGCGGATTGAGGCCACGCAGGGCCTCGGGATGCGCGCCCAGTTGCCCGCCTCCCCCGCGGCGGAACACGGGCCCCCATCCGCGGTGCGCTGCATTCGTGTCCTCGGGGACCTCACTGCCACAGCGCAGAGAACGGCGGACATCCGGCCCTCACGGCGCCCCGCGGTCAGAGTCGGTGGTCGGCGGGCGGCACAAAGACCGGCCTGGCCCACCTGGGCGGGGCCGGGAACGGGTCGGCGGGCTGCGGGAGTGCGGCGGCTTGATGGTCCACCTGTGTCGGCGGATGCGCACGGCCCGTGTCCTGCGCGGTGGCACGCAGGGCCGCCACGAATTCCAGGCAGGAGCCGTAACGGTCCTCGGGGACCTTCGCCAAAGCCCTGGCCAACACGCCGTCCATGGCTGCGGGAGTGCCCGGCCGTTTCTCGCTCAGGGCGGGCGGCTGATCGTACTGATGGGCCCACAACAAGGCCATCTCGTCATCCCGCTGGAACGGCGGGCGACCCGTGAGGGTTTCGTAGACGACGCAGGCGAGGCTGTACAGATCGCACCTGCCGTCCACCGGGCGGCCCGAGATCTGCTCCGGTGCCACATAGTCGAGCGTGCCGACGAACTCGCCGACCGTGGTGAGTCCCGTCAGCGACAGTGATTTCTTCGTCAGCCCGAAATCCGTGAGATAGACGTGCTCGGGGTGATCACTGTCGGTGCCGCGGGCCACCAGGATGTTGCCGGGTTTGACGTCCCGGTGCACCAGATGATGTTCATGGGCCGCATCGAGGGCGGACGCCACCTGGGCGGCTATACGCAGCGCTGTCTTCACCGGCAGCGGGCCGTCCCGGGTGAGCAGGGCCCGCAGATCCAGCCCCGCGACGTACCGCATGGCGATATACAGGACACCGTCCGTCTCACCGGCCTCGAAGACGGGCACGATATGAGGGTGGTCGAGCGCGGCGGCCACCCGTGACTCGTGCGTGAAGCGGCGGCGGAACGTGTCATTGCGGACCCATTGCGGGGCCAGCACCTTCAGTGCCACCGGACGATCGAGGCGTAGATCCCGCGCGCCGTACACCACGGCCATCCCCCCACGGCCGATCTCACGCTCCACTCGATAGCCCGCGATCTCGGTCCCGATCCCGGGAATCCCCGAATCAGGGTCCACCGGCACGCCCCGGCCCTGCGGGACACCGGTCCCCGCACTCATCACATACCCCGCGCCCGCACAGCGTCGGCCGTCACCGCCACCGCAGTCGGCTCCGCCGACCCGGCCGGTACCATCAGAGCGACCAACCACCTATTCATCAACAAATGCTATCAATCACGCCATGTCGTCGCCCAACCGGACGTCTCCTCAGCGTGACCCGGTGCTGTACGCCGATCAAGGTCCGGACCCTCTGCCATGCGAAACTCGCAGGCTGAACTGGCGTTGCCCTGTCTCAACGCGTGTCGTCGCGAAGTGCCTTGTCGATCTCGCCCAGTGCTCCGGTCAGCCGGGTGTAGTCGTCAGCCGTCAGTGGCTTGACGAAGTACTTCTCCACCACCTGCGCGTGGACGGCCGCCGCCCGTACGAACGCCGTACGCCCTTCGGGGGTCGGTTCCACCAGGGCCACCCGCCGGTCCTCGGCGGACGGTACGCGGCGGACCAGGCCGGCGTCCTCCATGCGGTCGATCAGGCGGGTGGTGCCGCTGCTGGTGAGGGTGAGGTCGTCGGCCAGCTGCCGCTGGGAGACCTCCTCGCCGGGGCGGCGGCAGAGGCGTATCAGCACCTCCAGCATGGTGTGACTGATCCCGCACTCCTGCCGCAGGGCGCTGTCGATGCGCTGTTCCAGGCGCGTGGCAGATTTGATCAGCAGGCCGAAGTCCCGCACCAGCCGGCTGTTGGCGGCGCGGGCTGCGGCTTCGTCGCTGGGTTGCGGCGTCGGGTTCATCGCGGTGGATTTTACTGTCTCCTCACCTACTGCTGTCTCAATCGCTGACTAGTCAATTGCTGACTGCTCAGCTAAATTCGGGTGTCGGCTCACACCGAGAGCGAGAGGGAGATCCACATGGACCTGCGGTACTGGCTCGGCCGAGCCAGCGACGCGATACAGGACTGGGCCGACACCTTCGGTCCCCACCAACCCCACCCGTCCCTCCAGGTGGACGACGACCGCTTCGCGTCGGCCTTCGCGGGGTTCACCGAGAGGCTGAGGGACAACTACCCCTTCTTCCACCCGCACTACGCGGGTCAGATGCTCAAGCCCCCGCACCCCGCGGCGGTGGTCGGCTACCTCACCGCCATGCTGATCAACCCCAACAACCACGCCCTGGACGGCGGTCCCGCCACCGCGGCGATGGAGCGGGAGGTCGTCGCGCAGCTCGCCGCGATGTTCGGTTACGACACCCATCTCGGCCACCTCACCACCAGTGGCACGATCGCCAACCTCGAAGCCCTCTTCGTCGCCCGCGAACTGCACCCCGGCCGGGGTATCGCCCACAGCGCCGACGCCCACTACACCCATGGCCGCATGTGTCACGTCCTGGGTATGACGAGCCACCCCGTCCGCACCGACAGCCAGGGGCGGATGGATCTCGAAGCGCTGCAGGACGTCCTGCGCACCGGGCAGGTGGGCACCGTCGTCGTCACCACCGGCAGTACCGGACTGGGTGCCGTCGACCCCGTCCACGAGATCCTGCCCCTCGCCGAGCGGTACGGCGTCCGCATCCACGTCGATGCCGCGTACGGCGGCTTCTTCACGCTCCTGGCCGGCGCCGACGGCATCGAGGGGCTGCCGGCCGAGCCCTGGCGGGCCGTCGCACGGGCCGACTCGGTCGTCGTCGACCCCCACAAGCACGGCCTCCAGCCGTACGGCTGCGGAGCCGTCCTCTTCCGCGACCCCGAGGTGGGCCGCTTCTACCTCCACGACTCGCCGTACACCTACTTCACCTCCGCCGAGCTGCATCTCGGCGAGATCAGCCTGGAATGCTCCCGCGCCGGCGCCTCCGCGGCCGCCCTGTGGCTCACCTTCCAGCTCCTGCCGCCCACCCCCGAGGGCCTCGGCCGGGTCCTGGCGGCCGGCCGTCGAGCAGCCCTGAAGTGGGCGGAGCTGATCGAGACCTCAGACCTTCTGGAGCTCTACCAGCAGCCCCAGTTGGACATCGTGACGTACTTCCCCGCCGTCGATCCCGCGACCCTCAGCGGCATCGACGCGGCATCCGCGCGCATCCTGGCGGACGGCATGACGGCCCCCGATCCCGTGTACGTCAGCACCCTCAAAGCCGGCCAGGAGGCGTTCACCGCCCGCCACCCCAAGATCACGGCAGACACCGACGGTGCCCGGATCCTGCGCAGCGTCCTGATGAAGCCGGAGTCCGAACACCACGTGGAGCACCTGCACAACCGACTCGAGCAGCTGACGCGGTCCCGCTGACCCGCCACACCCCCCAAGAATGCTGCCCGGCAGCGTGAGCATCTCGGCCTGGTCGGAGGCGCCGTAGCGTTACATCTCCCGACAGGCCTTGGCTTTGAAGTCCGCCACGGAGACGGTGACCGTGGATTCGTCGCCGTTGTCCGAGATGCTGTCGTAGCGCACCTTGCCCGGGGTGAGCCGGTCGCGGTCGGCCGGGGTGAAGGAGATGCTGTTCGCCGACCACGAGTTGTCCTTGGTCCAGCCGTAAAGCGCGTATGTGGTCTTGGCGGTGAGCGGGGCCAGGGGTGTGGTGGTGGTCCAGCCGGCGGCAGGAGATTCGAGGGTCCAGGTGGTGAGGCCCCGGCTGAGCGGGCGGTCGGCGGTCCATGAACCCACCGTCACCTGCTTGTTGGCGTCCTCGCTGTCCACGTAGAGGGTCGCGCCGTCGATGTGATGCCCGCAGATCATCATGACGCCGAGCAGATGGCCGTCGGCGGTCACGGAGATGCCGGCGACGGCGGCGGGGGGAACGGTGCATCCCGACGTCGCGCCCAGGGCCACGCCCAGCGCGGCGGCGCCGACGAAGCGCCGGAACACCGGACGTGAAGTGGTCGACCGCATGCTCAGCCCCTGCCCGGGGTGCGCGTGAGGCCCCCTGCTCGGGATGGTAGGGGGCGGGCGGCGCCTGAACGCATTGTCGCCATCCACCCGTTGCGGGCTCGTTGTTGCCCTGTAGCCGCTCGGAGCTGGTTCCCCACCCGCCCGCCTTGAGATGCCGCACTCACCGCCGTACCCCTCACCGCGCCGGAGGTGTTGCGCGCCACCCGGTCCGAGGCACCTGAGGCGTTGTCAAATGTCGTTACTGAAAAGGCTGTTGATGGGCCCAATCGGAAGTGAAAGGGCATACACAATACCTTCACGCCGTGTAGCTTCTACCCGTCAGTAGAGGCTTGAGCAAGGGTGGATGTGTGGTTGCCTCCCCGCATACCGAGAAGTTCGCCGCCTGCCTTCGGATGCTGAAGGACCGCAGTGGCCGGGGCTACGACCGCCTCGGCAAGGAGGCGGGAGTCAGCGGTTCCAGTCTGCATCGCTACTGCTCCGGCCTCAGCGTCCCGACGGACTACCGGGTCGTCCACGCCTTCGGAAAGGTGTGCGGCGCCAGCGCGGAGGAGCTCCGCGAACTGCACCGGCTGTGGGCACTGGCGGACACCGACCGGGACGCACCGGCCGCGACCGCCGCGGAGAACACCCCGCCCGAGGAGAACACCCCGCCGGAGATCACCCGTGACGGGAGCGACAAGCCGCGGCGCTCCCGCCTGCCCGAGAAGCTGTCCTCCCGTGTGGCGGTACTGGCCGCCGTCGCCGCGGTGGTGCTGGTGGCCGGCTTCGTGTGGCTGCCCGGCGGCGGCCTCGCCGGTGAGTCGGCGTCCGGGGACAAGGTGCTGGACTCCCCGGCATGCGCGACCGTGAGCATGGGGGAGCACGACGAGTGCGTGCGCGAGGTCCAGAACCTGTTGGTGCGGGCCAAGGGCAGGCTCGCCGTCGACGGGGACTTCGGGCCGGAGACCCTGCGCAGGGTGACCGCCTTCCAGGTGCTGGCGGGCGTGACGGCCCGCGGCGTGGTCGACGAGGACACCAAGAAGGCGCTGTACGCCCAGAAGGTGAGCATGACGACCTGGTCGCCGGCCAGGGTCGCGAAGCGGATCCGTGAGGTGTTCGTCGAGGATCCCGGCACTGCTGTGGCCGTCGCCCGCTGTGCGTCCTTCCTCGACCCGCTGTACGTGCTCCCGAACACCAACGGCAGCCGCAACTGGGGCGTGTTCCAGATCTCCGACGCCCGTCTGCGGGAGCTCGACGGCACACCGCGGCGGGCGTTCGACCCGGACTGGAACATCAGGGCGGCCCACCGACTGTGGAGCGTCCGGCACGACTTCCACGACTGGCCCTCCTGCGAGGCGGCATTGAAGGACACGCCGAAGAGCTGACACCCGGAGCTCCGGGTGCCGCCGTGGCACCACCCGGAGCTCCGCTCCCCCGAAAGCGGCGTCAGATCGTGCCGCTCTCCCACCACCAGTCACGCCCGAGGTCGGCCCTGCTGTCGACGTGCTGGTGGTCGACGGTGTACCGCTCCAGCCCGGAGAACCCGCAGGTCTCCGCCTTCTGGTAGACGGTCTTGTTGGCCACGCCGGGCACGTCGAGGTCGGCGGCGGTGCCGTACAGGTGCATGCTGTCACTGGCCCCGCCGACATCGGCGTTGTGCGCGATGCTGCGGAAGCCGGAGTTGACCGTGATCGGCTTGTCGCCCAGCTTCTTGCGCAGCGCCTCCAGCTTGTACATACAGCGGCGGACGTTCTCCTTCACCTGCGACGCGCTCAGTTTGCCGCCGTCGAAGGTGCCGCTCGACTGGTCCACGAACTCGCTCCAGTTGAAGTGGAGGGTGGAACCGTCCGACTGCTCCAGGGCGTTGAGCTTCGCCTGGGTGTTGGGCCCGACGCTGGCGTCGGCGCTGAGGCCGTACGCCGTCTGGAACCGGCGCACGGCCGCCGCCGTACCGGGGCCGAAGTCCCCGTCGATGCCCACCCGGCTGTGGGCGGCGCTGTCCGCCGCCCAGCCCGCGATTCTGATCTGCAGCTCGGTCACGTCGGCGCCGGTGTCACCCTGTGTCAGGGTGCGCGACCACGCATAGGCCTGGGCGGTGCCCGAGAACAGCAGCTGACCGAACGCGACGCCGGCGCCTGCGGCCAGCGTGCCCCGCAGCATGGCGCGGCGGTCGATGGGTCGGAAGGAGGAAGCCATGGTCGCCCTTTCGGGGAGGGGGGTGCGGGAAGAGGTCGGCGGGGTCAGCGGTTGGCGAGACGGTCGAGATCGGCCTGGGTGCCGTTGAAGACGTCCGCGGTCGCCGGTGCCTTGATGCCAGGGAACAGTGCGGCGTCGGTGTACTGCCACATCGCCCAGGTCGTCGAGCCGCTCGGCAGCGGCGGCTGGGTGATCGACTGGCGGTAGTCCGCGAGTTGCAGCGGATAGCGGGCGAAGGCGGTGGTCGAAGCCATGCAGTCGTCCAGGAAGGACTTCTGGGTGTAGATGATCGGGGTGCGGCCGAAGGCCGCTTCCACCTTGTCGAGCCAGGCCTTGGTGTCGTCCACGGTGCCGTAGGTGGGGCAGCGGCCACTGCCGTCGTCCATGCGTTCCAGGTCGAAGACCGGCGGCAGGTCGCCCGCACGCCGGCCGGTGTAGCCGGTCGCCCGCACCGCGGCGATGAACCGGTCGGCCTGCGCGCCACCCGTGTCGGGCGAACTGCCCGTGTAGAAGTGGTACGGCGCGACGGCGAGCCCCGCGGCCCTGGCCGCTTCGAGGTCGGTGGCGAGGTACTCGTCGGTGACGTTCGTGCCCCGGGTCGCCTTGACCGTCGCGAATTCGACGCCCGAAGCCCGTACGGCCTGCCAGTCGATCGGGGCGCCGCCGGGGTGCTGGTACTTGGCCGTGTCCAGGCCGTCGATCGCGTACCCGGCCGGACGCGGTGGCGTGCAGTACGTGTTGCGGCTGGACCAGTCCGTCAGCCTGGCCCAGGTGTTGGGGCCCACGACACCGTCCGCGCCGAGACCGGCGCAGTGCTGGAGCTCGATGACCCTGCTCTCGGTCCCGCCCCCGAAGTCACCGTCGATCGCCAGCGGCGGATAGTGGAACGGCTCCATGGCCAGGTTCAGACGGCACTGAACCTCCTTGACCTCGCTGCCCGTCGCTCCTCGACGCAGCGTCGGACGCGCGCCGGTGTGGCCGCACACGGTCGCCTGCGCCGTGCCCGACGTGCCCTGGGTGGCGCAGGTGTGCGGCCCCGCGGCCCAGGTGTTGAGCGCTGCCCAGGTCTGCGGGCCGAGCACACCGTCCACGCCCAGCCCGGCACACCGCTGGAACTCCTTGACCCGCGTCTCCGTGGCCGGCCCGAACGAACCGTCCGCCGCGATCGGTGTGTACCGGCTCGGCTTCGTCGCCAGGTTGAGTTCGCACTGCGCCTCGACCGCGGAGGGCCCCGTCGATCCCCGTTGCAGCGTGGGCTGTGCACCGGTGTGCCCGCAGACCGCGACCGCGGTGACCGCGGGCTCCGCCGCGTGCACCGCCGTTGGCCCGCACAGGGGCAGGACCGCTGCTGCGGCGAGGGTCAGTCCCCGCAGAAGCGTCGTCCTCTGTCCCATCTGGTGTTCCCCCTCCTGCTGGTGAGTGGCCGGCGAGCCCCCGGCGCGGATCATGCTGGCAGGGGTTGTCCCACAGGCCGGATCCCCGTGCCCCGGATTGGGACGCAGGGACAGTCACACGCTCGTGACCTGCGGTGACGCCGTACCGCTGGGATGGACTTGGGATACGGACGGGGGAGGGGGAGAGCGATGGGGAGGCGTGGCGGGGGACGGGTGGGCCGCCGTGGACGACGCCGGCGTCCACTGTGGTGGAGGAGGCGGTCGGCCACCGTGCTCAGCATGGCGATGGCCCCCGCCGGTGGTCAGGTGGTGGTGCTCCGGCCGTCCTGGCGCCGGTTCCACGTCGAGGTTGCACACCGGACTCACCAGTCCCGGTACTACTCTGATCTTCGAATGCACTTGAACAGCTTTTCGAAGCACGGCACAGGGGAAAGGTGACCCGCGATGTCGCTGAGCCTCGGCGATCCGGAGTCCATAGGCGGCTATGCGCTGGTCGACCGGCTCGGTAGTGGCGGCATGGGGATCGTCTATCTGGGGCGCTCGGACTCGGGTCGGCAGGTCGCGGTCAAGGTCGTACATGCGCCGTATGCGCAGGACGAGGAGTTCCGGACGCGCTTCCGCCAGGAGGTCACGGCGGCCCGCCGGGTGAGCGGAGCGTTCACCGCGCCGGTGGTGGACGCCGATCCGGACGCGGAACAGCCGTGGATGGCCACGCTCTACATCCCGGGCCGCACGCTGTCGGACACCGTGGCCAAGGACGGCCCGCTGCGCGGACGCGCGCTGCGGGTGCTCGCGCTGGGTCTGGTCGAGGCGTTGCGGGACATCCACCGGGTGGGCATGGTGCACCGCGATCTGAAGCCGAGCAACGTCCTGATGGCCGAGGACGGGCCCCGCGTCATCGACTTCGGCATCTCGTACGCCGTCGACAACGAGGCCCTCACCATGACCGGCCGGCTGATCGGCACCCCGCCCTTCATGTCTCCGGAGCAGTTCGCCGCGCCGCGCGAGGTCACCGGAGCCTCGGACGTCTTCTCGCTGGGCTCGGTGCTCGCGTACGCGGCCTCCGGAAACCGTCCGTTCGACGGCAGGAGCCCGTACTTGACGGGCTATCAGGTGATGTACGAGGCGCCGCACCTGAACGGCGTCGCCGAACCGCTGAGGAGCATCGCCGAGCGGTGCCTGGACAAGGACCCGGCCGCCCGGCCCGGGCTCGACGAACTGCGCCGTATGCTCCGGGAGTTGCCGGATTCCGATGTGTCGGCGGTAGTTCCGGTCGTGCCGGTCGCACCAGGGGTCTCCGACTCCCCGGAAGCCGATCGCCGGAGCTCGCGCACCCACCCCTTCGCGCCGGGTCCGGCCACCGACGAGGGGAGGACGGAAGCGGTCGCAGCCCCGACCGGTCGCGGACGCGGACGCCGCGCCCTCATCGGACTCGTCGCCGCCCTGGCGGTCACCGGGGTGAGCATCGCGGCGGTGAGATTCGGGTCGCACCACGACGACGCCTCCCCGTCCCCGGGTCCAAAGGAGTCAGCCGCCACGGTGACTTTGCCGCCGAAGCATGTGCAGTGGGACTACCAGATCGGCGGCGCGTACCCGCTTGCGGCCGGTGCCCGGGTCGTGAGCCGCGATCACGACAGCGAGCCCGCGCCGGGCGTCTACAACATCTGCAACATCAACGCCTTCCAGGCGCAGAAGGGCGAGGAGCGCGACTGGGACTCCGACCTGCTGCTGCGCGACGCCAGGGCCGAGGTCCTCTACGACAAGGACTGGGGCGAGGCGATCCTGGACATCCGGACGGCCGCCAAACGGCAGCGCATCGCCGCCAAGCTGAACAGCTGGATCGACGAGTGCGCGGCCAAGGGCTACAAGGCCGTGGAGCCGGACAACTACGACTCCTTCACGCGCTTCCCGAAGTACCTCAAGGCCGGCCAGGCCGAGGCGCTGATGAAGCTCCTGTCCGCCCACGCCCACGACAAGGGCCTTGCCATCGCCCAGAAGAACGCCACCGAGCTCCTGTCCGACCGTGCGTCCGTGGGCCTGGACTTCGCCGTGGCCGAGGAGTGCGCCGAGTGGAACGAGTGCGGAGAGTTCGCAGAGGCATACGGCAACCATGTGCTCGTGGTCGAGTACACGGCGAAGGGTATGGCGAAAGCGTGCGCCGACTGGGGCGGCACCCTGAGCATCGTCCGCCGTGACGAGTCGGTCGAGCCGAAGGGTGCGAGCGGCTACGTCCGGCAGACCTGCTGACGCCCGGTCGGCCCAGGTGAACTGCCTGGCGACTTTGGGGAATTGTGGTTTGCGCTTTGCCTGTGCTTGCGTTGCCCGCCGCGTCGCCCCGACCGAGCCTCACCTGCGAAGCCGTGGGAAGGGCAGGCATGCTGAAGACCGTCCGCGAGCAGGCATCGGGTCTCACGAAGGATCAGCGCAATGCTTTCGTCGCCGCCTACCTGGGGTGGGCGATGGACGCCTTCGACTACTTCCTGGTCGTCCTCGTCTACAGCGAGATCGCCGACGACTTCCACGTCTCCCTCACCGACATGGCCTTCCTCACCACCGCAACCCTGGTGATGCGCCCGGTGGGTGCCCTGCTCTTCGGCATGTGGGCGGACCGCAAGGGCCGGCGGCTCCCGCTGATGGTCGACGTCTGCTTCTACTCGGTCGTCGGGTTCGCCTGCGCCTTCGCGCCCAACTACGCCGTACTGCTGGTGCTGCGCCTGCTGCAGAGCGGTTACTCGCTGGGGTATCTGCTCGCCGCCGTCGCGTTCTTCGGCATCGAACCCGCCTTCGGCTGGCGGGGTTTGTTCGCCTTCAGCCTGGTGCCCGCCCTGGTCGCCCTGTGGGTGCGTACCCGGGTGGAGGAGAGCGAGGTGTGGGAGAAGAGCGTGGCGCTCAACCGCACCCCCGCTTACCAGGTGTTCAGGAACCCGGCGGTGCTCAAGCGCTTCGTCTACCTGGTCGCGCTGATGACCGCCTTCAACTGGATGTCGCAGGGAACCCAGGACGTCTACCCGACCTTCGTCAAGAAGGGCCTCGGCCTGTCCCCGGACACCGCGATCGCCATCGCCGTGGTCTACAACATCGGCGCCATCATCGGGGGCACGGTGCTCGGTGCCTACTCCGAGCGGCTGGGCCGCCGTCGCACGATCATGGTCGCGGCCGCCGCGGGCCTGGCCGTGGTGCCCTTCTTCGTGCTGTCCACCGCCGTGGGCCTGCTGATGCTCTCGTCCTTCCTGATGCAGGTGTGCGTACAGGGCGCCTGGGGTGTCGTCCCCGCGCATCTGACCGAGATGAGCCCGGATGCGATCCGTGGCTTCTACCCGGGTGTCACCTACCAGCTGGGGAATCTGATCGCCGCCCTCAACCTGCCGATCCAGGAGGCCATCGCCGAGCGGCACGGCTATCCGGCGGCCATGTCGTGGACCGTGGTGCCCGCCCTGGCGGTGGTGATCGTCCTGAGCGCCGTCGGGAAGGAGGCCAAGGGCATTCGGTTCGGCAGCACCGGCACGCACGCCCCGAGCACCGCGACCGCCGACACCGCCTAGGGGAAGACCGCGCCCAGGCGAACAACGGTGGATCCTCTGCGGGCTCACCTGTAGCGCTCATGACGCAATTCGCCCGTTCGGGCCATCGGTCATCGGCCCGATCCGGCGTGTCGTCCTTGCTCGATCGCCGCTCCTCCTACTCACCCGCCGTCTTCCCCGCCCTTTGGCCTGCCCACCGGGTGACAGGCGGGCGAAGGCTGAGGTGCCGTCCGCTTCCCGGGGCATGCATGAGGATCCCCGGCCGGACGGCGGGGCTCCATGCGCGGGAGGCGAGAGTGACGAACGAACGAGCGGATCAGGCCGGCCGGGACACCCACCGGGTCCCTGTGCTCATCGTGGGGGGCTCGCTGGTCGGCCTGTCGACCTCGTTGTTCCTCGGACGGCTGGGCGTGCGCCACCTGCTGGTGGAGCGTCACTCCGGCACCTCCATCCATCCGCGCGGCCGCGGCAACAACATCCGCACGATGGAACTGTTCCGGGTCGCGGGCATCGAGCCGGCGATCCATGAGGCCGCCGCCACCCTGGCCGACAACCACGGCATCCTGCAGACCCCCACCCTGGTCGGCGACGCGGGCGAGTGGCTGTTCCGGGAGATCGACCCCGGCGGGGGACTGGCCCGCTTCAGCCCCGGCGCCTGGTGTCTGTGCAGCCAGAACGACCTGGAGCCGGTCCTGCTCGAACAGGCCGCGGCGCTCGGCGGCGACCTGCGCTTCGCCACCGAACTCATGTCGTTCGAGAGCGATCCCACCGGTGTCACCGCGGTCGTCAAGAGCCGGGAGACGGGCGAGCACACCACTGTCCGCGCCGACTACCTCGTCGCCGCCGATGGCCCGCGCAGCCCCGTCCGCGAGCAGCTCGGCATCGGCCACAGCGGGCGCGGCGACCTGTTCCACAACGTCAGCGTCACCTTCCGCTCCCGCCGCCTCGCGGACGTCGTCGGCGACCGCCGATTCATCGTCTGCTACCTCACCGCCCCGGACGCCGACGGCGCCCTGCTCCCGGTGGACAACCGCGAGAACTGGGTCTTCCACGCCCCCTGGCACCCCGAACACGGTGAAACCCTGGAGGAGTTCACCGACGAGCGGTGCATCGAGCACATCCGCCGCGCGGTCGGCGTCCCGGACCTCGATGTGGAGATCACCGGCCGGGCCCCCTGGCACGCCGCCCAGCGCGTCGCCCGCAGCTACCGCTCCGAACGGGTCTTCCTGGCCGGGGACTCGGCCCACGAGATGTCGCCCACCGGGGCCTTCGGGTCCAACACCGGAATCCAGGACGCGCACAACCTCGCGTGGAAGCTGGCCGCGGTGCTCGGCGGCTGGGCCGGGGAGGGCCTGCTGGACTCCTACGACGCCGAGCGCCGCCCGGTGGCGGAGGCGACCAGCGCCCGGGCCGCCGACCGGTCGGCCGAGCACAGCCACCCCGGGTTCACTCCGCCGCCCGAGGCCGGCGGCGGCCCCCGGCGCGGCATCCTCAACGTCGCCCTCGGCTACCGCTACCGGCAGGGCGCCGTCGTCGGCACCGACCCGGCGGCCGCGGTCGTGCCGGAGAACCTCGAACTGAGCGGCGAACCAGGCAGCAGGGCGCCCCACCTGTGGGTGCGGCACGGCGCCGAACGGATCTCCACCCTCGACCTCTACGAACGGTCCCTGGTCCTGCTCTGCGACGCCGGCGACCCGAGCGGATGGCACCGGGCCGCCGGCCGCCTCGCCGAGGAGCTGTCGGTGCCCATCCGGGCGTACCGCGTGGGCAGCGGGCCCGGGGCTGAACTGGTACCGGAAGGCGATGCCCAGTGGACGGAGCGGCACGGCGTCACGGCCGCGGGGGCCGTGCTCGTGCGGCCCGACGGGTTCGTCGCATGGCGCTCGCCCGGCCCGGACCCGGACGCCGAATCGGTGCTGCGGCAGGTCCTGAAAACCGTGCTGGCACTGGCTTGATCTCCGGCGGCTGAATCCCCGTCTCACCCCTTGAGCCCGTCACCCAGGTGATCGTCCCGACTGGTGGTGAGGTGACGACTGACTGACGGTGGTTCACGTCGGGGTCCGGTCAAGTCAGCTGATGACGTACCAGCTGCCGGGCCTTGGCGGAAGGACGTTCCTATGCGTTCTGCTCGCATTTTTCTGGCCACAGCGGCGGCTTCCGCCGTCCTCGCCATCGGTGCGCCCGGCGCGTTCGCAAATGGTGGCGACGGGAATCACGACGGCTCTTCGCACGGCAAGGAGCACGGGAAGGAACACGGCAAGGAGCACGGGAAAGAACACGGCAAGCAGCCCAAGCACGAGGAACCGCGCGGTGGAGTGCACACCGGTGGTGGTGCGCTGACCGCGGTGAACGACGACGGCGGCTGGGGTGGCTCGCGGGACCCGAAGACGGACCCGGACTCCTACCGGGACGACTCGTGGGGCAGCGACCACGACCAGGGTGGCCGTGAGGAGGACGGCGGCGGCCGCGGCAGTGACTCCTGGGGCGGCGACCACGAGAAGCCCCATGGCGGCATGCACACCGGCGGCGGGGCGCTCGCGGCGCCGACCGCGACCGCGGGCGGGCTGGCCGTGCTGGGCGTCGTCGCCACCGGGCTGTATGCGGTGCGCCGCAAGAAGCCGGCCGTGGGCACGGTCTGACCCGTGCCCGACGCAATAGCGCAGCCGCGGCCGTCACCCGAGCCCCGTGCGGCGGCCGCGGCTCGCGCCCCGCCCGCCCCGTCCCCTCTGCCGCCGTGCCTGAATGAGGTGCTCTCCGATGGCAGTTCCTCCGCCCTCTCCCTCCTCCGACGACCAACCGGCGCCCAGCGAACCGTCAGTATCCCGCTCGGGCGTGATGATGATCTGCGCCGCCGCCTGCCTGGTGCTCGCAGCGAGCATGATCAGCGGTCAGGACACGTCCGCCGACACCTCCCGCGGGCGGTCCGCCGCGTCCGTACGGCATTCCGCCGCGTCGACGATGTCCCCGGGGCAGCCGGTGGGCAAGCACCTGCCCCGGTCGAGGCCCGTGCGCCTGCGCATCCCGAAGATCTGGGTCGACGCCCCCTTCACGGGCCTCTCCCTCGGCCCCAACGGGCAGCTGCAGCCTCCCCCCGGCGACGACACGAACCTCGTCGGCTGGCACACCAAGGGGGCGTCCCCCGGAGAGCCGGGGACCGCGGTCATCGCCGGGCATGTCGACACCAAGACGTCCGCGGCCGTCTTCGCCAACCTCGGCCAGCTGGAAAAGGGCGATGTCTTCTACGTCGAACGCGCCGACGGGCGCACGGCGACCTTCCGGGTCGACAGCGTGGAGACCTTCGAGAAGGACGACTTCCCCAGCGACCGCGTGTACGACGACACCCCCCAGGCCCAGGTGCGGCTGATCACCTGCGCGGGCAACTACGACCGGTCGGTCATGGACTACACGGACAACCTGGTGGTCTTCGCCCACCTCGTCTGAGCATCACCCGCGTAGGCCATACGAGTCGCGCGCCGCGGGCGACGGGCACACGATCGAGGAATGTCGACGCCGCCGAACGCGGCCGGCGTCGCTTCCGCCCCGCGAAGGAGATGTGCGCAGGATGACGACCACGTCCGAACGTGTTTCCGGTCCGCCGGCCCGACAGGTGTCGCCCCGGGTCTCCCAGTCCGTGTTCGACGGCTCCAGACTCCGGGTCGTCCTGCTGGTGGACGTCTACGACGGAGCCCAGCAGCAGTTCCTGGAGGCATACGAGCTCCTGTGCAACCAGGTCGCCTCCGTCCCCGGACATGTCAGCGACCAGCTGTGCCAGTCCATCGAGAACCCCTCCCAATGGCTCATCACCAGCGAGTGGGAGAGCGCCCCGCCGTTCCTCGCCTGGGTCAACAGCGAGGAACACGTGCGGATGGTGGAACCGCTGCACAGCTGTGTCCGTGACACCCGGTCGCTGCGCTTCCACATCGTCCGCGAGACCGGCGGCCCGGCCCCCGGCGCCGAGCCCGGCAAGCGCCGGCTCCAGGCGGCACCCAGGATCGGCGACGGACTGATCCGGCACGCCCTCACCTTCACCGTCACGCCGGGCAGCGAGGACAAGGTCGCGAAGATCCTCGCCGACTACGCCTCGCCCGAGCCGAAGGTCGACGACTCCACCAGGCTGTGCCGCACCTCGCTGTTCATGCACGGCAACCGGGTGGTTCGGGCCATCGAGGTACGCGGTGACCTGCTCGCCGCACTGCGCCATGTCGCCCGGCAGCCCGAGGTACGCGCCGTCGAGGAGGCCATCAACCCGTACCTGGAGCAGGACCGGGACCTCGACGACCCCGAGTCCGCCCGTGTCTTCTTCACCCGGGCCGCGCTGCCCGCCGTCCACCATGTGACGCTGGCGCAGCAGGACCCGCGGGAGGAGCGGCACGCCCTGTCCTATCCGGTCCGGCCCGGCTGCGGCATGCGCCTGGCCGAGGCGCTGGCCCGGCAGGACGAGGCCGCGGCGGACGACCCGCGCAGCCCGATCCTGCGCAGCACGATCTTCCAGCGCGACGACGTCGTCGTACGCCTGATCGACGTACGCGGCGGACTGGCGGCCGCCGACCCCGCCGTTGCCCTCGGGCTTCACGACCCCGGGCAGCTGGCCGAGCTGACGACCTTCCGCATCGACGCGTCCGCGCCCCGACACGGCGAACTCGCACGCTGCATCGGGCTCGCCCGCATGGACCTCGTCACCGACCGCCGCTCGCCCGAGGCCTGAGCTGCCCTCAGCCGGCCGTGGCGGCCACCGCCCCACGTCGATGCAGGACCTGATCGGAGGAACGCCGTGATCACATCCCGTCCCAGAATCGTGGATCTCAGCGAGGTCGAGCCCAACCGGCGGCGCGGCGGCGATCTGCGCGCCATGCTCACCCCCGCCACGGTCGGCTCCACCAGCGGTTTCATGGGCGTCGCCATCGTGCAGCCCGGCGAGCGCATCGGGGAGCACTACCACCCCTACTCCGAGGAGTTCGTGTACGTCGTGTGCGGGGACCTGGAGGTGGACCTCGACGGCGTCCCCCAGCCGCTGCGGCCCGAACAGGGCCTCATGATCCCCATGCACATGCGGCACCGCTTCCGCAACGTCGGCAACGTCGAGGCCCGTATCGTCTTCCACCTCGGCCCGCTGGCCCCGAGCCCGCCGCTCGGCCACGTCGACACCGAGGAGAGCGATACCGCGGAGGTCCGGTCATGACACGCCGGGTGGCGGTCACCGGCATAGGCGTCGTCGCCCCCGGCGGCACGGGCATACCGGCGTTCTGGGACCTCCTGTCCGCCGGGCGCACGGCGACGCGGGGCATCACCTTCTTCGACCCGGCCGGCCTGCGCTCCCGCATAGCCGCCGAATGCGACTTCGACCCGGCGGCGCACGGTCTTGACGCGGAGCAGACCGCGCGGTGCGACCGCTACATACAGTTCGCCCTGGCCGCCGCGGCGGAGGCGATACGCGACGCCGGCCTCGAGCCCGAGCGGGAGAACCCCTGGCGGGTGGGGGTCTCGCTGGGCACCGCGGTCGGCGGCACCACCCGGCTGGAGCACGACTATGTGCTGGTCAGCCATCACGGGCAGCGCTGGGACGTGGATCCGCAGGAGGCCGGCCCGTATCTGCACCGGGCGTTCGCGCCCAGCACCCTCGCCTCCACCGTGGCCGAGCGGTTCGGGGCGCGCGGCCCCGTGCAGACCGTCTCCACGGGCTGCACCTCGGGGCTCGACGCCGTCGGATACGCCTTCCACACCGTCGAGGAGGGCCGCGCCGACGTGTGCATCGCCGGGGCCTCGGACTCGCCGATCTCCCCGATCACCATGGCCTGCTTCGACGCGATCAAGGCCACGTCCCCGAACAACGACGACCCCGAGCACGCCTCGCGCCCCTTCGACGCCGACCGCGACGGGTTCGTCATGGGCGAGGGCGGCGCGGTCCTCGTCCTGGAGGAACTGGAGCACGCCCGGGCCCGCGGCGCCCACGTGTACTGCGAACTCGCCGGCTACGCCACCTTCGGCAACGCCTACCACATGACCGGACTGACCCGTGAGGGCGTGGAGATGGCCAAGGCCATCGAGGCCGCCCTCGACCACGCCCGGCTGGACGGCACGGCGATCGACTACGTCAACGCGCACGGCTCGGGCACCCAGCAGAACGACCGCCACGAGACCGCCGCGGTGAAACGGGCCCTGGGCCCGCACGCCTACGACACCCCCATGAGCTCCATCAAGTCCATGGTGGGCCACTCCCTCGGCGCGATCGGCGCCATCGAACTCGTCGCCTGCGTCCTGGCGTTGGCCCACCAGGTCGTCCCGCCGACCGCCAACTACGAGACCCCGGACCCCGAGTGCGACCTGGACTACGTCCCGCGCGTCGCACGCGAGCGGAAACTGGACAGTGTGCTCTCGGTGGGCAGCGGGTTCGGCGGCTTCCAGTCCGCGGTGGTCCTGACCCGGCCGAGGGAGAAGACACGATGAGCGAACCGCATCCACGGCGGGCGGCCATCACCGGAATCGGCGTGGTCGCACCCAACGGATCCAGCACCGAAACCTTCTGGAAGTCCGTCAAGGAGGGCATCAGCGCCCTCGACCGGATCACCCGCGAGGGCTGCACCCATCTGCCGCTGCGGGTGGCGGGCGAGGTCCGCGACTTCGACCCCTCCACCGTGGTCGAGGAGCGCTTCCTCGTCCAGACCGACCGGTTCACGCACTTCGCGATGGCCGCGGCCGACCTCGCGCTGGACGACGCCCGGCTCGGCCGGCCCGCGACCGACGGCTCCCCGTTCTCCGTGGGCGTGGTCACCGCGGCCGGGTCCGGCGGCGGCGAGTTCGGGCAGCGGGAACTGCAGCAACTGTGGGGAAAGGGCAGCCGGTTCGTCGGCCCCTATCAGTCCATCGCCTGGTTCTACGCCGCCAGCACCGGCCAGATCTCCATCCGCCGCGGCTTCAAGGGCCCCTGCTCGGTCGTCGCCAGCGACGAGGCGGGCGGCCTGGACGCCCTCGCGCACGCGGCGCGGGCGGTGCGGCGCGGCACCGACGTGATCGTGACGGGCTCGACCGAGGCGCCGCTCGCCCCGTACTCCGTCGTCTGCCAGCTCGGCTACGCGGAGCTCAGCCTCGAGGCCGACCCGGCCCGCGCCTACCGCCCGTTCACCTCCGCGGCCTGCGGGTTCGTCCCCGCCGAGGGCGGCGCCATGTTCGTCGTGGAGGACGAGGCCAGGGCCCTGGCGCGGGGCGCGCGGGTGCAGGCGGTGCTCGCCGGACACGCGGCCACCTTCACCGGCGCCTCCCGCTGGGAGCAGTCCCGGGAAGGCCTCGCCCATGCCGTCCGGGGCGCCCTGGCCGAAGCCGGCTGCGCCCCCGAGGAGATCGACGTCGTCTTCGCCGACGCGCTCGGCGTGCCGGAGGCGGACCGCGCCGAGGCCCTCGCGATCGCCGACGCGCTCGGCGCGCACGGCACCCGTGTGCCCGTCACCGCACCGAAGACCGGCATCGGCCGCGGGTACGGCGCGGCGGCAGTACTCGACGTGGCGGCGGCGGTCCTCGCCATGGAGCACGGCCTGATCCCGCCCACCCCCAACGTCTACGACATCTGCCACGAACTCGATCTCGTGACCGGCCGGGCCCGTGCCGCCCGGCCGCGCACGGCGCTGGTCCTCAGCCGGGGCCTCATGGGGTCGAACTCGGCGCTGGTGCTGCGGCACGGCGCCACCGGCGCCTCGTCCTGAGGCGCCGAGGAGCAGTAGAGGAGAAGCACATGTCCGACCGAATAACCGTCGAAGAGCTCGCCGAACTCATGAAGAAGTCCGCCGGTGTCACCGTCACCCCCGAGGAACTCGGGCTGCACAACCCCGGTTTCGACACCCTGGGCGTCGACTCGCTCGGCCTGCTGGGCATCGTGGGCGAACTGGAGAACCGCTACGGCACACCGATGCCCGCCGACGCCGAACGCTCCAAGACCCCCCGGCAGTTCCTCGACCTCGTCAACAGTGCCCTCATGACAGGAGCGTGAGATGACCGGACACACACAGAACGAGATCACCATCGCGGCGCCGCTGGACCTCGTCTGGGAGATGACCAACGACCTGGAGAACTGGCCGCGGCTGTTCACCGAGTACGCCTCCGTCGAAGTCCTGGCCCGGGAGGGACGCAAGACCACCTTCCGGCTGACCATGCACCCCGACGAGAACGGCACCGTGTGGAGCTGGGTCTCCGAACGCGAACCGGACCGCGACACGCGCACCGTCAAGGCACGCCGGGTCGAGACGGGCCCCTTCGACCACATGGACATCCACTGGCGGTACGAGGAGGTGCCGGGCGGCACGCGCATGGTGTGGACGCAGGACTTCGCGATGAAACCGGAAGCACCGGTCGACGACGCCTGGATGACCGACAACATCAACCGGAACTCCAAGGTCCAGATGGGGCTCATCCGGGACCGCATCGAGAAGGTCGCCGCCGAGCGCGGTGCCACTCCGGGTCTGACCGACTGAGCCGGACGGAGAACCAGCCCCCATGCACCAGGCACTGATCGTCGCCCGTATGGCCCCGGGCTCGGCCCCGGACATCGCCAAGGTGTTCGCGGAGTCCGACCGGGGAGAGCTGCCGCACCTCGTCGGGGTGGTCCGGCGCTGCCTCTTCCAGTTCGGCGACGTGTACATGCACCTCATCGAGTCCGAGCGCGAACCCGGCCCCGCCATCGCCGAGGTCACACAGCACCCCGAGTTCCGGGAGGTCAGCGAGAGGCTGTCCGCGTACGTCAGCGCGTACGACCCCGAGACCTGGCGTTCCCCGAAGGACGCCATGGCGCGGCGCTTCTACCTGTGGGAGCGCGACCCGGCCGGCTGACCCCGCCGTACCTCACCGGTCGCCGGGCCCGCGACGCTGCGGGCCCGGCGACCGGTGGTTTGGGGGGCCGTTCAGCCCGGGACGTGACAGTCGAACGCGTGCAGATAGGGGTTGACCGGGCGGATGTCGTCGATGACCAGCCCCGCGTCGGTCAGCCGGGCGACCATGCTGTCGGTGGTGTGCTTCGCCCCGCCGACGTTGAGGAGCAGCAGCAGGTCCATCGCGGTGCTGAACCGCATCGAGGGCGAGTCGTCGACGAGGTTCTCGATGACCACGACCCTGGCCCCCGCGCCGCCCGCCGCCCGGACGTTGCGCAACGTCCGGGCGGTGCTGTCGTCGTCCCACTCCAGGATGTTCTTGATGATGTAGACGTCCGCCGCGACCGGCACGGACACCCGTACGTCGCCGGGCACCACGCACGCGCGGTCCGCGAGGTCGCCGCCCGGCCGCAGCCTCGGCAGCGCGTTCTCCACCACCCGCGGAAGGTCGAGCAGACTGCCGTGCAGCGAGGGGTACTTGTCCAGCAGGCTCGCCAGCACATGCCCCTGGCCGCCGCCCAGGTCGGCGACCGATGAACTCCCCGACAGGTCGAGGAACTCGGCGACGTCCCGCGCGGACTGCACGCTGGAGGTGGTCATGGCCCGGTTGAAGACGTCGGCGGACTCCGGGGCGTCCTCGTTCAGATAGGGGAAGAACTCCTTGCCGTACAGGTCCTCGACGACATTGCGCCCGGTGCGCACCGCCTCGTCGAGCCGCGGCCAGGCGTCCCAGGTCCACGGCTCGGTGCACCACAGGGAGATGGCGCGCAGGCTGTTCGGATCGTCCTCGCGCAGCAGCCGGGAGACATCGGTGTGGGTGAACCTCCCGTCCGGCAGCTCGGCGAAGACGCCGTAGCAGGACAGGGTGCGCAGCAGCCTTCGTAGCGGCCGGGCCTCCGCCTTCACCGCCGCCGCCAGGTCCTCCGCGGTCATGGGAGTGTCACCGAGGGCGTCGGGGACTCCCAGCCGGGCGGCCGCCCGGAGGGCGGCGGCACATGCCGCCGCGAACGCGAGCTCCCTCAGCCGCATGGACGGCGGTGGGGCTGTCTGTGCGGTCGTCATGTGCCGCTTCCTTCCTTGTGGGCCCGCGCACGGGCCATGACCTGCGGTCAGCACATCCCCGCGGGCTGGGAGGCCCGGCAGGAGTTGCGTTCGAAGGTGTTGCCCGTGCCGTGGTCGGCGTTGATGAGGTCCGCCGGGGAGTTGCCCTCGACCACGTTGTCGCTGATCCGGTTGCGGTCGTTGGTGACGGCCACAAAGCTCTTGAACAGGACGATGCCGCCCGACAGGGGGGAGTCGCCGACGTTGTTCCTGACCACGTTCCGTGTCACCAGGGTGTCCTCGGCGCCGGTCAGGACGATGCCGGAGCCCTGCAGGGCGTCCAGCCGCGCGGTCTTCGGGCACGACTTGTTGTTGCGTACGAGGAGGTTGTCGCGCACGGTCAGCGCGCCGGCCTTCGGCTTGTTCTCGTCACCGACGACGAACACCGCCACGCAGTTGGCGGTCGCGCGGTTGCGAGCGACGGTGAGGTTGCGCAGGCGCCGGACCGTCAGGCCGATACGGTTGCCCTCCAGCCGGTTGTGGTCGATCACTGTTCCCCCGGTGTCCGTGGCGCCTGCCTCCTCATTGATGGTGTTGGCGAGGAAGACGCCCGCGTCGCCGTTGTACAGGGCGCTGTTGTCCTGGATCAGCGAGCGGACCGAGCGCTCCTGGGCGATGCCCCACACACCGTTGCGCGCCGTGGTCACATTCCGCACGGTCAGCCCGTCGGTCGCCATGGCGAACACCCCGGTCCTGGCAAAGCCCGTGACGGTCAGCGAGGCGATGGTGACGCCCTTGACGTCACGGTCCTTAGTGCCCAGGACACAGATGCCGTTGCCGCCCTCGGCACAGCTGTTGGCGGCCTTCTTGCCGCTCGGCTCGATCACTGTGGCTCGCCCCATGCCGCGCAGGGTCAGCCCGGGCGTGGTCACCTTGATGCTCTCGTGGAACGTGCCGGGGGCCACGAGAACGGTGTCTCCGGGCTGGGAGGCGTCCACGGCCTTCTGGATCGACTGGCCCGGCATGACCACATGGAACGCATGACGGGCGGCCGGCGGAGCGGCACCCAGCCCGGTCCCGACCACCACGGCGGTGCACATCATGTATGCAATGCGGTAGTTCTTCATATTGTGAACGCTATGACCGGATAGGACGTTTACCTGCCGAATAGACCATTCGGCGGCGTGTCCCGCGGGCGCCCTGCATCTGCCGTGGGCCCGGGGCGGGGCGGCACGTCAAATAGGGCTATAACCGGAGATACTTCTTACGGCGTCGTCGGAGTGTCCGGGGCGTGTCGCGGGAGCAGGCCACTGGGGGCCGGGCGGGAGCGATGTTGATCCGTGTGCTTCTCGTCGAGGAGACCGACCTGGTGCGTGGGGCGCTCGCCGCCCTGCTGACACGTGAGGAGGACATCGAGGTGGTCGCGGCGGCACCGGGGTGCGGGCAGGCGGTCACACGGGCGCTGTCGTACCGACCCGATGTCGTGGTCATCGACTGTGACGGCAATGCCGTCGAGGACGGGGCGCTCGACACCTCGCAGGAGCTGAGCGAGCGGCTTCCGGAGTGCCGGATCCTGCTGGTGGCCGGCACGGCGACGCCTGAATACCTGCGTCAGGCGCTGGCCCAGCCCGTCGCGGGCCTCATCGGCAGGAACAGCCCCAGCAACTTTCTGACGGAGGGCGTGCGCAAGGTGGCGGCCGGCGGGCGGTTCATCGACCCGGAACTGGCGCTGCTGGCGCTCTCCTCGGCAAGGAGCCCGCTGACCGCCAGGGAGCTCGAGGTGCTGCGGCTGGCGGCGGACGGCACTCCGACCCGGGAGATCGCCGAGCGGCTTTCGCTGTCGGTGGGAACGGTCCGCAACCATCTGAACGCGGTCTCCAGGAAGACCGGTGCACGCAACCGCATCGACGCGATCCGGATCGCCCGGCAGTCGGGATGGCTGTAGCCGCGGCGCTCACGTCCCTTTCCGGTGGGCGAGTTCGCCGCCGGTGGCCTCTCGCGCCGCGTCCGCCGGCCCGTCCCAGTGGCCGATCAGGTCGCGGTAGAGGGCGCAGTCCGCCATCAGCAGGTCGTGTGTGCCGAGACGGCAGCGCGAGCCGTCCATGACGAGGACGAGGTCGGCGCGCAGCGCGGAACTGATCCGGTGGGCGCACACGATGAGGGTGGCCGGGAGGCGGGCGAAGGCCCGTTCGGCGACCGCCTCCGCCGCCGGGTCGAGGTGGCAGGTGGCCTCGTCCAGCAGGACCAGCCGGGCCGGTGGCAGCAGGGCCCGGGCCAGGGCGATCAGCTGCCGCTCACCCGCCGAGAGCACGGCAGGATCCACGGTCGCGTCATAGCCGCCGAGCCGCCGGACGAGCGCCTGCGCACCGATGGCGCGGACCGCCGCGTCCATCTCGGACTCGCCGGCCGCGGGCTGAAGGTAGGCGAGGTTCTCACGCAGGGTGCCCGCGAACACGTAGGCCTCCTGCGGGATCAGCACACGGCACCGGGACAGCCGGCCACGGTCCAGCTCCCGCACCGGCACACCCCCCAGCCGGATCCGTCCGGCCCGCGGTTCGAGCACCCCGGCGACGAGCGCGGCGAGCGTCGACTTGCCCGCCCCACTGGGGCCCACGACGGCCAGATGGGTGCCCGGCGCGAGAACGAGGTCGAGATCCCGCACGACCGGCTCGGCGGAACGGGCATATCCGAAGGTGACTCCGGACAACTCGACCCGCCCGTCGCGAGGCTGCGCCGCGACGAGGGAGGACCTGACGGCGGCAAGCCCGGGCGCACCGGCCGCGGCCTCGCCCGGCGGCCCGACGGGCCCGAGGGTTCCCGGCAGGCTCGCAGACTCTGGCGTCACCGTCCTGTGCGACAGCCTGGCGGCCCTGCGCCTCTTCGAAGCGCCGGCCGAAGGCGGGGTGTTGTCCGGGACGGTGTCGGCCGGGGGTCCTGCCGGCGTGGGGGCGGATGCCTCCAGGATTCGGGTGAGGGTGACCAGGAGCCACAGGCCGCTGCCGCCCAGGCCCTGGACGAAGCCCCGCAGGGCCGGTTGCAGGGACTGGGAGACGTAGGTCAGGGCGCCCAGGACGGTGCCGGTCGTCATGCCGCCGTGGACCAGCCAGGGCGTTCCGGCGAGGATCAGCACGATCGGGAGCCAGCCGCCGACACCCAGGGCGACGGTCCGCACGGCGGTGAGCCGGGCCAGGGCGCGCGCCGCGTCCGCTGCCGCGTCGATGCGGGCGCCGACCCGGGTTCGTACGACGTCCTCGGCGCCGCAGGCCGTGACGTCCCGCAGCCCCGCGGCCACCGCGCCCACCTGCTCGGCGATGGCCTCGTCGGCCAGCACGACAGCCCGCTGCCGGGCGGCCATCGCGCGCAGGGCCACCAGGAAGAGTGCGAGCCCGGCCACGAGGGGCGGCAGCACGAACAGCAGCAGCACGGGATCGAGTACGACCAGCCCGAGCAGCACGCTCACCGCGGTGACCGAGAAGGTCTGCACGAACATCACGATCGCCCCGTACGACTCACGAGCGATCTCGACCTGTTCGGTCAGCCGTGCCACGCCCGCCGTGTCGGCCGGCCCGCTGAGGCGGGCGGAGCGCTGCAATGTGCCCGTGGTGACGAGGGTGACCAGGTCGTCGCGGAACGGCTCGACGACGTCGGCGAGTCGGAGCGTGGCCTGCCGGGTGCCCCAGGCGCCGAGCAGGACGGTGCAGGCCAGCAGTGCCAGCCAGCCGAGGCCCGCGGTACTGCGGCCGGCGAGGAAGCCGTCGTCGACGGCCCGGGCCACCAACCAGCCGGACAGCAGCGCGGGCACCGCCTGGACCAGCGACCAGCCGGTGAGCCGTACGAACTTCCGGCGCCGGGCGCGGAGGGTGGAGCGAAGCAGTCCGTGGGCCGCCCGGTTCATCGCGGCCCTCCGTCGGGCGTCGGCTCCGGACGGAAGACGGCCCGGTACTCCGGGTCCGCCCACAGCGCGCGGTGGGTGCCCTGACCGCGGACGCGGCCCGCCTCCAGCCAGACGACGTGGTCCGCGCGGGCCGCGGTGGACGCCCGGTGGGTCACCACGAGCCGGGTGCGGCGGGCGAGCCGTCCGGACCCGGTGAGCACCTTGCCGATGTGGTGCTCGGTGACGGTGTCGAGGCCGGCCGTCACGTCGTCGAGCACCAGGAGCCGGCCGGCCGGGCCCGCCTGGACGAACGCGCGTGCCAGGCCGACCCGTTGGGTCTCCCCGCCGGACAGCGGGGCGGTGGCCGGCCGGGTGTCGTACCCCTCGGGCAGCGTCTGGAGGAAGGCGTCGGCGCGTGCGGCGGCCGCCCCGGCCAGCACCTCGAAGCGCGCAGCGTCGCGGGCCCCGAGGGCGATCGCGTCGGCGTACGTCCCGCCCAGCAGCACCGGCCGGTCGAAGCCGTACGCCACGGCCCGCCGCAGCGCCGCGCGGTCCACGTCCCGCAGGGGCACCCCGTCGAGCAGTACCTCGCCCTGGTCCGGGTCGGCCAGCCGCCCGGCCAGCGCGGCGAGCAGCGACTTCCCGGAGCCCGAACGGCCCACGACGGCCGTCAGCATGCCCGGTGGCGGAGCCAGGTCGACGCCGTCCAGCACCGTGCCGCCCTCCGGCGTGCGGACGGTCACCCCTTGGAACTCCAGCCGGCCGCCGCCCCCGCCCGGCAGTCGCGCGGTGCCGTACACCACGGCGGGCTCCGCCAGCACCTCCGCGACCCGCCCCGCCGTGGCGCGCGCGAAGGCGAGCCGGTGGGCCGAGGCCACCAGCGAACTCACCCCCGTGGCCAGCAGGACGTACTCGCTCGCGGCGAGCGTCTGACCCGGTGTGATGCGGCCCCGGGCGAGCTCCAGGCCGGCCACCGCCAGCACGGCGACCTCCAGCAGGGGAACGACCGCCGCGTCCCGCGCGGAGACCCGGGCGTACGCCCGCCACATCCCCATGCCGTGGCGGTGCAGCTCCGGCAGCGGCTGCAGGATCCGCCCGGCCTCCCGGGCCGTGGTTCCGGCGGCGGTGATGGAGCGGATGCCGGTGAGGGCGTCGACGAGCCGGGCGGCGATGCGGCCCTGGGTGGCGAAGTAGCGGTCGTTGACGTCGGAGACGTCACGGACGAAGGCGCGCACCACGAGGACGACCAGCGGCAGACCGGCGAGGAACGTCAGGCACAGCCAGGGGTCGATGAGGGCCAGGGCGACCACCGCCCCGACCGGGGGGAGTACTTCGGTCACCGCCCACACCAGGCCCGAGGGGGCGCTGCCGGTCCGGGCGGTGTTGCTCACCAGGCGCGTGACCAGATCGCCGGGGGTGTGGCGGCGGGTGGCACGGCCGCCCATGTCGAGGACGTGCCCCAGCAGGGTGTGCCGCAGCCATGCCGTGCAGCGGGAGTTGGCGACGGCGCCCGCGTAGTCGTCGGCGGCGTCGCACACCACGAGGAGCGTGACGGCGAGGGCGGACAGGGTCAGCCACAGGGCGGCGTCACCGCGCCCGAGTACGGCGTCGACCGTGCGGCCCATCAGCGCGGGCAGGACCACGTAGACCCCGGCGAGCACAAGAGAAGTGGCGGCCAGGACGCCGCCCCAGGTGCCGCCCCGCCGGACCGCCGTCAGCAGCAGTCGGTCCGCCGCACGTCGTTCCACGGGCCGCTCCCGTCTGCCGTCGCCGGACGGTTTCCGGCGGAGTGAGGCGGGGACACCGGAGGTGCCCCCGCCGTTGGATGAGAACTAGCAGAGCAGCAGGCTCAGGCGGCTGCCTCCACAGCCCTTGCTCGCGCGGCTGCCCGGCGGCGGAGCGTGCCCGGTTTCGGTCTCGATGGTGAGACCCTGCAGTTCGAGGAGCGACATCACGTCCTCACCTCCTCTCTGGTACTCGCGTGGGGACGGGGAAGTCATGAGCGGGCAGACCGGGTGTCAGGAACGGCAGTCCGGCCGGCCGGGAGTGGAAGGCGGCGCCCAGCGCGAGCAGAACGCCCGCGCCGCCGGTGGCCAGGTCCATGGACAGCCGCAGCAACTGCTCGCCGGGGAAGGCCAGTCGACCGTCCAGGAGACAGGCATGGCGGGCCAGTCGGCGTACATGGCCGGCGATCAGGGGGTCCCGCTCGGCGGCCGTGCCGGGCGGATGCGGACGGCTGAGGTGGAGGATCATCCCGGCGAGACCGTCGAAGAGCCCGGGCTCGATGTAGAAGGACGCCCTGGCCGCCTTGCGGATCGCCGCGGCGGCGTCCAGGAACTCCTCGTCCGCGCGATGGGCCAGGTAGTCCTCAAGGACCATTCCGATGCCCACACTGCCGTCGGCGAGATACGGCATGGTGCGCCAGCCCTCGTTCACCTCCATCGACCCCTCCTCGCGCACCACGCAGCGGCGCAGGTCCTGGCGCAGCGCCGTGGCGGCCAGGTCGAGCAGGGCCGGGTCCTTGCTGCGCTCGTACAGGCGCAGGAACAGCAGCGCCGGTCCGGACGACCCGAACATCAGCCCCGCCCTGGGGTGGGCGCCGCCGCTGGTCTCCGCCACGGCGTCGGCGGGGCCCAGGCGGTCGGCGACGACCTCCGCCACCCGGCAGGCGGTGTCACGGCAGGTGGCGTCGCCGGTGGTGGTCGCGAAGTGCAGCAGGTTGAGCCCGATGCTGGACAGGCCGCCCTTGAGGTCGAGGGGCAGCGGCTCCCACCGTTCGCCCAGGCACATGTCGAGCACCTTGGCGGCCTCCTCGTGGTGTCCCAGGTGCTCGAGGACATGGGCGACGCCGTGCAGACCGTCGTAGAAGCCGAGGCGGGTGCCCGGTGCCGGGTCGAGCGCGTGCCGGATCAGCCACTCCTCGTGGTCCGGGTGGCGTCCCGCGCCCGTCACGTCCAGCGCGTACAGCACGCCTGCCGCGCCGTGGGCGAGGCCCAGGCCGCTTCCCGGGAGCAGGAACTGCTCGATGTCGCCGGGGAAGAGCCGGTCGTGCCGCTCGGGTGCGGCGGAGGCCAGGACGGCCGAGGCGATCGAGTGCCGGGCGTGCAGCCAGCCCGCCCGGTCGGGCTCCAGCCGGGGCGCGTCGTCCGCCCCCGCGTCGATGCCGCCGTCGCCGGTGATGGTGCGTACGGCCTCGTCGAGGAAGGAGCGGGGGACCGGGAACAGCCGGGCGGCCTCCCTGGCGAGCTGCCCCGCCTTGCCGGTGTCCAGTTCGATCAGCCCGGTCAGCGGCAGGAAGAGGAACAGCCGCAGACTGGCCAGGGCGTACCGGTCGATGTCGAAGCCGGTGGCGCCGCGCGGGGCGATGAAGCCCGGGGCGGCGAGGACCTGGCGGCGCGCCTGCGTCACGTCCATGGCGCCCTCGAAGTCGACCAGCACCACTCTGCCGTCGGGGCGGACCAGGATGTTGTCCGTGTGGAGGTCCCCGATCACGATGCCCCGCTCGTGGACCGCTGCGACCGCCTCCTCCACCTGCCGGTGGATGTCGAGAGCCCAGTCGGTGTAGTCGGCGAACGCGGCGCGGTCCGGGGACAGCGCGGCGAGCGGATAGCGCTTGACGAACTCGTTGTACAGAGCGTTGGCCTCGACGAGTTCCTCCACGAGGAAGTGGTGGCCGCCAAGCTCGAAGTGGTCGCGGACCGCGGGCACGAACGGCAGCCCGGCCAGCCGTTCCAGGGCCTCCCGCTCACGCCGCAGCCGGGTGACGGCGTCCGCGCCGTCCGGGGTGAGCCCCGCGTACGGCCGCCCCTCCTTGAGCACGACCCGCTCCTGCGTCCGGGTGTCCACCGCGGCGTACAGTCCGCCGGCGTTGGAGAAGTGCAGTGCCTTCTCGATCCGGTACGGCAGTTCGGCGACGGTGGTGCGCCTGCTCTCGGCGAGATGGGGTTCGAGGAAGCCGGGCAGCTCCACCCACTCGGGAACCTGGAAGGTGGGGCCGCGCACGTCGGGCACCAGACGGCCGGAGGGGTCCTCCACCGCCTGCTCCAGCTCGCCGTCGTCCGACACGCAGTACCGGTCGGCGAAGGCCCCGTATCTGACGTAGAGCGGACCGTCCCCCCAGCGCAGGTCGCTGAGGATGTACGGGCCCTGCCGCCCGTCGAGCAGACCGCCCAGTTCGGTGAGGATGCGCTCGCACTCGGCCTCGTCCACGGGGTAGACGGTCACGAACTTGCCGCTGGAGCCGCGGTGCGCGTACTTCGCGTTCGCGAGGAACAGGGCGTCCATGCCGGGCAGGAACTTGAACGCGATACGGCGCGGGACGCAGTAGTCCCACACCTCGTCCAGGATCGACTGCGCGTTGTCCGGACAGGCCGAGACATGGATCTTCCAGCCCTGCCGGGGGAACACGGTGCCGGTGGGACGGCACACCACCCAGTCGCCGAGCTCCTCGCGTGCCCACGAATCGGGCAGCGGCCGGCCGGCCTGCCGGAAGCGGCCACGCGTCCGGCCGTGATGCGGTGCGTCGTAGAAGTGGGGGTCTGTGAGGCAGTAGACCTCGTACCGCTTGTCCACGGGAGTCTCCAAGGGTTCAGTCCGCCTCCCTGGTGCCTCTCACCTCCCACGATGGCAGAAGGCGCAGGCGTGGACATCGTGCGTCTGTCACCTCACGTGCGTGGGATTCACCCGGCTCTCCTGTGCGAAACGCACAGCCCGGGAGGTGGATAATCACGACCGCAGGAGTATTCGAACCTCCCGAAAGGGTGTGTGTTTCCCGGCATGCGCAACGGTTCCGCACGATGAGCGTCAGCGACTCCTTCCCGCTCGGTGCCGCCACGACGCTCGACGAACTCGCCCGGGACCCGCATCCCCGGCTGGCACGGCTGCGGGCGCACGAGCCGGTGTCCTGGCTGCCGGAGCTGGGCGGCTGGCTGGTGACCCGCCGTGACCTGGCGCTGCACGTGATGCGGGACGCCGCGACCTTCACCGTCGACGACCCCCGGTTCTCCACCGCGCAGGTCGTCGGACCGAGCATGCTGTCGCTGGACGGGGAGCAGCACACCCGCCACCGCGAGCCGTTCAACGCCCCCTTCCGCCCACGGCAGGTACGCGACGGCTTCGCCTCGTTCATCGAGCAGGAGACCGGCCGGCTCATCACCGCACTCGAACCGGCCGGCGCCGCCGAACTGAGACGCTCCTTCGCCGGACCGCTCGCGGTCGCCGTCGTGACCGAGGCACTCGGGCTGGCCGGTGCCGGCACGGACACGGTGCTCTCCTGGTACGACGCCATCGTGCGCGCCGTCTCGGACATCACGGCCGGACACGAGGCGGGACCCGCCGGAGCCGCCGCGTACGCGCAACTGCGGACCGCCGTGGAGAAGACCGTTGCCGACGGGGGCAGTTCCTCGCTGCTGGTCTCCGCCGCCGGGCGGCTCGCGCTGCCCCAGCTCGCGTCCAACGCCGCGGTCCTGATGTTCGGGGGCATCGAGACCACGGAGGCGATGATTGCCAACGCGCTGCTGCATCTGCTGAGCCACCCAGACCAACTCGCCCTCGTACTCGGCGACTTCGAGCTGCTGGACGGTGCGATCGAGGAGTCGCTGCGCCTGGAACCCGGCGCGGCCGTCGTGGACCGCTACGCGACATGTGACACCGCACTGGGTCCGGCCGCCATCCGCCGGGGCGACCTGGTCACCGTCTCCCTGGCCGGTGCCAACCGCGACCCCGCCGTCTTCCCCGACCCCGACCGTTTCGACGTCCGCCGCGAGAACGCGCGTCTCCAACTGGCCTTCGCCCACGGACCGCACCACTGCATCGCCGCCCATCTGGCCCGCCTGGAGACCCGCATCGCCCTCCAGCGCCTGCTCGAACGCCTCCCCGCCCTGCGTCTCGACCCGGACCGCCCCACAGCCCCGTACGGCCTGGTCTTCCGCAAGCCGCCTGCCCTGCATGTGCGGTGGGACAGCCCTCGCTGAGGGGCAGTGGCGGGAGTGACACGCCCGGGACGAGGGTTCCGGCTCGGGCCCGCGGCTCGTAGGTTCGTCATGTGAACAGCGACAGCCGAGAACGAGCGGAACGATTCGTCCAGTTGCACCGGCAGGGCTGCTTCCTGCTCCCCAACGCGTGGGACGTGGGCAGTGCCCGGATCCTGGAGGCGGCCGGCTTCCCCGCCGTGGCCACCACCAGCGCGGGAGTCGCGTTCTCCCTGGGCCGTCCGGACCACGACTTCTTCGGCGAGCAGCCGGAGGGCCGCATCGGCCGCGGGACGATGCTGGCCCGCATCCGCGAGATCGCCGACGAGCTGACGGTGCCGCTGAGCGCGGACCTCGAGGACGGATACGGCGAGGCGCCCGAGACCGTGGCGAGCACGATCACCATGGCGCTCGCGGCCGGTGCGGCGGGCGGCAACATCGAGGACTTCACCGGCGACCGCAAGGCGCCGCTCCACGACCCGGCTCTCGCCGCCGACCGCATCCGCGCCGCGCGCGCCGCCGTGGACGCGGCCGGCGAACCGTTCGTCCTGGTCGGCCGGACCGACGTGCTGCTCGTCGGAGGCACGCTCGACGAGTGCATCCGGCGGGCCAACGCGTATCTGGCGGCCGGGGCGGACTGCGCGTTCGTGCCGGGCGCGGCCGACGCCGAGACCATCGGCATCCTGGTGCGCGAACTCGACGGCCCGCTCAACGTGGTGATGGGCCTGACGGGCGGCACGCTGTCCATGGACGACCTGCGCGAACTCGGCGTACGGCGGGTCACGGTGGGCGGCAGCATCGCCCGCGCGATGTACCGCCGTCTGCTGAGCGCCGCGCGCGAACTGGCCGACCGGGGCACCTTCTCCTACGCCGACGACCAGATCCCGCAGTCGGACCTCAACGACCTCTTCCAGCCGCGTCCTTGACGCTCGGGCGGCACGGGCGAGGGGAACAGTGGTGGGTCTCAGGGGCGTGGCCGAGCTGGATCCACCCACATGAGCCCGTCCTCCGAAGCCACCAGGCCGCCCGGCCGCACGGGCGTCTCCTCCTCCAACGGGCCGCCGAACACGCCTCGTTCCTGCAGAACCGCACCCTCCTGGAACACCTCACGGATGGTGGGGGACTCGAAGAGCGGGTTGCGCAGGCCGTCGGAGTCCGGCAGCCGGCCCACCGCGGTGCCGAGTTCCGAGGAGGCCGTCGTCAGCCGGGCGCCCGCCTCCCCGAGCCCCGCGAAGCCGGCGTCGCCGGAGGCCAGACCGCCCACCAGCTCGACGAACGCCTCCAGTTCCGTCGCGCCCACGTTGGTGATCTTGCGGGCCTTCCAGAAGTACGAACGCTCGTCCTCGTGCATGTCGTAGAAGGAGACCAGGAACTCGTAGAACAGGCTGTACTCCTGCCGGTAGCGGGCCTCGAACTCGTCGAACAGACGAGTCTCGTCCGGCGTCCCGGCCAGGCCGCTGTTGAGGGAGCGGGCCGCGAGCAGGGCCCCGTATGTGGCGAGGTGCACGCCGGAGGAGAGCACCGGGTCGACGAAGCACGCCGCGTCGCCGACCAGCACCATGCCGGGCCGCCACAGCCGGGACTTCCAGTACGACCAGTCCTTGCGGACGCGGACCTGGTCGTAGGGCGCCTCGGTGGCCTGTGGAACCCCCTGCAGGAGGTCGCGGATCTCGGGGCAGGAGTCGATCAGCCGGCGCCAGGCCGCCGCCGGGTCCCGCTGTATCCCGGCGGCGTTCTCCCGGCTCACCACCGCCCCCACGCTCGTGAGGTCGTCGCGGAGCGGGATGTACCAGATCCAGCCCTCGTCGAAGGCGGCGCAGAAGATGTTGCCGTCGTTGGGCTTCGGGAGCCGTTTGCCGCCGGCGAAGTAGCCGAACACCGCGATGTTGCGGAAGAAGTCGGAGTACGTCCGGCTGCCGCCGACCTCGGTGTGGATGCGGCTGCCGTTGCCGGAGGCGTCCACGACATAGCGGGCCCGGGCCTCGCGGAGCTCGCCGCCGGGGCCGCTCCAGCTGACGCCCCGCACCCGCTCCTCGTCGGCGAGCACGCCCTTGACGCGGGAGTCCTCCCGTACGTCGACGCCGACCCGGCGGGCGCCCGCCAGCAGGATCGCGTCGAAGCGGGACCGCTCGACCTGGTAGGCGAACGAGGTCGGGTCGGCCAGCCGGGGGGACAGGGCGAAGGAGAACTGCCACGGATCCCGGTTGCGGCCCCACCGGAACGTCCCGCCGCGCTTCAGCTTGAAGCCCGCCCGTGCGACCTCGTCCTCGACGCCCAGGATGCGGCAGACACCGTGCACGGTGGACGGCAGCAGCGACTCGCCGATCTGGTAGCGGGGGAAGGTCTGTTGTTCCAGGAGCAGGACGCGGTGGCCGCGCAGGGCGACGGCCGTGGCGGCGGTGGCTCCGGCCGGACCACCGCCCACCACGATCACGTCGAATTCCTCAACCGGCCCAGGCTTACTCGGGTGTTGTGCAACAGTCACGGTGTTTCTCCCAGGGAGTCGAGCCATGCGCGGACGGCCGCCACGGTGGTCGGAGCGTGCTCCTGCATGAACGAGAAGTGGTCGCCGGGCACGTCGACCCGGGTGTGCGGCAGCGGCCAGGTCGTCCGCCACTCCTCGGGGCCCGCGCTCGCCGCCATCTCGGGCGTGGGCCGGGTTGCCCGCACCAGCAGGGTCGGGGTGTCGACCGGTTCCGGGTCCCAGCCCAGGAACATGCGGGTGTACGCCCCCAGGGCCGCGACGCCGGCGTCCTCGTCCCCGGGAAACTCGGTGCCGCCCAGTCGTGGCGCGATCACCGCGGGCAGGGACAGCAGCCAGTCCTTGTCGCTGTTGCCGTCGTTGACGAGATAGGTGTCCAGCAGCACTTGCCCCACAGGAGCCGCCCCCAGCGCTTCGAGCCGCCGGGTCACGGCATGTGCCACGGCACCCCCGGTGCTGACGCCGACGACCACGAAGGGCCTGCCGCCCACCTGCCGCAGCACCGACTCGGCGTGGGTGCGGGCCAGGGTCTCGCGGTCGGCCGGCACCGCGCTGCCCGCACCGATGCCCGGGTGCGGGAACTCCAGGACGTCAAGCTCCCCCTGAAAGCACCCGTGGAAGCGAGCGAACTCCCCGCCCGGCGCGGCGGACGTCGGGTGGGTGCCGGTGAAGAACACGAGCACCGGACCGCCGGTCCCGCCACCGGTGGCGCGTCGCACCGGCGGGATCGAGTGCTGCCGGCTCTCGGCCGCGTCGAACGTCGGAACCGCCCAGGACGCCGTGACCAGCATCTGCATCGCGGCGACCACCTGTCCGGCCTCGCAGACCCGCCGGTAGAGCGAGGACAGCGTCTGAGCGGGACGTGGACCGGCGGTGTCGGGTGCCGTCGCAGGCAGGTCGTCCTCCAGCAGGCCGAGGATGTGCCGGGCCAGCCCCTGAGCCGTCGGATGCTCGAACAGCACGGCGGCCGAAAGACGCAACCGCAGCGCCATGCTCAGCCGGTTGCGGACCTGCACCGCCATCAGCGAGTCGAAGCCCAGCTCCGCGAAGGACCTGCCGGTCGGCAGCGCGTCGGCGTCCGGGTGTCCGAGCACCGCCGCGACGTCGGCGCTCATCAGCTCCGTGAGCCTGTCCTCGCGTTGTCCGGCGGGAAGCCGGGCCAGCACCCGACGCCACGCTCCCGGCTCCCACGGCTGCTCGGAACCCGGGCGGGCCTTCTCGACGGCCGGCGTACGAGGGCGCACCAGCCCGTGCAGGAGCGGCGGCAGCGGCCCTTGGACCGCACGGAGGCCCGCCCGGTCCAGCAGAACGGGCGCCAGCACGGGCCCGCCGTCGCGGAGCGCCGCGTCGAACAGGGCCAGACCCCGCGCCGTGGACAACGGCCGGAGCGCGCCCATCTCCCGCTGCTGTGTCCCGGCCATACCCCCCGCTGCCTCCCACGGCCCCCACGCCAAGGACACCGCCGGCAGTCCGAGTCGGGAGCGGTGATCTGCCAGGGCGTCCAGGAAGGAGTTCGCCGCCGCGTAGTTGCCCTGGCCCGCGCGACCCAGCAGACCGGACACCGAGGAGAACAGGACGAACGCCGACAGGTCCAGGTCGCGCGTCAACTCGTGCAGATGCCAGGCCGCATCCGCCTTCGGCCGCAGCACCGCGGCCATCCGCTCGGGGGTCAGCGCGGTCAGCACCCCGTCGTCCAGCACCCCGGCGGCATGCACCACGGCGGTCGGCGCGGGCACACAGCTGTCGATCACCTCGGCCAGCGCGGCACGATCGGCGGCGTCGCAGGCCACGATCCGCACCTCGGCGCCCAACTCCTCCAGCGCCGCGCGCAGTTCCCCGGCGCCCGGCGCCTGCGGGCCCCGGCGCCCGGTGAGCAGCAGGTGTCGTACGCCGTACGAGGTGATGAGATGGCGGGCGAGCTCCGCACCCAGAGCGCCGGTGCCGCCGGTGATCAGGACCGTGCCCGCCCCGAGAGAGACGTCGGCGGTTGCGGTGTCCTCGGCGCGAACCAGTCGCGGCACGTTCAACTGGCCGGAACGGATGGACAGTTGTGGCTGTCCGGTGGCCACGGCTGCCGGCAGGAGCCGTAGCGACTCGGGTCGTCCGTCCACGTCGACGAGGACGACACGCCCGGGTACCTCGGACTGGGCCGTGCGCACCAGCCCCCACACGGCGGCACCGGCCAGGTCGGGGTCCGGTGCGGTTGCGTTCCGCGTCAGCACCACCAGACGCGAGCCCGCCGTGCGCGGGTCGTCCTGCCAGTCCTGCAGTGTGCGCAGCACCTTGGCCGTCAGCGCGTGCACGGCGGGCAGCGGGTCCGGCTCCGGGCCGAGCGCCGTGAGGACCAGGGTGTCCGGTTCGTCCACGGCGGTGTCCACGAGGTCCGGGAGCAACGCGCACAGGTCCAGCTCGTCCGGGCCGAGCACCGCCCACCGTGCCGTGACGTCCCGTTCGCCGCCGGACGGTTCCGCGGGAGTCCAGTCGGGGCGCCACAAGGCATCCCGCACCACGTCGCGTTCGGCCGTCGGGACGGGGAGCTTCCGGGTCACGAGGGAATCCACGCGGACCACAGGGCGGCCCGCCGGGTCGGCGAGCGTCACCGAGAGCGCATCCGCTCCGGTCGGGGCGATGCGTACGCGTATCTCCGACGCCCCCACCGCATACAGCCGCACGCCGGTCCACGCGAAGGGGACCCGCAGAGCCCCGGCCGTGGATCCTGTCAGCAGCGGTGCGTGCAGTGCCGCGTCCAGCAGAGCCGGATGGATGCCGAAGCGGTCGGCGCCCGTCAACTCACCTTCTGGCAGCCGTACTTCCGCGAACAGGACGTCCCCCCGCCGCCACACCGACCGTACGCCCCGGAAGGCCGGCCCGTAGGTGAGGCCGTCCTCGGCGAGACCGTCGTAGGCGTCCGTGAGGTCGACCTCGACGGCGCCTTCCGGGGGCCACGCCCCGAGTTCCGGGTCCGGCGGCGGAGACTCCCCGGGGGCCGGGCCGAGCAGACCGGTGGCGTGTCGGGTCCAGGCGGGCTCCGCGTCCACGTCGGGGCGGGCGTAGACCTCGAACGGCCGTCGGGCGGAGCCGTCCGGCTCGTCCACGACGAGTTGGACGTGCACCCCGACGTCCGGGGCGAGGGTGAGCGGGGCCACGACGAGGAGTTCGTCAAGGGCCCCGCAGCCGACTTCGTGGCCCGCCTGTACGGCCAGTTCCACGAATGCCGTCGCGGGGACGAGGACCGCTCCGGCGATCGCATGGTCGGTGAGCCAGGGGTGCGTGGTGGGGCAGAGCCGGCCGGAGAACACCGTGCGCCCGGTGTCCGGGACCGTGAACGCCGGGCCCAGCAGCGCGTGTTCGCGGGTGCCCGCCGCGGGGGCCGGGGTGCGCGGCGCGTCCAGCCAGTAGCGACGGCGCTGGAAGGCGTATGTCGGCAGGTCCACCCGCCGGGCCCCGCACTCCGCGAGCGCCGCGGTCCAGTCGACCCGCGCCCCGCGCACATGGAGGCGGGCCACGGCGGTCAGGAGGGTCCGGGGCTCGTCTTCGCCGCCGCGGGTGGCGGTGACGCACAACGGCACGTCGCCGTCCTGACCGGTGAGGCACTCCTCGGCCGCCGCCGTGAGCGCGGGGCCGGGGCCGATCTCCAGGAACGCCGAGACACCGTGGTGCCCGAGCCAGTGCAGGGCGTCGGCGAACCGCACCGGCCGGCGGGCGTGCCGTACCCAGTACTCCGGGGAACACAGCTCCGCGTCCCCGGCCGGGCGGCCGGTCACCGCCGAGACCACCGGTATCCGTGGCGGCCGGAAGGCCAGTGCCTCGGCGACTCGGCGGAAGTCGTCGAGCATCGGCTCCACCAGCGGTGAGTGGAAGGCGTGGGCGACCCGCAGACGTACGGTCCTGCGGCCGCGCGCCTCGAACCCGGCCGCGACGGCGAGCACCGTCTCCCGTACGCCGGAGATCACCACCGAGCGCGGCCCGTTGAGGGAGGCGATGGCCACCTGGTCGCCGACGCTCTGGAGCGCGGAGAGGACTTCCTCCTCCGTCGCGTGCAGGGACACCATCGCCCCGCCGGCGGGCAGGGCCTGCATCAACCGGCCGCGGGCAGCCACCAGTTCTGCCGCGTCGGGCAGATCCAGTACCCCTGCGACGTGGGCGGCCGCCAGTTCTCCGACGGAGTGCCCGGTCAGGAAGTCGGCCCGTACACCCCAGGACTCCAACAGCCGGAACAACGCCACCTCGAAGGCGAACAGACCGGCCTGGGTGAAGTCCGTACGGTCGAGCAGGGCCGCCGCCTCGGGCGAGGCCCGCTCCGCGGACAGCACCTGCCCCAGCGGCACTTCGAGACGGTCGTCGAGCTCCCGGCAGACCTCGTCGAAGGCGGTGGCGAAGACGGGGAACGCGGCGCGCAACTCGGCGCCCATCCGCACGCGTTGGGCTCCCTGCCCGGTGAACAGGAAGGCCGTGCGCAGGCCCGGGTCCGCGACGGCCCGCATCGAGCCGAAGCCGTCGCCGTCCTCGGCGAGTGCTTCGAGGGCCGCGAGCGTCCGCGCTCGGTCGTCGGCCGCCACCATCGTCCGGTGCGCGAGCGCCGGCCTGGATACCGCCAGGGAGAAGCCGACGTCGGCCGCGGAGAGGTCGGGGCGGCCGGTCAGGTGGTCCGAGAGGCGGCGGGCCTGGGCCCGCAGGGCTGCCTCATCGGCGCCGGAGAGCAACCAGGGCACCCGCGGTTCGGCGGCGCCCTGAAGGGGCGTGGGGCTGCTTTCGTGTGCGGCTCCGCCGTGGGGCGCGACCGGCGACGACGTATCGGCAGACGACCGACGACCAATCCTGGAACCTGGCGCGGAGCGCTCGGGCTCCTCCAGGATCACATGCGCATTGGTGCCTCCGATGCCGAAGGCGGACACACCGGCCCGGCGCGGTCCGGCGTCCGTCGCCGGCCACGGGCGGGCCTCGGTCAGCAGCCGCACCCGTCCGGCGGACCAGTCGACGTGCGGTGTCGGGGCCTGCGCGTGCAGGGTCCGGGGGAGTTCCTCGTGGTGCAGGGCCTGCACCATCTTGATGACTCCGGCGACTCCTGCGGCCGCCTGGGTGTGACCGAGGTTCGACTTGACCGAGCCGAGCCACAGCGGCGGCCGGTCGTCCGGCCGCCCCTGGCCGTAGGTGGCCAGCAGCGCCCTCGCCTCCAAGGGGTCGCCGAGCGTGGTGCCCGTCCCGTGCGCCTCCACCGCGTCCACGTCCTGCGCGCGGAGCCCGGCGTCGGCCAACGCCCGTGTGATCAGCCGCTGTTGGGCCTGGCCGTTGGGGGCCGTCAGCCCGTTGGACGCGCCGTCGGAGTTGACCGCGGAGCCGCGCAGCACGGCCAGGACCGGGTGGCCGTTGCGGCGGGCGTCGGACAGCCGCTCCAGCAGCACCAGGCCCGCGCCCTCGGCCCAGGCGGTGCCGTCCGCGGCGGCCGAGAACGACTTGCAGCGGCCGTCGGGCGCCAGTCCGCGCTGGCGGCTGAACGCCGTGAACGGCTTGGGCGTCGCCATCACCGTGACCCCGCCCGCCAGCGCAAGGGAACACTCCCCCGAGCGCAGCGCTTTCGCCGCCCAGTGCAGCGCGACCAGCGAGGAGGAGCACGCGGTGTCGACGGTGATCGAGGGCCCGCGCAGGCCGTAGACGTACGAGATGCGGCCCGAGGCCACGCTGCCGGCCGAGCCCAGGCCCAGATGGGCCTCCAGCTCGTGGGTGGTGAAGCGGGCGGAGTAGTCGCCGTGCATCACGCCCACGAACACGCCGGTGTCGCTCTCACGGATCGTGGCCGGGTCGATGCCCGCCCGCTCCCAGACCTCCCACGAGGTCTCCAGCAGCAGTCGCTGCTGCGGATCCATGGCCAGCGCCTCGCGCGGCGAGATCCCGAACAGACCCGCGTCGAACTCCGCGGCCCGGTGCAGGAATCCGCCCCTGCGGGTGTACGAGGTGCCGATCCGTTCCGGGTCGGGATCGTAGAGGGTGGCCAGGTCCCAGCCCCGGTCGGCCGGGAAATCCGAGGTCGCGTCCCTGCCCTCCGACACCAGGCGCCACAGGTCCTCGGGCGATTCGACGTCGCCGGGCAGGCGGCAGCCCATGGCGACGATCACCACTGGATCGTCTGCGCTCGCGTGCACGGCGGAGGGCGGCCGATCGGCGGTCACCGGGGGGAAGAGGGTGGTGTGCAGGTGCCGGGCCAGCGCGGCCGGTGTGGGGTGGTCGAAGACCAGCGTCGAGGGCAGCCGCAGCCCGGTCGCCTCGCCGAGCCGGTCGACCAGTGTCACGGCGCCCACGGAGGTCAGGCCGAGGCCGGTGAACGGGCCGTTAGCGTCGAGCCGTTCGTACGGCCCGCTGCCGCCGACCGCGGCAATCTCCGCGAGCACCGCCTCGCGCAGCGCCCGTTCGCGCCCCTCCGGCGGCAGGGACAGCAGCCGCTGACGCAGGGCTCCCGCGGCGGCCGTCGGGGAGGACGGGGTGGGCCGGGCCGCTCCCGTGACGACCGCGTGGCGGGCGATCTTGCCGGACGCCGTGCGGGGAACCGCCGCGATCTCGCGGATCTCCACGGGCAGCTTGTAGGCGGCCAGCCGGGAACGGCACGCCTCCAGGACCTGCCGCGGGTCGAAGCCCTCCGGGCCCGGGACGACGTGGGCCACCGGGACCTCGCCGAGGACGTCGTGCGGAACACCGACCACGACCGCGTCCCGCACGCCGGGGCAGCGCAGCAGGGCCTGTTCGATCTCCGTGGGATGGATGTTCTCGCCGCCGCGGATGATCAGCTCGCTGACCCGGCCGGTGAGGGTGAGATGACCGTGTGCGACGCGCCGGCCGAGGTCCCCGGTGCGGTACCAGCCGTCCCGCAGCGCGGCCTCGGTCTCCTCGGGCCGGTTGTGGTAGCCGGTCATCAGGCTCGGGCCGCGGACCCAGAGCTCGCCCTCGTCGCCGTCCGCGACATCGTTGCCTGAGCCGGGATCGACGACGCGCACCTCCATGCCCGGCACCGGTGGACCGCAGGAACCGTCGACCCGCGGCCCGTCCGGCCGGTTCACCGCGATCATGCCGCAGGTCTCGGTGCTGCCGTAGGCGTCGAGCAGCGGAGCCCCCAGCAGCTCCTCCACCGCCCGGCGCAGGGCGGGTGCGCTCGGGGCGCCCGCCACGATGCAGGTCCGCAGCCCCGGAGGGGCCGGGGAGGGGTCCTTGCGGGCGGAGGCCAGCAACTGGTGGTAGGTGGCAGGCACTCCGGCCAGGACGGTGCAGGGGCCCCCGAGTTCTTCGCGCGGTGTGCGCAGCTCCCGCAACAGGCCGCCCGGCGGGAGGAGTTCGGCGGTGATCCTGGCGCTCGCGCCGACGGCCGTGACACCCAGGACGGCAAGAGAGTGGCCGAAGCTGTGGAACAGCGGCAGCGGCCACAGCAGCCGGTCCGCGGAGGAGAGCCCGAAGAGCGGGGCGTAACAGGCTGCCGCCGACCACAGGGCGGCCCGCTGCGTGGACAGCACGCCCTTGGGGCGGTGCGTGGTGCCGGAGGTGTAGAGCATCCAGGCGGGCTCGTCGAGGCCGAGGTCGTCCCGGGGCGGCCCGGCGGGGGAGGGGGCCGAGGCGACGGCGTCGAAGAGGACCGTGCCGTCAGGGGCGTCCTCGGGGAGGGGTCCCGGGCCGGTCAGCAGGATGCGCGGACGACGTTGTCCGGGACCCGGGCGGTGCAGTCGTGCCAGGTGCGCGGGGTCGGTGACGAGGACCGAGGCGCCGCTGTCCTCGAGGAAGTGGGCGAGTTCCGCGTCGGAGGACCGGGGATTGAGCGGTACGCCGACCGCCCCCGCCCTGACGACGGCCAGCACACTCTCCACCGTCTCGACACAGTTGCCCAGACAGATCGCGACCCGCTCGCCCCGCCGAAGGCCGGTCCGGGCGAGGTGGGCGGCAAGCCGGCCGGTGCGCCGCTCCAACTCCGCGTAGGTGACGGCGCGCAGGTCGTCGGCGAACGCCACACGTGACGGTGCCTCCCGCGCGTGTGCCTTCAGCAGCTCCGGCAACGGCCGGATCAGCCCGTCGTGCGTCATGTTCCTGCCCCTCCGGCGCGTGCTCGGCACGGCTGCCGTCAATCCCCTTGCAGGTCAATGGTGTTGAGCCTACGGGGAAGAGGGCCGGGTGATCGAACATTCCGGCGGGGCGGCGTACGAGAGGAAGCCTCTCCTTCAGTGGAAAGGCCCCTCCCTCACTGAGGACCGGACTGCGGGCCGAAGTCCGACGGGTCCCAGTCGTTGCTGCCGGGCGCCTGCGGTGCCTGGTGCTGCATCTGCTCCGCGGCCACGCGGGCTTCCGCCACGACGTCGCCGCGCTCACGCAGCAGGCTTTCGTACACCGGTAGGTGATCGTTTCCGGTCGGGTGGGGTGTCACAGTCTGGTCCTTCTCCGTGGTGATCTCGGTCCTGCGGGCTGGCCGGTCACGGATCCCATGACCGACCAGCCAATAAATCAGGACGGGCGGACAGAATTGAGGAGAAGGAGAACCCCTTCGGTGTCCATGGTGAAAATGTCCTGTGGGGCCCGGATACCGTCCTGTGGGGGCCCAGGACTAGGCGGCTGCCACGGCAGTGGCGGTCACCGTGTTGTCGCACTCGGCGAGGACACCGTCGTCCAGGGCGACCTGGTGTGCCCCGGAGCCCGGCAGGCCGACCACCATCGTCGGGTAGGTGACCGGCTTGGCGCCGGACTTGCAGTAGCCGTCCGCCTCGCCCTGGACCTGGACGAAGGTCAGCTTCAGCCAGGCCTTGGCGCCCGGTGCCAGCTTGACCGGCGTGGCGGTCCCGGAGGGCGTCACCTTCAGCGGGGCGTTGTGCTCGGGGGAACCGTTGCCCGCGCCGGCCACGGTGGGGTGGCCCTGCAGGATGCACGGCCGGGCGGAGGCATTGGTGAACTCGACCACCGCCGCTCCGGTTCCGGTGCCCACCGGGCGGTCGGCGGCCTGGTGCGCGGTCACCTTCAGGGCGGTGGCCGCGCACGCCTTCACGGCCGTACCGGTGGAACCGGACCCGGATATGGGGGATGCGGTCGCCGTCGGGGCCTTCGAGGTGGGCGTGGGGGAGGGCTCCTGGGTCGTCGCGGCCGGGGTGGTGGTGGAAGCGGACGGCGCGCTGCTCGGCGCCTGAGACGACGTTTCGGCCCCCGCCTTGGAGCCGTCGGCCTGACACGCGGTCACCGACAGGGCGGCCAGAAGGGCGGCGATCGCCGGCGCGGCCTTGCGGATGCCGTTCACGTACTGCATGGAGTCCCCCGAGTTCGGATGGTGCGGGCCCGGTCCTTCGCCGGCGCCCGACCATGGAGACACGACTGCCTCACCGGGGGTTTCCGCTGTGGATCAGCTGTGACACGTGTGGATCTTCTGTGACAGTGCGGTGACGAGAGGACGCCGGCCCGATGGACCGGCGCCCTCTCGTCGGGGGACCTGAAGGCCGGTCAGGCGGCCGCGGGCTCCTCCTCCGTGATGCCGACCGTCGCGTCCTTGTCGCCCTTCCCGCGCAGCGCGATCACGCTGAGGAGGCAGCAGGCCAGGGCCGAGATGCCGCAGATGACATAGCCGATGGCGTACCCGTTGCCGAGGGCTTCCAGGGCGAGGGGGACCGCGCCTCCCGGCGGGGAGGACGGCGGTACGGAGTTGGAGGCGAGCGGGCCGCCCTCCGCCGCCACCTGCCCTGCCGCCGCCTTGACCTCGGCGGACAGCGGGGAGGCGGCCAGCTTCGAGGTGAACTCGGTTGCCGCGTGGCTCAGCGCGATCGCGCCGATGACCGCCGGGCCGAGAGTGAAGCCGAAGTCGCGCAGCAGGCTGGTCGATGCGCTGGCCATGCCCGCGTAGTGGACCTCCACCGTATTGACGGCCGTCGCCGTGATCGAGGAGACCGTCAGTGCGAAGCCGATGCCGACCAGGCCGATGGGGAGGATGAGAGAGGTCAGGGCGCGGTCGTGGACCGAGAGGGTGGCGGCGATGAAGTCTCCCGTCGCCATCAGCCCGAGACCGGCACCGAGCACCCAGCGAGGGCTGACCTTCTCGAGGAGCCGGGAGATCAGCGGCATCAGCAGCAGCGTCCAGGCGTTGAGCAGGATGAAGGCGAACGAGCCGCGCAGCGGGCTCTGGTGCTGGATCGGCCCGAGCCGGATGCTGGTCGCGTAGGCGGTGCCGAGGTAGCTGAACATGCCGACCACGGCGACGAACGACGCCACCGCGAACGCCCGGTTCTTGAACAGATCGAGCCGGAGCAGCGGGGAGGCGGCCCGGCTTTCGGCCACGATGAACAGGCCGATGAACACCGCGGCGACCACGTATGCGATCACCACCGGCGTCGCACTCCAGCCGTCCGCCGGGCCCTGGATCACCGCGTAGAGCAGGGCGAACATGCCGATGCCGATGGTGATCTGGCCGGCCAGGTCGAGTGAACGGCCTTCCGGTGCACTGGAGTTGTGTGCCAGCAGCTGGCTGAGCACGGTGCTGATCAGGGCCAGACCCGTCACGACGATGAACGCCCACCGCCAGGAGCCGTAGTTGCCGGTGATGCCGCCCAGGACGGGGGCGACGAAACCGCCGCTGGACAGGGCCGCCGCCCAGATCGTGATGGTGCGGGCGCGGTCCTTGGCCGAGTGGGTTCCGGCGGCGATCATCGCGAGCGAGGTCGGGAACAGCGCCGCCGCGCCCAGACCGGCGATGGCCTGGCCCACCCAGAGCATGTGGATGCCGGTACTGGCGGCGGCCAGTGCCTCGCCGACCACCAGCAGCGCACCGCCGCCGACCAGCAGCCGCTTGCGGCCGAAGAGGTCACCGAGGACGCCGAAGGTCAGCTCCAGTACGGAGACGGGCAGCAGGAACGCATCCGAGATCCAGGTCAGTTGCGAACCGACGGGGTGCAGGTCCTCCTGGAAGAGCCCGTTCAGCGTGGCCGGCATGGCCAGGGCGATCTGTGCCAGACAGACCGCGAAACAGCCGGCGATCAGAGTGCCGACGGGCAGGCCGCCGGATGGTTGCGAGGCGGCGGTGGCGCCGGTTTGGGTGCGCGTTTCGGTGGACACGAATGCTCCCCTTTGAGCGGCTGGGCGGCTTCGAGCGATGTGGGGACCCCGAGAACGCGATGAATGTAGGGCAGTTTTTCGACGGCGGTCAATAGATTGCCCAGTAACCGTGGACATGGCTGTGCCCGGCAGGTGCCACCGGATGCTCGGGCCGTCCTACGGGACGGCCACCGCGATCACGTCCAGAGCGCTCGAGGCCGCCTGACGGGCCGGCTCCTCGCAGCGGCGCGCCAGCTCGTGGAAACGCTCCTCCGCGCGGGCCGCCGGCCAGTCCTCGGGCAGGTGATCCGCGGGCAGATGGGGATCCTGGCGGACCTGGTCCAGCCAGTCGGTGTGCAGCAGCAGCTGCCGTACGAGGGCGTCCGCCGGCTCGTCGGCGTCCGTGCTCCAGCGGGCCAGGAACGCCTCGTATCCCTTGGCGACGGACTCCACGTCGAACGCCGTGTGCAGGATCGTCCGGGCGTCGGTCGGGGCGACGGCCGCGGCTGACTGGAAGACGCGCAGATACGGGTCGAGGTCCAGCCCGGCGACGACCCCGGGCACGTCCACCGTGCCGGGCGCCACCCACAGGCCGTTCTGCAGCGGACCGAAACCGCTCCACAGCAGCCGGGAACGCAGGTCGTGCCGCTCGCGTCGCCACGCTTCCGGGAGGGAGAAACCGACCAGGGTCCAGGTGCCGTCCCAGGTGCGGTTGACCGCGCCCGTGCGCCAGATGCGGTCGTGCCCGTCCTGGAGCACGCGGATGGCGCGGGGCGTCGGGCCGAAGTACGTCTTACGGCCGCGCCGGTGCCGTTCCAGCAGGCCGCGCTTGACCATGCGGGTCAGCGTCGACCGTACGGCGTCCTCGGTGATCCCGGCCTGCCCGAACACGTCGATCAGACTGCTCGCCGACAGGGCAACGTCCCGGCCCAGGGCGTGAATGCCGAAGAAGCTCAGCATCAGCGACTGCGGCCGGGGTGCGCTGCCCGCCTGGACCGGCGGATCGAAGCTGGTCACCGGGCAAGGGTAGATCCGGTTCGTTGCACCTCGACGGACAGGTCGTTGTCCACCGTGTAGTAGGGATGCACCACGTTGCCCGCGACGGTCAAGGCCCGGCCGTCACTTCCGGCCTGGGGCTCCAGGGTGCGCACGGCTCCGTCGGGCCCGCGCAGCCGCAGCACAACGGCCGCTCCCGCTCTGCCCGCCGGCCGGGCCACCGTCGCCTACCCGATGTCGACCACCCGGGCCCAGGCGGGCGGCGCATCGGGCACGTAGTCGGGATCCTCCTCGTCCCAGCTCCCGCCCTGCCGGGGGAACAGGCCCACCACCGTCCGGCACGCGGGCCGCGAGTCCGGCCAGGGCGTCTGGCCGTCGGTCAGCACCACCACGACATCGGGGCGCGGTCGCGTGCGCAGTGCCTTGGCGAAGCCCGTGCGCAGATCCGTGCCACCGCCGCCCATCAGCGGGATGCCCTCGGCCCGGCACAGCGGGTGCGCGACCCGGGCCGCCGCGTCGCACGGCACCACGGTCACCAGGTCGCGGCGGCCGCCCACGGCACGGGAGATCGCGGCGACCTCCAGGAGCGCGCTGCCCAGTTCGGCGTCACTGACCGACCCGGACGTGTCGATGATCACCGAGACCCGGGGCGGCCTGCGCCGCAGGCTCGGCAGTACGACGCCGGGCAGGGACACCGAGCGCCGCGCAGGCCTGCCGTAGCTGTAGTCCTCTCCCGCGCCCGACCCGGAGGCCGCGGAACGGACCGCCGCGCCCAGCAACTCCCGCCAGGGCTGCGGCGGATGGAACGCCTTCTCCGCCCACCGCCGCCATCCCTCCGGGGCGCTTCCCGGACGGCCCTTGAGCCCCTGCGCCACGCGGAACCGCACCGCGTCCTGCTCCTGCCCGCTCAGGCCGTGCGCCCCGTCCGGGCCCAGCTCCCACTCCCGTGCCAGCCCGTCGGCGCCGCTGCCGCAGTCCAGCCACGCCAAGCTCTGCGTGCGCGCGCCGAGCGTGAACTGGCGCAGGTAGTCCTCCATCAGCTGACCCTCGGACAGCCCCAGGGCCGCCGGCCGCACCGCGCCCAGGGGTGAGACCAGCCCGTCGCCGTAGATGTCGTCGTTGATCTCGCAGTCCGCGGCGATGTTCATCCGCAGCCGCTCGCCGGGGCCGGTCAGCCCCCGCTCCCGGGCCACCCGGTCACTGCGCCCGTGGTGGTCGCGCAGCAGATGCGACACCTCGTGCACCCAGACCCCCGCCAGGTCCTCCACCGGCATCCGGTCCACGAACCCCGGTGAGACATAGCAGCGCCAGTACCGGTCGACGGCCATCGTCGGCACCTGCCGCGACTCGACGGTGTGCAGGGCGAACAGGGCGGTCGCCAGGTACGGGCGGGCCCTGGCGGCCTGCAGCCGGGCCGCGAACAGCTTGTCGAGGTCCAGTGCCCCCGGTTCGTCGGCGCTCATCGGCCGGCCTTCGCGGTCGCGGCGGCGCGGGCCGCCGCCTGGTCCGCACGCCGGGACACGGACACCGCTCCGGCGAGCTTCTCGATCGACGCCGGTACGTCCCAGTCCTCGCGGCGCAGCGTGGCGAGCGTGGTCGCGGGCACCACCACCAGGTCCGGGGCCCCGGTCTCCAGCGCACGGACCAGGAGCGCCCAGGCCGCGTCCCAGCGTGACTTCTCGGGGCGGCCGCGGACCGCCGCCACCACTCCGTCGAGCACGGCCTGGCGCAGATCACCCCGCTCGGGCAGCTCCGCGTTCGCCGGGTCGGCGAGGAGCACCTCGGGGTCCGGCAGGTCCAACCGGTCCAGACCGGCCAGCAGTTCAAGGCCCGGCCCGTCGCCCACCGTGCCCCGGACCAGGAGCGAGAGCACGTCCCGGGAGGATCCGGCCGCGGTCGCGAAGGCGATCAGGCGCAGTGTCATCTCCCAGCTCCGGGGTGACGGCCAGGCGCCGCCCCGGCGCATTTCGTTGCCGGGCAGCTGGTGCACGAGTTTGGGCCGTGCGGTGAGCAGCCCGCACACCGCACGGCGCGCGAAGTCCACCGCCTCCGTCAGCTTTGCCGGGGAGAGCCGCGGCAGCGTGGCACGCGGCCAGGTCCCGCCGAGTCCGCGTACGACGACCTCGTGGTCGTGGGTCCACTGGAGGTGCACGAAACGGTTGGCCAGCGGCGGGCTCAGCTCCCAGCCGTCGGCCGCCGAGGACCGCGGATTGGCGGCGGCCACGATCCTTACGCCCGGCGGCAGTCGGAGGGCGCCGATCCGGCGCTCCAGCACGAGGCGCAGCAGCGCGGCCTGTACCGCGGGCGGCGCGGTGGACAGCTCGTCGAGGAACAGCAGTCCCCGCCCGGCCCGCACCAGGCGCACCGCCCAGTCCGGCGGGGCCATCGGGACGCCCTGCTCCGCGGGATCGTCGCCGACGACGGGCAGCCCGGAGAAGTCGGAGGGCTCGTGCACGCTGGCGATCACCGTGGTCAGCGGAAGGTCCAGGGCCTCGGCAAGCTGGGTGAGGGCCGCGGTCTTGCCGATCCCCGGCTCACCCCACAGCAGCACGGGCAGATCGGCGGCCACGGCCAGCGTCAGCGCTTCGAGCTGAGTGTCGGGACGGGGTTCGGTGGTGGCGTCGCGCAGCAGGGCCAACAGTTCGTCGGCGACCTCCAGTTGGGATGCGGGGGCAGTGACGGTGGCAGCGAACGGGATGTGTGCAGGCATGTCTGGTCACCTTTTCGTCGGGGTGAGCCGAGTGAGAGGGGTGTACGAGGGTGAGGTCAGCGGAGGTTCGCGTGGCGCGGGTGCGAGCGGTGGCGGTGGGTGCGGCGAAGGTCTCCGGGGCGGTGGCGGGCCGGCCCGCGGGCGGGCCCGATCAGCCCCTCCCTGAACAGGCCGTAGGTGATCCGCCGCTCCGCGGCCGCCTCCAGTTCGTCCCGCAGCGGGCCGTCGCGCAGCACCGCTTCGGGCCCGAGCAGGCCCTCCACGACGGCCAGGGCACCGGCGATGTCGCCGTGGTCCAGACGCTCGCGAACGCCGGGGAGACAGTCGGGACGACGGTGTGCCGCGTCGATCGCCTGCAGACAGGGCAAGGGCGTCCCGGTCAGCGCGACCAGCAGCTCCTCCCGCCGGATCTCGGCCGGGTCGTGGTCCAGCGGGGCCAGCACCCCGTCGACCAGACCGATCCGGTGCCGGGCTCCACGGCACTCCACGAGACGCGGCTGCCCGGCCGCTTCCGGAGAAGCGGGCGGGACGGCCGGCGAGTGGTCCGGTACGAGGGCGGAGGCGACCAGGGGGTGCAGCCGATCGGGTGTGATCGCCCCGGTGCGCAGCAACTCCACGTCGGGCGGGACCCAGGTCGCCGCATCGGGCAGCACCGGCAGCACGGAGGCGTCGCCGTACCCGGACGCGTCGGATAGTCGCACCGAGGGCGGCCCGGCCTCATCGCTGCCCGCGGTCAGATCCAGGAGCAGGCGATGTCTGCCCCCGAGCCGCACGAGTACGCAACCGCCGGACCCGCGCCGCCCTTCGGCGCCGAGCAGAATACCCGCCTCGGCCGCCCACCGGTCGACGGCACAGCGCCGGCCGTCCGGCACCGTCCCGGGCAACTCCCGTGGCGTCGCAGAGCTGTTGTCGTTGCCCGGCCGATCAGCTCCGGACCGTGTCCGCAGCTCACCGGCTCTGCTCGCATCCCACAGATGCCGGTGCAGGTCGAGACGGAACCGCCGACTGGGATGGGGATGCGGGTGACGCCGGGTGGCGGCCTCGGTGGGGGAGCCGTCCCACAGAGCGACGCTGATCCGCTGACCGGCATCCGCCCAGGCCGGCGGAGTCCGCACCACCAGGTGCACCGGATCCGGCCCGTCCCGCCCGGCAGCGTCGTACCGGGCCAGAGCGACGGTCAGACCCGGGCGCAGCAACCCGTCGGGAGCGATCCGCGGCATGTGCCAGCGCAGCAGATCGGGAGCCAACCGGCGCAGATCGGCCCGCACTCGGGCCGCGAGCTCCCGGCCATGGCGGCGCGTCACGGAACGCAGGTTGAGGTCGACATCGAGTCCTGCGGCGGCACACGCTCCCGCCCAGTCGCCGACGAGCCGGCGGGCGGTCGCAGTCTCGATCATGGAGGGCGGCACGGCGAACTCGCGCACGCGCTGCCAGAGGGAGAAGCGGGAATCCTCGTTCGCGGTCGGAGTGAGCATCAGCACTCACCTGGCGCGGACGGGACCCCCAATCTGTCAACAGAATGAGTCGTCATCGCGAGGGATCGTAGCCGTCCGGCGTCCCACTCGGCCAGGAATTTTCCGATCAGGGAATTCAGGACGACGTCTCCGCGCGGGCGAGCAGATCCAGGACCACGGCGGGTGGCCCTGGGGCTCTCCCGCGTCCCGCGCGCAGGTGGCCGACACGGGCTGTTGCCACGCCCGCCCGCGATCGCGGAGGATCTTCTGGCCAGGCCCGGCACCCGACAGGAGCTCTCGTGACGTACGACATCACCGCCATCCGCTCCCAGTTCCCCGCCCTGGCGGCCGGAACGGCACACTTCGACGGCCCGGGCGGCACCCAGACCCCGCAGCCCGTCATCCAAGCCATCGCCGACGCCCTGTCCAACCCGCTGTCGAACCGGGGCCAGGTGGCGCCGGGGGAGCGCAACGCCGACACCATCGTCACCGGGGCCCGCAGGGCCATGGCCGACCTGCTCGGCGCGGACCCGTCGGGAATCGTCTTCGGCCGCAGCGCCACCCAGCTCACCTACGAGTTCTCCCGTACCCTCGCCAAGGCCTGGCAGCCCGGGGACGAGGTGGTCGTCACCCGCCTCGACCACGACGCCAACATCCGCCCCTGGGTCCAGGCCGCCACGGCGGCCGGCGCCACCGTACGCTGGGCCGACTTCGACCCCGCCACCGGGGAGCTCACGGCGGACGACATCCGCGCCGTCCTCAGCTCACGCACCCGGCTGGTCGCCGTCACCGCCGCCTCCAACCTGATCGGCACCCGTCCGGCGATCGCCGAGATCTCCCGTCTGGCCCATGAGGCGGGGGCGCTCAGCTACGTCGACGGCGTCCACTACGCCGCCCACACACTGGTCGACCTGGAGCAGCTCGGCGCGGACTTCTTCGTCTGCTCCCCGTACAAGTTCCTGGGCCCGCACCACGGAGTCCTCGCCGCCCGGCCGCAGTTGCTGGAGACCCTGCGGCCGGACAAGCTGCTGCCCTCCACCGACGCGGTCCCCGAGCGCTTCGAACTGGGCACGCTGCCCTATGAGTTCCTCGCGGGCACCACCACCGCGGTCGACTTCCTCACCCGCCTCGACCCGAGCGCCACGGGAACCCGCCGACAGCGCCTGACCGCCGCGTTCGCGGCGCTCGAAGCACACGAACACAGCCTGCGCACCCAGATCGACAAGGGACTGTCCTCACTCGAAGGACTCACGATCCACTCCCGGGCCGCCGACCGCACCCCCACCCTGCTGCTCACGTTCGAGGGCCGCTCCACCGCGGACGCCTACCGCTTCCTCGCCGAGCGCGGCGTCCACGCCCCCTCGGGATCCTTCTACGCGATCGAGGCCTCCCGCCGGCTCGGCCTCGGTGACACCGGAGGCCTCCGCATGGGTCTCGCGCCCTACAACAGCGCGGAGGACGTCGACCGGCTGCTGGGTGGGCTGTCCGAGTTCCTCGGACTCTGAGCAGCGGCCGGAGGCCCGAAAGTGCCGTCCGAGCCGTGTCGCCGACTACGGCCGGGAGGCACGAGTCGGTCCTGCGGACCGACGGCCCAGGACGGGCTCGGCCAGCACTCTCGCCGTACGGCAGAGGGTCTGGCCGTGCCGGGCGAAGAGTTCGTCCCGCGAGTCGAAGTGGCCCAGGTCCGCCAGGACGTGGGCCGAGAGGTCGCACGCGGCACCGTCGGCCGGGCAGAGCGTCACCCCGTCCCAGTCGATCGCCGTCCTGGACAGCGCCTCGAACAGCGTCTCCGCACCGGCGTTGGTGAAGCCGCCCTGGCCGTCGCTCAACTCGTCGAGGCTGCCGAAGAGTTCCGAGACCGTCAGCCAGGGAGCGGCGGCGTGCACGGCCGGCGCAGCTAGGTCGACGCGGAATTCGGGCCAGGCCAGGAGAACCTGGTCCGGGACGATCCGGCGCAGCCGCGGAAAGCGCGGATACCAGAAAGCCCCGTCGACCAGCAGGCCACGCACCCGCGTGGCCACCCCCGATGCCCGTGCCACCGCTTCCAGCACGGCCAACCGCTGGCTGCACGAACCACGGCCACGGCGCAGCACCTCGGACACGGGCCGCTCGTCCTGCACCGAGTACACCGGCCGCACGGCCCCGGCAATGACCCGGTGGGCCCGGCGCAGATCCGCTGTCCTGGGGTCGGGCGCCGTCGTCCCCGGGGCGGCCGCCGTGCCGATCTGCCGAAGCAGGGAAGCGACCTGCGGGTGCCGCCAGTCGAGGATCCGGGTCGGGGCGGTGCTCCCGGCCGCCGTTCCACCGTTCGTCGTGCCGGCGCGAGAACGTCCTCGTGGCGTGAGAAGCGAGCTCGTCATGACCGTGGTCCTCTCTCCGGCACCTCGATGGCCACACGTATCATCGCCGATGAATTGAACATGTTCAACTATGGCCCCGCGGACACGGGACCTGCGAGGACCCGTCAGCCCAGGTAGGCGGGAGCCACCGCCGAGCTCATCAGCCGGCGCGCCGTGCCGGTGCCGTCGGCCGGGACGGTCCACAGGTCCGAGCCGTAGTCGCCGGGGAGGGCGTAGACGAGGGTGGAGTCGTCGGCCCACAGGGCCTGGTCGTCGATGTTGCGCTGCTCGGCGGTCGCGGTCTCCTTCATCGTGCGCAGGTTCAGGACGTACAGCCGCCAAGGGGCGTCGGGAGAGGCTCCCTCGACGCGTTTCTTGTAGGCGATGCGGGTGCCGTCGGGGGAGAGGGAGGGGCATTCGACGTTGTGGTGCAGGCTGGTGAGGGTGCGTGCCCCGGCGTCTCCCCGTACGAGGTACGTGTTGCCGGCGGTCGCCAGCGTCGCGTAGAAGCGGTTGTCGTCGGCGAAGGTGACGCCCCAGATGTTGGTGTCGGCGGCGCGGTAGGCGCGGCCGTCCTTGATGATGCGGAAGGTCTCCAGGTTGTCGTCGATCTTCCAGGTGCGGGTGTCGACGATGGCCGTGCGCGTGGAGAACTTCGTTCCGGCGTAGGAGTCTCCGCTGACGAAGACCGTCCAGGCCACCATGTGGCCGGAGGGCGAGACACGGGCCCGGGTGGGGATGCCCGCGGCCGGGAAGCGGTGCCGCACGCGCAGGTGCGCGTCGAGGACGACCGCCCGGTAGGTGTCCCTGAGCGTGCCGTGCACGGCCTGCAGGCAGATGCCGGTACCGGCCGCCGCGTGGAAGCGCAGGCACTTGACGCCCGAGGCGGTGCGCGGCCCCTGCGGATCGTCGGCGGGCACGGTGGCGATCTCGTCGCGGTGCGGGCCCCAGGCCAGGTTGCGCACCAGCAGCCTGCGTCCGGCCGTCGGCCGGAGCGAGACGGCGCCCGCCCGCACGGTCGGACCGTTCGCCTGCTGCTCGTCGCGCATGCCCGAGCGGTGGGCGGCGTACAGCACCGCACCGGTGCCGACGCCCCCGAGCAGCAGGACGGCGACCAGCAGGATCACCAGACGGGTGGTTCGGGTCATGCCGACACCTCCGCGGGGGAGGCGTCGCCGGCGGGCCGGAGCACGAAAAAGGCCACGACGGCGCTGAACGCCAGCGCGGTGGCGGTGCCGGCGAGCGCGCTGCGCCCGCCCCACAGGCTCCAGGCCGCGCCGAAGACGAGCGAGCAGGCGAACCGGGCCAGCGCCTGTCCGGTGCCCACCAGTGCCTGCCCGGCGCCCTGGTGCTGTGCGGGCACGGCACCGGCGGTGGCGGCCGCGAGGACCCCGTCGGTGGCCGCGTAGAAGGTGCCGTGCAGGACGAGGACGGCGACCACGGCGGGAACGCCGTGCCAGGGGGAGAGCACCAGGCCGTAGCCGAGCAGCAGGACGCCGTGACCGGCCAGGAACAGCCGGCGGCGGTCGAGGCGGTCGGCGAGCGCACCGAGCGGGACGGCGAGCAGCAGGAAGACGGCGGCGGTGCCCAGGGGCAGCAGCGGGAACAGGTCGGCGGACAGGTCCCCCGCGCGCTGGAGCAGCAGATACAGGAAGGAGTCGCTGACGGTGGTGAGACCCAGCAGGGCCGCGCAGAAGGTGAGCCGGCGCAGCTCCGGGCGGCGCAGCAGGCCGAGTGAATCGCGCAGGGCCGGGCGAGCGGCCTCGGGCATAACTGCGGCACCGGCGGGTGTGATGCGGCCGGGCACGAAGAGCACCAGCACCAGCACCCCGAGCACGGCGACACAGCCGCTGACGGTGAAGACCGCGTCGTAGCCGTCGACGGTGGCCCGCAGCACGGCGAAGGCGACCAGCGGGCCGAGCAGTGCGCCGGTGGTGTCCATGGCGCGGTGCACCCCGAACGCCCGCCCCCGGTGCTCCGGTTCGGTGGCCAGCGAGATCATCGCGTCCCGGGGGGCGGTGCGCAGTCCTTTGCCGGTGCGGTCGGCCGCGAGCACGGCGCTGATGACGGGGAGGGTGTGGGCGAGCAGCAGCAGTGGCTTGCACAGCGCCGACAGGCCGTAGCCGAGGCCCGCCACGACCTTGTGCCGGCGGCCGCCGCGGTCGGCGAGGTGACCGCCGGCCAGCCGGACCAGCGCCCCCACGCCGTTGTTGATGCCGTCGAGGAGACCGAAGCCGAGCGGGGACAGGCCGAGGCCGGCGACCACGTAGAGGGGCAACACGGCGGTGACCATCTCCGAGGAGACGTCGGTGATGAGGCTGACCGCACCCAGGGCCAGCACGGTGCCGGGGACAGCGACCGGCCGCCGCCCCGGACGGGTGTCCGGGGCGACGGCGGCCTTGGTGCTGCGGGAGTCCGCGAGATACACGGGCGTCAGTTCCAGATGCCGGTGATGTCGGACGCCGACGCGGCGTTGCCCGCGTGGCTGCTCAGACCGGCCAGGTCCTCCACCGTGCGCAGGACGTTGTAGTGGTTGTACGTGGTCGAGCTGGAGCTGCCGGGCGCCACGTGCTGGCCGTAGAGGACGGTCGGGATGCGGTTGCCGGAGAGCTTGTTGTCCTCGTCGAAGGTGACGGCGAGGATGCTGTTGTGCGTCTGGGCCCAAGTGGCGTACGCGCCCAGGTTGTTCTTGATCCAGGTGTCGCCCGTGGAGACCGAGCAGTCGTGCATGTCGCTGCACAGGTTCGGTACGACGAAGGAGACCTTCGGCAGGGTCGTGTAGTCGGTCGGGAACTGGGCGAAGGTCATCGCGGTGTTCGTCGGCACGTTGGAGAAGCCGAACCACGGGTTGTGCTTCTGGGCGTAGTTGCCGCTGCTGCACGTCGTCGAACCCTGGCTGGGCAGCGACTCGTTGTAGCTCTTCCAGGTCTTGCCCTCGGCGATCAGCTCGGAGGCGAGGTTCGGCGCGGAGATGGAGCCGACGCTCACACAACTGTCGTCGGTGCGGCCCTGGTTGGAGCCGGAGAAGAGCATGTAGTAGTTCGGCTCACTGGGGTGGGTGAGGCCGTAGGACTGGGTGAGGTTGGCGCCACCCGCCTTGAGGGTGTTGTTGATGTACGGGGCGCTGGAGCTTCCGATCACCTGCGAGTAGGCGTGGTTCTCCATGACCACGACCACCACGTGGTCGGGGGCGGGGAGAGCGGCTGCCTGGGCGGCTGAGGTCGTTGCGGCCCACACACCGATCGACGTGGCGGTGAGGGCGACAGCCCCGGCGAGTGCGGTGAGGGGGTGTCTGGTGCGCTTGGAAGCCTTTACGGCGGTCATGACTGTCCTCCGGACAGAAGTGACGGGCACGTGCGGGGGGAGGCGGCGCCGCAACCATAGGAGCCTCAGACCGGTACTGCGTGAAGCCCAGACGAACGGCGGACCCCGATGGGCAAACATCGCACGACGTGCTGGTCATGTACAGGTCATGCGTGATGTGAGCTCATGGGTACGACGGCAACGACCCACGTGCCCCGCCGTCCGCGGACCCGGTCGACTGCGCTGGTCACGCCTGCAGTTGTGCGGAAGCCATGTGCTGCAGATGGCCGAGAAAGGCGAGCGTGGCCGGATGGGTGGGAGTGCGCGGCCAGGCCATACGGACCGTCACGTGAGGCACGTCCGCCAGGGGCAGATAGCGGACCCCGGGGTGCGGATGGCTCTGCTCGGTGGCCTCCGCGGTGACGCCGACCGCCTCCCCGGTGGCGATCACGGTGAGCCACTCGTCGACGTTGGCCACCTCGAACGTCCGGGGCCGCCGCCCCTCGGGCCACAGCTCGGCAGTGGTGGCGGCGGTCGCGCACAGCACCACCGGCCGGTCGGCGAGATCCGTCAGCCGCAGCGACGGAAGAGTGGCCAGCGGATCACCGTCGGGTACGGCGGCCATGCGCCGCTCCCGGTACAGCGAGCGGACCTCCAGCCCGGCGCCGGGCGCGGGCGCGGTGCGCACCAGCGCCGCGTCGATCTCTCCGCGGCGCAGCGCCACCTCCGGATCGTCGCGCCGGTACACCTGCACCGGGGTTGCGGGATGCGCCTCCCGCCAGGTGCGCAACAGCGGCACGGTCAGGTCGCCGAGCGCCGCCCAGGCGAAGCCTATCCGCAGCGGACGCACCCCCGCCGCGGCCTCCGTCAGCGCGTCGTCCAGCTGACGGAGGATCAGATGAGCCTTCTCGTGCAACCGTTGACCGGCGTCCGTGAGGGACAGAGTGCGGGTGGTACGGTCCACCAGCCGCACGCCCACCCTGCTCTCCAGCTGCTCCAGGGTGCGCGAGAGCGCGGGCTGGCTGATGTGGAGCACGGCCGCAGCGCCGGTGATGGTGCCCTCGTCGCCGATCGCGGCGAGCGCCCGCAGATGCCGTAGCTCCACATTCATAACTTGGAAGCATAAGCGCTCCCCAGAAGGTATTTCCCTCCCGCAGGGGGCCGGGCCTAGCGTCGCAGTCATGAAGATTCTGCTCATCGGTGCCACCGGCACGCTCGGCGCGGCCCTCCACAAGACACTCGACGCCCGCGGCCACGAGGTCCTCACCGTGGGACGCAGCGGCGGCGACCTGCGCCACGACATCACCGACCCCGCGCAGGTCACGGAAGTCTACGACCGCGCCGGCCCGGTGGACGCCGTGGTCAGCGCCGCCGGACACGTGCCGTACAAGCCGGTCGCCGAGCTGACCCCCGAGGACTATCTGGCCGCCTTCCACGGCAAGGTGCTCAGCCAGATCGACCTGGTGCGCCAGGGCATCCCGCGGATCGCCGAGCGCGGCTCCTTCACCCTCATCACCGGTGTGCTCGCCCGTGAGCCCATCCCCACCGGCAGCGCTGCCTCCATGGCCAACGGGGCGCTGGAGGCGTTCGTGCGCGCCGCCGCCATCGAGATCGCCCCGCAGCGCATCAACGCGATCAGCCCGACGGTCTTCACCGAGAGCCTCGCCGCGTACGGCGACTACTTCCCGGGCATGCCGCCGGTGGACCTCGCCGATGTCACCCGGGCGTACGTCCGGTCCGTCGAGGGCGCGCAGACGGGGCAGATCTACGCCCTGTAGTGAGCAGAGTGCCCTTCGGCGTGGGCGCGAACTCGCCTTGATGCCGCGCGCCGTGGCGTCGTCGCACCTGGCAGTCCACGCTGAGTTCGGCGCCGGGTGGGAGCGTGCTCCTCGGCCACCGTCGCCATGTCGAGGCCACCGGCGCTCCCGGCCGTCGCCGTCATGCCCGCTTCGCCTCGAAGTGGGCCACGGCGACCACCAGGTCCTGCCAGGCCATGCCCACGCTTTTGAACAACCGGGGCTGCCCGGGCGGGAGTTGGGCCTTGCCCCGCACGAGATCGGCGAGGCCGACCAGCGTGCCGGGATCGAGCGTCCCCGACTGCACGGCCAGCACGATGTCGCCCGCCTCACGCAGCGCCGCCGAAACCGCCTCCACCACCACCGTCGAACGCCCGACGGCCGTCTCGTCGACCTCACGGGCGTCGGGCTCGTGCGATCCGACGGCCACCACGGTCGCGTGCGGCGGCAGCAGCGAGCCGTCGAACAACGGCGTGCGCGCCGTGGTGCAGCAGGCCACGAGGTCGGCGTCCGCCACCTCGTCCGCAGTGCCGACTCGCGCCCCGATGTCCTCGGCGAACGCGCGGGTGCGCTCGGGGTTCCGGCCGACGACCACGACGTCCCGGATCGGCCGGACGCACCGCAGGGCCTCGGCATGCGACCGTGCCTGCGGCCCCGTCCCGAACAGCACCAGTCGGCTCGCGTCCGGCTCGGCGAGCGCGTCGGCGGCCACGGCGGACACCGCCGCGGTACGGACGTCGGTGAGCGCGATCCCGTCCAGCAGGGCCAGCGGGGTGAGGGTCTCGCCGTCCAGCAGCAGGTAGTTGCCCTGGATCCGCGGCAGTTCCCGTGCCGGGTTGTCCGGTGCCACCGTCACCACCTTGACTCCGGCGTAGGAGCCCCAGTGGGCGGGCATGAGAAGGAGCTCGCCCCGCGGCACCGGGACGGCCGAACGCGGCGGACCGGCCTCCGGGTCGAGCCCGCCGAGCAGGCTCGCGCGCAGCGCGCCGATGGCCGCCTCCATGGGCGGCGCACCCTCCACAACGGTGATCACAGCTGAATCCCTCCTTGCTCACCGGCCATCTCCGACCGGTTCCTCCCCACGATGTGCTCCGGCCGACCACAGCCACAAGGACCGGAAGAGCGACCGACCGACGGCTCCGGCCACCGCCTGGTCGACCTGAGCGCCGCACCGGCCTGTCCCGGGCCCGCCGGGTCACCGGCCGGGAGGGGACGGCGGGTGGCGAGTCGGCCGTCCGGTCGTGCGCAGGCGAGTCGGGTGCCGGTCCTACGGCGTCGCAGGCCGCCGCGTGCCGGCCACCGCGCGCAGCACCTCGACCAGTGCGGCCACCGTCGGCCGGTGCTCGGCGGCGGAGCGGAACACCACGACGATGTGCCGCTCGACCCTCTCGCGCAGCCGCACCACGTCGAAACGGGAGGCGCGCAGTCTGAGCATCAGCTCCGTCACCGTGCTGATCCCGATGCCCGCCTCGACCAGCGCCAGCGTGGCCGCGGTGTCGGTCACCTCGTGCCGGACGTCGGGTTCGATGCCGGCCCGCCGGCAGGCGGTGCGCACGGCGCGGCCGTAGTAGCTGTCGGGGGAGGGCAGGATCCACCCCAGGTTCTGCGTGTCGGCCAGGGCGATCTCCGCGCGGCCCGCCAGCCAACCGGTGGGCACGGCGAGGGAGAACCGCTCCCGGTCCAGCTGCATCACCCGCAGCGCGGGATCGCGCGGGATGGGCACGTCCGGGTAGTCCAGGCCGAGCGCCAGGTCCACCGCACCGGAGGCGACGGCGTCGTACACCTCGTCCACGTCCATGTCGCGGCTGTGCACGGCGAGCCCGGGGTGCGCCTCCCGCGCCCGTTGCAGGGCCGGCGGCAGGATCTCGGCGGCGGCCGTGGCGAACAGCCCCACCACCAGCACCCCGGAGACCTCGCCGCGGCTGCGCTCCAGCGCCTCGACCGCCTCGGCCTCCGTGGACAGGATCCGTTCGGCATGCCGGGCCAGCGTCCTGCCGGCATCGGTCAGCTCCACCCGTCGCCCCACCCGCTGCAGCAGCTCCATGCCGGTGGCCTTCTCCAGGGCGGCGATCTGCTGCGAGACCCCGCCGGGCGTGTACCCCAGCGCCCGGGCCACCGCGGTGATGGTTCCGCGTCTGGTCAGCTCCACCAGGGAACGCAGCTGGGAGCTCGTCCAGTCCATATAGGAACACTAATAGATCGGGAGCAGTAACTGTTCATGGACGTCAAAGGTCGGATTGCGTCACGATGACGGGCAGAAAGCCCAACGCCCCCGGCCCGGCGCGGCCTCCGGAAGGGACGGCCCCTTGTCCTCCTCATCCGCCTTCCGCTCGGTTCCGCCGACCGCGGACGTCGTGATCATCGGCGGGGGCGTGATGGGCGCGAGTGCCGCGTTCCACCTCGCCGAGGCGGGGGTGACCGACGTCGTGGTCGTCGAGCGCGGCGAGCTGGCCTGCGGCAGCTCGGGCAAACCGATCGGCGGCGTACGCGCCCAGTTCTCCGACCCGCTCAACATCGAGCTGGGCAGCCGGAGCCTGCGTGCCTACGAGAACTTCCCGCACCGCCCCGGCGCGGACATCCGCCTGGACACCGTCGGCTACCTCTTCCTGCTCACCAGCGACCGGCAGGCCGCGGATTTCGAGGACGGTGTCAGGACCCAGAACGCCCTCGGCGTCCCCACCCGCATGATCACCCCGCACGAGGCCCGCCGCCTCTGCCCCTACGTCAGCACCGACGGACTCCTGGCCGCCACCTACTCGCCCACCGACGGCCACGCCCGTCCCGTACTGGTGGTGAACGGATACGCCCACGCCGCCGCACGGGCCGGCGTCACCTTCGCCACGCACACCACCGTGACCGGCATCGACACCGCAGGCGACCGCGTCACCGCCGTGCACACGGACCAGGGCAGCATCGACTGCGACACCGTGATCTGTACGGCGGGCGCCTGGTCGCGCCAGATCGGTGACATGGTCGGCCTCGACCTCCCCGTCCGGCCGGTGCGCCGCCAACTCGCGTTCACCGAACCGCTCGTGCCCCCGGCGCCCCGTATCCCCTTCACCATCGACTTCGCCTCGTCGGCGTACTTCCACAACAGCGACGACGGGCTGCTGTTCGGCCTCGCAGACCCCCGCGAGGCCGACGGTTTCGACACCACCTGGACCCCGGAGTGGCTCGAACTGTTCCGCGACGCCGTACGCAGGCGAGCTCCCGAACTGGCCGGCATGAGGACCGTCGGCGGCTGGGCCGGCCTCTATGAGGTCACCCCCGACCACAACGCTCTCATCGGCCGCTCCGGCGAACTCGTCAACTTCCTTTACGCCACCGGGTTTTCGGGCCACGGCTTCCTGCAGGCCCCAGCCGTCGGCGAGATCCTGCGCGACCTCCACCTCGACCGCGCACCCTTCACCGACATCTCCCCGCTGAGCGCCGACCGCTTCCGTTCGGGAGCCGAGACCCGCCCCGAAGCCCACGTGGTGTGACGTCCCGAAGTCCAGGTGGCGTGACCCCTCGATCGAAAGAGCCCTCGATGATCAGCCGGTGGCACCTGCGCGCGCCGCCTGCGCCGCCCGGCTCTCCGACCGCCACGGCGGGCGGTCCCGGCCCACAGCCACCCGCCCACGCGAAGGCCCGCTCGGCTGGCCCACCCCTCAGCACTCATCGCACCCCTTGCCGCTCACCGAACCCGAGGAAACACCATGACGAGCACCACCCTGCCCAGCACCGAGGACCTGCGCACCCGCGCCCGTACGAGCCTGGACCGCATCGGCGTCACCGTCCCCGAAGGCGCCGACATCCGGGCACGTACGCCGATCACCGGCGAGGACCTCTTCGGACTCAGGGCCACCACCGCCGCCGGCACCGAGGAGGCGGTCTCGGCCGCCCGCGAGGCCTTCCTCACCTGGCGCACCACCCCGGCTCCGCGCCGCGGTGAACTCGTGCGCCGACTGGGCGAGTTGCTGCGCGAGCACAAGAGCGACCTGGCGGACCTCATCACCATCGAAGCGGGCAAGATCCGCTCGGAGGCGCTCGGCGAGGTCCAGGAAATGATCGACATCTGCGACTTCGCGGTCGGCCTGTCCCGCCAGCTCTACGGCCGCACCATCGCCTCCGAGCGCCCCGGCCACCGTCTGGCCGAGACCTGGCACCCGCTGGGCGTCGTCGGCGTGATCTCCGCGTTCAACTTCCCTGCCGCCGTGTGGTCCTGGAACACCGCCGTGGCCCTGGCCTGCGGCGACACAGTGATCTGGAAGCCCTCCGAGCTCACCCCGCTGATCTCCCTCGCCTGCGACCGGCTGCTGGCCCGGGCCGCAGACGAGACCGGTGCACCCCGGGACGTACACCGCCTCCTGCTCGGCGACCGCACCGTCGGCGAACAGCTCGTGGACGACTCCCGCGTCGCCCTCATCAGCGCCACCGGCTCCACCCGCATGGGCCGTGAGGTCGGCCCCCGCGTGGCGGCCCGATTCGGCCGCAGCCTGCTGGAGCTCGGCGGCAACAACGCCGCCGTCGTCGCGCCCTCGGCCGACCTCGACCTCGCCGTGCAGGGCATCGTCTTCGCCGCGGCCGGCACGGCGGGGCAGCGCTGTACGACGCTGCGCCGCCTCATCGTGCACCGCGACATCGCCGACACGCTCGTCGCACGGCTCACGGCCGCCTACGCCAAGCTCCCCATCGGCGATCCCTTCGACGAGAACACGCTCGTCGGACCGCTCATCTCCACCAAGGCCCTCGACGGCATGCAGGACGCCGTCACCCGCGCCCAGGCGCAGGGCGGCAAGCTCCTGGCCGGCGGTGGCCGCCGCCTCGCCGAGGCCGCGCCCCGGGCCGCCTACGTCGAACCGGTCGTCCTCCGCGTCGACGAACAGACCGAGGTCGTACGGGAGGAGACCTTCGCGCCCATCCTCTACGTCCTGACCTACGACAGGCTCCAGGAGGCCATCGCCCTGCACAATGACGTCCCGCAGGGCCTGTCCTCCAGCATCTTCACCCGCGACCAGCAGGAAGCAGAACTCTTCCTCTCCGCAGAGGGCTCCGACTGCGGCATCGCCAACGTCAACATCGGTACCTCCGGCGCCGAGATCGGGGGCGCCTTCGGCGGGGAGAAGGAGACGGGCGGCGGCCGCGAGTCGGGCTCCGACGCCTGGAAGGCGTACATGCGGTCGGCCACCAACACCATCAACTACTCCGGCCGACTCGCCCTGGCCCAGAACGTCAGCTTCCTCTAGGGGACCACCCGCGCCGCGCGAGCACCCCCCGCACCGGTACGACCGTCACTGCCCCGCCCCGGGATCAGCAACGAGTGTGCCGGCGGGGCCGGTTGGCGGGAAGCAGCCCCACCCCGTTGCCCGCGGGCGCGGTCAGCGGGGTCGAGGGCGCGCGGTGACGTCCGCCAGATAGCCGCGCAGCATGACCTTGGCCTCGTCGAGGAGTTGCGCGTCCCCCTCGGCGTCCCGCCGGAACGCCTCCTGCGCCAGCGCGTCGGCCGCCAGGATCGCGGCGTGGCAGGCGCGGGCGAGCGTCTCGTGGTCGTGGGCCATGCCGAGCGCGAGCAGCACGCGGCGGATTCCGTCGGCCATACGGCCCTTGTGCGCACGGTCCGCGGCCCGGGTCCGCTCGGTCGGGCCGCTGCCGAACCACAGGGCCCGGAAGCCGTGTTCGGTGCGGTAGATCCCGGCGAACGCGTCGATCAGCACCCCCACCGGGTCCTCCCAGCGCTCCGCCGCCGCGGCCTGTACGAGGCCGTCCATGGCAGCCTCCAGTTTCGCGAAGTATCCGGCCGCCAGCGCGTCGATGATCGCGTCCCGGTCGGGCAGGTACTGGTACAGCGAGCCGACCGACACCTCGGCCTCCGCCGCGACACGGGTCGTGGTCAGCGCCTCGACCCCCTCACCGATCAGGACACGCTCGGCGGCCTCCAGGACCCGCGCCAACCGCGCCTTGCTGCGCGCCTGTTGGGGGGTACGGCGCAGGGGAGTGGCGCTTCCGGCCACCGCGGTCGGCTCACCCACGGACAACCTCCGAACCTGAACGTGACTTTGTTTCATGTTTAGGTTACGGTCCCGCACATGACCGACTCAAGCGCGGCGCTCGGGCGGGAGCGGGCCGCCGTGGCGGACGCCTGCCGCCGGCTGGGGGCCGAGGGCCTGCTCATCGGTACGGCCGGAAACGTGAGCGTGCGGGTGGGGGAGCGGGTCGCGATCACCGCGACCGGGGCGGTGCTCGCCGAACTCACCGAGGATCAGGTGACGGTGGTCGACCTGGACGGGAACATCGTCGGCGGAACCCTGGAGCCGACCTCGGAGCTCGACCTGCACCTCGGCGTCTACCGGCGCTACGGCACCGGCGCGGTCGTCCACACCCACGCCCCGATGGCCACCGCGCTCTCCCTGGTTCTCGACGAACTGCCCTGTGTCCACTACCAGTTGCTCGCTCTCGGCGGCACCGTCCGCGTCGCACCGTACGCCACCTTCGGCACCCCCGAACTCGCCGAGTCGGTGCTCGCCGCGCTGGAGGGCCGCAGCGCCGCACTGATGGCCAACCACGGCGCCCTCACCCACGCGCCGACCCTCGACAAGGCGGTCGAGCACGCCCTGCTGCTGGAGTGGGCGTGCGGCGTCTACCAGCACGCGGCCGCGCTCGGACCGCCCCGCGTCCTCGACGAACAGCAGCAACTCGCGGTCATCGAGGCCGCGATCGCCCGCAACTACGGCACCACCCACCCCGTACCACCGGCGCAGGAGGAAGAGCGATGAAGGTCGTCACGATGGGCGTGCACGTGCTGGACGTACTGGTACGGCCGGTGGAGGAGATACCCGAGGGCCAGGGCGCGACCCTCGTCGACGACATCCGGATGACCGCCGCCGGGACGGCAGGCGGCACCGCCCTCACGCTCGCCAAACTGGGCGCCTCGGTACGCACCGCCGGTGCGATCGGCACCGACCCGACCGGCGACCTGCTCGTCCAGCTCCTCAACAGGGCAGGCATCGACACCGGGCTGCTCGTCCGCCGCACCGACACCTCGACCTCGGCGAGCGTCCTGCCCATCCGCCCCAACGGCGACCGCCCCTCGCTCCATCTGCTCGGCGCCAACATCACCTACGGCCTCGACGACGTGCCCTGGGACGCGGTGGCCGAGGCCGGCCACCTCCACCTCGGCGGCCCCGAGCTGATCGGAGCCGACGTCGCCGCGCGCATCCTGGCGCACGCCAAGGAACACGACGTGGTCACCTCCGTGGACCTTCTCGCCCCCGGTGAGCTCGGCACCTTCGACCAGATCGAACCGCTGCTCCCGTATGTCGACCACCTGCTCCCCAACGACGACCAGGTCCTCGGCTTCAGCGAGGAGCAGGACCTCGTGACCGGCGCGAAGAAGTTCCTCGCCGCCGGGGCCGGCCTCGTCGCGGTCACCCGCGGCGGCTACGGCGCGCTCCTGGTGACCGCGGAGGGCACGGAGACGGTCCCCGCCTTCGAGGTCGACGTCGTCGACACGACCGGCTGCGGTGACGCGTTCTCGGCAGGCTTCATACGCGGCATCGGCCTCGGCCGCACCCCGCGCGAGGCCGCCGTACTGGGCAACGCCGCGGCCGCACTGGTGGCGCAGGGGCTGGGCAGCGACCACGGGGAGTTCGACCTGCCGGAGGCCGACGAGTTCGCCATGACCCACAAAACCCGCTCGTGAGCCGCTCGACTCCCGCTGAAACGGTGTAAACCGTCACCGAGTCAATCAAGTGGTGACGGTCACGACAGGGGCGTACGGTCGAACGGTAGACGCCGCAGTGGACGGAACCGTTCACTGATGCCGAGTGCGACACGCCATGAGCAGCAGCCCCCAGCCCACCTCCGCATCACAGGCCGCCACCCGCGAACCGGGCGGCGGCGGAAACGGCGTGGCGCTGCTGGTCATCGCGTCCTGCCAGCTGATGGTGGTCCTGGACATCACCATCGTGAACATCGCGCTGCCGCACATCCAGACCGCGCTGGACTTCTCCACCACCAGCCTGTCCTGGGTGGTCAACGCCTACACCCTGACCTTCGGCGGCCTGCTGCTGCTCGGTGGCCGCACCGGGGACATCCTCGGCAGGCGGCGCATGTTCATCTTCGGGGTGCTGCTGTTCGCGCTGGCCTCCCTGCTGGGCGGGCTCGCGCAGAACTCCGGCCAGCTGCTGGCCGCACGCGCGCTCCAGGGCGTCGGCGGCGCCATCGCGTCCCCGACGGCCCTCGCCCTGATCAGCACGACCTTCCGCGAGGGTCCGGAACGCAACCGCGCCTTCGGGGTGTTCGCCGGGGTCTCGGCGGGCGGCGGTGCCATCGGGCTGCTCGCGGGCGGGGTCATCGTCGAGTGGCTGAACTGGCGCTGGGTGCTCTTCGTGAACGTCCCCATCGCGGTGCTCATCGCCCTCGCCACGCCCCGCTGGATCAAGGAGTCCGAACGCCATCCGGGCCACTTCGACCTCGCCGGCGCGCTGACGTCCACCCTGGGCATGGTGCTGCTGGTGTACGGCTTCATCAGAGCGGCGCAGGACGGCTGGCGGGACGCGCTCACGCTGGCCTCGTTCGGTGCGGCCGTCGTCGTCCTCACGGCGTTCATCCTGATCGAGCGGCGTTCCAGCCAGCCGATCACACCGCTGCACATGTTCGCCGACCGCAACCGCGCCGGCACCTACGGCATCATGCTCAGCCTCGCCGCCGCGATCTTCGGCATGTTCTTCTTCCTCACGCTCTTCGTGCAGAACGTGCTGGGCTTCAGCCCACTGGCCACCGGGTTCGCCTTCCTTCCGGTCAGTGCGGTCATCGCCTTCGGTGCCGGGCTGGCCTCCCGGTTCCTGCCCACCTTCGGCCCCAAGCCGTTCATGGTGGTGGGAGCGATCCTCGCGGCGGCCGGCCTGGCCTGGCTGACCCTGACCGACGTCCACTCCACCTATGCGGGCAGCATTCTCGGCCCGATCCTCGTCTTCAGCCTGGGCATGGGCATGGAGTTCGTCTCGCTCACCCTCATGGCACTCTCGAACGTCTCCGTCGAGGAGACCGGCGCGGCCTCCGGGCTCCTCAACGCCACCCAGCAGGTGGGCGGTTCACTCGGCCTGTCCATCCTGGTCACCATGTTCGGCACCGCCAGCACCAACGAGGCCCACAAGCAGATACCGCGCTTCCTGGCCCAGGCCACCCCGGCCGAACGCCTGCGCTTCAAGCACACCGGTCAGCTCCCGAGCCCCTGGTCCGACCACGTGCTCACGTCCGGTATCTCGGCGGCCTTCATCATGGCGGCGATCTTCACCGTTGTCGCCGCCCTGATCGCCCTGGTCGTCATCCAGGTCCGCCCCTCCGACCTGGAACGACTCAAGGGCGGAATGGGACCCGGCCCGGGCTGACGCTCCTCGGCACCAGGGACGACTACGCCGTCGGCGGGGACACGGCAGCGACTGTCGCCGCCTTCGACGCCCGTGTCACGGCCTGGCGTGCGGCACTGCTGAGCAGCGGCGACACGGCACTCGACACGGTCGGCCACTGCACCTATCCGCACGGCAGCGACCCGGAAGAGCCCTTCGTCGACGCCGCCAGGGGGCACGGCGTGGGCACCAACCCGAGCTGCTGCGCCCGCAGGACCGTGCTCATGCGGTCGCGGGTGCCGAGCTTGCGGTGGATCTTCTCGACGCCCGTCGAACGCGACGGCGACCTCGGACGGCCCAGCCCGAACAACAAGGAGGCCGCCGACTTCCGTCGGCGGCCTCGCTGTTCATCGAGCTGTCGGTGTCACGCCCCGACCGGTGTTCCTGACCTCACGCGGGACGTACGGCGATACGGACCGCGGCTTCACCGGCGTAGTGGACCGGGTCCTCGCGGATGACCGCGCCCGGGCCGGGGGCGTGAATCATCAAGCCGTTGCCGGTGCAGATGCCGACGTGGCTGAAGTTGTCGTTGAAGAAGATCAGGTCTCCGGGGCGGCTCTCGGCAAGGGGAATCACGGTGCCGGCGCTCGCCTGCTCGTACGTGGTGCGCGGCAGGGTGACCCCGGCGGCCCGCCAGGCGGCCTGGGTGAGCCCGGCGTTGTCGTACGACTCCGGCCCGACCGCACCCCACAGGCACGGTCTGCCGATCTGGGCACGGGCGAAGTCGATCGCCCTGTCGGCCTTGGTGACGGCTGAGCTGCCGGCGGCGGGCACCCCCGTGTCGAGCACGGACGGCTGCATGGTCCAGCCTCCGGCCTGGGGTATGCCGCCGGTGTCGAGGACGGATGGCTGGGTGCGCCACTCCTCGGCCGTGGGTGTGCCGGCGTCGAGCACGGAAGGCTGCGCACGCCAATCCGTGGCGGGGGTTACGCCCGTGTCGAGCACGGACGGCTGGGTGCGCCACTCCTCGGCCGTGGGTGTGCCGGCGTCGAGCGCGGAAGGCTGCGCACGCCAATCCGTGGCGGGGGTTACGCCCGTGTCGAGCACGGACGGCTGCATGCGCTGCTCCGCGACCGCGGGTACGCCGGTGTCCAGCACGGACGGCTGCATGCGCTGTTCACCGGTCTGGTACATGCCGGTGTCGAGCACGGACGGCTGCATGAGCTGCCCGCCGGCCGGGGGGACGCCCGTGTCGAGGACCGTCGGCTGCTGCAGCCGCCACGCCTCCTCGTTCGCCCGGAGGGTCTGGTCCCCCTGGTCCTGCCAGGGCAGCTGGGACGGCAGGGCCTGGGCGGCCGGGCGCGGTGCGGAGGTCTGCCGGGCGGTGTACCGGTACAGCAGCTCGCTGGCCGCCGCGATCTTGCGCTGGTTCTGCTCCTTGGACCTGCGCAGGGAGGACTGCTTCGACTCGGGGGCCGCCGCGGGCAGGGCGGGCGCGGCCTCCTGGCGGGGCTGCGGAATTGCCGGGAGCGCGGCCGTGGGGCCGGCGGTCAGCTCGGCCACCGGCCTGCGGGACTCCGCAGAGGGCAGTTCGGCCACGGGCCGGCCGCTCGCCCCCAGCTCATCGGCGGCGCTGCGGCTGTCCGCCGGACGCGCGGGCCGGGGCTCCGCCTGGGGGGCCGGCATACGGTCGGCCGGCAGCACCGCAGGAACCGTCGGGCCCAGAGACGCACGCGCTCCGTCGAACCACCGCCGGGACACCGAGTCGAGTGCCGGATCCGAGCGGCCGCGGTCGCGGGGCGGGGCGGCGGGCGGCCGCGCTCCCATCAACTGGGCGCGGGTGAAGTTGAAGTTGCCGGTGTCGGACTCGGCCTGGTCGTAGAGGCTGCTCACCCGCTGCCGGACGGCTTCGCGGCTGGGGCCCTCGTCACCCGTCGTCGGTGCGGCGTCGGCGGTCTGCGAGAACAGCGCCACCGAGGTGAGGGCGGCGGTCGCGAGAGCGGAATTGCGCATACCGGGAAGCCCGAGGCCTCCGGTGCGCGATGGTCGATCCGGCGCCATGGGAGCCGTACTCCTTCCGTACTCCGCCTACCGAGTTAGCTGTCGGGTTCGGGCGGTCGGTTCCGGAAGGCATGCCCTACGGCCCCTGCCTGGGCGGGCAGTTGGCCGATTCACCCCGTCGTTCGGTTGGGTCCCCGGTTCCGGCTGCCACGGGGGCGCACCGGATTCGGCGGAGGCCGCGCGTCCCGGCGGGGTTCGCCGGAGGAACTCGTGCGGCCTGGAGCCACGCTAGCCAACTTGTGCGGCTCGTGTGAAGGTTGAAGGCCGGAATGTCCGATACGCTTTTGTGACCTTCGTCGTGACGGGCCGTCAGATCCGTGCGTTGTGCACGCAGTGGATCCGGACGGCAACCGTCCGTCGCGAACAGGTCGGGTCAGGGCCGCGGACCGTCGCCGTGGGCCTCGCGCTCGGCGTTGCGCTTCTTGATGCGCGCCGCCTCCTTGCGGACCTCGGCCTGGGTGGCGCGCTCCTTCTGCAGCCACTCGGGCTGTTCCTGCTTCAGGGTCTCGATCTGCTCGGTGGTGAGCGCCTCGGTGATCCCGCCGCGGGCCAGACCCGCGATGGAGACACCCAGCTTCGCCGCGACCACCGGACGGGGGTGTGGGCCGTTCGCTCGCAGCTCGCGCAGCCACTCGGGCGGCTCGGCCTGGAGCTGGTCGAGCTCGGCTCGTGAGACGACACCCTCCCGGAACTCGGCGGGGGTGGCCTCGAGGTACACACCCAGCTTCTTCGCCGCGGTCGCGGGCTTCATCGTCTGGGTGCTCTGGTGCGACTTCATGCCGTCCAGGGTATCGAGCGTGTTCGAGACCTCCGACCACGGCCGGTAGCCTGGCCTGGTGACAGGCTCCGAAGAATCCCAGGCGTTCCGGCTCGCGTACGTCCCGGGGGCGACGCCCGCCAAGTGGGCGCGGATCTGGAACGAGCGCCTGCCCGACATCCCGCTGAGCCTCCTCGCCGTACCGGCCGCCGAGGCATCCGGCGTGCTGCGGGCCGGCGGGGCCGACGCGGGACTCGTACGGCTGCCGGTCGACCGTACGTTCTTCAGCGCGATCCCCCTGTACACCGAGACGACGGTCGTCGTCGTCCCCAAGGACCACGTGATCACGGCGGCGGACGAGGTGACCGTGGCGGACCTCGCGGACGAGGTCGTCTTCCACCCCCTCGACGACGTCTTCGACTGGGAGCGGCCGCCGGGCGAGCCCGCCTTCGAACGCCCCGCCACCACCGAGGACGCCGTGGAACTCGTCGCGGCGGGCGTCGGCCTCCTGGTCGTCCCCCAGTCGCTGGCCCGTCTGTACCACCGCAAGGACCTCACGTACCGGCCGCTGGTCGACGCCCCCGAGTCGAGCGTCGCCCTGGCCTGGCCCGAGGAGGCGACCACGGACCTGGTCGAGGACTTCATCGGAATCGTCCGCGGCCGCACGGTCAACAGCTCCCGCGGCCGCAGGGCGCCGGCACCGGAAACGAAGGGCAAGGCGGGCGGCGCGGCCGCTGCCCGGCGCAAGCCGGCGGCGGGGAAGACGACCGGGAAGACGGCCGGGAAGTCGGCGGGGCGCAACCCGAGGGCCGGTTCCGACGTCTCCCAGGGCGCCAAGCGAAGGAAGCCCCGCCGCCGGGCCTAGCCTCCCCCGGGGTGGCCTCGCCCCGTTCCGACCATCCGGTGGGGCGATGGACGGGAGGCGGGGGAGTTTTGCTTCGCAAGGGGGTGCGGCGCGCAGGCGCCGCCGCGGACCGGCTGCCCGACCGCGGACCGTGGGGCGACCCGGCCGGCCGTGGATACCGCCGGCCGCGCGGTGGGCTGTGGCGGGTGGCGGCGTTCGTCGGGCGCACGCTGCGCGGCGAGTGGCAGGCGATCGTCGTCGATCCGGTACGGCAGCTCAGACGGCGTGGGCTGCCCGCACTGTTCCTGGCGTTCCTGGCCGCCTTCGGCGTCATCTTCTTCCATGCGCTGGCACAGCGGCCGGCCGGTGCGGTGGTGGTGCGGCTGCTCGGCGGGGTCAGGGGCGACCTGCCGTTGTGGCTGGCCCTGCTGCGGACGCCGGTGTCGCTGTATGTCCCGGCCCTGGACCTGCCCGTGTGGGGCGGGATCACGAGCCTGTTCCTCGCGTTCGCCCTCGCCGAGCTGACTCTCGGCCGGGCCAGGACGCTCGTCATCTCGTACGCGACCACCCTTGCCGGCACCCTCATGGTGCGCGTCATGCTCGCGCTCGGCCCGGGCTGGGGCGGGCTGGGTCTGCCGCCCGGGATCGGGCAGGTGCTGGACACCGGACCCTCTGCCGCCGTCGTGGGCCTCTTCACCTATCTCGCCGTCGTCCGGCGCGCTCCCGTCGTGTTCGCCCTCACCGGCGGGTCGATGGTGTGGGAGTCGATCGCCGTACCCAATCTGGCCGGTCGCGAGCACCTGATCGCGGTCGGCACCGCGATCGTCCTGGCGCTGTTCCACGAACGCGGCCGCAAGCGGGCGACCGCCCGGCCCCTCCTCCCGGCCCGGCGGGCGGAGTCGCCGGCGGCGGGGGTCGAGCGTCCCTGCCCGGACGATCACGTCGCGGTCGGGTGAGTGCGGTCGGCACCCCTCCGAGGCCGGTCAGAGCCGCGGGGTGCCGCCCGGCTCCGGCCGGTCCCGTTCATTCATCCGCCCGCGGCGGCGTGTGCGCACGGTGAGGGGGGTGATCCTGGCTTATCTTCGCCACGAAATCCGACATCCGGAGTAAATATGAATAAAGCGGATGAACTGGTTGGTGTGGCGGAGCAAGCGGCGCTCGTCGCGCCGGCCGGCCATCGGGGGCGCCGGGTCACCGGACGGCCCCTGCCCCTCGTCATCGTCACCGCCGCCGGCTCGGTGGCGGTCCTCTCCCTCACCGGCGTCGGATGGCTGAACCAGCCCGCCGTCGCGGCCTGGCGCACGGTCTGTCTGGCCATCACCGTCCAGGCGCTGCCCTTCCTCCTCCTGGGCACGGTCCTGTCGGGGGCGATCAACGCGTTCGTCCCGGCCGACCTGTTCACCCGGATCCTGCCCCGCAGGCCCGCACTCGCCGTCCCGGTCGCCGGCGTCGCGGGCGTTGTCCTGCCGGGCTGCGAGTGCGCCTCGGTGCCGGTCGCGAACAGCCTGATCCGCCGTGGTGTCACTCCGTCCGCCGCGTTCGCCTTCCTCCTCTCCGCCCCCGCCATCAACCCGATCGTGCTCACCGCCACGGCCGTCGCCTTCCCGGGAAACCCGGCCATGGTCGCCGCCCGGCTGCTGGCCTCCCTCGTCACCGCGGCCGCGATGGGCTGGCTGTGGCTCTGGCTGGGACGCGAGGAGTGGCTGCGACCGGCAGTCCGCCCGGCGGGTCACCGCTCGGGGCACAGCCGCTGGAGGGAGTTCCGCCTCGGCTTCCAGCACGACTTCCTGCACGCCGGGGGCTTCCTGGTGCTGGGCGCCATGGCCGCGGCCACCTTCAACGTGGCCGTGCCGCGCTCGGTCCTCGACACCTTCTCCGGCTCGCCGTGGCTGTCGGTGCTCTTCCTGGCGGCGCTCGCCGTCCTGCTCGCCGTCTGCTCGGAGGCCGACGCGTTCGTCGCCGCCTCGCTCACCGGGTTCTCGCCCACGGCCCGGCTGGTGTTCATGGTGGTCGGCCCGATGGTCGACCTGAAGCTGATCGCCCTTCAGGCGGGCACGTTCGGCCGGTCCTTCGCCCTGCGCTTCTCGACCGCGACGACCGTGGTGGCCGTCGCCGCGGGCGTCCTGATCGGAGGCGCACTGCTGTGAAGCGCCACGCCCAAGTCCTCCTGCTGGTCCTGACCGGCCTGGGTCTGCTGCACGCCGCCCTGTTCAGCGACCTCTGTCTGCGCTACGTCAAGGAAGGCCTGCGCCCCCTGCTGATCGCCTCCGGGGTGCTGCTCCTGCTGCTGGGGCTGGCGGCAGCGGCGCTGGACGGCCCGGCCCCCGCATCCGACGCGCACGGCCACGGCCACGACCACTCCACCGCACCCCGCATCGCCTGGCTGCTGTTCCTGCCCGCGCTCAGCCTCCTCCTCTACGCCCCGCCCGCCCTCGGCGCGTACACGGCCTCGCACGCGAACAACAAGGCCGTGCCGAAGGCGCAGCGGTTCGATCCGCTGCCCGCGACCGTCCCGCTGCCGATGACCCTCACCGACTTCACCGTCCGGGTGCAGCAGGACCGGGAGCAGGCCGTCCGAGGCCGCAGCATCCGCATGACCGGGTTCGTCACCCCGGCGGGGAAGGGCGGCGGCTGGTATCTCACCCGGATCATCTTCACGTGCTGCGCGGCGGACTCGCAGTCGGTCAAGGTCCGTATGTACGGGGCGGCCGCGCTGCCGGCCAACACCTGGGTGGCCGTCACCGGAACCTGGCACCCCAAGGGCACGCTCGGCACGAAGTCCGCGACGGCGGCCCTCGACGTCCACCGCACCGAGCGCATCTCCCCGCCGGTCAACGCCTACACCGACGACCTTCCGCTCACGCCCTCGTGAGGGCGGGTCCCGCTCCCCGAACAGGGTCGACGACGGCGGCGGCGATCCTGAACCGTTCGTCGAGCGCACTCCAGACATCGCCCAACAGGGGCCCGACTCCACCGGCAACATACGACCGGTAGGACCCGTCATCCCGTCCCGCTCCGGTGGCAGAATCGGCGGCGTGGACCGGGGGATCCTCGAGCGCGAGCCCGAGCTGGCACGGCTGGCCACTGCCGCACGGGAGGCGGCGGACGGGGCCGGTTCGGTGGTGCTCGTCTTCGGCGAGGCCGGAATCGGCAAGTCGAGCCTGGTGAGGGCCATGCCCGACCGGCTGCCCGGGCAGGCCCGCATGCTCGTCGGACAGTGCGACGACCTCGCCACCCGGCGCCCCATGGGTCCGTTCCGCGACCTCGTCGGCAGCGTCGGCGCCGAACTCGCCCGCGCCGTCACCGAGGGCGGCGACCGCCACCGCGTCTACGAGGCCCTGCACGGCGAGCTGGCCGTGACCCCGCACCCTGCGGTACTCGTCGTCGAGGACGTGCACTGGGCCGACGAGGCATCCCTGGACGCCCTGCGTTTCCTCGTCCGGCGCATGGAGCGGCTGCCCGCCCTGCTCGTCCTCACCTACCGCGACGACGAGCTGAGCCGCGGACATCCCCTGCGCCACCTCCTCGGCCAGGTCTCCCGCGCGCCCCGCGTGCACCGCCTGCCCCTGGCCAGGCTGTCGCTCGACGCCGTCCGCACACTCAGCGCGGCCGGCCGGCTCGACCCCGCTCAGGTCTACGAAGTCACCTCCGGGAACCCCTTCTTCGTCGCCGAGGTCCTCGCGTCCGGCGGCACCGGGGGAGTGCCCCCGACCGTCGTCGACGCCGTGCTCGCCCGGTTGCGCGGACTGGAACCCGCCACCGTCGACGCACTGGAACAGCTCGCCGTCGTCCCCTCGGCGGTCGAACGCCCGCTGGTCGACGCCCTGCTGAGCGGCCCGGTGACCGTCCTCGCGGCGGCCGAGCAGCGCGGACTGCTGGCCGTGACCCCGGACCGGGTGTCCTTCCGGCACGAGCTGATCCGGCGTGCGGTCGCCGACTCCGTGCCCACCGCCCGGCGCATCGACCTCAACCGCAACGTCCTCGCGGCCCTGGTGGCCCGGCCAGGTTCCGATGCCGCCCGCGTCGTCCACCACGCCGCCCAGGCCGGCGACCAGGACGCCATCGCCCGCTACGGGCCCGACGCGGCCCGCGACGCAGCCGGAGCCGGCGCGCACCGCGAGGCCGCCGCCCAGCTGCGGCTCGTGCTGCAGCAACGGCACCGCTACCCTCCGCCCGACCTCGCCGACCTGCTCGAACGCTATGCGGTGGAGAGTTACACCATCGCCGACTCGGCCGCCGCCGTCACCGCCCAGCGGGAGGCGGTCGCCCTGCGCCGCTCCCTCGGCGACACCCTCGCCCTCGGCGCCGACCTGCGCTGGCTCTCCCGTATCCACTGGTGGGCCGGGGACGCCGACGAGGCGCAGGACGCCGCCCGTGAGGCCGTCGCCGTCCTGGAACACGCGGGCGACGACCGGCTGCTGGCCCTCGCGGTCAGCAACATCGCCCAGCTGCGGATGCTGTCCGACCGCTATCCCGAGGCCGTCGAACACGCCGAACGGGCCATCGTGCTCGCGCAGAAGACCCAGGACGCGGCGATCCTCTCGCACGCCCTCAACAACATGGGCACGGCCCGCTGGCGCGGCGGAGACCCCGGTGGGCGCCGCCAGCTGGAGGAGAGCCTCGAGGTCGCCCTGGACGCCGGTGAGGTCGAGCACGCCTGCCGCGCCTACGCCAACCTCATCTGGACCCTCCTCGACCACCTCCAGTTCGCGGAGGCCGACCGTTTCCTGCTCCCGGCCATGGATCTGGCCGACCGCGCCGAACATCTCGGCTTCCTCACCTACCTCCACGTCGAGCTGGCCATACGCCGGCTCGCCGCCGCCGACTGGGACGAGGCCGAGCGGCACGCCGAGTTCGGCATCCACGACTTCCTGCCGGCCCGCTGCCCGGCGCTGACCGTCCTGGCCCGGGTGCGCACCCGCTGCGGCCGGCCCGGCGCCGGCGAACTCCTCGCCGAGGCCCGGGACATCGCCGTACGCACGCGGGAACTCCAGCGCACCGGGCCCGTCGCCGCCGCGCTCGCGGAGGCCGCCTGGCTGCGCGGCGACCACGCCGCCGTCGTCGAGGCCGTCGCCCCGGTGCACGCCCAGGCCCGCCACCTGGCCGGTGTCCCCTACCGCGCCGAACTCGGCTACTGGCTCACCAAGGCCGGACACCCGGTCCCGGCGGACGACTCGGGACATCCGTACGCGCTGCAGGCCCGCGGACAGTGGCGGCGGGCCGCGGCCCTGTGGCACACGGCGGGCTGCCCCTACGAATACGCCGCCGCGCTCGCCGAGAGCCCGGAGCCCGCCGACAAGCTCACCGCCCTCGCCCGGCTCGACGCGCTGGGCGCCGAGCCGCTGGCCCGGCTGGTCCGCACCGAACTGCGCGGGCTCGGCGTGCGCCGTATCCCGCGCGGCCCCCTCGCCGCCACCCGGGGCAACCCGGCCGGCCTCACCGAACGCCAGCTGCAGGTCATACGGTTGCTCGCCGAGGGCCTGACCAACTCCGAGATCGCCGTCCGGCTCGTCGTCTCCGTCCGCACCGTCGACAACCACGTCCGCGCGGTCCTCGACAAACTCGGCGCACCCACCCGGCGGCACGCCGCCGTCCGCGCCGCGGAGCTCGGGCTGCTCGCCGAGGGCGAAACGTAGGTACCCCGCGGGCCCGAGCTGGGTGATGCCCACGGATGCCCGGGTGGGCGCAACCCGAGTAGAACGTGCGGATCGACCCGACTCCGAAAAAACGGGGGATATCCGTATGTCCAGCACACCCGCCCAGGCGGCACGCAGGGAACTGACCGGCTTCACCGGAGAGTTGATCGGACCCGAGGACTCCGGCTACGAACAGGCCCGCACCGTCTACAACGCGATGATCGACCGGCGCCCGGCACTCGTCGCACGCTGCGCCGACGCGGACGCGGTGGCCCGCGTCATCGGCTTCGCCCGCGCGCACGACCTGCCCCTCGCCGTCCGCGGCGGCGGCCACCACGGAGCCGGACTCGGCACCGTCGACGGGGGAGTGGTGGCCGACCTGTCCCTCATGAAGGACATCCAGGTGGACCCCGTGGCACGCACCGTCCGGGTCGGCGGCGGCTGCGTCTGGGGCGAGGTGGACCGCGCCACCAACCCGCACGGCCTCGCCACCCCCAGCGGCATCGTCTCCACCACCGGCGTCGGCGGGCTCACCCTCGGCGGCGGACTCGGCCATCTGACCCGCAAGTGCGGACTGACCATCGACAACGTCCTCGCCGCCGACATCGTCCTGGCCGACGGCCGGCAGGTGCGTGCGAGCGCCGACGAGAACACCGACCTGTTCTGGGCGATCCGCGGGGGCGGCGGCAACTTCGGCGTCGTCACCTCCTTCCTGTTCCGGCTGCACGAGGTCGGCACCGTCGTCGGCGGCCCGACCTTCTGGCCCGTCGAGATCAGCGCCGACGTCCTCAGCGCCTACCGGGACTTCCTCCCGAACGCGCCCCGCGAACTCAACGCCTTCTTCCTGTACGGCACCGTCCCGCCGGCCCCGCCGTTCCCCGAGGACATCCACCTGCGCAAGACCGCCGGAGTCGTCTGGTGCTACGCGGGCGCCGACTCCGAAGCGGCCGCCCATGAGATGGCCCCGCTGCTCGACGCGCTGCCGACACCGATGCTGCACTTCACCGCGCCGATGCCGCACCCCGACCTGCAGTCCATGTTCGACGGGCTCTACCCGCCCGGCCACCAGTGGTACTGGCGCGCCGACTTCGTCAACGAGATCCCCGACGAGGCGGTCCAGTTGCACGCCAAGTTCGGCGCCGAGGTGCCGACCATGCAGTCGACCATGCACCTCTACCCGATCGACGGCGCCGCCCACGACGTCGGCCCCGATGAGACCCCCTGGGCCTACCGAGGCGCCCAGTGGTCCACCGTGTACGCCGGAGTCGACCCCGACCCCGCCAACGCGGAGCTCGTCAGGCGCTGGACCGTCGACTACTTCGAGGCCCTGCACCCGTACTCGGCGGGCGGCGCCTACGTGAACATGATGATGGACGAGGGCCAGGACCGCGTGCGGGCCAGCTACCGCGGCAACTACGACCGCCTGGCCCGCGTCAAGGCCGACCGTGACCCGGACAACGTGTTCCGCCTCAACCAGAACATCCGGCCCAGCTGAACCAGCCGTCCCTGAACGGGTGGTGCCCCGGGCGGGGGACGGGGCACCATCAGGCCTCGGTTCACCAGGTGTCGACGAACGGGCGGTGTCCTGCCTCCGGTACGGGGCACCGCTCCAGCGCCGCAAGAATCCAGGCCCGCGACCCGGCCGGGTCGATCACCGCGTCGATCTCCAGCGCGGCCGCCGCGTTGACCGCCTTCCCGCGTTCGTACAACTCGGCGACCCGCTGCTCGAAGACACGCGCACGCTCGGCCGGGTCGGCGATCGCCGCCAGCTCCCTGCGGTAGCCGAGCCGCACCGCACCCTCAAGACCCATCCCGCCGAACTCGCCGCTCGGCCAGGCCGCCGTGGCCAGCGGGGCCCGCGTCGAGCCGCCCATCATGGCCATCGCGCCGAGCCCGTACGCCTTGCGCAGCACCAGACTCACCAGCGGCACCCGCAGATTGGCGCCCGTCACGAACAGCCGCGCGAAATGCCGTACGGTGGCGGTCCGTTCGGCGTCCGGGCCGACCATGAACCCCGGCGTGTCGCACAGCGAGACCACCGGCAGCCCGAACGCGTCGCACAACTGCAGGAACCGCGCCGCCTTGTCGGCCGCGTCCCGGTCGATCGCCCCGCCCAGGTGCGCCGGGTTGCTGGCCAGGAGCCCCAGCGGCCGTCCCTCGATCCGTACGAGACAGGTCAGTACGCCCACGCCGAACCCGGGCCGCAGCTCCAGCACCGAGTCCGTGTCCGCGAGCCCGGTGACCGCCGCCCGCACGTCATAGACCCGCCGCCGGTTCTCCGGCACCACCTGGCGCAGCAGCCGCTGATCAGGTGCCTCCCAACTGCCCTGCATTCCTTGGAAGTACGACAGATACCGCCGCGCCACCCGCACGGCCTCCGCCTCGTCGGCGACCGCGACGTCCACCACCCCGCCCGGCACCTGCACCGACAGCGGCCCCACCTCCTCCGGCCGGAACACGCCGAGCCCGCCACCCTCGATCATCGCGGGCCCGCCCATCCCGATCGTCGCGTCGGGCGTGGCGATCACGACGTCGCAGCAGCCCAGCAGCGCCGCATTGCCCGCGAAACACCGCCCCGAGGCGATGCCGACCAGCGGAACCAGCCCGCTGAGCCGCCCCATCCGCTGGAAGGTGGTCACGTCGAGGCCCGCAACGGCCGTGGTGTCGGTGTCCCCGGGCCGCCCACCGCCCCCCTCCGCGAACAGCACCACGGGCAGCCGCCGCTCCTCGGCGAGCTCCAGCATGCGATCCGTCTTGCGGTGGTTCTGCAGTCCCTGGGTACCGGCGAGAACCGTGTAGTCGTACGACATCGCCACGCACGGACGGCCGTTGATCCGCCCGGTGCCGGTGACCATGCCGTCGGCCGGTGTCGACCGGATCAGGTCGTCCAGCGAGCGGCGGGCGCGCTGGGCGGCGATCGCGAGGGCGCCGAACTCGGTGAAGGTGCCCGCGTCGCACACGTCCTCGATGTTCTCGCGGGCGGTGCGCCTGCCGAGAGCGTGCCGCCCCGCGACCGCCTCCGGCCGGTTCTCGTCGAGGCCGAACGCGTGCCGCCGCAGGACCTCGGCGAGGTCCGCGCGCACGGCATCCGGATCGACCGGCTCCGCCGCGGGCCCCTCTCCCCGCCCATCGGTGATGTCGTCCAAGGTGGCCAACGGGGAGCCCTCGCCGACCGTTTCGCCCACGCGTGCGTGCAGCAGCCGTACCACCGCGGAGCCGGGAGCCCGCACCACGTGCTCCATCTTCATCGCTTCCAGCACCAGCAACTGCTGCCCGGCCCGCACCGGTTCGCCGGGGGAGACGTCGACGGAGACGACGGTGCCGCCGAGCGGCGCGACCACCGTGCCGTCCCCGGACGCCTCCTCGGGAACGACATGGGCCTGCGCAAGCTCCGCCACCACCCCTGTGTGCGCCCAGAAACGCGGCCGCGCCAGCACCTCGCGCAGCAGCGGGATCCCCGTCCGCACCCCCTCCACCACGAACTCGCCCAGCGCGCGCCGCGCCCGCGCACAAGCCGCCTCCGCATCGCCCGCCGGGACGTGCGCGACCACCTTGGCGAGCAACGGGTCGTAACGGACGCCGACTTCGGCCCCGGTGCGGATCGCCGTGTCGATCCGCACGCCGGGCCCCGACGGCAGGTCGAACCTCGTGATCCGCCCCGCCCCCTCGGCAGCGACCCGCGCCTGCACGGCAAAACCGCGCGGCGCGGTCGGTGGCCCCCCGAGCCGCAGCTCCTCCAGCGTGGCCCCGGCCGCCAGGCGCAGCTGCGCGGCCACCAGATCGACCCCCGTCACCTCCTCGGTGACCGTGTGCTCCACCTGAAGCCGCGGATTGGCCTCGATGAACCAGAACTCCTCGCCCCGGAGCAGGAATTCGAAGGTGACCAGGCTCGAACAGCGGGCGGCGCGGGCGATCCGAAGCGCGGCGCCGAGGATCCGCTCCCTGGTGTCCTCGGGGAGTTCGGGAGCGGGGGCGATCTCGATCACCTTCTGGTGGCGGCGCTGCGCGCTGCAGTCCCGGTCCCACAGATGCGTGACCGCGCCGGTCGCGTCCCCGACGACCTGGACCTCGATGTGCCGGGCGCCCTCCAGCAGTCGTTCCGCATACAACTCACCCCGCCCGAAGCCCTGTTGGGCCTCCGAGGCGCACCGCTCCCAGGCCTCGTCCAGCTCGTCGGCCAGCCGTACGACCCGCATACCGCGGCCGCCGCCCCCGCCCACCGCCTTGATCATCACGGGCCCGGCGGCCAGCAGCTTGCGCGCCCCGTCCGGGCCGTCGGCCCCGGCGAGCACGGGAACCCCCGCCTCGGCGGCGAACTCACGCGCTCGCGCCTTGTCCCCGAAGACGGCCAGCACCTCGGGCGTGGGCCCGACGAAGGTGACTCCCGCGTCGGCGCAGCGGCGGGCGAAGTCCGCGTCCTCGCTCAGGAAGCCGTACCCGGGGTGCAGGAATTCGCAGCCGGTGGTGCGCGCGGCGGCGAGCAGCGCGCCGCCGTCGAGGTAGTCGTCCAGCGGGACGGCCTCGTCGGCCAGGCGGGCGTGCGCGTCGTCGCCCTCGGCGTACACCGCGACCGAGCGCAGCCCTGCCTCCGAGGCGGCCCGCAGGACGCGCACGGCGATCTCCCCGCGGTTGGCGACGAGCACGGCGGCACTACCCATGGGAGCCCTCCACGGACCTCGGCGGACCTCATCGACCGGCCCCGCCATGCTCATTGACATTGACGTCAACGTCAATACGCTCGCCGTGTGGCACGCACACACAAGGCCTGGGCGGTCCGCACCGCCCGCGACCGCACCGAGGCCCCCGCCCGCGCCCGGCTCCTGGACGCCGCCGAGGCCGTCTTCGCGCGGCTCGGCCTCGGCCCGGCCACCGTCGCCGACATCACGGCGGAGGCCGAGGTCTCCCGGGCGGGCTTCTACGTGTACTTCGCCTCCAAGGAGGAGATCTTCCGCGTTCTGGCGGTCCGCGTACGGGACGCGTTCCTCGCCGCGCAGGAGGTCCCGGGCGTCGACACGGAGGATGCGCACGCCGTCGCCGAGGCGTCCGTCGGCGCCTTCATCGCCGCCTACGCCCGACATCAGCCACTGCTGGGCCTGCTGGAGCAGCAGGCCCGCACCGACCCCGGCATGGCGCAGCTGTGGGACGAGATCCGCGAACGGCCCGTCCACCGACACGCCCGCTACATCCGCCGCCTCACCGACCGCGGCCTGGCCGCCCCGGCCGCCGAACCTCTCGCACTGGCCCGCGCGGTGGGCGGCATGTGCGTCGAGTTCGCCCGCCGCGTCGCCGTGCACCCCGACACGTACGAGGACGCCGTACGCGATGTCACCGCCATGTATCTGCACCTGCTCGGAGCCGCCCGAACACGTCAGGAGTAGCCGCACCATGACGCCGACGCCATCCACCGACGCATACCGCGCCGGTTGGTGTCGGCGCCAAGCTCGGCGCCGGGGGCCGCGAGGCCGTACTCCTGCTTCCACAGGACGTCCGTCTCCAGCGTGCTGACGCCGACGTACCCCTCGTGCTCCGCGGAGTAGTTCGGCGCGCTCTCCACGAGCGTTCCAGCGCGACTAGGGCGGGCTCATTTGCGGGCCGCTCGGCCGATCGACTCGACCAGTGGCAGCAGCCGCTGCGGGACGCGCTCGCGCAGCGCCACCTCGGTACGGGTGCGGACGACGCCCGGCAGGCTGATCAGCTTCTGGATCACGTCCTCCAGGTGGGCGTTGTCGCGCGCCACGACCCGGGTCAGCAGATCGCCGCCGCCGGTGATCGAGAAGGCCTCGACGATCTCCGGCACGGAGGCCAGCGCCTCACCCACGTCGTCCAGATGCCCCTGCGTGACCTCGATGTGCACAAAGGCGAGCACCGGGTGGCCGAGCGCGGCGGGGGAGAGCGTCGGGCCCGTTCCGGTGATCACGCCGTCCCGCTCCAGCCGGTCGAGGCGGGCCTGGAGGGTGCCGCGGGCGACACCCAGGATCCGGGCGTACTCGCGCACGCTCGTGCGCGGCTGTTCCATCAGCAGCCGCAGGATGCGGGTGTCGAGCTCGTCGACGGCCATGGCGCCCGTCCTCCTCGTGCATGGTCCGTTGGCTCGCGCATGGCCGCCGACGGACCGATGTGTCTGTGCCAATGGTCCAGCATATTCGAGGCCGCTTGAGCCAGCCGACGCCTTGATGCTGCAATGTTCACGTCGATGGCGCTGCGGACCCCGCGGCGCCTTTTTCATGCCGGTGCGTCGAGGGGTGGGAAGCAGTGCTGAAGAGGGTGTTCGTGGCGCCGGATCCGGGCCGGATGCGGCTGCGCTTCGCCGCGCGGGCCGTCCTCGGTATCGCGCTCGCGGTCGTCGTCTGCTCCCTGGCCGGGCTCTCCCTCGTCGGTGCCGTCACCGGCGGGCTGGCCGCGCTGCTCGCCCTGTTCACCGTCACGGACGCCACCGTCCGCGGACAGGCCGTCACCACCGCGCTGCTGCCCGCCGTCGGGCTGCCGGTGCTCGCCGCCGCGGCCGAGCTGCACGACCATCCGGTGGCCCGCGACCTCACCTTCCTCGCCGTCATCGGCGCGGGCGTGTACGCGCGCCGCTTCGGGCCGCGCGGGCACAGCCTCGGCGTCTTCGCGTTCATGACCTTCTTCGTGGCGCAGTTTTTGCACGCCACCACGGACCGCCTGCCCGAGCTGTACGCCGCCGTCCTGCTGTCCGTGCTCAGCGCCTCCGCGGTCCGCTTCGGCCTGTGGTGCTACGAGGCCAAGCTGCCCCCGGCACCCGTGCCCGCCCCTCCCGCCGGCACCGGCCTGGCCCGCGTCACCACCCGCCAGGCCGTCCAGGCAACCGCGGGCGCGGGCTTCGCGCTCGTCGTGGGCCAGCTGGTGTCCGGGCAGCGCTGGTACTGGGCCGTCGGCGCCACCTGGTGGATCTTCGTCAACACCGCCTCGCGCGGCGAGACCCTGGTCCGCGGCTTCCGCCGGGTCCTCGGCACGGTGATCGGCATCGGCCTGGGCCCGCTGATCGCCGTCCCCCTGCACGGAGCCGCCCTCCCCACGGCCGCGCTCCTCGCCGTCTGCGTCTTCGGCATCTTCTACTCGGCCGCGGTGTCGTACACCTGGATGATGCTCTGGGTCACGCTCCTCGCCGAACTCCTCTACGGCCTGCTGGGCGTGCTGAACCCGGGCCTGCTCGCCCTGCGCCTCGCGGAGACCGGCGTCGGCGCACTCGGCGCGGTGCTCGCCGTGCTCTTCGTCCTGCCCGTCACCACGCACACCATCACCGATGCCTGGATCCAGCGCGCCCTGCGCTGTGTCCACGCGTGCACGGCAGAGGCGGCCGCCCGCCTCGCCGGCTCCACGGACGCCGACCCGGCGCGCAGGATCGCGGAACTGGAGCAACTCCTCGGCCGCGTACGGCTGTCCGTCGCCCCCCTCGTCCACCCGCTCAACCCGATGCTCGGCCGCAAACGACGGGCCCGCCGGGTGCTGGACCTGCTCGACGACTGTGCCCGCGAGACCCGCGGCCTGGTCGCCGTCGCCGCCGACCCGGAGGCCTCCCACGACGCCCGGCTGGCGGCCGCCTGCTGGCGCGTGGAGGCGGCGGTGGAGGCGCTCACGGGTGGCGGCGACCACGTCACGGCCGCCCCCGAGCCACCTGCCACGGAGCCGGCCCTGGCCCACCTCCACGGCCTGGAACGGGCCCTCGCGGAACTGGCCGCACCGCTGCGGACGCCGTCGGGGTCGCCGCTCGTCGGAGCGTGAGCTCCCGCTCAGGCAGGTCCTCGCCAGGGCCGCGGCGCAACAGGCGCTTCGGTCGCAACCCGGTCACATACCCCGCGTATGGTCTAGACCGCTGGTGATCGACTGCTAACGTCGCCCCGACGGCACAGAACCGAGAGGGGACAGCGGTGACAGACGGTGGCGGGCGACGACGACGGGCCTTCATCGGGTCGTTCACGGCGGCGGGAGGCCCCGGGATCGTGACCGCGGCCGTGGCTCCGGACGGCGGTGCGCTGACCGCCCTGAACAGCGTGGACGGCGTGCCCGACCCCTCCTACCTGGCACCGGCACCCGACGGGCGGACCCTCTACGCGGTCAGCGAGACCGCCGAAGGCGCGGTGGTCGCGTACCGGGTGACGGGGGACCGGCCGGAGAAGGCGGGGGCGCAGGTCCCGGTCGGCGGGAACACCCCCACGCATCTCAGCGTCTTCGCCGGCCACGTCCTGACCGCGAACTACGGCTCCGGCAGCGTCACCGCCGTGCCCGTCCGCTCCGACGGCACCCTCGCCGGCGCCGCGTCCGATGTGCTCCAGCACAAGGGCTCGGGTCCGCACACCCTGCGCCAGCAGGGACCGCACGCCCACCAGGTGCAGCCCGACCCGAGCGGGCGGTGGGCCGTCAGCGTCGACCTCGGCACGGACTCGGTGCGGGTGTGCACGCTGACCGGCGGCCGCCTCGAAGTGCACCGGGAGATCGCACTGCGGCCCGGTTCCGGACCGCGCCACCTGGCCTTCCATCCGGACGGCACGCGCGCGTACGTCCTCAACGAACTCACCCCGACCCTCACCGTCTGCCGCTGGGACGCGGGCGAGGGCTCCCTGGTGCCGCTCACCGAGCGGCATGTGCTGCGCGGCGCGCCGACCGGCGACGCCTACCCGTCCGGCATCGTCGCCTCCTCCGACGGCCGCTTCGTGTGGACCGCCACCCGAGGCGAGGACGTCCTGTCCGCGTTCGCCGTCGACGGGGACGAGTTGCAGCTGATCGGCACGGTCCCGTGCGGCGGCCACTGGCCCCGCGCGATCGCCGAGTCGGGAGGACTCCTCTACGTCGCCAACGAACGCTCCGGCGAGGTGACCTGGTTCGCCCTCGACCCCTCCACGGGCCTACCGCGCTACGAGGGCGCCCTCGCGGTTCCGGCCGCGTCCTGCGTGGTCTTCGCCTGACGCACACGCGAGCGGCGGGTCCGAGCAGGTCGGGCGAGTCCGGCAGTGGGCCGTGCCCCGAAGGGGCGCGGGGCTGGGTCGATGTGCGGCTCCGCCGCGTGAGCGCGACCGGCCACGACGGCGCCGCGGACGATCGACGGGACATCGCCCCACGGCGGTGACGCGGACCGGCTCAGCCCCTGGAGCGCCTGGCAGTCCGGCGCACGCCGAAGGGCCCGCTCCGGTGCGTGGAGCGGGCCCTTCGGCGGGGTTGAGCAGCGGAGCTGCCGTACGCCTCAGCGCACCGGCGTCCCCTGCGGCTGCGGCGGAGCGATCCCCAGGGCCGTCGTGTACTTGGCCAGCGCCAGTTTGCCGATCGCCGGGTAGGGGCCGAGCGCCTCGGCGGCGGAGCAGCCCGCCTCCTTGGCCGCCTCCTCGATCAGGCCCGCGTCGATCTCCGGCCCTATCAGATACGGCGCGAGCGCCAGCTGCTGCGAGCCCGAGCCACGCAGCTGCTCGGCGACGGCCGCGATCGAGCCGTCCTGGTCCAGGGCCGCCGCCATCACCGGCACGGCCAGACGCGCGGCGAGCAGCATGCCGGTGATCCCGGCCGCCTGAACGGCCTCGTCACCGCCGACCGAGGCCAGGATGATGCCGTCCGCCGCGGTCGCCACGGTGAACAGGCGGGCGCGGTCGGCGCGGGCCAGACCGGCCTCCGACAGGCGCACGTGCAGCGCCTCGGCGAGCAGCGGGTGCGGGCCCAGCACATCGGTCAGGTCGGCCGCGACGCGGCTGTCCATCACGGCCTGGCGGATACGGCGCAGCAGCGCGCCGTCGGGGCCGGCCAGCAGCGGTACGACGACGGCGACAGGGCCGTCCGGCTCCTTGACGTCCAGGCCGGCGGCCCGGGCGTGCTCGAAGCGGGCCGCACGCTCCTCGGCGGCGTGCGTGAGCACGGCCTGCAGCGTGGGGAACTCCGCCTCGTCCCCGTCCAGGTACCCGATCCGCGCATCGAGGCCGGGCAGCTCGGAGCGGGCGATGCTCACGACCTCCTCGGCGAGGCTGCGCGTGGGGGCGCCGGGAGTGCCCGGCACCGCGAGGACGAGCGCGGGCGCGCCCTCGGGAGCCGCCAGCGGCTCGGGTCGGCGGTGCCGCCCGGGCTGGCGAGGTCGCGGCATTCGTACTGGCAGGCCGGACGCGGGCCCAGTGGGGGAGCTCATGGCGACGCATGTTACTGGCTTCCTGGGCTCCCCTGTTCGGGGAGGGTGCAGGTGAGCGGTTTCTGTCCCATTTTGTCTGATGAGTTACATACGGATCAGCGGCTTGGGGTGTACGGAGATCAGGCGTCGTCGCCGGTCATCACGCTCAGCATCGCCTCATCACCCGGGAGAGTGAGCGTTCCGGCCGCGAGATCGTCGGCGATACGTACCGAACCCGCCAGCGGATCACCGGCGGCCGGCACCAGCGGCGCGTGCGGCAGCCGCCGCGACAGCTCTTCCGCCAGGGGGACGAGCAGGGGGTCCCCCATCTTGAACAGGCCGCCCGTGACGGCCACTTGGGAATCGCCCGCGGACGGGCAGACCGCGGCCGCCGATTCCGCCATGTGCCGGGCCGCCGCGCGCAGAATGCCCGCGGCGACCGGGTCGTCCTCGGCGCAGCCGACCACCTGGGGTGCGAAGGAGGCGAGCACGGCGGGCCGGTCCTGGCGTGGGTAGAGCCGCCCCGGCAGCCCCGGCATCGGGCCGAACATCTCCTCGGCGCGGGCCAGCAGCCCGCTCGAACCGCCCGGTCTTCCGTCGTACGCGCGCAGGGCCGCCTCAAGCCCGGCCCGCCCGATCCAGGCGCCGCTGCCGCAGTCGCCCAGCAGGTGCCCCCAGCCGTCCGCGCGGCGCCAGCACGTCAGATCGGTACCGATGGCGATCAGACCCGTCCCGGCCGCGACCACGGCACCGGGGCGTGGACCGAGGGCCCCGACATAGGCGGTGACGGCGTCGGCGGCGAGGGCGACGAAGCGGATGCCGAATTCCCGCCCCAGCGCACCGGGGAGTTCGGCACGCAGGGCATCGCCCAGGGAGGCGAGTCCGGCGGCACCCACCGCAGCCGCGCTCAGTGCGCAGACACCGGTCTCGGCGATCAACTCCCGCACCATCGGCACGAGTTGAGCCATGAGATGCCCCGGATCGATCCCCTGGGCTCCGGTGCGCACCGGCTCCCGGCTCTCCCGCTGGGCCGGCGGACCGCCGGCCGTGCGCCTGACGGCGACCCGCAGACCCGAGCCCCCCGAGTCGACGGCGAGGATTCCGGTCGCGCCCGCGCGCGCCTCGTCCCCCGGACCGCTCACGGCAGGCGCCAGTCCACGGGCTGTCCGCCCTGTTTGATCAGCAGGTCGTTGGCCCGGCTGAAGGGACGCGAGCCGAAGAAGCCGCGGTCGGCCGACATCGGGGACGGGTGGGCGGACTCCACCGACGGGAGGTTGCCGAGCAGGGGGCGCAGATTGCGGGCGTCCCGGCCCCACAGGATGGACACCAGAGGCTTGCCGCGTCCGGCCAGGGCGCGAATGGCCTGCTCGGTGACCTCCTCCCAGCCCTTGCCGCGGTGCGCGGCCGGCTTGCGCGGCGCGGTGGTGAGCGCCCTGTTGAGCAGCAGCACGCCCTGCTGCGTCCACGGCGTCAGATCACCGTTGGAGGGCTGGGGCAGGCCCAGGTCGGTGTTCAGCTCCCGGTAGATGTTGATGAGACTGCCCGGCAGCGGACGCACCTCGGGCGCCACCGAGAACGACAGCCCCACGGCGTGTCCGGGTGTCGGATAGGGGTCCTGGCCGACGATCAGGACCCGTACGTCGTCGAAGGGTTGCTGGAAGGCCCGCAGAACATTCGCTCCGGCCGGAAGATAGGTGCGCCCCGCTGAGATCTCCGCGCGCAGGAAGTCCCCCATCGCGGCGATCCGTCCGGCCACCGGTTCCAGGGCCTTCGCCCAGCCTGCTTCGACGATTTCATGCAACGGTCGTGGTGCCACGGGCGTCACCCTACTGCCGTACGGGCAGCGGAGATCAACCGGTGGCCAAGGCCGTGCGCTCCCCCCGCAGCGGTCATCCGATCACCGCGGCCCGCACGCACAGCACATCCGGCAGATGCGAGGCCAACTGCCGCCAGCTGTCGCCGTCGTCGGCCGATGCGTACACCTCGCCGTTGCGGTTGCCGAAGTACACCCCCGCGGGGTCCGCGCCGTCGGTGCACAGCGCGTCGCGCAGCACCGTGCCGTAGTGGTCCTCCTGCGGCAGGCCCGCCGACAACGGCTCCCAGGTCTTGCCCGCGTCGGCCGTGCGGAAGACCCGGCAGCGGTGGCCGGCGGGCACTCGGTCCGCGTCCGCGTTGATCGGGAACACATACGCCGTGTCGCCGCGGTGGGGGTGGGCGGCCGCGGCGAAGCCGAAGGTGGACGGCAGCCCTTCGCCGATGTCGCTCCAGTGCCCGCCCGCGTCGTCGCTGCGGTACACGCCCCAGTGGTTCTGCAGATACAGCCGGTCCGGGTTGGCCGCGTCCCGCGCGACCTTGTGCACGCACTGCCCGAACTCCGGGTTCGGATCGGGCAGGAACACCGCGGAGACACCGGAGTTGGACGGTGCCCAACTCGCCCCGCCGTCACTGGTCCTGAACACCCCCGCCGTCGAGACCGCGACCGTCACCGACCGAGGATCGCGCTGGTCGGTGAGCACGGTGTGCAGGCCCTCACCGCCGCCGCCCGGCACCCACTTCGAGCGGGTGGGATGCTCCCACAGGGGGCGCACCAGCTCGAAGGTCTCCCCGCGGTCCTCGGAGCGGTACAGCGCGGCCGGCTCCGTGCCCGCGTACACCACGTCCTGTTCCGCGGCCGCCGGGTGCAGCTGCCACACCCGCTCCAGGGAGGCACCCGTGTCCTTGGGGAACTTGACGGCCGGGCGGGCCGGTTCGGTCCAGGTGTGCCCCAGGTCGTCGGAGTGGAATACGGACGGGCCCCAGTGGGCGCTGTCGCCGCCGGCCAGCAGACGCGGCCGGTCGCCGCGCGTGTCGATCGCGACCGAGTACACGGCCTGCGCGTTGAAGTAAGGAGTCTCGTCGAACTCCCATGCGCCACCTCGCCGACGCCCGATGAACAGGCCTTTGCGTGTGCCCACGGCGAGCAGTACCTCGGTCATGCCGAATCACCTCCGCTGGTGTCCGTGACGGCTCTGTCCCAGACACCGGCCAGTCTGCACCCCGCCACTGACAGTCACCTCTGGTATCGGTATCACCGCAGGTCAGAACAGTGTCGGCGACTCGAGCGGTGATATCCGGTCCCGTTTGCGAGGACGCCTGCGCGAGCGGCGTGACGCGTGCGACCGTCGAGTCGGTGGAGTCGACCTGAGCATCCGGCGGCCTTCGCCCGTATGGGAGGGAGGTTCCGGATGATCGTGCGCTCATGAGGAGGATGCCTTCGATGGCGTTCCGTGGTCCGAAGGTGTGGCTGTGGCGCTGGCGGCGCAATCCGCTGAGGCGCCGCGCCGACGCGGTGGAGGCGTGGGTCGTTCTCGGTGCCTGGCTGGTCACCGTCCTGGTGGGCGTACTGGCCGGTCTGACGGCCACCAGGTCCGTCGAGGACGGTCTGGCCCGCGAGCGCGTGGAGTGGCGGCAGGTCGCGGCGCGACTGACGGAGAAGGCACCCGGAACGGCCTCCGACCACCCCTCCACGTCCAGCGGCGACCGGGTGTGGGGAAACGTGCGCTGGACCGCTCCGGACGGCACCAGGCACACCGGGCAGGTCCGGGTCGGTCCCGGCAGCAGCGCCGGCACCGCGGTCACCATCTGGACCGACCCGCAGGGCCGGCTGGTCTCCAGGCCCGCCACCGCCGCCCAGGCCCAGCTGCGGTCCGCCCTGATCGGCGCCCTGGTGGGCATGAGCGCCGCGGCGGTGCCCTTCGTCGGCGGCCGGGTCCTGTGCGGCCGCCTGGAACGGCGCCGCATGTCCCAGTGGGACACGGAATGGGCCCGCTTCGGGCCCCTGTGGGGACGCAAGACGAGCTGACGAGGACGCCTGCCGACGAGCTGCCGGAGGGCGTCGCGCTGCGGGCTCGGGTTCCCTGTGCCATCGTCGTAGGTGACGCCCACGAGGGGCGCACACAGTCCTTGCCTCATGGCGGAAGTGGTGGCGGTTGCTCCAGTTGATGCTGGGCCCCTGGACGCCTCGCACCGGACAACTACCCTCGCGGACACAACCATTTCTGGCGGAAGGCGGTGCCTCATGGCGGAGCAGACTTCCAGAAGGGGACTGGTCGGCGAACTGTCGGCGGAGTTCCTGGGCACCATGATCCTCATCCTCTTCGGCTGCGGTGTGGTCGCCCAGGTCGTGGCCGCCGGGATCGGCGACCACGACAGCATCGCCTGGGCCTGGGGCCTCGGCGTCACGATGGGCGTGTACGTCGCAGCCCGGCTCAGCGGCGCCCACATCAACCCCGCGGTCACCGTGGCCCTGGCCTGCTTCAAGGGCTTCGAGTGGAAGAAGGTCGGACCGTACATCGTCGCGCAGACGGCGGGCGCTTTCGTCGCCGCGCTGCTGGTGCGCTGGAACTACACCGAGGTCCTCGCCAAGACCGACCCCGGCCACACCATCAAGACCCAGGGCGTCTTCTCCACCCTCCCGGGCAACGGCGCCCTGCCCGTGAGCGAACTCGGCGCCCTGCGCGACCAGGTGATCGGCACCGCCATCCTGGTCCTGGTCATCTTCGCCATCACCGACGTGCTCAACACCCCGCCCGGCGCCAACCTGGCCCCGTTCATCATCGGTCTCCTGGTGGTGGCGATCGGCATGGCCTGGGGCACCGACGCCGGCTACGCCATCAATCCGGCCCGTGACTTCGGACCACGGCTCGCCAGCTACTTCACGGGGTACGGGACCGCCTGGCGGGACCAATACGGCAACATCTACTTCTGGGTGCCCATTGTCGGGCCCCTGGTCGGCGGTGTGATCGGTGCCGCGATCTACAAGCTCTTCATCTCGCCGTTCCTGACCGGTGAGGAGGAACAGGAGCCGGGCCGCATCCCGACACCGGACCCCGAACAAACGGACTAGCGGGGGACCGCCCCCTCGAGCCGGGCGGGCGGCGGCCTTCACCAGCAGGGCCCGTCACCCGTCCGGCCGCTCCCGGTCCGACGCGTGCGGTTACCGTCGTACGCAGCGGTGTGCGCCCGTTCGCGCAGGGCGACGAAGTCCCGCACGCCGGGCGAGGAGCGCCACGGCATGGCCGGGAGGGGCAGCAGGACCACGCCGACGGTCGTGGCGGCCGGGCCGGGGATGCGGCCGTGGCGGTTCGTCGTCACCTTCGGCACGGTCAGCCTGCTCGCCGACTTCGTCTACGAGGGCGCCCGATCCGTCACCGGCCCGCTGCTCGCCTCGCTCGGTGCGTCCGCCCTGATGGTCGGCGTGGTCACCGGCGTCGGCGAGGCCGCCGCGCTGGTACTGCGGCTGGCCTCCGGGCCGCTGACCGACCGCACCCGCCGCTTCTGGGCGTGGACGATCGCCGGCTACACGCTCACGGTGGTCTCCGTGCCGGTGCTCGGGCTGGCCGGGGTGCTGTGGGTGGCGAGCGCGCTGGTCATCGCCGAACGCGTCGGCAAGGCGGTGCGCTCACCGGCCAAGGACACGCTTCTGTCGCACGCGACCGCCGCCACCGGGCGCGGCCGCGGCTTCGCCGTCCACGAGGCCATGGACCAGATCGGAGCGCTGATCGGTCCCCTGGTCGTGGCCGGGGTGCTGGCCGCGACCGGCGACGACTACGCGCCCGCGCTGGGCGTCCTGGCCGCGCCCGGAGTCGCCGTACTGGCCCTGCTGGTGTGGCTGCGCCACCGGGTGCCGGATCCGGCCGCCTACGAACCCGAACCGGACACCACGGCAGCGGCGGGACATGAGGACAGGGCACGGCTGCCGCGCACTTTCTGGGTGTATGCCGCGTTCACGGCCGCGACACTGGCCGGGTTCGCGACCTTCGGAGTGCTCTCCTACCACCTGGTCCAGCGGCAGCTGCTGCCCACCGCCGCGGTGCCGGTGCTGTACGCCGCCGCCATGGGCGTCGACGCGCTCGCCGCACTGGCCACCGGCTGGGCCTACGACCGGTACGGAGCCCGCACCCTGGCCGTACTGCCCGTCCTCGCCGCCGGCGTGCCCCTGCTCGCCTTCACCGACACCGTCGCCCTGACCGTGGCCGGCGCACTGCTGTGGGGCGCCGCCATGGGCGTCCAGGAGTCGACCCTGCGGGCCACCGTCGCCGACCTGGTCCCGCCCGGGCGCCGCGCCACCGCCTACGGCCTGTTCGCCGCCGTGATGGGCGCGGCCACGCTGGTCGGCGGCATCCTCGCGGGAGCGCTGTACGCCCGCTCGATCCCGGCGCTGATCATCGTCACCGTGGCCGTCCAGGCCCTGGCGATCGTCCTGCTCGCCGTCACCCGTCCGGGGCGTACGTCCTGAAAAGCGCGGACGGCCCGCGGGCAGGTCCCGGCGGACCGTCCAAGACAGACTCTTCTAGTGGACTGCGTGCCCGACGCGCCGCTTGCGGCGGTGCAGGGCGAACGCGGTGCCGGTGGCGCCGGCGGTGAGCAGACCCGCGGCGAGGGCTATCGGCAGTGCCGGGGAGGCCGAGCCGGTGTCGGCGACGTTCTGCGCCTTGAGGTCCTGCACATAGGGCGGGTAGACGCCGTGGGCGGAGGCGGTGGTGGCCGTCCCGCTGTGGTGCGGGATGCCCTTGACGGACTTGACCGAGCCGTCCGTGTTCAGCAGCACCTGCTTGTTGTTGGGGTGCTTGAAGTCGAACAGCCCGCTCAGGGAGCCGGAGCGCCGGTCGAAGGAGGCGTCACCGATGCGGCCGGTGTGCCAGTTGTTCTCGATGAAGCGGGTGATCGACGCCTGCTCGGTGGCGGTGTGGTCGATCGAATTGACCTTGCTGTAGGGGGAGATGACCAGCAGCGGCTGACGGGTGCCGGGGCCGCAGCGGTCCGCGTAGCCGCCGGCCGCAGCCGGGCCGGACTGGCAGGCAGGGCTGTCCAGGGCCTTGCCGTTGGAGCCGGCCGTGGAGTCCTTGGAGCCGTTGAGCACCTTGGCGGCCACGTGGTCGTACCAGCCGTCGGAGTCGTCGTAGGCGACGACGACCGCGGTGGACTTCCACTGCGGCGACTGCTGCAGCGCGTTGATCTCCTTGACCAGGAAGTGCTGCTCGTCGATCGGGTCCGAGTAGCCGGCGTGACCGTCCTGGTACTCGGCGGCCTTCAGGAAGCTGACCGCGGGCAGGCGGCCGGCCTTCAGGGCCGCGTCGAAGTCCGTCAGGTCGTAGTTGTGGTTGGCCCGCCCGGCGTGTCCGATCTCGGCGACGCTCTTGGGGGCCAGGTGGTGCGGGTTGGACGTCGACCTGTAGTACTCGAACGGCGAGTGGTGCGGGCTGTAGTCCACCGAGGCCGCGCCGCCGATGTTGGCGTGGGTGGTGCCGCCGCACTTGGCGTAGTCGCCCTGCTTGCCGTCCCAGGCGGTGCTGGGCCGGAAGCCGCCCTGGAACCAGCCCCAGCTCACACCCTTGGAGTTGAGCAGGTCACCGATGTTCTTGCCCTGCATGGCCGCCAGCGCGTTGGCCGCCGTGTGGTCCTTGTCCGAGCAGTCGTCGAAGGCGGGGTCCGGGTCGTTGACCAGCGTGCCGACACCCTTGGCGTCGGGGGAGAGGACCGTGTACGGGTCCGGCTTCGAGGTCCGCTTCGGGTTCTCCGTGCCGGAGGCCGGGTCGACGGAGATCACGCCGTGCGTCTGGCCGGAGATCAGGTTGAGCGCGCCGGGTGTGGAGGGCCCGTAGACCGAGCTGAACGACTTGTCGTTCAGCGCATAGTGCTGGGCGTAGTTCCACAGCGCCGTGACGGTGTTGCCGTCGTAGTAGTCCATCACCAGGCCGGGCTCGCCGAAGAGCCCGCTGCACTTGTTGACCTCGGTGTTCTCGACGTACTTGTCGGCCTTGCCGCCGACGGCCGCGTACTGCTCGGGGCCGTAGGAGTGGTTCTGGTCGCAGGTCATGGCCTGCGAACTGGCCAGCCGCTTGGGCTTGTAGAGGTTCGGGTTGTTCTTCAGCAGCCCGGCGTTGAGGAGGTTGTCGGCCTTCGGGGTGTGCGCCGCCGCCTTGAACTTGGTGCCGTCGGTGTTGGCGGCCTTCGGATAGGTGGCGAAGTAGTGGTCGAACGAGATGTTCTCGTCGTAGATCACCACCAGGTGCTTGATCGGGGTCGCGGTCCGTCCGCCGGACAGGCCCTGAGCGCCGGAGGCCGCCGAGGCGGATACGGCACCGCCCGCGCTCGCCAGGGCGGCCGCACCGAGCAGGGCGCCCATGCGCGTCAACTGCCGCCGCACCCTTGGGGTTCTACCTGTGCCGATCATGCTGTCTCGCCTTCCGGGAGCACCGAATTCCACTGCATTCCACCGAATCCGAATCCACTGCCACGGGATCGGTGGCCATGACATCTACAGCTGGATCCTGGGCAATGGTGGCGGCGGGACGGGGGAGTGGCAATGACGCGTCAGCGAATGTTCGGTCAGGAAATGCTCATTGTCTTTTGGCGTGCTCTTGACCGGAATCGCAAGGGCGGGATCAGGCCAGCAGGCTGCGCCCCAGCCAGTCGGAGCCGTCCCGGACACCGGGCAGCGCGAAGAAGTAGCCGCCGCCGAACGGGGTGATGTAGTCGACCAGCGGCTCGCCGGCCAGCCGCTTCTGCACCGTCTCGAACTGGCGGGCGAGGTCCTGCTGGTAGCAGCAGAACAGCAGGCCCATGTCGAGGTTGCCGTTGCTGTCCGTACCGCGGTCGTAGTTGTAGCCGCGGCGCAGGATGCGCTGGTCCTCGGTGGCAGCGGTGCGCGGATTGGCCCGCCGGATGTGGCTGTCCAGGGGGATCACATCGCCCTGCGGGTCCTGCGGGTAGTTGGGGGTGTCGGCCTCGTGTCGTCCGTCCAGGGGTGCGCCGGTGTCCCGGGCGCGGCCGAACATCCGCTCCTGCTCGGTGATCGAGACCCGGTCCCAGAACTCCACCAGCATGCGGATCAGCCGTACGACCTGATAGCTCCCGCCGACGGCCCATTCGGGCTCACCCGAGCCGCTGCCCACCCACACCAGGCGGTCCATCGCCCGGGCGTCGCTCCGGTCGGGGTTGGCGATGCCGTCCTTGAACCCCATGTGGTTGCGGGGTGTGCCCGAAGGGCGGGGCGGGCTGATGAAGCCGTCCATGCGCCAGCGCACCTGCATGCCACCGCGGGTGTGCCGGGTGAGGTCGCGCAGGGCGTGCAGCACCGTGTCCTGGTTGGCGGCGCACAACTGCACACTCAGATCGCCGTGGCACCAGGCGGCATCCAGGTCGTCGTCGGGGAACGACGGCATGGCGGTGAGCCGGTGCGGTCTGCGCGAGCCCAGGCCGTAACGGTCGTCGAAGAGCGAGGCGCCGACGCCCACGGTGACGGTCAGGGCGTCCGCGGGGACGTCCGGGCCGAGGGTGCCGGAGTCTGCGGGCGGCCCGGTGATGCCCAGCTCCTCCGGGCTGCCGCCGGAGGTCAGGAACCGGGCCCGGTCCGTCAACGTGCGCAAAAGGTCCGCCAGTTCGCCCCGGTTCTCCGCGGTCGCGTCGAAGGCCACGAACGCCGTGGCCCGCTGCGCCGGAGTGACGATGCCCGCCTGGTGCCGCCCGTGAAAGGCCACCCGCGCACTCTCGCGGCCCGTCCCGGACGCGGAGACACCCTGCCGATCGGCGGCCACAAGCCCGGCCCCGGCCACGGCGGCCGTGGCGGCGAGGAGTCCGCGGCGTGCGAGGTCCGGTGGCGGGGTCACGCGGTCCTCCGTACGTCGGTGAGGGTGGCCACGGCGGCGAGGCGCTCGGCCAGTTCGCCCAGGTCCGCGTCGATCTTCTCCCGTTGCGGGCGGGGGAGTCGGGCCGGCGGTGTCCAGTGGCCGTCGTGCTCGCCTCCGTCGAGCGTGTGCCGGGCTCGGGCCATCCAGGAGTCCAGGCCGGACAGGCCCTTGTCGCGGGTCGTCAGCAGCGGGCGCAGGTAACCGAGCAGCACGCGGGTGCCGTCGAGGTTGGCGCGGGCGGTGGCCAGATTGGTGCCGCTGCCGTAGTCGGTACGGCCCGTCAGCTCGAACTGCACCGTGTTCTCCACGATCTCGTGCGCGCGCAGACCGACGTCGGCCGGATCCATCCGCTGGTCGGGCCAGCTGTCACGCAAGGTGTGCACGGCCTTGGCGAGCCGGGCCGCCGGGCCGCGCAGGCTGCTCGCGGACTCGCCGTGCCACAGCCCGTACTCGACCCGGTGGAACCCCGTGAAGCCAGGGTCGTGCACCCCGCCGGACAGTCCCGCCGTGGTCCCGTTGATCGCCGAGTCCGCGTCACCGAAGGTGCCGTAGGCCGCGCCCATCCGCTCGTACACGAGGTGCGCGGGAAGCCAGGCGGCGCGGGCCGCCGAGAGGTCCCCGCGGTCGATGGCGTCGCGCAGCACGTCGGTCCTGTCCGCCAGCTCGACCGTGCGGGCCCCGATCCACTTCTGGTAGGCGAGCGTGGGCGGGATGAGCTGCTGCTGGGTCACCGGGACGGCGGCCGGACCGCTCCGCACGTTGCCGCCGGTTATGTGCACGGTGGGACCGGTGACGGCGTCGGCGTCGTCGGGCAGGCACTTGAAGGCGTACGAGCCCCTGCCGAGCGTCACCCGTATCGGGCGCTCGGTGCCCGGGGCCAGTCCTTCGACCTCTCCGTAGACCGCGCCAGTCCTCGCATCCGTCAGGTAGACCTCGGCCGCCGAGCCGGAGGTGTTGTGCAGCTCGAAGACCTGACGGCCGGGTTCGGGACGGGTCCAGCCGCGGCCACAGGCGGCGGACGTGACCTCGACGGTGGTGTGCAGCAGACCGTCGGCCGGTCTCGTCTGCTGCCGTCCCCCGCCGGAGCCGCCGGCGGCCAGCACCCCGGCCGTCACCGCAGCCGCTGCCGCCAGGGCACCAGCCGCGAGCAGCGCGGTGCGCGGCCGGGTCCGGGGAGCGGGTGGACCGGATGCGGTGTCGGGCATGCCGGCCCTCCTGGAAGTCGTACGAACGAGTCGGCGCCGAATGATCCTAAGCAGGCCGGCGGACCGCGACGGCGTTCCTGACCGGTTCCTGACCGGAGGAAGAGCCAGAATTCGGCCGGGGTTCACCCGCTCGTCCCGCAGCGCGGCGGCGTCCCACCTGCGAGGAGCCCGGCCCACGGCACCTCCGTCGTGCCACGGCTGCCGCGGGCGGTTCAACTCCCGCCCGGCAGCGCCCGCTCCAGCACAGCGTCCAGATCGGCGGCGTCCGGCAGTGTGCCGAAGGCGTAGCCCCAGTCGCCGCCCAGCCGGGTCGCGCAGAAGGCGTCGGCGACGGCGGGCGGGGCGTGCCGGACCAGGAGGGAGGCCTGGAGGGTCAGCGCCATCAGCTCCACCAGGCGTCGGGCGCCGGACTCGGATCCGGTGGTGAGCAGGCCCTCCAGCCGAACCACGGCCGTGTCCAGTCGGTGGTCCGCGCCCCGCGCCAGGGCGAGCTCGTCGAAAAGGGCCTGCGCGGTGCCGGGCTCACGCCTCAACGCCCGCAGGACATCCAGGGCGTTGACGTTCCCGGAGCCCTCCCAGATCGACAGCAGCGGGGCCTCGCGGTAGTGGCGGGGCATGCCCGACTCCTCCACATAGCCGTTGCCGCCGAGGCACTCCAGGGCCTCCGCCGTGAAGGCCGGGCCCCGCTTGGTGACCCAGTACTTGCCGACGGCGGTCGCGATCCGCCGGAACGCGGCCTCGCCCGCGTCCCCGCGCACCGCCCGGTCCGCGGCGCCCGCCAGCCGCAGGGTGAGCGTCGTCGCGGCCTCCGACTCCAGCGCCAGGTCCGCCAGCACGTTGCGCATCAGCGGCTGGTCGACAAGCCGGGCCCCGAACGCGCTGCGGTGGCGCGCATGGTGTCCCGCCTCGACGAGCGTCTTGCGCATCAGCGTCGCCGACATCATCACGCAGTCGAGCCGGGTGCAGTTGACCATCTCGATGATCGTCTTGACCCCGCGCCCCTCCGGCCCCACCAGCCAGCCCACCGTCCCGTCGAACTCCGGTTCCGAGGAGGCGTTGGACCGGTTGCCCAGCTTGTCCTTGAGCCGCTGGATGCGGAAGGTGTTGCGGCTCCCGTCCGGCAGTATCCGCGGCACCAGGAAGCACGACAGGCCCTCCGGAGCCTGCGCGAGCACCAGGAAGACATCGCACATCGGCGCCGACGTGAACCACTTGTGCCCGCGCAGCTGATACACGCCCGGCTCGGCGGTCGGCCACGCCGTGGTCGTGTTCGTACGGACGTCTGAGCCGCCCTGCTTCTCGGTCATCCCCATGCCGGCGAGCAGACCGCGTTTCTCGGTCGGCACCCGCAGCCCCGGCTCGTACTCCCGGCTGGTCAGCAGGGGTTCGTAGAGCTTCGCGAGCTCGGGCTGGGCGCGCAGGGCAGGTACGGCCGCGTACGTCATCGAGGTGGGGCAGCCGTGCCCGGCGTCGGTGTGTCCCCACACCAGCCCGCCCGCGGTGCGCGCGACATGGGCGCCGGGCCGGTCCTCGGCCCACGGTGTGGCGGCCAGGCCCTCGGCGACGGCGGCCCGCATCAGATGGTGCCAGCTGGGGTGGAAGTCGACCTCGTCGACGCGGTTGCCGTAGCGGTCGTGCGTGCGCAGCACCGGCTGGTGGACGTTGGCCTGCTCGGCCCACTCCTGCGCCTCGGCGCTGCCGGCCCGCAGACCGAGCCGCCGGACGTCCTCCTCGGCCCATCCGGCGCCCTCCCGGCGCAACCCCTCCAGCAGAGCCGTGTCCTCGGAGGCGTCGTACGGCGTCAGGGCGGGCGGCTGGTTGGTGACGTCGTGCGTGGCGTACTGCCGGCGGGGCTGCGCGGGCGCGGGTGTCGAGACCATGCGGCCATGTTGCACCTTTTCTGCGACCGCAGCAATGATGCAACAAGGTGGGTGCACGTACAGTACCTGCCCATGCGGATGAACATGGCGGCGCAGCCCGGCGAGGTCGACCTGCCGCCGCTGTCCGCGCGGTCGGTCGTGCTGAGCCTGTTGCTGGGCACGCATCCGCCGGAGCTTCCGGTGAAGGAGCTCGTCCGTGCGGTGGAGCCCTTCGGCGTCGGTGGCTCCACGCTGCGTGCCGCGCTCAGCCGGATGGTGGCCGCCGGTGACCTGCGGCGCACCGACGCCGTCTACCGGCTCAGCGACCGCCTGCTGGCCCGCCAGCGCCGGCAGGACGAGGCGGTGGAGGCCCGCACGCGCGCATGGGACGGCGACTGGGAGATGGTGGTGATCACGGCGACGGGCCGCGGCCCCGCCGAACGCGCCGACCTGCGCACCCGCTTGACCGCCCTGCGCCTGGCCGAACTGCGCGAGGGCGTCTGGCTGCGCCCCGCCAACCTCAGCCGCCCCCTGCCGGACGACCTGGAGCAGGTGGCCCAGTCCTACACCGCCCGCCCCGACCGGCCCGCGCGTGAACTGGCCGTGCGGCTGTGGCCCTTGGACGCCTGGGCCGCCACCGCCCGGTCCCTGCTCGCCCATGTGGCCGAGGCACGCCTCCCCGCCGACCGCTTCACCGCCTTCGCCGCGGTCGTCCGCCATCTGCTCGCCGACCCCGTGCTGCCGTCCGAACTGCTCCCCTCCGACTGGCCGGGCGCGACGCTGCGTGCCGCCTACGCGGCGTACCAGGGGGAGATCGCCCGGTCGATCGGCGCCGGCTCGACCGGAACCTGACATCGCGGCGGCCGTACGAAGCGCCGTCCGGCAGGAATGTCATTTCGGCACCCGGAGGGCGGGTGACGTCGCGTTTCGCGGGAACCCGGTGCGCACGCGAACGGCGACGTCGTACGAGGTGAAGAGAGCTATGGACACGCAGCAAGCGTCGACGGCTCTGCTCGAGCCGTTGCGGACCGCGGCCTCGGCACTGCGCAGGGTGCCCGGTGCGGGAGCCGTCACCAGGGCCACCGAAGGAGCCGTGGAGTGGATCGGAGCCGTCTCACCGCAAGGGCGCCGGATCGCCGTGTACACCGGAGCCGGGCTGCTCGGCGTCGCCGGTGTCGTCGAGTGGCCGGTCGCCCTGACCGGAGCAGCCATGGCCCGGCTGACCCAGCCGCAACCGCAGGACCAGCAGAGCACATCCACCGGGAGCGGGCGCACCCCGTACGGCACCCGCGGCAAGGCGACCGCGGCACAGACCAAGAAGTCGACGGCGTCGGCCGGGAAACCCACGGGACCGAACGCGAAACCCACCGGTCCGGCCGGTGAGTCCACCGGTCAGAGGACGACGTCCGCCGGTCGCGGCGAGTCCACCGCACGCACCGGCTCGACGGCCCGCCGCAGCGGCACGACCGGCTGAGGGTGAGAGATGGTTCTGCAACTGCTCACGCGCCCGGCGAACACCGCCATCGGCATTGTGTCGGCCGGCCCCCGCCTGCTCGCCTCAGGAGCGGCTCCCGCGGTGGGTGTCGCCGCCGGAGCGGTCGCGGGCACGGCACGGGCCGGGATACGAGGTGCGGACGCCGCCGTGCGCGTCGCACGGGTCGCCCGCAACGCGCTGCCGCTCACCCCGCATCCCTGGCGGGCCGGATCCCGGGCGCACCTCGCGCTGCGACCCGCCGAGCCGGACCGGATACGGCGGGCGGGCGGCGCGGAGCATGCGGCGCGCCGGGTCGCCAAAGCCCTGGCCGAGCGGCCGGACGTGGCCCTCGCCTACTGGGACGGCGGACTGCGACGGCTCGTGGTGACCGCGACCGAGGAAGCCCTCACCGACCGCGTCGTGGAGAAGGCGGCCGAACTCGCGGCCCGGCACGGTCTGGCGCAGACCGACGAGACGGTCGACGACGTCCCGCACCCGGCCGACCCCGCCGGTGTACGGGCCGCGGCGACCGCGCTCGCGGTCGACGGGGCGGGCATAGCGGCCGCGCTGATCGGCTACGGCCTGCGGCTGCCCACCTCGCCGCGGGCGGTGACCGCGCTGGTCACCATGGCGCGGGAGAACCCCCGCTTCCGCGGCTGGCTGCGGTCCCGAATCGGTCGGTCCCGCATGGACCTGGCGCTGGCCGTCGCCAGCGCGGCCGCACACGGCGCGGGCCGCACCCCGACACCTCTGGTCCTCGACGGCGCGCTGCGTGCCCTCCAGCTCGCCGAGACCGTGGCCCGCACGGCTGCGTTCGACGCCGTCCACGACCAGGTCTGCGTACCGGAGCGGGACAGCGTCGCCGCGGGTGACCGCTGTCCGCGGCCGCCGCTGCGCACCTCCCCGGCCCAGGAGTACGCCGAGAAGGCGGAGACCGGCAGCGTGCTCGGCGCCGCCGCCATGCTGCTGGTCAAGCACGACGGCAGGGAGGCGGCGGAGGCGGTGCTCGCGGGCTCCCCCAAGGCCGCGCGCTACGGGCCCGCCGCCTTCCACGCCGTCCTGAGCGGCGCGCTGTCCCGCGCGGGCGTGCTGGTGCGGGACACGGAACGGCTGCGGCAGCTGGAGATGGCCGACACGGTCGTCCTGCACCCGAGCGCGCTGCGGGCCCCGGGCGAGGGCGCCGACCCGTGGGCCGAGGCCGTACTGGACGTGGCACGACGCGCCCGGCTGCGGGTGGTGATGGTGGACGACCCGGCCCTGGCCGACTTCACGAGCCTCGTCGACCAGGTGGTGAGCGCCGAGCGGCCGCTCCCCGAGGTGGTGAACGCACTGCGGGACGAGGGCGCCGTCGTCGTCACGGTCGCCCGGCCGACGGCCTACGACGACGACGTCCTGACCGGGCTGCTCGCCGGAGACGTGGCCCTCGCCGTCAGCGACGGCGACAGCGCCGTCCTGTGGGACGCGGACGTCCTGGCCCTGCACGGCCTCGTCGACGTGTGGCGGCTGCTGACCGCGGTCCCGGCCGCGCGCGCGGTGGGCCGCAGGTCGCAGACCCTCGCACGGTCCGGTGCCACGCTGTCCGGGCTCCTCGTGGCCATCGGCGAGTCCCGGCGCGGACGCCCCACCCCCTGGCCGGGCCTGCGGCACACACCGGTCGACGTGAGCGCGGCCTGGGCCCTGCTGAGCGGGGCCCGAGCGGCCCTCGCGGTGGCGGCGGCCCGCGCGCCGCACCCCCGGCCGCGCGTGGCCTGGCACGAACTGCGGCCCGCCGAGGTGCGCGACCGGCTGGAGCACGAGACGGCACCGGAGCCGGACTTCGCCGAGCAGCTCACGGACCGGGCGCGCACGGCGATCCGCACCCTGGGCCGGCAACCCCTGCTGGCGCCGGTCCGCGGGCCCCTGGAGCTCGCCCGGGCCGTGCGCCGCGAACTCGACGATCCGCTGACCCCGGTGCTGGCGGTCGGCTCGGCCGCCGAGGCGATCCTCGGCTCCGTCGTGGACGCCCTGCTGGTGGTCGGCGCGCTCGATCTCAACGCCCTCGTGGGCGGCGTCCAGCGGCTGCGGGCCGAGCGAGCCCTGTCCAAGCTGCTGGCCGAACAGAAGCCGAAGGCACGGGTCTCGGACGAGGAGACGTCGGCCGAGCCGCGCCTCGTCGACGCCGCCAAGCTCACGCCGGGTGATGTGATCGAGCTCCGGGCCGACGACGTCGTACCCGCCGATGCGCGCCTCCTGTGGGCGGACGGCCTGGAGGTGGACGAGTCCGCGCTCACGGGAGAGTCACTGCCGGCCGACAAGGGCACCGACCCGACACCGCACGCCGCTGTGCCGGACCGGCACTGCATGGTGTTCGAGGGCACCACCCTGGTGGCCGGGCGGGCCCGTGCCGTCGTGGTGGACACCGGCGACCGTACCGAGGCCGCCCGGGCCGTCCACCTCGCCGCCCGCACGCCGCCGGCCGCCGGGATGCAGGCCAGGCTGCGGGAACTCACCAACAAGGAACTGCCGTTGACGCTGGCGGGCGGGGCCGCGGTGACCGCACTATCGCTGCTGCGCGGCACCCCCGTCCGGCGTGCGGTGAGCGGCGGCGTGGCGGTGGCCGTGGCCGCCGTCCCCGAAGGACTGCCGCTGGTCGCCACCGTGGCGCAGATGGCGGCCGCCCGGCGCCTCAGCAGCCGCGGCGTCCTCGTCCGCACCCCGCGCACCCTGGAGGCGCTGGGGCGGATGGACACCATCTGTTTCGACAAGACGGGCACCCTCACCGAGAACCGGCTGCGCCTGGTGCGGGTGAGCGACGCGGGCGGCACCGCCCACGCGCCGGACGACGAGGCGGTCGACACGACGCTGCGGACCGCGGCCCGCGCGTGCCCCCGGCTGAACGGCGGCACGGAACGGCCCGTGCACGCCACCGACGAGGCCGTCCTGGACGCGGCGCCCCCCGACGAGCAGTGGACCCAGACCGTGGGACTCCCCTTCGAGGCCGGCCGCGGATATGCCGCCGCCGTCGGCAGGGCGGAGGACGGCGCCCCCCAATTCGTCGTCAAGGGTGCCCCGGAGACCGTGCTCCTCGCCTGCCCTGGCCTGTCCCCGGAAGCCTCGGACGCGGCGCAGGCCCTCGCCCGCGACGGACTGCGCGTACTGGCCGTGGCCCGGCGCCGCCTCGACAGCGCGGACCAGGCGTCGGAGATCATCGAACAGCCCCTGGAGGACCTGGAGTTCACCGGGCTGCTCGCGTTCGCCGACGTACCGCGTGACACCTCCACCGCCCTGGTCCAGGGCTTGCGGGCAGCAGGCGTACGCCCCATCGTGCTGACCGGCGACCACCCGCAGACCGCCCGGGCCATCGCCGCCGACCTGGGCTGGCCGGAGGACACCGGCGTGGTCACGGGTGACGAACTGGCGTCCGCGGACCGGGAGGCGCGCGCCCGGATGCTGCGCGACATGGGCGTCGTGGCCCGGGTGGCGCCCGAGCAGAAGCTCCAGGTGGTCGAGGCGCTGCGGGACGCCGGCCGGGTGGTCGGGATGGTCGGCGACGGCGCCAACGACGCCGCGGCCATCCGCGCCGCCGACATCGGCGTGGGCATCAGCGCCCGCGGCTCGGCGGCCGCCCGCAACGCGGCCGACCTCGTCCTCACCGTCGACGACCTCACGGTCCTCATCGAGGCGGTCGCCGAGGGGCGGGCCCTGTGGCACAGCGTCGCCGACGCCACCACCATCCTGATCGGCGGCAACGCGGGCGAGGTGGGTTTCGGCATCCTGGGCACGCTGCTGGCGGGCGCGGCCCCCCTGTCCACCCGTCAGATGCTGCTGGTGAACCTGCTCACGGACCTGTTCCCGGCGATGGCGGTGTCGGTGACCCCGCAGGCGGCGGAGCGGCACCCCGACTCGCCGGACGGCGGGAACGGCGCCGAAGGGACCGAGCCACTGGGTACCTCACTCCTCGGCGCCCCCCTGATGCGCAAGATCCGCCACCGTGCCCTCACCACCACCCTGGGCGCGACCACGGCCTGGCTGTTCGGCCGCTTCACACCGGGCACCGGCCGCCGCTCCGCCACGATGGCGCTGTGTGCCCTCGTCGGCACTCAGCTCGCCCAGACACTGGCCGACCGCCGAGGCAGCCCGCTGGTGGCGGCCACCGCTCTCGGCTCGGCGGCCGCCCTGTTCGCCGTTGTGGAGACCCCGGGCGTCAGCCGGCTCTTCGGCTGCACCCCGCTCGGCCCGCTCGCCTGGACCGGCGTCGCCGCGGCGATCGCTGTCGCGGTGGCCGGCCAGCGAGCGGTGCCGCATGTGGAGCGGGCCGTGCTCCGCCATGTGCCGGCCGGGATGCGGTGAGGGTGGATCAGACGGACCGGTGGTACTGGTCGGGCACGTGCACATCCCCGCCGAGCTCCCGCGCGGCGTGCCGCGCCCACGACGGGTTGCGCAGCAGTTCCCGACCGAGCAGCACCGCGTCCGCCTCCCCGTTGGCGAGGATCTTCTCGGCCTGCTCGGCATCGGTGATGAGCCCCACCGCGGCGACCGGCATCGTCGTCTCGGCCTTCACCCGGGCGGCGAAGGGAACCTGGTAGCCGGGGCCGACGGGAATGCGGACGCCCGACGCGTTGCCGCCGGTGGACACGTCGACGAGGTCGATGCCGTGGGTCTTGAGGTCGGCGGCGAAGCGCACGGTGTCGTCGGCCGTCCAGCCTCCCTCCTCCAGCCAGTCGGTGGCCGAGATGCGGAAGAACAGCGGCTTGTCGTCGGGCCACACCTCCCGTACGGCGTCCACGACTTCAAGGGCGAAGCGGGTGCGGTTCTCGTACGAGCCGCCGTAGGCGTCGGTGCGGTGGTTGGAGTGCGGGGAGAGGAACTCGTTGATCAGATAGCCGTGGGCGCCGTGGATCTCGGCGACCTCGAAACCGGCGGCCAGGGCCCGACCGGCCGCGTCCGCGAACTGACCGACGACCTCCTGGATCTGTTCGGTCGTCAATTCGGTCGGCACGGCGTGACGTTCGTCGAACGCGACCGCGCTGGGCGCGAGCGCCTGCCACCCGTGTGCGTCCGCACCGACGGGCGCGCCGCCCTTCCACGGGCGGTCGGTCGAGGCCTTGCGGCCGGCGTGCGCGAGCTGGATTCCCGGCACCGTGCCCTGTGAGACGAGGAAACGCGTGATGCGGCGGAAGGCCTCGACCTGGGTGTCGTTCCAGATGCCGAGGTCGTAGGGCGAGATGCGGCCCTCGGGCGAGACGCCGGTGGCCTCGACGACGATCAGCCCGGTGCCGCCGGCCGCGCGCGCCGCGTAGTGCGCGAAGTGCCAGTCGTTCGGCGCGCCGGTCTCCGGGCCCTCGGGGGCGGCCGAGTACTGGCACATCGGGGGCATCCAGACCCGGTTCGGGATGGTCACGTCGCGCAGGGTGAAGGGCTGGAAAAGGGCGCTCATGGGGAGCTGCTCCGTTCTCGCGGGACCGAAGGACGGCTCGTACGATAGGCATCGTAGTACGGGAGATGTCAAACTACGATGCCTCTCGTACAATGGGCGGCGTGAGTACCCCTGCCCCCGCCCCCGCCGCCGGCCGTGATCTGCCGCACCCCGCGCGTGCCGAGATCCGGCTGGAGGCCGTGCTGCACGCGCTCTCCGACCCCATGCGGCTGCAGATCGTGCGGGAGCTCGCCGCCGAGCGCGACGAGCTCACGTGTTCGCACTTCGACCTGCCGGTCACCAAGTCCACGTCGACGCACCACTTCCGGGTGCTGCGCGAGGCGGGGGTGGTCCGGCAGTGCTACCGGGGCACGGCCAAGATGAACGGCCTGCGCCGGGAGGACCTAGACGATCTCTTCCCGGGGCTGCTCGACAGCCTGCTCGCCGCCGCCGCTCGGCAGGCCGTCCGCCTCGGCGGCTGAAGTCCCCTTCGAGGGAAGGTGGTTGAAGAGCAGGTTCAGCAGGATCGCCGTCAGGCAGCCCGCGCTGATCCCGCTGTTCATCACCGTCTGGAACCAGTCCGGGAACTTCGCGTAGGCCGTCGGGACGCCGACCGGCAGCATGCCCACGGCCACCGACACCGCCACGACCGTGAGGTTGTGGTTGTCCTTGAAGTCCACCCGGGCGAGGGTCCTGAGGCCGCTCGCGGCCACCGTCCCGAACATCACCAGACCCGCCCCGCCCAGCACCGGTGCGGGTATCGCGGCGACCACCGCGCCCAGCTTGGGCAGCAGGCCGAGCAGGACGAGGATGCCGCCCGCGGTGGCCACCACCCAGCGGCTGCGCACCCGGGTCATTCCGACGAGGCCCACGTTCTGCGCGTACGCCGTGTACGGGAAGGTGTTGAAGACGCCGCCCAGCACGGTCGACAGACCGTCGGCGCGCAGACCGTCCGCCAGTGAACGCGGCTCGACCCCGCGTCCGGTCATCTCCCCGACCGCGATCAGGTCGCCGGTCGTCTCGGTCATCGTCACCAGCGCCACGACCAGCATCGAAACGATGGCCGACGCGTGGAACGTGGGCGCCCCGAAGTGGAACGGCGTGCTGATGCCCAGCCAGTGGGCGTCGCCGACCCCGCTGAAGTCCGTGAACCCGAAGGGGACCGCCACCGCCAGGCCCACCGCGATGCCGATCAGCACCGCGATCCGGCTGAGAAAGGCCGGCGCGAACCTTTGCACACCCAGCACCACCAGCAGCACGAAGAGGGCGAGACCCAGGTTCTTCGGCTCCCCGAAGTCCTTGGCACCGACGCCGCCCGCGGCCCAGTTGCCCGCGACCGGCAGCAGCGACACCCCGATGATCAGGATGACGGTGCCGGTGACCAGCGGCGGGAAGAAGCGCAGCAGCCTGCCGAAGACCGGAGCGAGCAGCACGATCGCAAGCCCGGCGACGATCACCGACCCGTAGATCGCGGGCAGCCCGCCGCCCGTCGTCCCGATCAGCACCATCGGCGACACGGCGGCGAAGGTACAGCCCTGCATGATCGGCAGCCGCACCCCGAAGCGCCAGAAGCCCACGCACTGGATGAGCGTGGCGATGCCGCACACCAGCAGATCAGCCGTGATCAGGTACGCCAGGTCCGCGGGCGACAGCTTCATCGCACCGCCCACGATCAGCGGCACCGCCACCGCGCCCGCGTACATCGCGAGCACGTGCTGCAGACCGAAGGCGGCCAACTGCCGTACGGGTGGGACCTCGTCGACGGGATGGACGGGGGTGGGCGTGGCCATGGGCACTCCAGAGCGGCGGCGGGGGAGGGGGACATCCGAACAGCACGAGACCGTAAGGGGCTTGAACAGTTTGTTGATTTCCGGGTTGTTGCCGATCTGTGTCCTGCCCACTGGGCGCCGTACGACTCTGCTACGACGCCTGCTGCGAGCCCGCCGCCCGCGCCGCCGCCAGCAGCGACTCCCAGTCCGCCAGCTTGACGACACCGCGCCCGAGCGAGGCCCCGAGGCTCGCCTCGGCCCGCTCGATGGCCTGCCAGCCCGCCCACGAGACCGGATCGATCCCCTCGGCGCGCAGCGCCGCGAGCGGATCCTCCGGGAGCTCCTTGCGTACGAGGACGGGGGCGTCCTCGAGCAGCGACAGCACCGTCTCCTTGGCGCACGGACGGTTGGTGCCGATGACGCCCGTCGGGCCGCGCTTGATCCAGCCGGCCACGTACTCGCCCGGCGCGACCACGCCCGCGCGCAGGACGCGTCCGGCCAGATGCGGCACGGTGCCGCTCGCCGCGTCGAAGGGCAGTCCCTCCAGCGGCACCCCGCGATAGCCCACCGAACGCAGCACAAGCTGCGCCTCGATGTCCTCGTAGCGTCCCGTGCCCGTCACTCCGCCCTGCCCGTCGGGCTCCGTCCGCTCGAAACGCACGGCGCCCACCCGGCCGCCGTCGGCGAGCAGTTCGACGGGGCGCAGGAAGAACCGCAGCCGGATGCGGCGCGGGGTGTCCTGGGGCGGTACCTGGGCCCAGCCGCGCAGCACGTCCACGTTGCGGCGCTGGACCGCGGGCAGCGCGGCGGGGTCCACGTACCCCGGATCGAGCTCCAACTCCGCCGGATCCACGGCGAGTCCGGTCTCCGGGAGACCGCCCAGCTCGCGCAGTTCCTTGGTCGTGAAGCGGGCCTGGGAGGGGCCGCGGCGGCCCACCATGTGGATGTCGCGCACCCGGCTCGCGGCCAGCGCGCCGAGCGCCGCCTGCGGCATGTCGGTCGGGCTCAGCTCCGCCGGGCCGCGGGCCAGCATCCGCGTGACGTCCACCGCGACGTTCCCCACACCGATGACCACGGCGGACCGGGCGTCGCGTACGAAACCGTCGTCGGCGGAGTCCGGATGGGCGCTGTACCAGGACACGAACTGCGTCGCCGACCAGCTGCCCGGCAGGTCCTCGCCCGGGATCCCCAGGTGGCGGTCGGTGGCGGCACCCACGCAGTACACGACCGCGTGGTACAGCTCGCGCAGCCGGGCGGCCGGCAGCCCGCCGGGGCCGATCCGGACGCCGCCGAGGAACCGCACCCGCTCGTGCTCCAGCACCGTACGCAGGTTGTTCTGCAACGACTTGATCTTCTCGTGGTCCGGCGCGACGCCATAGCGCACCAGGCCGTAGGGGCACGGCAGCCGGTCCAGTACGTCGACGAGCACCCCGGGGTCCAGCTGGACGAGGTTCTGGGCGGTGTAGACCCCGCTCGGCCCGGAACCGACGACGGCGACACGCAGCACGGCGGAACTCCTTACGACAGGAGATCGCTGACGGCTCCAGCATCGCACCGCCGGTGCTGCGCTGACAGGGTGCAGGCGCGGTATCGGCGTGCGTGTCCACCCTTGCTGAATGTGATCAAGTGGTTACGTTCCGCGTGTGCTAGACGCATCCTTTCTTAATCTTTCTGATCGTTGTCCGACGGACGGCACGGTGTCCGTATGGCCCGCGTGGGAAGTGCGGGAGGACGAGCGCGCCACCTCGTGGTTCACCGTCCGGCTTGCGTTCACCGACGGTGCCCGGATCGACGCGCTCGCCGTGGTCTGTGAGGGCTGTGCCTCGCTGGAGGAGGTCCGCTCCCAGCCGGCCCTGTCCCTGCACGACCTCGCGGAACTCGCCGAGTGGATCGAGGAGCCGCTCTTCGAGGCGTGCGGCCCCGGGGCGGATCCGGCCGCGGGTGACGGATCCGCCGTGCCCCGGCGGGCCCGGCCCGCGTGGCCCGCGGGCGTCGAGGGCCGCTGGCTCGTCGCGCAGGAGTACCGCGCGGCGCAGGAAGGGGGTTTCGATCCCGTTCTCGCGGTGATGTGCGCGACCGGCCACAGTCGCCGCAAGTCACTCAGGCTGATCTCGCAGGCGCGTGACTCGGGGTTTCTGTCGCCTCGTCACGCGCGGCGCTGACCGGTCTTGGGCCCGGGCTCCTCGCCGGTCGCGAAGAACCGTGAGAGATCCGTCTCGCACGTCGCGCCGGAGACCGCCTCGGCGTCCGGCGGCATGCCCATCTCCCAGTCGAGCCGGTAGCGCTCGAACAGCTCGGCCCGCAGGGTCGTGATCGGCATCGGCACGTTCGGCAGCACCATCGCGTAGACGGCACCCATCAGCAGGGAACGCAGCAACGGGTAGTCCACGTCGACGTCCCGCGCCCCGTTGCGGGCGACGACGTCCCGCAGCACCTCGGCGAGCCGCTGCTGCTCCGGGCACTGCACGAAGCCCTCCGCCTGCAGCAGTCCCGCCATGTGCTGGCGCATCAGCACGGGCCGGTCCCGGGCCAGCCCCAGAATCGCGTCGATGGCCCGCGCCATCCGCTCCCGGCCGTCCTCGGTGCGCGGCTCGCGCTCCACCGCCTCCTCCAGCGTGCGGTGCATCAGCCGGTGCACCGCGGACTGCACGAGCTGGCGTTTTCCCGGGAAGTAGTACGACACGAGGCCGCGTGCCGAGCCCGCTCTGTCGGCGATGTCGCCGAGGGTCGTCGCCTCGTAGCCGCGCTCGCCCACGAGTTCGACGGCGGCCTGCAGGAGCCGCTCCCGGGAACGTCTCCGCAACTCTTCATTGACCGAGGCGCTGCGCGGGGACATGCTGTAACTCCTGCGTTGACTGGCTGCCAGCCAACTATACTCGGAACGTCCTGGTCGGAGCTCCGTAGGGGCTGGTCAGGGCTGCCGTCTGCTTCGGGCGACGCGGGGGATCGTCCGAGGCGGGCGGCCTCATCGCCCTGAAGGTGTCCTCAGGCTACTTTCCGGGCCGCTTTCGTGTGTGTCTGGAGGGCCGGAACATGGAACAGGACCAGCAGATCCTGGCCAGGATCACGGAGATGGTCGAGGACGAGCGCAAGCTGCGTGAGTCCCTCGCTTCCGGCGAGATCGACAGCGCGACGGAACACCGGCGACTCGGCGTGCTGGAACGCGAACTCGACCAGTGCTGGGACCTGTTGCGCCAGCGGCGCGCGAAGGCCGAGTTCGGGGAGAACCCGGACGACGCGCAGGTACGGCCCTCCTCGCAGGTCGAGGGCTATCGGGGCTGACCGGGCGGCCCGGCGGTCAGCCCGCCAGCTCCAGCACCGGACGCAGCCCGTCCGGCCGCTGAGCCGCCGGCAGATGGTCCACCAGGTGCACCCGGCACCCCAGGGCCGCCGCACCGCCGTCCGCCCGCCGGTCGTCGCCGACCATCACGGTCTCGCGCGGATCGGCCCCGAGCGCCTCGCAGGCCACCGCGAACAGCCGCGGGTCGGGCTTCTGGATGCCGTGCTCGTACGACAGGACGTAGGCGTCCACATACCGGTCGAGGCCGTGCTCGCGGAAGACCGGGCGCAGATCCCAGCCGATGTTGCTGACCACCCCGATACCGACCCCGCGCTCGCACAGCGCCTGGAGCACCTCGGCGGCGTCGGGGTACGGCGTCCATGCGGCCGGCGTCCTGTGCCGGTCGTACAGCGCGTCGTGCAATGCCGGGTCGGGGAGCGCCACTTGGCGGGACAGCCCCGTGTAGGCGGCCCGGTGCAGTTCGGCGCTCTGGTCCCGGATCCGCCACACCTCGGCGAGTTCCTCGGGCAGTTGCTCCGGATTCGCCCCGCCGGGCAGGGCTCCCGCCACCTGGAGTGCCTTCGCCGCCTGCGCCAACTCCGGCTCCGGCAGCGTGATGCCGGCGTCGTCCAGCACGGCACGCAGCCAGGACGCGGTGGACTCGATGCGGAAGAGGGTGCCGGAGAAGTCGAACAGGACGGCCGTCATGAGTGGATCTTACGTTGGTGGACCGCCACGGCCAGCGCCACCAGCATCGCTCCCAGCAGCCAGCCGCCCAGCACGTCGGAGGGCCAGTGCACGCCCAGCCAGACGCGGGTGAGGCCCACCCCGAGCACGGAGACGACCCCCACGGCCAGCGCTGTACGCCATACGGCGCGGTCGGGTCCGTAGCGGTGCAGGAGCCACAGCAGGAGGCCGCAGACGACCGTGGCGGTCATCGCGTGACCCGAGGGGAAGGCCGCGTAACTCGCCGAGTCGACGGGGTCGTGCCAGACGGGGCGCGGGCGGTCGACCGCGGCCTTGAGTGCCTGTTGCAGCAGACTGCCCAGGGCGCAGGTGGCCGCCAGCCACAGTGCCGTCCACCAGGCCGAGCGACGCCATGCCAGCCACACCGCGACGGCCGCGCACACCAGACGCATCGTCCAGGGGTCCCAGACCCAGTCCGTCAGGATGCGGAAGGCGTGGGTGAGGCCGGATGCGTCGACGGCCCAGCGGTGGGTGGTGCGGGCGATGTCGCCGTCCACGCCGATCAACGGGTGCCACTTGACGGCGACCAGGGTGAGCAGCAGCGCGGAGCACAAGGTGAGCGCGGCCGCGGCGCGGGTGGTGGTGCGGTGGTCCGGCGGGCGGGGCGGTGAGTCGACGGGCGGGGAATGCATGCATCGATCCTCGCCGACCGGCGGGGCGCGAGGCCAATGCCCGGGTCGGCGCAGCCCGCCTCAGAGCGTGACCAGCATCGCCACCATCGCGATCCCCATCGACAGCCGGCACGCCCGCGCCAGCTCCGGACGATCGCCCCAGCCCACGCGTCCGCCGCCGGTGGTGGCCACGACCGGCATCAGCCGGACACCGGACAGCAGCACGAATCCCGTGAAGTAGAGCAGCAGCACCCCGGTCACCAGGGGGACTCCGCCCGACCCCGCGTGCCCGGCATGGTGTCCCGGAGTGGCCGCCATCACGACCGCCATGTAGACCATGGCCGAGGCCCCCACCAGGTGGTGCAGATGGTGCACGTTCGTCCGCGCCGCCCACAGGGCGCGCAGCGCCGCGGCGCCGAAGAGGGCCGCGTAGCCGGGCCAGGCCCATGCCGGCGGGCTGAAGGCCGCCGCCGGTACGGCCATGGCGGCCATGCCGAAACCCATCAGAGCCTCGCCGCCCGCGGACCGGCGCTGCTCCTCGACCGCGCTGCGCATCCGCAGCAGGCAGTAGGCCCCGGTCGCCGCGCACAGCGCGACCAGCAGCCAGCCGGGCGAAGCCGGTCCGTGCACGCGCACCTCCCCGCTCGACGGTGTCGACAGTCGGTGGTTGCCCGCAGCATGCGGCGCGCACGCAAGCGCAAGGATGTACACGGGGAGCATTCGCCGGAGCACAGCAGGTGACCGCGCCCTTCCCGAAATCATTTACGAGTAAAACACCTGCTAAGCTCATGAACCGTGAACCGTGTGACCCCCGCCCCGCCACCACGTGTCCGCCCTCTCCCGCTGGCCGGCGTGCTGCGTGTGGGCCGTCCCGCGGACATCTGGTTCAAGCCCGCGCTGAGCGTGGTCGCCTCGGCGGCGCCGCCCAATCTGGCCCTGCTGGCCCTCGGCCGGCTCGACCTGGCGATGTACACGATGGCCGGGTCGCTGTGCGCGCTGTACGCCCACCACCGCCCCTACGCCGCCCGGGCCCGCGCCCTGGCCTGGGTCGTCCTCGGCATGGTCGGCGGTCTCGCCGTCTCCCTGGTCGCCGCCTCGCTCACCGGCAGCGCCCTCGTGCTGGTCACCATCGGCGCGCTGCTGGCCGCCCTGCAGAAGGCGCTGTGCGACGCGACCCGCATCGGCCCGCCCGGCAATGTCGTGCCGACCTTCATCACCTCAGCGTCCCTCTTCGCCCCGCAGACCCTCGGCCAGGTCCCCGCCCATCTCGCGCCGGCGCTCGCCGCGGGCGGCTGGGCCTGGGTGGTCGGCATGGCACCCGGGCTGCTGCGCCCGCACGGACCCGAGCGCCGGGCCACCGCGGCCGCCCTGAGGGCCGCTGCCGCCTACGCCGTCACCCGCGGCGCCGGCGCCGGCCACGCCCGGGCCCGTGCCGCGGCGGCCGCCGCCGTCCAGGCCGCCTGGCAGTCGCTCCTGTCCACCCGTGACACCCGCACCCGGCGCGCCCTCGAACGCCTCGTCGTCCGCGCCGAAGTGGCCCTCGCCGCCCCCGCCGACACCGACCCCGAGCAGCTGCGCGCCTGGGCCCGCGAGCTGACCGGGACCGGACCCGTCCCGGAGGTCCACGACCCGGCGGCCACCGCCGAACTCCTCGGCGTGGACGCCGAACTCGCCGTCCCGCGCCGCCCGTTGTGGCAGCGGCTCGGCCCGCTCGCCCCGATCGCCGTACGCACCGCCCTGGGCTGCGCCCTCGCCGGCTACACCGCCCTCGCCCTCGGGATCGGCCGCCCCTACTGGGCCCTGGTCACCGCCGCCTCCCTCTACCAGGCCAATCTCACCCTCACCTGGAGCCGTGGCGTCCAGCGCGTCGTCGGCAACCTCGTCGGCGTGCTGCTCTACGCCGCCGTCGTCCCGCTCGCCCACCTCGGCCCGGCGGCTCTCGTGCTGTGCTGCCTCGCCTTCAACTTCGGCGCCGAGGCCCTGATGGGCCGCAACTACTGGCTCGGCAGCGTCTGTGTGACCCCGATGGCCCTGCTCATCACCGAGTTCACCCGCTTCCAGGAGCCCGGGCGGCTGATCACCGAGCGGGTCGTCGACACCCTCGTCGGCGCCCTGGTCGGCCTCCTCGCCGCCGTGGCCGTCACCAACCGCCGCGCGGGCGACCGCGTCGAGCAGGCACTGGCCGCCGCCGAGCGCGCCCGCGAGCACACCGCCCGCCTGCTGGCCGAGCCCGCCCCCGCACCCGCCGCGCTGGAGGCCGCCCGGCGCTCCCTCGCCGCCGCCCTGGCCGACCTGCGCGCCACCGTCGACGCCGCATCCGGCGAGTGGTGGCAGCGCGCCCTGCCCCAGGAGCGGGTCGTGCGCGCCGAGCAGGCCGGACACCGTACGCTCGCGGCGACGGCAAGAGCCTGTGGCTGAACCCCGGCCGGGGGCCGGCCACAGGCTCTGGGACACCAGGGACTGCACCGGAGCGCGAGAGCGGAGGGCGTACGGCCATGACGGCAGCGAACGGACGGCAGGCGGGGACGACCAGGGGCGAGGACACCGTCTCCGCGGTCGTCCGGCAGTGGCAGGCCGTCCACCCCGACCTCGACACCGGCCCCATGGAGATCATCGGCCGTATCAACCGCTGCGCCGCCCTCCTCCAGCAGGCCGAGGACGCCCCCCTGCGCCGGGCCGGCCTCAGCCGCCCCGAGTTCGACCTGCTCGGCGCGCTGCGCCGCACCGGCCACGAGCTGACCCCCGGCGAACTCGCCCGCGAGACCTTCTCCTCGGGTGCCGCCGTCACCAAACGCCTCAAGCAGCTCACCGAGCGCGGCCTGGTCGAGCGCCGCGGTGACACCCGCGACCGGCGCGTCGCCCACCTCCGCCTCACGGACGCCGGCCGCGATCTCGTCGACGGCATCCTCCCCGAGCAGCTGGCCTACGAGACCTCCGTGCTGGCCGCCCTCGATCCTTCGGAGCAGGGCGAACTGGCCGGGCTGCTGGGCGAGTTGCTTCTCCGGCTCGAGGGCCGCCTGGGCGCGCTTCGCGTCTGAACGGCCGCCTCCGGAACTTTCGGGATCCGTGTGCCCGTTGACGTGATCGACAACGACTCCCTACGTCGACCAGGCCGGTTCGGATCGCCGACTGGCATACGACATGCCGAACGAAAGACCGATGCTGTGACAGCCGAAACGCTCACTGTCGATCTGGGCACGGAGACCGGCCCCTTCCACGGCGGCGCGAGCGGCACGCTCTACGGCCTCTACGGCGACGGCGTGCCCAGCCGGGCCGTCGTCGAGGGCATGTACGTCCGCACGGTCACCACCAAGGCGCAGGACGGCGTCCAGCACCCCGGCGCCGACGCCCTGGAGATCCTGCCGCCCTTCGTCGCGGCGGGCGGCCAGGACCTCTACGTCTACCTGACCGACATCCACCGCGGCTTCCCCTACGAGTGGCCGGGCGCCACCGGCGAGGAACGGCTCACCGCCTACCTGGCGAACATCCGCCGCCAGGTCGCGCAGGTGCGGACGATGGGCGCGCTCAAGTCCCATGTCGTGTACGTGCCGTTCAACGAGCCCGAGGGCAACATGTTCGGCACGGGGGAGTGGAGCTACGACCGGGTCTCCTGGCACACCGAGCCGGGCCCCTACTTCACGGCCTGGCAGCAGGCGTACCACCTCATCAAGGGCCTGGACCCCCAGGCGCGCATCGCCGGCCCGAACACCTGCGTCCTCTATCCGGAGGTGCGCGGCTTCCTGGAGTTCGCGCGGGAGCACGACGTGCTCCCCGACGTGATCACCTGGCACGAGCTGTCCTCTCCGGACGAGGTCCGCAGAAACGTCGCCAAGTACCGGGAGATGGAGCGGGAGTTGGGCATCGGGCCCCTGCCCGTCAATCTCAACGAGTACGCACACAACTACCATCTGTCCGTCCCCGGGCAGATGGTCCAGTGGATCGCAGCGATCGAGGAGTCCAAGGTCGACGCCGACATGGCGTACTGGAACATCGCAGGAAACCTCAACGACTCGGCGGTCGAGGCCAACAAGGGGAACGGCCAGTGGTGGCTGTTCAACGCCTACGGGCAGCTGTCCGGCCACACCGTCCGGGTCACCGCACCGCACCCCGACGTCCAGTACACGCTGCAGGGCGTCGCCACCCTCGACCGGCTGAAACGGCAGGCCCGCGTGCTGTTCGGCGGCGCGAGCGGAGCCGCGAACCTGGTCCTCGAAGGCGTGGACGCCGACCTGTTCGGCGCGACCGTCCACGTACGCCTCCAGGAGATCGCCTGGAGCGGCCAGGTCGGCGCGAGCGCCCAGCCCTTGCGACTGCTCGACGCCGAACTGCCCGTGAGGGACGGTCGGGTGACGCTGACGCTCACCGATCTCGACGAGATGTCCGCCTACCAGCTGCTCGTGGCCCCCGGCGGCCACGGCGCCGCGCTGCTGCCGCCCGCGGCGGGCCGGCGGCTGACCTACGAGGCCGAGGACGCCACGTACACCGGGGGCGGCTACGTCAAGCACGGCCCCGAGGGATCCCCCTCCGACGTCGACAAGTTCGCGACGTCCGGCGGCCACCACATCGGCGGCCTGCGCACCGGCTCCGACGGCGTGCTCGCCTTCGACGTCGTGGTCCCGCGGGACGGGACGTACGACCTGCGGGTCTTCGCCAATTCCCACAACCTGGCCGATCTGGTCCGCGAGCACGGCCCGACCAACGTCTTCCTGCGCGTCGACGGCAAGGACGCGCGTGAACTGCGGCTGCCGCTCGGCTACAAGTGGGCGGTGTGGGGCCACACCGACACCGAGGTCGAGCTGACCGCCGGCCCGCACCGGATCACCCTCGCCGCGCGGGACCCCGACCTCGGCACGACCAAGGGGGACGCGGTCGTCGACAAACTGGACCTCACCCTGCGCGACGACCAGGAGGACCTGTACGACGCCGAGTTCACCGCCCTCGATGCGGGCGCGCAGGTGAGTTACGCCAACCTCGGGGCCTCCGGTCCCGGCACCGCCGTCCTGCCCCGAGGCGGCACCGTCACCTTCTGGGTGCATGCGGCCGACGACGGCGAGGCGACGGTCACCGTCGACCTGCTCGGCCCCGGGGAGGGCCTGCTCACGGTCAACGGCGAGGAGCTCGGACGCGTGCAGCGAGGTCCCGTCCCGCTCTTCCTGGCCGGCGGCATCAACAAGGTCACCGTCACCGGGACTTCGGACCGCCTGGTCGTGGACCGGCTGCGCGTCGGCCCCTCCCGCGGGCTGCTGCCCACGGGGGTGTTCGCCGCCGAGGAAGGCATCCTGACCGGCACCGCAAGGGTGACGGGACACTCGTACGCCACCGGCGGCAAGGCCGTCGACGGCATCGGCGCCGGCCCGGGCAACGCGCTCACCCTGACGGTGACCGCCGAGCGCGCCGGGGGCCACGCGCTCACCATCCGCTACTCCAACGGCGAGCAGGCGCCCGCCACCCACTACAACCCCGACCCGGTCTGCCGCCACGCGGACATCTCCGTCAACGGCGCCGCCCCGCGCCGCGTCCTGTTCCCCACCACCTTCCACTTCAACAACTTCTGGAACCTCTCGGTCCCCGTGACCCTCCATCAGGGCAGCAACACGCTCACGTTCACCGCCGACGAACTCCCCGACTTCGACGGCCGCACCAAGAACGCATACGGCCAGCGCTCGGCGTACGCCCCGGTCATCGACCAGGTGACGGTGACCCCGCTTGCCGAGGCGCTCTATCGTGACGGGCACGAGGAAGGGGCCTGATGCTGGAGTTCACCTTCGTCGGCCGGGTGATCGAGTGGCGCGGCCCGGCGCCCTACTACTACCTGCCCGTGCCCGACGAGGAGTCCGCGGACATCCGTGAGGTCGCGGCGCAGGCCAGCTACGGCTGGGGCGTGATCCCCGTGGCAGCACGGATCGGCGAGGTCGACTTCGAGACCTCGCTGTTCCCCAAGGACGGCGGCTACCTGCTGCCCCTGAAGGCCGCTGTCCGGAGGCCCCGGCAGATCACCGTCGGCGACGAGATCACCGTGGAGATGACCGTCCGGCTCCCGCACTGATCAGTGCTCGTCGCCCGCCCGGTACACGCCGAACACCGCGGCCTGCGGATCCCGCAACACCGCGATCCGCGGCCCGTCCGGCACCGAGGTGGGCTCCATGAGGACGGTGCCGCCCGCCTGCGTCGCCGTGGCCGCGCAGGCGTCCACGTCGGCCACCGCGAAGTACGGCAGCCAGTGCGGCGGCACCTCGGGCGGGAACTTCTCGTCCATGCGCACCATGCCGCCGAAGTCCGCGCCGTCGATGCCCCATTGCGGGTAGTGCTCGCAAGCGCCGACACTCCAGCCGAACACGGTTGTGTAGAAGCTCTCGGCCCGCTCGGGCGCGCGGGTCAGCAGTTCGACCCAGCCCAGTGAGCCGGGTGCGTTGAACAGTCCGGCACCCGGGAAGGCCCGCGCCTGCCACAACTGGAAAGCGGCACCACCCGGATCGAGCGCCACCGCGAATCGGCCCAGGTCGAACACGTCCATCGGGCCCAGCAGAACCGTCCCGCCGGCCGCGGTCACCTCCGCGATGGCGGCATCCGCGTCCGCCACCGCGAACGACACGTTCCACGCCACGGGCTGCGACTCCTGGTACAGCGGGGTCAGCGCGGCGACCGCGGCGTCCCCGAGGTGCGCGACCGTGTATCCGCCCGCCTCCTGACGCGGATCCGTCTCGCTGCGCCAGCCGAACAGCTCCGCGTAGAACCGCTTGGCCGCCGCCAGATCGCTGGTCCCGAGCTCGGTCCAGCAGGGCCCGCCGGTCACCGGCTTGTCGAGCTTCATGGTGTCCTTCCGAAGCCATGGGCGAACAATGGCCCCTCCAGCACGCTAAGCCCGGCCCCGCCCTGTGGCCATCCGGCCGAACCCCTCGCGCCCGGCGCCGCCCCCGACGTACCCTCGGCCACGTACCGCACCGCGTGGCGGCCTCCAGCTCTCGTCCTTGTCCCGGAGGTTTCCGCATGCCCGCGCTCACGGTGCGCCCCTTCCGCCGCGACGACCGCGACCAGCTCACCGACCTGATCAACGCACACGTCGCCGCCGTCGTCCCCGGTGTCTCCGTCTCGGTGAACACCGTCCTCAGTGACCTGGAGCGACAGCCCGGCGAGTTCATCACCGACCCCTGGGTCGCCGAGCGCGTCACCCTCGTCGCCGAGCAGCGCCGCCACGTGGTGGCCGCCGCCCACCTGCTGCGCTACCGCTCCGGCGCGGAGGTCGGCGACCACTACCGCGACGCCGGTGAGATCGACTGGTTCGTGTGCCGGCCACCGGCCTCCTTCTGGCCCGACGCCGAGGTGGCCGCGGACCGGCTGATGGCCGCGTGCCTGGCCCAGTTCGCCCGCTGGGACGTCCGCGCCCGGTACGCCGACGGCGCTCTCCCGGCCCCGATCGTCTACGGCCTGCCCCGCAACTGGCCGCACATCCGCGCCGTCTACGAACGCTCGGGCTTCCGCCACGTCGGAGACACCGAGGTGGTCCTGATCGCGCGGGTGGCCGACCTGCCGGCCCTCGAACCCCTGCCGGGCGTGAGGTTCGAGCGGTCGCTGGGGGAGTGCGGCACCCGTCTCACCGCCTGCGCCGACGCACGCGCCGCGGGCTTCATCGAGGTCGACACCGCCCTGTCCCGCCCCGAACGGCACGCCCGCGCGGCAGGCCGCGCCGACATCGGCAACCTGCACATCGATCCGGCCTTCCACGGCGAGGGACTGGAGCGACAGCTGCTCGCCCAGGCCGCGGACTGGCTGCGCCTGTGCGGCACGGACCGTCTCTTCGCCTACGAGCCGGCCGACGACAAGGAAGCCGTCGACCTCCTGCTCGCCGCGGGTTTCCGGGAGCTGACCCGTACCGACCGGCGCTGGGAACACCGCCCGCGCGGGACTGGTCGGGCCGCGGGACGACCGAACTGAAATTCCGGACACAAGGGTCGATAATTTTCTTCAGGTCTGCGGAGGGTGGACGACATTGATCCGCGTGCTTCTCGTCGAGAACACCCGCCTCGTGCGGGGAGCCTTCGCCGCCCTGCTCTCCCGCGAGGACGACATCGAGGTCGTCGCGGAGGCCTCGGGCGACGGCGAGGTGCTGGCGCGGGCACTGCTGTGCCGCCCCGACGTGGCCGTGATCGACGTCGACTCCAAGGAGGGCGAGGAACTCGCCGCGCGGGGCGAGCTGAAGCGGCGGCTGCCCGAGTGCCGAGTGCTGCTGATGATGGCCTCGCCCACACCGGCGCGGCTGCGGCGCATGCTCGATCTGCGGGCCGCCGGGGTGATCAGTACGAACGCTCCGGCGGACCGGTTGGTCCACGGCATCCGCAAGCTGGTCAGGGGGCAGCGGTTCATCGACCCCGAGTTCGCGCTGGCCGCGCTGGAGGCGGGAGCGAACCCGCTGACCCCGCGGGACGTGGAGATCCTGCGGCTGACCGCCGACGGCGTCCCCACCCGGGAGGTCGCCGAGCGGCTGTCCTTGTCCGTGGCCACGGTCCGCAACCACCTGTCGGCGATCACCAGGAAGATCGGGGGGCGTACCCGGATCGACGCCATCCGGATCGCGAGGGAGTCGGGCTGGATGTGACCACCGCGCCGAGCGGTGCCACGGTGTCCAGGCTCGCCGCGACATCGAGCACGGGCACCCGCCGGGCCTGGAAGAACGCGCGGGCCGGCCCGATCCGCTGCGCCTTGCCGCCGGAGACCGGGGTCTCGGCGACGCCGCTGGCGCAGCCCGCCGGCATGTGGCGGATGAACACGTCGGCCCGGGCCGCCCGGCCCCGCGCCCCGAAGGCGCTGGCGTCGGCGACGGTCTCACCGAGCAGCACCGGGCGTTCGAAGCCGTACGCCGTCGCCTGCCTGAGCTCGTCACGGCGAAGGCGGCACAGCGGGACGCCGGCGAACAGCACCTCGCCCCCGTCCGGGTCGAGGTAGGCGCCCGGCCGGCGCGGCCAGCAGCGACTCACCGGCCCCGGAGCGCCCCACGACGGCGACGAGAGCGCCGCCGGGGACGACCAGACCGAGGTCCCTGAGCAGGGGACCGCCCGTCCCCAGCATGGTCACCTGCCGGGACTCCAGCCTTCCGGGGCCTTCAGGGGGGCTTTCGTGGCCATGGGCCACGGGGGGGTAGGGCCGGCACTTCAGCGATCCGCCCCATCGTGACGCATGTCCACGGGGTTGCTCCTGTGCTTCGTAGAGCACTCTGGCGTTGTGGGGAATGTTCACCCGGGATCACTCACGAGCATTCCAGAGTCGGCCGCCGTGGCATACCAACTTTCGTCACGCGTACGGCGTGAAGTTGTCTCCCCGGACCGTGAACCCCTCCCTTGGGACCGGGAGAAACGGCGGTACCGGGGCCGACTGGTTCCGGGTGCTCAGATCCCCGGCCGATAGCGCATCGGATGGTCCGCCGGCACCTCCACCAGCACGATCCGTGTCCCGTCCGGGTCCGCGATCCACATCTCGACCAGCCCCCACGGCTCCTTCACCGGCGCCCGCACGATCTCGACACCCTTGGCCCGCAGCTCCTCGTGCGCCGCGGCCACGTCCTCGACCTGCAGCCACAACCGTACGGCGGGGGAGGCCGGGGTCTCGGAGCGGCCCGAGACCTCCAGGAAGCCGCCGCCGAGGAAGTAGACGGTGCCGCGCTGCGGCCCCGTGCCGAACTCGCGGTAGACGGCGAGGCCCAACTGCTCGCCGTAGAACGTGCGGGAGCGCTCGGGATCGCTCGGCTGGAGAAGGGTCCGGCTGCTGAGAACGTGCACCATGCATACGGAGCCTAGTGGCAGGGTTACCCTCGTCCCTGCCTGTGCCGAGCCGGAAACCGGAGTGACACCCATGGAGACCACCGCCGACGGACTGACCTTCCGCGACGCCACCGACGCAGACGTCGACGTGCTCGTCGCGCTGATCGAGTCGGCGTACCGCGGGGACTCCAGCCGGGCCGGGTGGACCACCGAGGCGGACATCCTGCAAGGGCAGCGCACCGACCCCGAGGGCGTGCTCGCCGTGATCAAGTCGCCCGACAGCCGACTGCTGACGGTCGAGCGGGACGGCACCGTCGTCGCCTGCTGCCAGCTCGAACACCGCGGGGAGCACGCCTACTTCGGGATGTTCGCGGTCAGCCCGCAACTGCAGGGCGCGGGCCTCGGCAAGGTGATCATCACGGAGGCGGAGCGCACGGCGCGCGAGAGCTGGGGTGTGCGCGAGATGCACATGACCGTGATCTCCGTGCGTGGCGACCTCATCGCCTGGTACGAGCGCCGCGGATACCGCCGTACGGGAAGGATGACCCCGTTCCCGTACGGCGACGAGCGCTTCGGCATTCCGCTCCGCGACGACCTGCAGTTCGAGCTACTGGTCAAGGAGCTGGTCTGATCAAGGAGTTGGTCTGAGGCTCAGGCTGTGAAGCGGCCGGTGCGCTTGATCTCCGGGTAGTCGGTGGTCGCGCCGTCCAGCTGGAGCGCCCGGACGAGCCGCAGATGGTCCTGGGTGTTCACCACCCACCCGATGATCCTCAGGTCCGCCTTGCGGGCCTGCTCCACGATCTCAAGGGTGAGGCGGCGGATGTTGAGGCAGACGGTCGCGGCACCGGCTTCTACGGCGCGCTCCACGATGTCGGTGCCGTAGCGGCTGCCGATCAGCGCGGTCCGTACGCCCGGCACCAGACGCGAGACCTCGGCGATCGCCTCGTCGTGGAACGAGGACACCTCGACCCGGGCGACGAGGTCCCGTTTGAGCATGACCTCGGCCAGCGCCCGTGCCGCCGCGATGTCCTTGATCTCGGCCTGCAGCGGGGCCCGCACCGCTTCGAGGACCTCCTCGAAGACCGGGACGCGCTCGCCGCGGCCCGCGTCCAGGGCGCGCAGCTCGGCAAGGGTCTTCTCGGCGATCGGGCCGGTGCCGTCGGTCGTACGGTCCACGTCGGTGTCGTGCATGACGACGAGGGCGCCGTCCTTGCTCAGATGCAGATCGAGTTCGATCACGTCGAGCCCGGCGTGCTGGGCGGCGACGAAGGAACGGAGGGTGTTCTCGGGCTCGGTACCCATGACTCCGCGATGACCGATGGTAAGGAAGTTCAAGGTTCAACTCGCTTCCGTCGACGGCGGCTCGGCTCCGCGCGCGGACCGGAGCGGACGGCCGCGCGGGCAGAGCCGCAGCCTAACGGCCCGGCCCGGCGATGAACCCGGTCGTACACGGGGGATCGGCGTGCCGCCGGGGGCGGGCCTGGCCTGTACCCGTCGGGGATCACCCGGGCGTGGGCGAGTCCTTCCGGTATTGACCGGTGGCCGGTTTCGACGCTCCGCCGCCGGGTAGCCGCGCGATACCCAAATGTCTGCCGGATGGGTTTCCGGCAGGAAAAAGTTCGGTGACCAAGGAGAAGCGCAGGATAATCTCCCGAGGCTCCTCTTGCTGAGAGGAAGTCCGTATGTATACGGTCTCCATACGCGAGCTTCTCCCGTGGAGGATGGGACATGACGGAAATTCTTGTGCAGGCGGCTTCGGGGGAACAGGTTCCTCCCGTGACCAGGGTGGTCGAGCACCCGGCCTGGCCCGTGCTCAAGAATGCCGTGGAGCAGATCCGGCCATGGCAGTCCAAGGACGGATCGATCGACCTCGGGGCCGACGGTGCCCCCGGGCGCCCGGAGGCCGAGGCGGCCGTACGGCGTCTCGTGGCGGCCGTCGAGGAGCTCTCCCCGCTGCTCCCGCACGACGCCGACTATCACGAGGCGCTGGCCAAGGACCTGCTCCGGTGGGCCGAGGGCGGCTTCGAGGTGCCCGACTTCCTGGACTCGCTGCTGGCCTTCCAGCCCGCCGCGAACCGCGTGGACGGCCTGCAGCACCTGGTCGTCTTCCCGATGTACACGCAGAACGGCAACCCGGACCGCAACCTGGAGGCGGTCGTGCTGCGCATGGTCTGGCCCGACTGGCTGGCCGAGCTGGAGCGCACCCGCTACGACAACCCGCTGTTCTGCGGCATCAAGTTCGAGGACTTCACGGCCGGCTACGACACCAACTCCGCCGTCCTCTTCCCGGAGACCATAGCCGTGCGCGAGGCGCCGGAACGTTTCTCCTGGGGTGGCATCTTCTGCGACCGCGAGGCCGCACGCTTCCGCCGCGTGACCGACGCCGCCGTCGACATCCTGGGCCTCGACCTGCCCGAGGACATCGCCGCGATGGTCCACGACCAGAAGCGCTGCGAGGAGGCCTTCGTGCTGTGGGACATGGTCCACGACCGCACCCACAGTCGCGGCGACCTGCCCTTCGACCCGTTCATGATCAAGCAGCGGCAGCCGTTCTGGATGTACGGCCTCGAAGAGCTGCGCTGCGACCTCACCGCCTTCAAGGAGGCCGTGAAGCTGCAGGCCGGCGGCGTCCCGCAGGCCCGTGACGTGCAGTACGCAGTGCTGTTCGACCGCATGTTCCGCTTCCCCGTCACCGGCGAGCGCGTGCGCAACTACGACGGTCTCGGCGGCCAGCTCCTCTTCGCCTATCTGCACAAGCACGACGTGATCCGCTGGACCGACAACAAGCTGCACATCGACTGGGACCGGGCCCCGCAGGTCACCAACCAGCTGTGCGCCGAGATCGAGGACCTCTACCGGGCCGGCATCGACCGTCCGAAGCTGGTCCACTGGTTCGCCGCGTACGACCTGGTGTCGCAGTACCTCGCCCCGCACCCCGGCTCCCGCTGGGCCAAGGGCCCGGACGCCCTCGACCTGAGTCAGCCGCCGCGAAAGCTCGTCGATGACGTGCTTCCGGACGAGTTTCCCCTGAGCATGTTCTATGAGGCCCTCTCCAAGAAGCTGAAGAACGTGATCGCCTCCACCAAGGGCATCACGGCAAAGAGCGCCGAGCGGGTCGCAGCGTGAGCGACCGCAACACCAGAACCACTGCTCAGGAGGCGAAGACCATGGCGGGGAACGGAGCTCTCAGCGGTGCGGTGATCGCGGTGGCCGGAGCGGGCGGACCCGCCGGGCGCGCGGCACTGATCCGGCTCGCGGAGGCGGGCGCGACCGTCGTCGCCGCGGACAACGACCCGGAGCGGCTCGCGGAGGCCGTGGACGCGGCCCGTTACGCGTCCGGTGGCGCCACCGTGACCGGTGAGCCCGTCGACCTGCTGGACCTGGAGTCCACGCGGGAGTGGGCCATGCACATCGAGAAGGAGTTCGGCCGTGTCGACGGCCTGGTCCACCTCGTGGGCGGCTGGCGCGGCGGCGAGACCTTCATCAAGACCAGCCTCGACGACTGGGACTTTCTGGAGCTGCTGCTCATCCGCACCGTGCAGCACACCTCCCTCGCCTTCTCCGAGGCGCTGCAGCGCAGCGAGCGCGGCCGCTACGTCCTGATCAGCGCGGCCGGCGCGACGAACCCCACCGCGGGCAACGCCGCGTACGCCGCCGCCAAGGCCGCCGCCGAGGCGTGGACCCTGGCCATGGCCGACTTCTTCCGCAAGGCGGGAGGCGCCGAGGGTCCGACGTCGGCGGCTGCGATCCTGGTGGTCAAGGCGTTGGTGCACGACGCGATGCGCGCCGAGCGACCCAATGCGAAGTTCGCGGGCTTCACGGACGTCAAGGAGCTGGCCGAGGCCATCGCCGACGTCTGGAACAAGCCCGCCGCCGAAGTGAACGGAAAGCGTCTGTGGCTGACCGAGAAGCCGTGAACCCCCCGAGGACCGACGCGCGGCGCCATCACGACCCGCAGGTCCGCGGCTTCGCCAGCGACAACTACGCCGGGGCCCACCCGGAGGTGCTCGCCGCCCTGGCCCTGGCCAACGGCGGGCATCAGGTCGCGTACGGCGAGGACGACTACACCGAGAACCTCCAGGCCATCATCCGCAGCCACTTCGGGGCCACGGCCGAGGCCTTCCCGGTCTTCAACGGCACGGGCGCGAACGTCGTCGCGCTCCAGGCGGTCACCGACCGCTGGGGCGCGGTGATCTGCGCCGAGAGCGCGCACATCAACGTCGACGAGGGCGGCGCGCCGGAGCGCATGGGCGGCCTCAAGCTGCTGACGGTCCCGACTCCGGACGGCAAGCTCACTCCCGAACTGATCGACCGGCAGGCGTACGGCTGGGACGACGAGCACCGTGCGATGCCGCAGGTCGTCTCGATCACCCAGAGCACGGAGCTCGGCACGCTCTACACGCCGGAGGAGATCCGCGCGATCTGCGAGCACGCCCACGCGCACGGCATGAAGGTGCACCTGGACGGCTCCCGGATAGCCAACGCGGCCGCGTCCCTGGACGTGCCGATGCGGACGTTCACCAACGCGGTCGGCGTCGACATCCTCTCCCTGGGCGGGACGAAGAACGGCGCGCTGTTCGGCGAGGCGGTCGTCGTCATCAACCAGGACGCCGTCCGGCACATGAAGCACCTGCGCAAGCTGTCCATGCAGCTCGCCTCCAAGATGCGCTTCGTCTCGGTGCAGTTGGAGGCCCTGCTCGCCAAGGACCTGTGGCTGCGCAACGCCCGCCACTCCAACGAGATGGCCCAGCGCCTGGCCGAGGGTGTGCGCGCCGTGCACGGGGTGGAGATCCTCTACCCGGTCCAGGCCAACGGGGTGTTCGCCAAGCTCCCGCACGATGTGAGCGAACGGCTGCAGAAGCGGTTCCGCTTCTACTTCTGGGACGAGGCCGCGGGCGTGGTGCGCTGGATGTGCGCCTTCGACACCACCGAGGAGGACGTGGACGCGTTCCTCGCGGCGCTCAAGGAGGAAATGGCGCGTTAGGTCTGCGTCAAGCCTCCGCGGCGGCGGTGTCGTCCCGGGAATTCCGGCGGTATGCCATGAGGCATGGACAGGACCATCCGCAACCCGTGGACGAACGGGCTGAGCTGCGTCGGGATCCTGATGCTCGGCGCAGTGGTCCTCAGCCTCGTCACCGAGGCCCCGGAGTCGGTGCAGCCCTTTCTTCTCCCCGCGCCGGCGGTGGCTGTGACATGGCTGGCCTGGCGCGCCCTCTCCAGCCGGCTGCGGGTGTCCTCGGAGGGCATCCGCAGCCGTGGTCTGTGGCGGACCCGGTTCGTGGCGTGGGACGACATGGTGGTGGTCGAGAGCAGGATCGACTGGTCGACGAGGGGCGCCCTGTGGGAGCTTCCGGTGGCCATCCTCCTCGACGGCAGTGTCGTGAGCCTCACGGGCGTGTACGGGCTGCGCAGCGAGGGCGAGTCACGAGTCGATCGGATCGCGAAGGAGCTGAACAGGATGTGCGACGAGAGCTGAGTGATGCATGGGTATGCAGAGCTCTGCAAATTGATTGACGGGCGGTGATCGCATTCCTATGCTCTGCAGGCATGGAGCTGATCCAGAACACCCCTGACCTGTCCGCCTACTTGGCTGCTGACGAGGTCGTCGACCATGACCATCCAATGGTACGGGAGACGGCCGCCCGGCTCGCCCGGGACGTATCGGACTCGTATGCCTATGCGCGGTCCGCCTTCGAGTTCGTGCGCGACACCATCCCGCACTCCCAGGACTCGGGCGACCTGCGCGTCACCTGGCGGGCCTCCGACGTACTTCGGCATGGCACCGGCATCTGCCACGCCAAGGCCCACGCCCTCGCCGCCCTGCTGCGGGCCGAGGACATCCCCACGGCACTCTGCTACCAGAGGCTGGCGCACGACGACGGTGACGGCCATGCCGTGCACGGCCTGATCGCCGTCCGCTTCAACGGCGCCTGGCACCGGCAGGACCCCCGCGGCAACAAACCGGGCGTCGACGCCCAGTTCTCCCTCGAGGGCGAGCGACTGGCCTGGATCCCCGATCCGCAGTCCCATGAGGTGGACTATCCGCACCTGTACGCCGAACCGCATCCGGCGGTCATCGGCGCCCTCAAGGCCGCCCCCGACCGGCCCGGTCTCTGGAAGACGCTCCCCACCGCACTCTGAGGCGGACCGTGACGCCGGCGCACGGCCAGGTCAACGGGCCCAGCGCCGGGGGGAGTTCGGCCCGCCTTAACGGTCGCGCCCCGCACGAGGACCCGCACATGGTCGCCTGCGCGAGATCTGCACGCTGTTCGGCTCCAAGCCCTCGCGCACCGCGACTCGGGCGAGGCGTCGGCGAAACGGGCCCCGTCGGACGCTGGACTGCCCGGACTTGGTGACGCCGGCCGGTGGCGAGGGGGCCGTCGAACACCCCGACGCGGGCGAGGTCGTCCGGCCCTGCTGGAAAGACAGGCCCCGACGCCGGTCGCCGAAGCCGAGAAGGCGGCAACGGAACTCGTCGGCCTGCCGGGAAAGCCCGGCCCCCGAGGCGCGGATCACCGTCCACGCCCCGGCGTGACGATTCAGCGGGCCTCGGCCGCCTTCACCTCTTCGGGGGTCGGCGCCGTGCCGCCGAGATGGGCGGGCATCCACCAGGTGTCGTCCGGACCCTTGGGCCGTACGGGGTAGGCGCGCTGTGCCGCCTCCAGCAGCTCCTGGACGCGCTCGCGCAGCCGCCGCGTGATGGCGCCCGCGTACTGGTCCTGAGGGGCCTCCACCGGCTCGCCCACCCGGATGGTGATCGGCGTGTGGCTGCGCTTGAAGTTGCGCGGGTGCCCCTTGGTCCACAGCCGCTGGGTGCCCCAAAGTGCCATCGGGATGAGCGGCACGCCGGCCTCCTGGGCCATGCGCGCGGCACCCGACTTGAAGCTCTTCAGGGTGAAGGACTGCGAGATGGTCGCCTCGGGGAAGACGCCGACGATCTCGCCGGAGCGCAGCGACTGCAACGCGTGCTGGTACGCCGTCTCGCCCTGCTTGCGGTCCACCGGGATGTGCTTCATACCGCGCATCAGCGGACCGGAGATCCGGTGCCGGAACACCGACTCCTTCGCCATGAAGCGCACCAGACGCTTCTGCGGCAGGGCGGCGAGACCGTCGAAGATGAAGTCCAGGTAGCTGATGTGATTGCTCACCAGCACGGCGCCGCCCGAGCGCGGAATGTTCTCCGATCCCTTGAGGTCGATCTTGAGGTCCCAGACCTTGAACAACGTTTGGGCGAGACCGACGACGGGACGGTAGACAAGCTCAGCCATGGACGGGGTGGACCCTTCTCTCTGCCTGGATGGGTGCTCCCGGCGGGAAGTTACGCAGCCGTAGGTTTACGGCATTGCGCAGATCGTGCCCCAAGAACGAACGGGGGGCCAGTCCTGGCGCCGCAGAACGGCGAGATCCTCGTCACGTCCCACAACTGATCCACCTCGGTTTTTTAAGGCGCCTTTACTCCGTACGGACCGTCACCCGCCGTACGAGCAGGTACATCTCGCAGCCCAGGCAGTACCCGAAGGCGGCATTGAGGAACGCCGCGGCGAGCGCGGCGGCGGTCGCCGCGAGCCCCAGCCAGGTCGGTCCGAGTCCGAAACCGACCAGCCCCACGCCGGCGAAGACCAGCCCCACCGCCTGCGCGAACCGCGGCGGCTCCGGCGACTCGAACTCGGTCGGCGGCCCGAGGCGGGGGCGCACCACCTTGCGGAACAGCCAGCCGTACGGCGAACGGCCCACCCCGCCCGCGGCGCCCAGCGCGAACGCCAGCGTCTGCCAGGCCAGCAGCCAGGCGCTCCCGGTGATCAGCACCACCGCCAGGACGACGGTCGTCACGGCCGCCCCGAAGCGGGGGCCCCTCACATCAATGTCCATGAAGCAAGCATTCCGCATGGGAAAAGATCCGGGGAGTCGGGAATCTTTGCAGTCTCGTGAATGCTTGTGCAGGTGATGACCGGACTTGTGGTGTGCGCAGCGGTGCTCCTGGTGGCGAGCGCCTACGGAGTGATTCATCGGCAGCGGAACGGGAGGGTACGCGTGCGTGGGCGCGACGGCGGGAAGCGGCTAGGGGCGGCCGAGTTGGGCGGGGAACTCGGTGAGCGCGCCACGCTCGTGCAGTTCTCCAGCGCCTTCTGCGCGCCCTGCCGGGCCACCCGACGCGTCCTCGGTGAGGTCGCCGACATGGTCCCCGGTGTGACCCACGTCGAGATCGACGCCGAGGACCATCTGGAGCTGGTGCGCGAACTCGACATCCTCAAGACGCCGACCGTGCTGGTCCTTGACGCCGACGGCAGGGTCGTACGGCGTGCCACCGGCCAGCCGCGCAAGGCCGACGTCATCGCCGCACTGGGGGAGGCGGTTTGACGGCTGTGCTGCGGACGGTGAGGCATCTCCCATATGCCGGAACGTACTTGACTGCGCACACCACCTATCGTCAGCCTGACCGTATGCCTACGGAACTCCTTCTCTACGGGCGGGTGCACGTCGACCTCGCCCGCACTGCGAGCGCGCGCTGTCCGAGCTGTTGAGCAGCCACGACGCCCGCCCCTCCGCGTAGAAGGACAACTCCATGACGGCCACGCCCGACCTCGGCACCCGTACCCCTCAGCTCGCCTCCCCCGACCTGCTGCGCTCCGTCTTCCGGCGGCACGCGGCGGGAGTCGCCGTGATCACCGCGCGAGGTGACTCCGGCCCGGTCGGCTTCACCGCCACCTCGCTCACCTCCGTCTCCGCCGAACCGCCGCTGCTGTCCTTCGGCATCAGCACCGGCGCCTCCAGCTGGCCGGCGATATCGGCGACCGACCACATCGGCGTCCACATACTCGGCGAGCATCAGCAGGACCTGGCGGCCACCTTCGCCAGGAGTGGCGCCGACCGCTTCGGCGCGCCCACCGCCTGGCGTACGGGCCCCCAAGGCGTTCCCGTGCTCGACGACGTCCTCGCCTGGCTGGTGTGCCGGATCGTGGGCCGGGTCCCCGCGGGGGACCACCGCATCGTGCTGGCCGAGGTCGTGCTCGGCGACCCCACGGGCCCCGGACGCCCCCTCCTCTATCACCAGGGGCATTTCAGCGGCCTGCGTGACTGACCGCCGGCCGGCTCCTCCTGCGAATCGGTCGAGTTCCGATTACGCTGCGTTGCAAAGGTCACAGTTCAAAGCGCTTGCTTAGCGGGAACGAACTGGGTGTACTGACGAGTAATATTTCGCTCGGAGCGCGGGTCGCCCCGATCGGGATCGGCCGCTTGAGGCGCCTATGCTGCCTGAAAGAAGGCAGCACCGAAATGACGATTGCAGTAGGAGAGCCGGCGTGAGCTTGAGGATCGTTGTCACTGTGAAGTACGTGCCCGACGCCACTGGCGACCGGCACTTCGCCGATGACCTGACCGTCGACCGGGACGACGTGGACGGTCTGCTCTCCGAGCTGGACGAGTACGCGGTCGAGCAGGCGCTGCAGATCTCCGAGAACTCCGACGACGACGTGGAGATCACCGTCCTGACTGTGGGCCCCGAGGACGCCAAGGACGCGCTGCGCAAGGCGCTGTCCATGGGCGCCGACAAGGCCATCCACGTGGAGGACGACGACCTGCACGGCACGGACGCGATCGGCACCTCGCTGGTGCTGGCCAAGGCGATCGAGAAGGCCGGCTACGACCTCGTGGTCTCCGGCATGGCCTCCACCGACGGCACCATGGGCGTCGTACCCGCGCTGCTCGCGGAGCGCCTGGGCGTCCCGCAGGTCACCCTGCTGTCCGAGGTCTCCGTCGAGGACGGCACGGTCAAGGGCCGCCGTGACGGCGATGCCGCCTCCGAGCAGCTGGAGGCTTCGCTTCCGGCTGTCGTGTCGGTGACCGACCAGTCGGGTGAGGCGCGCTACCCCTCCTTCAAGGGGATCATGGCGGCGAAGAAGAAGCCGGTCGAGTCGTGGGACCTGTCGGACCTGGAGATCGACGCCGAGGAGGTCGGTCTCGGGGGTGCCTACACCGTCGTGGACGCCGCGGCCCAGCGCCCGGCCCGTACCGCCGGCACGATCGTCAAGGACGAGGGCGAGGGCGGCAAGCAGCTCGCTGAGTTCCTCGCGAGCCAGAAGTTCATCTAAGGGTCACTGGCCGCTCGAGGCTCACCACCCCTTCCGCCCCTCAGACTTCGTATTCCGCAGGAGAGCAATCCCATGGCTGAAGTTCTCGTCTACGTCGACCACGTGGACGGTGCCGTCCGCAAGCCCACCCTGGAGCTGCTGACCCTCGCGCGCCGCGTCGGCGAGCCGGTCGCCGTCGCGCTGGGCAACGGCGCCGGTGACACCGCCGCCGCGCTCGCCGAGCACGGCGCCGTCAAGGTGCTGACCCACGAGGCGTCCGAGTACGCCGACTACCTGGTCGTCCCCAAGGTGGACGCGCTGCAGGCCGCCGTCGAGGCCGTCTCCCCGGCCGCGGTGCTGGTGCCGTCCTCCGCCGAGGGCAAGGAGATCGCCGCGCGTCTGGCGCTGCGCATCGGCTCCGGCATCATCACCGACGCCGTCGACCTGGAGGCCGGCGACGAGGGCCCGGTGGCCACCCAGTCGGTGTTCGCCGCGTCCTTCACCACCAAGTCCCGTGTCTCCAAGGGCACGCCGGTCATCACGGTCAAGCCGAACTCGGCCGCCGTGGAGGCCGCCCCGGCCGCGGGCAGCGTCGAGGCCCTGAATGTCACCTTCTCGGAGAAGGCGACCGGCACCAAGGTCACCGGCCGCACCCCGCGCGAGTCGACCGGGCGTCCGGAGCTGACCGAGGCCGCGATCGTGGTCTCCGGCGGCCGCGGCGTCAACGGCGCCGAGAACTTCCCGCTCATCGAGGCCCTCGCCGACTCCCTCGGCGCGGCCGTGGGTGCCTCCCGTGCCGCGGTGGACGCGGGCTGGTACCCGCACACCAACCAGGTGGGCCAGACCGGCAAGAGCGTGTCGCCGCAGCTGTACATCGCCAACGGCATCTCCGGCGCCATCCAGCACCGGGCCGGCATGCAGACCTCGAAGACGATCGTGGCGGTCAACAAGGACCCCGAGGCCCCGATCTTCGACCTGGTCGACTACGGCGTGGTCGGCGACCTCTTCGACGTCGTCCCCCAGCTCACCGAGGAGATCAACGCCCGCAAGGGCTGATCACCCGAAGGCCGGCCGAGGCCCCCGCGACTGCACGAACAGTCGCGGGGGCCTCGGCTCATTCCAGACCGAGCGAGACCTGTACGGGCAGATGGTCGCTCGGGAACTGGCCGTCGACGGAGAAGGTGTCCACCGACGCGCGGTGTGTCGTCACCCATGGCGAGGTGAGGATCCAGTCGATGCGGTCGCCGTTCGGGGTGAGCCCCTTGTAGCCGTGGAAGGTCCCGTACGGGGCACCGCGGTGCGCCGCCGCGTCCCAGGTGTCGAGGAGCCCCGAGCCCACCAGCGTGTCGTAGACCGGGTTGCGGTGCGCGGCGACGTTGAAGTCGCCCGTCACCACGGCCGGGAGCGAGCGGTCGAGCTGGGCGATGCGCTGCGCCATCAGCGAGGCGCTGCGCTCGCGGGCGTACTGGCTCGCGTGGTCGAAGTGGGTGTTGAGGACATAGAACTGCCGTCCGCCGTCGGCGAGATCGCGGAAGCGGACCCAGGTGACGATGCGGGGGAAGGCGGCGCCCCAGGTGTTCGAGCGGATGACTTCCGGGGTGTCGGAGAGCCAGAAGGTGTAGTGCTCGACGGGGGCCAGACGCCGGTTGTCGTAGAAGACCGCCGTGGACTCGTCGCGGCTGCCGCCCTCGCGGCCGGTGCCGATCCAGTCGTAGGACGGACCGAGGTCGGAGTCGATGTCACGCAGCTGCTGGTAGAGGCCCTCCTGGGTGCCGATGACGTGAGGGTGCGCGCGACGCAGCAGCTCGCGCATCACCGGTCTGCGGTCGCTCCAGCTGTTGGGTTCCTTCGTGCTCGCGAAACGTAAGTTGAAGGTCATGACCTCGAGACCGGGTGCCCGGCGAGCCCGCGTCGCGGGGGACGGCGCGGGCGAGGCGGACGAGGCGGGGATCGCGGCGCTGGAGAGCGGCACGGTGACCGCCGCGGCCAAGGCGGCCTTGAAGCCCAGACGGCGGGTGACTCGGCGGTGGTTCGGCACTCAGGCTCCTTCGGTGGCGGCAGCCGGACGAGTCGTGCGACGGGCGAGTCGTGCGTAGGGAAGTGTCATACCCGGGTGTGAGATGGGCGTGAACATGCCGAGATCACGGCCTTACTCCCCGTGGACATGGTGTTGACCACCGGAAGGTGCCCGGATAACTTCATTCTACGGATTGTTGATTCCGCACAGTGGAAAACAGGAGGGTGTCGGATGGGTCAGGGCCAGCAGGAGAAGGTGGCGACGAGCCTCGCAGGCGCGATCAGCGAGGAGATCAGCGCCTCCCTCGCCCCGGTCGACGCCGAACTGGAGCGCCGCTACCCGGGGGACCCCGGCACCCGCCAGCCCGTCCACACCGTCTACGTCCCCGGTGACGTCTTCGCCGCCGACACCATCCGTTCCTGGGGCGACCAGGCCCTGGCGGCCCTTGACGAACACGCCCCGGACGCCGCTTCCTTCGCCGCCGTCCTCGGCCTGTCCGACGAACTCGCCGAACCTGTCCACGCCCGCGTGCGCGCCAAGCTGGAGCGCGAGCCCATCGAGGACCTGCGCGTCGACTTCGAGGACGGCTACGGCCCCCGCCCGGACGCCGAGGAGGACGAGGCGGCGGCCCGCGCGGCCCGCCTGATCGCGGAGGCGTACGCGAAGGGGACGGCGGCCCCGTACATGGGCATCCGCATGAAGTGCATGGAGGCACCGGTACGCGACCGGGGCATCCGCACCCTCGACATCTTCCTCAGCGGCCTGATGGAGGCCGGTGGGCTGCCCGACGGGCTGGTGCTGACGCTGCCCAAGGTGACGTACGCCGAGCAGGTCACCGCCATGGTGCGGCTCCTCGAGGCCTTCGAGAAGGCGCGCGGGCTCGAGCCGGGCCGGATCGGCTTCGAGATCCAGATCGAGACCAGCCAGTCCATCCTCGCCACCGACGGCACCGCCACCGTCGCCCGCATGATCCAGGCCGCCGAGGGCCGCGCCACCGGACTGCACTACGGCACCTTCGACTACAGCGCCTGCCTCGGCGTCTCCGCCGCCCACCAGGCCAGCGACCACCCGGCCGCCGACCACGCCAAGGCGATCATGCAGGTCGCGGCGGCGGGGACGGGCGTACGCGTCTCGGACGGCTCCACCAACGTGCTGCCGGTCGGCCCGACGGAGAAGGTCCACGACGCCTGGCGCCTGCACTACGGCCTCACCCGCCGCGCGCTCGCCCGCGCCTACTACCAGGGCTGGGACATGCACCCCGGCCACATCCCCACCCGCTACGCGGCCGTCTTCGCCTTCTACCGCGAGGGCTTCGAGCAGGCCGCCGCCCGCCTCGCGCGCTACGCCAACCGGGCCGGCGGTGACGTCATGGACGAGCCCGCCACCGCCAAGGCACTCAGCGGCTATCTGCTGCGCGGACTGGACTGCGGCGCGCTGGACATCGCCGAGGTCGCCCGGGCGACCGGTCTGACCCGGGCCGATCTGGAGGGCTTCGCGGCACCCCGGCGGGGCGACCTGACCGCGTCCGCCAAGTAGCAGACCCGTCACAGCAGTCACCACCGGTCGGCGTCGTCACCCCCGCCCCTTAGTCTGTACGGCACGCATTGACATGTCACAGGAACGGGGCGGGCGGTGTCTTCGGGGGAGACCTCAGGCGGGAACAACCGGGCTGACGGGACCGGTCGGCTGCTGGCGGGGCGCTATCGCGTCGTGTCCCAACTCGGCCGCGGCGGCATGGGCATCGTCTGGAGAGCCGTCGACGAGGTGCTGGGCCGCGAGGTCGCCGTCAAGGAACTGCGCACCTACACCGACGCCGACGGGCCCGAACTCGCCGACCTGCGGCTGCGGATGCAGCGCGAGGCCCGCGCGGCGGCCCGGGTGCGCCACCCCGGAGTCGTCGCCGTCCACGACGTGACCGAGGTCGACGGCCGCCCGCTCATCGTCATGGAGCTGGTCGACGGGCCGTCCCTGGAACAGGTGTTGCGCGAGCGCGGCTCCCTCGACCCGGTCGAGGCCGCCGGCATCGGCGCCAAGGTGATGGACGCGCTGGCGGCCGCCCACCGGGCCGGCGTCCTGCACCGTGATGTGAAGCCCGGAAACATCCTGCTCGAGGGGTCCGGCCGGGTCGTCCTGACGGACTTCGGCATCGCGGCCATGGAGGACCCGGGCGACGGCGCGACCGCCCACCTGACCCGCAGTGGAGCGCTCGTCGGCTCCCTGGACTACCTGGCGCCCGAGCGTGCCCAGGGCGCCGAGGCGAGCCCGGCCTCGGACGTCTGGGCCCTGGGAGCCACGCTCTACGCGGCCGTCGAGGGCTCCTCGCCCTTCCGCCGCACCTCCACGTACTCCACGCTCACCGCGATCGTCACCGAGCCCCTTCCGGAGCCGGAGCGAGCCGGCCCGATCACCCCCGTACTCCAGCAACTGCTCGACAAGCGGCCCGAGACCCGCCCGGAGGCCGAACAGGGACGCGCCCTGCTGCAGGCGGTGGCGGACGCGGGCGGCACGGACACACCGACGACGACCCTGCGCGATCACGCGCCGCCGCGCACGGAGACGGCGCCCGACGTCCCCTCGCTCCCTCCCCGGTTCCTGATGCCGGGGGCCGCGCAGGGGACGGCACCAGTGACGCAGGGTTCCGCTCCCACCGAGCAGCGCGGGCCGATGGCGCCCGCTCCCGACCCGGCCGGACGGCACGACACCCCCGCGCCGCACGCCGCACACGCGACGCCGGGCTTCGGCCCGCCCGCGCCGCACGACCCGGCACCGGACCCGGCGACGGCGCCCACCGGGCCCATATCCTCCTCTTCCTCCCCGCGCCACAAGGGCCGCGCCCTGCTCGCCGCCGCGGCCGTCGCCGTCGTCCTCGCGGCGGCCGGCGGCACCGTCGCCCTGCTGAACGCGCGGAACACGGAAGCGAACACGCGCCCCTCCGCGTCCCGTTCGGATGCCCAGGCGTCCGCCTCCGACCGCACCGACGCCGACCACTCGGACGGCCCCGAGCCGACGGAACAGGGCGACAAGAAGACCCCGGCACCGACCAAGACCGCCGGCCGGAAGGACGGGGCCGCACCCACGAGCCGGGCCTCCTCCTCGTCCACGGCGAAGTCGGCGGGCGGCACCACCACCGGGGGCGGTACCACGGGCGGCACTTCGTCAGGTGGCACCACCGGGGGCGGCAGCGGCGGTACGACGGGCGGCGGGGGCGCGACCACGGCGGCACCGGCCTGCACCTCCATAGGCAGTGGCAAGTACAACTGCACGGTCTGGCGCACCGCCAAGTCCTACACCGCCTCCGGCACCGAGGTCGGCGTCCTCGGCGCGGGCACCAACTACTTCTACTGCCAGCAGAACCTGGGCCGGCGCGAGACCTACGGCCAGTGGACCAACGTCTGGTGGGCGAAGACGGACGACGACAGCGGCAACACGAACGTCTACGTCAGCGACGTCTACGTCAAGGGCGGCGACAACGACCAGCCGATCCCCGGACTCCCGGTCTGCTGACGCCCGCCACGCTCACCCGCCCGTCACGTACCGTTCGAGCCCCGACTCCGTCACCAGCTTCTCCTCGGCGAACACCCGGGAGCCCCGCTCGCACAGCCCGGCGTCGGCACGCGCCCGGGTGCAGAACTCCTCGGGTGTGACCCCGAACAGCTCCCTCAACCGGGCCGAACCGACGAGGAGTTCGCTGAGCAGCACCCGCTGAGCGACCGTCCTGCGCGGCGCCCCCGAGCCGTTGCGCAGGACCCCGCGGCGGTTGACGTAGATGTACGCACCGGGCAGCCGCGTCCCGTCCTCCAACTCGATCCGGACCTGCGGCTCCTGCAGCCAGGCGCGCCGGAAGTTGCCGTACCGCAGCGGTACGCCCTCGCTCGCGTCGATCATCGCGAGTTGCCCGGCATCCAGCCAGGTCACGAACAACTCGCGCAGGGTGCCGGGTGAATCGACCGGTGAAGCGGACACATAGCCCAGGCGGCTGACGTGCGCGGAGACGCCCACGTCGATGCCGGTGACCCGGGCGCGCACCATCGGGACGGGCGAGGTGATCCCGGACTCGTCCATTTTGTGGCGCAGTTGGCCCGGGCAGGCGTTGGAGCCGACCGCCAACACGGGGACGCGGTCCTCGTGCACCAGGCGGTCGAGGGGCAGGAACCGGTCGCCGTCGAGGAGCCCGGACCGTGTGGGCCAGGCCCCCGGGTAGAGCAGCGGTTGGTCGCGCGGGGCCACTGCGAGGCCGAGCGCTTCGAGGCGGTGGTCCGCTTCGCCGTCCATGGCGGCTCAGTCCGCCGGCGGCAGCTCGCCCGAACCGCGGGTGATCAGCCGGGTCGGCAGTTCGATGCGCTCCGGGGTGAGCAGCGTGCCGTCCAGCTGGCGGAAGAGGCGGTCGGCGGCGGTGCGCCCGAGGGCCGCCGCGTCCTGGGCGACGACGGTGACGCCCGGCTGCAGCAGATCGGCGAGCTCGAAGTCGTCGAAGCCGACCAGCGCGACGCGGCGGGGCTGTTCGGCGAGGACCCGGACCACGGTGACCGTCACGCGGTTGTTGCCCGCGAAGACCGCGGTGACCGGGGCGGGGCCGGAGAGCATGTCCTCGGCGGCCCGGCGCACCCGCTGCGGGTCCGTGACGCCCAGGGACATCCAGGAGTCCTCGACCGGGATGCCCGCGTCCTCCATGGCGGCCCGGTAGCCCCGCAGGCGCTCGGCGGCCGTGTGGATGCGGGGCATGTCGCCGATGAAGCCGATCCGGCGGTGTCCGTGGGCGATGAGGTGGGCGACGCCGTCGCGGGCGCCGCCGTAGTTGTCGGACAGGACGACATCGGCGTCGATCTTCCCGGCGGGCCTGTCGACGAACACCGTGGCGACGCCCGCCCTGATCTCGGGCTCCAGATAACGGTGGTCGTCACCGGCCGGAATGATCACCAGGCCGTCCACCCGTCGCGCGCACAGGGCCAGCGCCAGCTCCTGCTCGCGATCGGGGTCCTCGGCGCTGGAGCCGTTGATCAGCAGGGCGCCGTGCGCGCGGGCCACCTCCTCCACCGCGCGGCTGAGGGGGCCGTAGAACGGGTCGGCGAGGTCCTCCAGGACCAGGCCGATGCTGGCGGTGCGGCCCTTGCGCAGCACACGCGCGCTGTCGTTGCGGCGGAAGCCGAGCGCGTCGATGGCCTCCTGGACGCGGCGCTCGGTCTCGGGGGTGACGCCGGGCTCGCCGTTGACCACGCGGGAGACGGTCTTCAGGCCGACTCCGGCACGCGCCGCCACGTCCTTCATGGTGGGACGGTTGCCGTAACGCGTAGTGGAGAGGGGGGCTGTTCGGCGAGCGGTCTCGGGCACGATGCGCTGTCCTGTCCTGTCTCGTCCACGGGTCTCGTCCACGGGTCTCGTCCGCGGGTCTCGTCCACGGGGATGCGTCAGACCATGAGTTTGTATGAGGATGTGGCGTCGAGCATAGAGCCTGGACAACGTTGTCATATGCACGAGAGACTGTCCATCGCAATCTCCGGCCTGCGCCCCCACCGTCAGACCGGCCCGCCCGTCTCCGTAGTTGAAGGGGGAACTTCCCCTGTTCGACGGGGATCCGATGGTTTTCGGGGAGATCCGACACTGATGCACACCGACCTCGTGGCAGCGCTCGACATCGGCGGTACCAAGATCGCCGGGGCGCTGGTGGACGGCCACGGCCAGATCGTGGTGCGCGCGCAGCGTGCGACGCCCGCGCAGCAGGACGGCGAGACCGTGATGGGTGCCGTGCGGGAGGTCCTCGACGAGCTGACCGCCGCGCCCCTGTGGGGCCGCGCCACGGCGCTCGGTATCGGCAGCGCCGGCCCGGTGGACGCCTCCGCGGGCACGGTGAGCCCGGTGAACGTGCCGGGCTGGCGCGACTTCCCGCTCGTGCGGCGGGTCCAGGACGCGGCAGGGGGGCTGCCGGTCGAGCTGATCGGTGACGGCGTGGCGATCACTGCGGCCGAGCACTGGCAGGGCGCCGCCCGCGGCCACGACAACGCGCTGTGCATGGTGGTCTCCACGGGGGTGGGCGGCGGCCTTGTCCTGAACAGTCAGCTGCACCCCGGCCCCACCGGCAACGCGGGCCACATCGGCCACATCAGCGTCGATCTCGACGGCGACCCCTGCCCCTGCGGCTCGCGTGGCTGCGTCGAACGCATCGCGAGCGGCCCCAACATCGCCCGCCGCGCCCTGGAGAACGGCTGGCGGCCCGGCCCCGACGGCGACACCTCCGCGGCCGCGGTGGCCGCCGCCGCCCGCGTCGGCGACCCGGTCGCTCTCGCTTCCTTCGAGCGCGCGGCCCAGGCACTGGCGGCGGGCATCGCGGCCACGGCCACGCTCGTCGAGATCGACATCGCGGTGATCGGCGGGGGAGTGGGCAAGGCGGGCGACGTGCTGTTCACCCCCCTGCGCAAGGCCCTCGGCGACTACGCGACCCTGTCCTTCGTACGGCGCCTGGAGATCACGCCGGCTCAGATGGGCACGGACGCCGGGCTGGTCGGGGCGGCCGCGGCCGCGCTCGCCAAGCGGGCGGACGCGGCCGCGGTCTGAGGGGCGGATGGCCAACGGGCTGCCGGGCCCTGCGGAGCGGGCTCAGCAGGTCAACTGCGCGTCGGCCCAGTCCGCATGGTCCGAGTCGATGCCGTCGCCGCCGTCGGTGACGACCAGGCGGACCACCTGGGCGCCTGTCACATCGGCGGTGAGCGGCTGGGCGGGCATCGCGTTGGTCAGGACACCGGTCGAGGCGACCTTGGTGCCGTCGGCCCAGACCTCGAAGGCGACGGTGCCGTTCGCGCCCTTCTCGTCGTCGACGCCCACATCGGCGGTGACCGTCCTGCACGCCTTCCCGGTGTAGTACTCGACGGCGCTCTCCGCGTGGACGCCGAGTCCCTTGCCGTACACCACTCCGCCGATGGTGAGGGGGTGGCCGTCGCCCGCGGCGCTCTCCCCGTTGCTGGTGTTGCGCTCGACCGGCCCATAGCCGTTCGTCGCCGACAGCCAGGGCAGGTCGCCCAGTCCGGACGTCCCCGAGGGCGGCGGCACGACGACGGACGCGGTCAGCGGGACCTTGCTCTCGACGCGGTCACCGCTCGCCGAACGGTAACTCGCCTTGAGGGTCAGGTCGTACGACCCCGTCGGCGTCCCCGCCGGGGCGGTGAGCGACCACGTGGTGCGCAGGGAGCGGCCCGACGGCAGCGAGGCGGCCGTGGTCCGTGAGGTCGCCTCGACCGCCCAGCCCTGGGGCCCGGTCAGCGAGACGGACACGCGCTGGGCGGGCGTACGGCCCAGGTCGGTGACGGTCGACGTCAGCGCGGCCGCCCTGCCCGCCTCGACCAACGGGCTGCCGTCCGGGCCGAGGTCGACGGCGGGCGGGTGCGCTGCCCACTTGGGGTCGGCAAAGACCCTTACCAGGACCGTGCCGTGCGCCGGAACGGTCGCCGAGATGGTGCCCGCGGTGTTGTAGCTCCTGTGCTGCCACAGGTCGCGCAGGGTGTAGGCGTCGGCGGCGGGCAGGCCCACGGCCGTGGCGGTCGTGCCGATGCGCTGGGCGGTGCCGGACTCGTTGAAGAGGGCCACCGCGCGGCTGCCGTCCTTCATCTCCTTGGCGACGACCCAGCGCCTGCCCTGGGAGGAGACGACCGTGCCCTGCTTGCCCAGCGGGTCCTGGTCGACGGCGACGACCTCCTTGTTGTCGAGGATGTCGAAGGTCGCCCGGGAGGCCCTGCGCAGATCGGAGCCGATGAGGAGCGGGGCGGCCATGATCGACCACATCGAGAAGTGCGAGCGGTACTCGGTGTCCGTCATGCCGCCGTTGCCGACCTCCAGCATGTCGGGGTCGTTCCAGTGCCCGGGGCCCGCGTACGGCGCGAGTGGCAGGTTCTGCTTCAGGATGGACAGCATCGAACCCCAGTTGTCGCTGATGTCGCCCGTCGTACGCCACAAGTGGCCCACGTCGGCCGCCCATTCCCAGGGTTTGTTCTGGCCCCATTCGCAGATGCTGTAGACGATCGGCCGACCGGTCGCCTCGAGGGCGTCGCGCATGGTCGTGTAGCGCAACTTGGCGTCCACACCTTGGTTGTTGCAGTTGTCGTACTTGACGTAGTCCACGCCCCAGTCCGCGAACTGCCGGGCGTCGCTGTACTCATGACCGAGCGCGCCCGGGAATCCGACGCTGTCGCAGGTCTTCGTGCCCGCGCTGGTGTAGATGCCGAGTTTGAGCCCCTTGGAGTGCACATAGTCGGCAACTGCCTTGATTCCGTTGGGGAAGCGGACCGGGTCCGGTACGAGCTTGCCGTTCGTGTCCCGGGCCGGCAGGGCCCAGCAGTCATCGAGGTTGACGTACTGGTACCCGGCGTCCTTGAGGCCTTTCTCGACGAAGATGTCCGCGATGCCCTTGACCATGGACTCGTTGAACTCGGCACGGCAGTGCGTGGAGTTCCAGTTGTTGAAGCCCATCGGCGGGGTGAGGGCGAGGCCGTCGGCCAGGGCGGGGGCGGCGGGCGCGGCGGTGGCCGCCGCCATGGCGGGCGCGGAGAGCCCGGCGGCGCCCAGCAGTCCTGCGGCGAGCGCTCCGACCACTCTTCGGCGGGTTGTGCGGGTGGGAAGGTGACGCATCGTTACGTTCCTCCGAGCACACGAAAGGTGGGATGACGTCATGTCCGCGTCATCGCTGCGCGTTTACGGTAGAACGTGTTGAACTCTGTTGGAAGGGGTCGGGTAGCGGTTGTTCGATATTTCGTCGGAACTCTTGCGGGGTGAGGCGGGCCATCGGATGTCCCGTAGGGGGAAAGAGATTTTGAACGCGTTCAAGTTTTTCGGTTAGGCTTCCTTCATACGAAGGGGGGAAGCCTGATGAAGATCGTCATTCCTGGCGGCTCAGGGCAGGTCGGCACGATCCTGAGGCGTGCGCTGACGGGTGCCGGTCACGAGGTCGTGATCCTCACCCGGCGGCCGGTGCGCGAGGGCGAGGTCCGCTGGGACGGCGAGCACCTGGGCCCCTGGGCCGAGGAGATCAACGGCAGCGACGTCGTGATCAACCTGGCGGGGCGCAGCGTCAGCTGCCGGTACACCCCGGCCAACCTGAAGGCCATGATGGACTCCCGGGTGAACTCGGCCCGGGTCGTCGGCGAGGCGATCGCGGCCGCCGCGCAGCCGCCCCGCGTCTGGCTCCAGATGAGTACGGCCACGGTCTACGCCCACCGCTTCGACGCGCCCAACGACGAGACGACCGGCGAGATCGGCGGCAGCGAGCCGGACGTCCCCGGCTACTGGGCCTACAGCGTGGAGATCGCCAGGAACTGGGAGCGGGCACAGGAGGACGCCGACACGCCCGGCACCCGCAAGGTCGCCCTGCGCTCCGCCATGGTGATGAGCCCGGATCACGGCGGAGTCTTCGACGTCCTGCTGCGGCTTGCGCGGCTCGGCCTCGGCGGCCCGGTCGCGCGCGGTGCCCAGTACGTCTCCTGGATCCACGAGCGCGACTTCGTCCACGCGGTGGAGTTCCTCGTCGACCGGGACGACCTCGCCGGGCCGGTCAACCTCGCCGCTCCCGCACCGCTGCCGCACCGCGCCTTCATGCGGGCCCTGCGCACTGCCTGGGGCATGCCGGTCGGGCTGCCCGCCACGCGCTGGATGGCGGAGCTCGGCGCCTTCGCCCTGCGCTCGGACACCGAACTCCTGCTGAAGAGCCGCCGGGTCGTCCCCGGCCGCCTGCTCGACGCCGGCTTCGCCTTCGAGTACGCCCGGTGGCCCGAGGCCGCCGCCGACCTGGTGCGCCAGGTGCGCGACGGACGAGGGCGTGACCCGCGGGCGGTTTCACAGTTGAACCGGGCATGAAGAAACGCAGCATGCTCGCCATCGCCTCCCTCGCCACCGGGTTCGTGGTCGCCGCCATCAGCCCCTCGCAACACGCCGACCACCAAGTGGTCGGTGATCACCAGACGCTCGGCGACCTGGGCGTCGAGGACACCGTCGGCACGGTCACCCACACCACCGGCGACGAGGGCCTCGCCGGCCCCGGCAAGACCCTCGGCCAGTAGCACCGACGCGATCGAGGCCGGATCGCGGCGCCGGGGCCCCTGCGGCAGGGGCCCCGGCGCCCCCTTTTGTGCGCCCTCAACTGGGGCTGGTTTCCGTGGCAGGGTGGAACGGGCAAGCCTCAGGGGGCCAATAGAAGAGGGGGACCTGTGACCGTCGTCTGGATCAACGGCGCGTTCGGTGCGGGGAAGACCACCACCGCACGGGAACTGATCGAGCTGATCCCGAACAGCACGCTCTTCGACCCCGAGGTGATCGGCGCGGCGCTTACGCACCTGCTGCCGCCCAAACACCTCGCCGAGGTCGGCGACTACCAGGACCTGCCGATCTGGCGACGTCTCGTGATCGACACGGCGGCCGCGATGCTCGCCGAACTGGGCGGAACCCTGGTGGTTCCGATGACCCTGCTGCGTCAGGAGTACCGCGACGAGATCTTCGGCGGCCTCGCGGCACGCCGTATCTCCGTCCGGCATGTCCTCCTCGCCCCGGCGGAAACGATCCTGCGGGAGCGAATAGCCGGCCGGGAGGTGCCGCCCGACCTGCCGGACGGCGAGATGCGGGTACGGCAGTGGTCGTACGACCACATCGAGCCGTACCGTGCCGCGCTCGCCTCCTGGCTCACCACCGATGCCTTTCCCGTCGACACCGGGGCCCTCACTCCGTACGAGACCGCGGTCCGCGTCGCCGAGGCCGTCGGCAGCGGCGAGGTGCCGGTCTGCGCCATCGTGCAGACGCCCGAGCCCACCGCCGAGACCCTCGCCGCCGGTGTCCTCCTCTTCGACGAGCGGGACCGGGTGCTGCTCGTCGACCCCACCTACAAGGCCGGCTGGGAGTTCCCCGGCGGGGTGGTCGAACCCGGCGAGGCACCCGCCCGCGCGGGTATGCGCGAGGTCGCCGAGGAGACCGGCATCCACCTTGCCGACGTACCGCGCCTGCTGGTCATCGACTGGGAGGCCCCGGCACCCCCGGCCTTCGGCGGTCTGCGCCTCCTCTTCGACGGCGGCCGCCTCGGTTCCGCGGAGGCGGGCCGGGTGCTGCTGCCCGGACCCGAATTGCGCGAGTGGCGCTTCGTCAGCGAGGAGGAGGCCGCCGAACTGCTGCCCCCCGTGCGCTACGAGCGGCTGCGGTGGGCGCTTCGGGCGCGCGAGCGCGGGGCGGCGCTCTATCTGGAGGCGGGCGTCCCGGTCGGCTGACCTTTGCCGAATCCCCGCCCTGTTCGCCCCCCACCGCCATCCCGCTCCCGGACCCGCGCAAGGAGCGCGCCCGCACCCGCATCCTCGTCCAGGGGACGTGCCGAGCCCGGTCCGCCCGCCGAGCGGCTGCCGCTTCCGCACCCGCTGCCCCAAGTTCGCGAACCGGCTGACGGAGAGCGAACGGACGGCCTGCGTGGAGGAGGTGCCCGCGCTGATCGACCGGGGCGGCGGCAACCCGGTCGCCTGTTACTACGCGGAGAGCGTGGAGCTGTTGTAGGCGAGCCGCAGTTCCTCGAACGGGTAGGGGGTCAGCCTGCTCTCCGTGCGCAGCCGGCCGAGGAAGCCGTTGACTACGGCGGTCAGGGTCGCATCACGCTCGATGATCGCGGCGGCGGCCTCGGGGACGCCGTCGGCGTGCGCGCCGATCGCGCAGGCCCGCACGAAGGCCTCCCGCTCCTGCCGGTCGTATCCGTACAGGGCGGTGACGAGCCAGTTCACCAGGTGGGCGCGGCTGTAGACGAGGTCGTAGTCGCGATGCCGCTCGAAGAAGGCGCGCTCCTGCCGGGAGAGCCGGAACCGCGAACTGAAGGCGAGCCCGTAGTCCGCCAGGAAGAACTCCTTGCCGTCGGTGAGGACGTTCTGGAAGTGGACGTCGAAATGCAGGAGTTGGCCTTCGCGCAGGAAGCCGGTGAGCGCGCCCAGCCACCCGTCCACCCGCGCGCAGATCCGGTCCGAGTCGTCGGTGCGCACCTGTGTGTCGAGCCAGTCGTGGAGGGTGTACGGGAAGTACTCCAGGAACAGGGTGAGACTCGCGGACGCCGTCCGCAGGGCCTCAAGGCGCTCGCGGACCTGCGGGGAGCCGCCGCAGTAGGCCACCGTCCCTTCCACGTCGGCCAGTTCCTCGGGCAGCGGCTGGACGGTGTCCGGCAGCACCCGCCAGTGGTGCATCAGGGGGAAGCCCGTGAAGCGGTCGGAGAGCACCCAGTTCGTCGTCATCGCGTGCACGGCCAGCTCGCGCCAGGCGCCGAAGCCGGGGCTGCGGCCGGTGCCGTAGTGGCAGAAGGCCGGCAGCTCGAACAGGTTCGCCGTGGACCGCGCGTTCTCGGGACGCAACTCGACGTCCGTGAGCGGCACCCGCTTCACGAAGACCCGCCTGCCGTCCACCTCGACCAGCCGATAGCGCCCGCCGATGCCGACGCCCGCGGGAGTTCCCGAGTCCAGGAGGTCCGTCAGTTCGCGGTCGCTGAGCAGGGCCAGGGAGGTGGCGAGGTCGGTGTGGGCGGCGCGACGCGCGGCGGCAGACATGACCTCCATGGTCAGGGCGACGGCGGCGTCTGTCTGCCGATCGGCGAAGTGCCGTCCTCGCGTGTGCGACCGTGACCGCCCGACTTGCGGACGGGGGTTGAGCGAGTGTCAGGTCCATCATGCCTGGTCGGAGAGGCTTTCGGTAGGACGTAGCGCACGCCCGTTCGGCCTTGTGGCGGGTGGTGCCGTACCCGCAGACTCGTCGTCATCCACTCTCCGGCCCACGTGCCGGCAACCGTCATCGGCTGCCGGTGCGTTCGCCGTGCTGTCTCGCCGTGTGACACGCACCGGTCGGAGAGGGACGGACGAAGGGGATCGATGGACCGGGACATGGTTGAGCTGGCAAAAGTCCGGCTGCTCAGTGCCAACCGGCGGGTGGTGCGGGGTGCAGAGGGGCTGTGGATCTACCGACTGCTGACGCAGGTCGAGCCGGAGGTGTACGGATCGAAGCTGGTGTACGTCCTGGTGGAGGAGAGCGGCTCACCCCTGGTGCGGGAGTTGCCCGAGCGACGGCTGGCCCTGCTGGACGAGGCCGTGGACGTGGCGAAGGCCCTCGGCACCGACAACCCCTACCGGGCGAAGATGCTGGCGAGGGCACTGGCCGCCAGGCAGCGCGAACTCGACGCTGGTACGGCGAAGCCGCGAGAACTCGAGTGACCGGGTAGGCGACTGGCGCCGCCTGGAACGTGGGGTCCCGGCCGAGGTCGGGGCCCCATGCGCCAGGTGCCTGGTGCGTGCGGCGCAAGTGGCGCTCAGGGGCTTGCCTATCCTGGTGCCGGGCCAGGTGATCGGTGCCGGCGTGGCCGCCGACGCGGCTCCTGGACGAGGAGGAGTGCGAGATGACGGTGCGCGTTCTGAGAGCGGACGAGCGCCCGGCCGTGCCGTGGAAGAACGGAGGCGGACTGACCCGCGAGATCGCCTCTTCCCCCAGCCGGGCAGGGATGTCGGACTTCGCGTGGCGGGTGAGTCTCGCCGACGTGGCCGAGCCGGGACCGTTCTCCCGCTTCGAAGATGTCGACCGGATCATCACTCTGGTCGAGGGCCCCGGCATGGTGCTGACCGTCGACGGCACCCCGCACACCGTGGCCGAGCAGTACGTCCCCTTCGCCTTCCCCGGGGAGGCCGCCACCGACTGCCGGCTGCTGGGCGGCCCGCTCGTCGATTTCAATGTGATGGTCCGGCGCGGACGGGCCACCGCGCAGGTCGAGATCGTACGGGACCGGGTGGCGCTCCCCGCTCTCGCCGGGACGACGCTGCTCGCGGTCGTACTGGACGGCTCCGCGGTGTTCGAGGCGTCCGGCCTGGTCCTCGACCGTTTCGACGGGGCCCTGATCACCGGCGCCTGCGACGAGGCCCTCAAGGTGACCGGCATCGCGGCGCTTGTCACCCTCACCGTCACAGCCGCACAGGGGTAGTTCAGGGGGCGCGACCCGGCGGCCGGGGTCCGGAGCACGGGAACAGTGCAGTCGGCAGTCGGCGGACGCGGAAAGGGCCCCCGTCGGCAGGCGAGGGCCCTTTCCGTGTTGCAGAAGGCGTCAGTTCGCCGCGTAGTTGCGCAGGAACAGGGCCTCCGCCACCGACAGCCGTTCCAGTTCCTCGGGCGAGACGCTCTCGTTCACCGCGTGGATCTGGGCCTCCGGCTCGCTCAGGCCGATCAGGAGGATCTCCGCCTGCGGGTAGAGGGCGGCGAGAGTGTTGCACAGCGGGATCGAACCGCCCTGGCCGGCGTACTGCATCTCCTGGCCGGGGAAGGCGACCGCCATCGCCTCGGCCATCGCCGCGTACGCCGGGCTGCTGGTGTCGGCGCTGAACGGCTGGCCCTGGCCGACCTGTTCGGTGCGCACCCGGGCGCCCCAGGGGGTGTGCGCCTCCAGGTGGGCCTGCAGCAGCTTCGTGGCCTCGGCCGCGTCGACGCCCGGCGGCACCCGCAGGCTGACCAGCGCGCGGGCGCCCGCCTGCACCGACGGGGTGGCTCCGACCACGGGCGGGCAGTCGATGCCGAGGACCGTGACGGCCGGGCGCGCCCAGATGCGGTCGGCGACCGAGCCGGAGCCGATGAGCTGCACACCGTCCAGCACCTTGGCGTCCTGGCGGAACTGCTCCTCGTCGTACTCCAGGCCGTCCCAGCGGGTTTCGGGGGCCAGCCCGTCGACGGTGGTCGAACCGTCCTCCGCGCGCAGCGAGTCCAGGACGCGGATCAGCGCGGCCAGGGCGTCGGGGGCGGCGCCGCCGAACTGGCCGGAGTGAAGGTTGCCCCGGAGGGTGTCGATCTGGATGCGGACCAGGGTCATACCGCGCAGCGTGGAGGTGACGGTCGGCAGGCCCACACGGAAGTTGCCCGCGTCGCCGATGACGATCGTGTCGGCGGCCAGCAGGTCGGGGTGGGCCTCGGCATACCGCTCCAGACCGCCCGTGCCCATCTCCTCCGAGCCCTCGGCGATGACCTTGATGTGTACCGGCACGCCGCCGTTGGCCTTCAGAGCGCGCAGCGCGAGCAGGTGCATGATCACGCCGCCCTTGCAGTCGGCGGCGCCGCGCCCGTACCAGCGGCCGTCGCGCTCGGTCAGCTCGAAGGGCGGGGTGGTCCAGGCGGCTTCGTCCAGCGGCGGCTGGACGTCGTAGTGGGCGTAGAGCAGGACGGTCCTGGCGCCCTCGGGGCCGGGCAGGTAGCCGTACACGGACTGAGTGCCGTCGGGGGTGTCGAGGAGGGCGACGTCCTGGAACCCCTCGGCGGTCAGCGCGTCGGCGATCCAGTTCGCGGCGCCCTCGCTCTCGCTCCTGGGGAACTGGTCGAAGTCCGCCACCGACTTGAACGCCACCAGTTCGGCGAGCTCCGTCTGCGCCCTCGGTATCAGCGAGGCGACGGTCTCGGCGACCGGATTCGACGACATGGGCACGCTCCTTGTGGGTGCGACGTTGTACGTGTGGATATCGGGATCCTCCCACAGCGGCCTGCGGTGATGTCCGCCGTAGGATGCGGGGGACAGGTGCGGCAGCGGCTTGATCGGGAGCAGTAGACCATCGTGAGCAGCGAGAACTCTTCGGCGGACGACGTGCAGCGGGTGTGGGACGTCGTCGTGGTGGGCGCGGGGCCCGCGGGGGCCTCGGCCGCCTATGCGGCGGCGGTCGCGGGACGCAGCGTCCTGCTGCTGGAGAAGGCGGAGCTGCCGCGCTACAAGACGTGCGGCGGCGGGATCATCGGCCCCTCGCGCGACGCTCTGCCGCCCGGCTTCGAGCTGCCCTTCCGGGACCGGGTGCACGCGGTGACGTTCTCGAACAACGGGCGCTTCACCCGCACCCGGCGCTCCAAGCAGATGCTGTTCGGGCTGATCAACCGGCCCGAGTTCGACCAGCAGCTCGTCGATCACGCCCAGAAGGCCGGCGCCGAGCTGCGCACCGGGGTCACGGTGCAGCGCGTGGAGCAGCACGGCTCGGCGGTGCCGGACCGGCGGACGGTCGCGGTGTTCCTGCAGAGCGGCGAGACGCTGCTCGCGCGGGCCGTGGTGGGTGCGGACGGCAGCGCCAGCCGGATAGGGGCGCACGTCGGGGTGAAGCTGGACCAGGTGGATCTCGGCCTGGAGGCGGAGATCCCGGTGCCTGAGACCGTCGCGGAGGACTGGAAGGGGCGGGTGCTCATCGACTGGGGCCCGATGCCCGGCAGTTACGGATGGGTGTTCCCCAAGGGGGACACGCTCACGGTCGGGGTGATCTCGGCGCGCGGTGAAGGAGCGGCCACCAAGCGGTACTTGGAGGAGTTCGTCGGACGGCTCGGTCTCGCCGGGTTCGAGCCGAGCATCTCCTCGGGCCACCTGACCCGGTGCCGGGCCGACGACTCGCCGCTGTCCCGCGGGCGGGTGCTGGTGTGCGGGGACGCGGCGGGGCTGCTGGAGCCTTGGACCCGCGAGGGCATCTCGTTCGCGCTGCGCTCGGGGCGGCTGGCGGGGGAGTGGGCGGTGCGGATCGCCGAGGCGCACGACGCGGTGGACACCCGGCGCCAGGCCCTGAACTACGCGTTCGCGATCAAGGCGGGGCTCGGCGTCGAGATGAGCGTCGGCAAGCGTCTGATGACGGCGTTCGAGCGCCGGCCGGGCCTGTTCCACGCGGCGCTGACCGGATTCCGGCCCGCGTGGAACGCGTTCCGGGACATCACGCGCGGCTCGACGTCCCTCGCCGAGATCGTGCGCACCCATCCGATGGCCCAGCGGGCGCTGACCGCGCTCGACCGTCGCCAGGTGGCCGGCGGCGAGGTCAGCTCCTGACCGTGATCAGGAAGACCGGGTGGTCCGGGGCGATACGGCGCAGATCGGCGTCGGGGGAGTCGGGGCCGACCCCGTTGAAGAAGACCCCGACCTCGGCCTTCCAGCGCTTGAGGTAGGCGCGCAGCAGCGGGACCTTGTCGTCGTCGGCGACCTCGGTCGCGGTGAACACGTCCACGTTCTTGCCGAGGCGCAGCTCGCCGCCGCCCGCCGCCCGCATGTTGTGCGTCCACTGGACGTGACCGCGCGGGGCGAGCAGATACTGCTGCCCCTCCACCGTCAGCAGGTTCACGGGGGTGGTGCGCCACTCGCCGCTCTTGCGTCCACGGACCGCCAGGACCCGTGAGCCCCAGATGCTGATGCCGCGGCGGGTCATCCACGCCACGGCGCGGTTGAAGACGTTGACGGTGAACCAGCCGGGCTTCTTGACGTGTGTGGACATGGGGACCCCCATCGGTAACGGTGAGATCGCCGCTCACTTTTGTGAGCACTGCTCTCGCTCGATGAACAGTCTGCATGGGATCGGCGATCGAAAGCAAGAGCAGTGCTCTCTTTTTTGTTCGCTGCTCTCGGTTGTGTGCACTGCTCTCGTTTCATGGGAGACTGCTCCCCATGAGCACCGCACACGGCGCCCGCGCCCGGGCAAGGATCGAGGTCACCGCCGCCATCAAGGAGGAGGCGCGCAGACAGCTCGCGTCCGAGGGCGCCGCCAAGCTCTCGCTGCGCGCCGTGGCGCGCGAGCTCGGCATGGCCTCCTCCGCGCTCTACCGCTACTTCCCGAGCCGCGACGACCTGCTGACCGCCCTCATCATCGACGCGTACGACTCCGTGGGCGAGGCGGCCGAGGCGGCGCACACCGCCGCGGCCGAGGCCGGACCCGTGCAGCGCTGGACCACCGTCTGCGAGGCCGTACGCGAGTGGGCCCTCGCGCATCCCCACGAGTACGCGCTGATCTACGGCTCCCCGGTGCCCGGCTACAAGGCGCCCGACACCACCGTCCCGGCCGCCGCCCGCGTCGCTCTCGTCCTGATCGGCATCGTCCGCGACGCCCGGCTGGGCCCCGGCCTGGCCCTGCCCGCTCTCCCCGCCGACCTGCATCCCGAGGCAGAGCGCATGGCGGCCGACTTCGCCTCCGACCTGCCGCCCGCCGTCGCCCCGGCCCTCGTCGCGGCCTGGGCCCAGCTCTTCGGGCTGATCGGGTTCGAGCTGTTCGGTCAGTTCCACCGGGTCGTGGAGGAACGGGCGGCTTTCTTCCGGCATGCCGCGGGGCAGCTCGCCCTCGGTGTCGGGCTGAGGTGAGCGCAGGAGGGGTGTCGTACTTCCCGGGGAGTACCGCTGATCACCACGCCCGGTGGACGCCCCGCGCGCCCACTCACGTCTAGCGTGGCCGTCATGGACGAGCAGCGTGGGCACGGCGGCGGGCCGCCCCAGTGGTGGCGGCACGGGCCGCCGTGGCTGAACCGCTGGGGCGAGGAGCACCATCAGGCCCGTCGGCCGTGGCTGTCCACCGTCCTGCTCACCGCCTTCGTGCTCGCCGGCTCCCACTACGCGGCGCACCAGCAGGAGGGCAAGCGGGCCTCCCTCGACGTCTTCGCGAGCGTGCTGCTGCTGGTGGGCTCGGGACTGCTGCTGTGGCGCCGTCGCCATCCGGTGCTCGTCGTGTACGGCACGGCGGCCGCCGCGACGGTCTACCTCGGGGCCGGGTACGCCTACGGGCCGGTCTTCTTCACCGTGGTGGTGGCCTGCTTCAGTGCGATCGTCTCGGGGCATCGGCGGGCCGCCTGGGGCGCGGTGGCGATGCTGTGGGCCGGGCACATGCTGGTGGCCCACTGGCTCTACCGCTGGCTGCCGCCGTCGCACGACTCGGCGGCCCCCTGGGCGCAGGAGGCCGTGATCGCCGCGTGGGTGGCGGCGATCGTGGCGGTGGCGGAACTGGCCCGGATCCGGCGCGAGCAGTGGGCCAGGGAGCGGGCCGAGCGGGCGCAGGCGGCACGGCGGCGGGCCGACGAGGAACGGCTGCGGATCGCCCGGGAGCTCCACGACGTCCTCGCCCACAGCATCTCGGTGATCAATGTGCAGGCGGGTGTCGGCCTCGCCCTCCTCGACACCGACCCCGAACAGGCGCGCACCGCGCTCACCACCATCAAGGCCGCCAGCAAGGAGGCGCTCGGCGAGGTCCGCCAGGTCCTCGACACGCTGCGCACACCGGGAGACGCCCCACGCGCTCCGGCACCCGACCTCGACCGGCTGCCCGAGCTGGTGGAACAGGCGGCGAGCGCAGGCCTCACGGTCGACGTCGAAGGCGAACCTCCCCTCCTCCCGCCCGGCACCGACCTCGCCGCCTTCCGCATCGTCCAGGAGGCCCTCACCAACGTCGTACGGCACTCGGGCTCACGCCACGCGCGCGTGCACCTCGACCACGACGAGCGGACGCTACGGCTGTGCATCGACGACGACGGGCCCGCGACCGGTGCCGACGCGGGCGGCAGCGGCAACGGTCTGGCCGGAATGCGGGAGCGTGCCGCGGCGCTGGGTGGCACGATCGAGGCGGGCCCGCGCCCGGACGGCGGCTTCCGGGTGCTCGCCGTACTGCCGCTCAAGGTCGGGGCGGAGTCGAAGGAGGAGGACGACCGGTGATCCGCGTACTGCTCGCCGACGACCAGTCACTGGTGCGGGCCGGCTTCAAGGCGCTGCTCGACGCGCAGCCGGACATCGAGGTCGCCGGGGAGGCCGCCGACGGTGAGGAGGCGCTGCGCAAGGTGCGCGAACTGCGCCCGGACGTCGTCCTGATGGACATCCGCATGCCGCGGCTGGACGGTCTGGCGGCGACCCGCCGGATCACCGAGGAGGAGGCCCTGCAGGGCGTCAAGGTGGTCATGCTCACCACCTTCGAGCTCGACGAGTACGTCTTCGAGGCGATCCGCTCCGGAGCCTCCGGCTTCCTGGTCAAGGACACCGAACCGGAGGAACTCCTGCGTGCCGTAAGGGCGGTGGTCGAGGGTGACGCACTGCTCTCACCCGGCGTGACCCGCCGTCTGATCGCCGAGTTCGCGGCCCGCTCCAAGGAACCCGCGGCCGCAGGGACCCTCGCCGAACTCACCGAGCGGGAACGGGAGGTGATGGCCCTGGTCGGCATCGGCCTGTCCAACGAGGAGATCGCCCGCCGCCTGGTCGTCAGCCCCCTCACCGCGAAGACCCACGTCAGCCGCACCATGGTCAAGCTGGGCGCCCGGGACCGGGCCCAACTGGTCGTCCTGGCCTACGAGTCGGGACTGGTGCGGCCGGGCTGGCTGGGCTGAGCGCCCCGCCTGAAGCGCACCACCACGCTCACGACCCGGACCACGAACACGAGGGGGGCGAGCGTCAGGCCGACCCGCAGCAGCAACCTGGACAGCAGGTCCGGCAGGTCGAAGAGGAACGCCGGTCCGGCGACCGCCCCGAAGACCACTGCCGCCGCGAACACCGCACTGACCAGCGCGTAACCGATCTCGACGGTCATCGCGTCCTGCTCGGCCTTGTGACGCCGGCCCCCGTATCCGTCCATGCGTCCAGTCTCACGGCGGTGCGCCCGGCGGGGCAAGCAGGCCCCGCCGGGCGCACAGGGGAGGCGCCCCCTAGTCGCGTACGGGTACGCGATCCGCCTCCAGGGAAGTGGACTTGGCGACCACCACGGACTGCTGCGTACGGCGTGTCCGCAGGCCCGTGAGGGTGATCAGCAGGCCAGCGACGGCGATGCCCGTCACCACCACCAGCCCGGGCCGGTAGCTGTCCAGCACGGCCTGCGGGGTGGCGTGTTCGGGGGCCCCGGCGGTCACCACCGCGGTCACCACGGCCAGGAAGATCGCGCCGCCCACCTGCACCGAGGTGTTCAGCAGCCCGGAGACCATGCCCTGCTCGTGGTCCTCGACGCCGTTGGTGGCCTGGATGTTGAGCGAGGGGAAGACCAGCGCGCAGGCCGCGCCGATCAGCAGCATCGACGGCAGGATGACGGCCGCGTACACCGGGTCGAGGTTCACGCGCAGGAACAGCGCGTATCCGACGACCATCAGCGCGAAGCCCGCCGCGATCAGCCGCTGGGTGCCGAACCGGTCGACGATCGAGCCGACCTTCGTCGAGGACACCGCCACCAGCGCGCCGGCCGGCAGGAAGGCGAGCGCGGTGTGCAGCGCCGACCAGCCGAGCAGCGACTGCATGTACAGGGTGACCAAAAACTGGAAGCCGACGTAGGACCCGAAGAAGGCCATCGCGCCGAGCTGGGCGCGGATCTGGCTGCCGGAGCGCAGCACACCGAGCCGGATCAGCGGACCGGCCGAGCGCCGCTCGACGAGCACGAACACGGTCAGCAGTGCGGCGACCGCCAGGAAGGACAGCAGCGTGCGGGCGGAGGCCCAGCCGACCTGCGGTGCCTGTACGACGGTGAAGACGAGCAGCAGCATCGACGCGGTGCCGATGACGGCGCCGGGGACGTCGTAGCCGTTGTGGTCCTTCTCGCGTTCGCTGCGCGGCAGCAGCTTCAGGCCCGCCACCAGGGCGATCAGGGCGATGGGCGCGGGCAGCAGCATGGTCAGGCGCCAGCTGGCCTCGGTGAGCAGGCCGGAGAGCACCAGACCCATCGAGAAGCCGGTGGCCGCGCAGGTGGTGTAGATGGACAGGGCCCGGTTGCGCAGCGGGCCCTCGGCGAAGGTCGTGGTGATGATGGACAGGCCGGCGGGCGCGGTGAAGGCCGCGCTCAGGCCCTTGATGAAGCGGCTGGCGATCAGCAGCGGACCCGAGTCGACGAGCCCGCCGAGCAGGGAGGCGAGCGCGAACACGCCCAGGGCGATCAGGAAGACCTGGCGCCTGCCGAGCAGGTCGGCGGTGCGGCCGCCGAGCAGCAGCAGACCGCCGTAGCCCAGGATGTAGCCGCTGACGATCCATTGCAGCGCCGAGGTGGACAGATCGAGGTCGGAGCCGATGGACGGCAGCGCGACGCCGACCATGGACACGTCGAGCGCGTCCAGGAACATCGCGGCGCAGAGCACCAGCAGGGTGCCCCACAGCCGGGGGGTCCAGCGAGCCGCCGAGGACGGTACCGCAGGGGTGGAGAGCGGAGAGGTCATGGACACAGACACTACATGCGCATGCATCGAATGCAAATGCATTTAATTCCGATGCAATAATTCTTCTTCTCTGCTACGGTGCGCGGATGGTGGCGAAGAAGGCCGAACAGGCGCTCGTGGACCAGTGGCGGGACATCCTCGCGCTGCATGCCCGCACTCAGTGCGAACTCGACCGCGCACTGCATCCGCACGGCCTGTGCGCCAGCGACTTCGAGGTGCTGGACGTGCTGTCGGGCGACTCGTGCAACTACCGAGTGCAGGAGATCTCCGAGCAGGTCCATCTCAGCCAGAGCGCGCTGTCGCGGCTGATCGCCCGGCTGGAGAAGGACGGCCTCGTCGAGCGTGCCATGTGCTCGGAGGACCGCCGGGGCGTGCGCGTCGCCCTCACGGCGAAGGGGCGCACGCTGCACGGCGAGGTGCTGCCGGTGCAGCGCGCGGTGCTGACACGGATGCTGGCGGGCGACGTCAGCTCCAGGTGACGGCCGACCTCTCGCTCCACAGTGCGGCGACCGCGGTGTCCCCGGTCACGGCCGGGAACGGCAGCCGGTTCCACAGCGCCAGGTACAACTGCGCGGCGGGCCCCGCCACTTCGCAGTCGGCATCACCCGCCGCCTCCCGCACGGCCACCGGCGCCTCCTGGGACAGCCGTACGGTCCACACCGCGTCGCCCGTGTCCGTCGCCCGGACCCGCAGCACCCGGGGCTCGTCGCTGCGTACCTTGCTCTTCGGGCGGGCGTGGAAGCCGCGCAGCAGCTCGTCGATGCCGTCCACCGCGAAGCCGGGCTCGATCGTGCTCGTCCCTCCGCCCCGCGCCGACTCCGCGTCGACCCGGTGCACCGTGGTCTCGTGCGCCTGCCGGCGCGCCCAGAACGCGAGCGGTGACGGCGCGGGCAGGAAGTGCCAGCACCGCATGTCCGGGGCGGCCGAGGTCAGGGTGTCGACGAGATACCGGTGCCCCGCGCGGAACCAGGCCAGCAGTTCGTCGCCGTCGAGGTCGGGCAGGCCGCCGTCGGGGTGGTAGGAGGCGTGCCCCTCGGCGACGAAGGCGGCCGCCCACCGGTGCACCATCCCGGTGTGCCGCAGCAGGTCCTTCACCTGCCATTCCGGGCAGGTCGGCACCTTGGCGCCGGTCCCGGCCTCCTCGGCCGCCGCGGCCAGCAGCCGGCCCTCCCGCTCCAGGATCTCCACGAACTCGGCTGTCTCCATGGGGCGAGTGTGCCGGATGGAGCCCGGTCGAAGGGAAGAGGGCGCGGCTACCCACCCGGCTGCCGCGGCGAGCGGGCCTGAACAGGACCCGGGGCCGGCTCCGATCCGCTCAGGGGCGGCCGAAGGCGCAGCCGCCCCTGAGTGCTCATCAACTGCCTTACCGCTGGGTGTAGATGAAGCCCACCTTGTCGACTTCGTCGCCCGAGCGTCCGTGGAAGCCCGCGATCTGCCAGCCCGAGGGGGCGGTGCGGGTCACGCAGTCGGAGGTCGTGGTGCCGCCGGCGAGGGTGCGGCCCAGGTTGGTCGTGAACCTGGCATAGAAGATCCGCGTGTGGTCGTCCTTCGCGCCCTGGCAGAGGTAGGCGGTCGTGACGTACTCGCCGCTGCCGAGGGTGAGGGAGGAGGCGGTGCCGCCCGTCCCGCCGTGCGCGAGCGTGGTGCCGTTCGCCAGGGTGAGGCTCATCTGGTCGACCCGGGAGCCGGAGCGCAGCGCGACGGTGGTGGCGCGGGCGCCGGCGGGCACGCTGTCGATGTCGTTGTAGTAGTCGCCGTGCGGGCCGCCGAACTGGTCGCTGAGCTGGTAGGACGACGTGCGCGACCAGGTGAAGCCGACGGTGATCGGGTCGTGGTCGGAGAGCATCAGCCCGGCGTCGTTGAGGAACTTGGCGTGCTCGTTGTTGTACGACGTCGCGTTGAGCGAGACCAGCCTGCTGCTGCGGTAGAGGACCTTGTCGACGACCTCGCAGGTGTTGGGCACGGTCGCACCGGACTGGTCGCAGACCAGGGCGTCGCTGCCCTTGGCCGGCGGGGTGCCGCCCCGTATCAGCTGCACCCAGGCGTCGGTGAGCCCGTTGGCCGCCGCGAACTCGGCGATGGTGTCGGCCGAGCGGGTGTAGCGGGTGTTGGTGTCACCCATGACCACGACGGCGTTGCCGGCCGAGTGGATGTTGATGAAGGCGGTGAGCTGGTTGAGGTTGTCGGCGCGGGAGGCCTCGTCGCCGTCGTTGGTGCCGGCGTTGGTGTGCAGGTTGTAGAAGTCGACGTACACGCCCTCGGCGAGGCGCTCGCGCATGAAGGTGAAGCCCTTGGGGGTCAGGCAGTCGCCGGAGTCGACCTGGCAGGAGTTCCAGTGGACGCGCTCGAAGTCGTCCGTGTCGTAGGGGATTTTCGACAGCGTGTTGAGCCCGCTGCCGATGCCCGCGCCGCCGCTGGTGGGGGTGCGGTAGGCGTGCGCGGTGTCGCCGGCGTAGAGGTAGGAGTGGTAGTTGAAGTCCTCCTCGACATGGACGATGTCGTACGGCGCGATCCGCTGGCCGATGGCGGTGGTGCTGGACTCGCGGGGCGTCGGCGCGCTGTTGACCGCCGCGGGCAGCCCGGCCACGTTGTAGCTGAGGACGTTGAAGCTGCCCGAGTCGGCCGCCGCTGCCGAGGGCGCGACGGCGGTGAGCCCGCCGAGGGCGGCGGCCGCTGCCGCCAGGCAGGCGAGGAGTCTGCGCATGGGGTGTGTCTCCTGTGGAGGGAAAGCGGTTTCGGCGTGAGCCTGACAGAAGTTACCGCCGGTTACCACAGGCCTGTCGAGTGTTTGGGCGCTCTTTCACAGGAGTTGTTGCTCCGGACTCACCCCTGCGTCGTGTACGGCACCACGCTCACGTGCAGCGTGAAGGCGGCGCGGGCCGCGCCCGCCACGTCCGGGGCCTTCGCCAGCGCGGTGACCTCGGCCTCGCCGCCGCGGGTGCCGGCGCACCGCAGTGCGGCGTGGGCCGTTCCGTCGGCGTCCAGCCGCCATCCGGACGCCACCACCAGGGCCGGTGCCGATGTGTTCACGGCCTTCCACCGCTTGTCGTCCGTGCGGGGCCGCAGGACGAGGGAGACCACCGTCCCCGGTCGCACGCACAGCCGCTGCTGGGTCGCGTCACCGGGGGCGACGCTGATCTCCGTGTGCCCGGCGACGCAGTGGCGTGCCGGAGCCGAGGGCGCCGTTGCCGACGTGCTCGGGCCCTGCCCGGAGGGGGACGCGGGCGCGCCCGTCGGTGCCGTGGAGGGCGGCCGTGCCGAGCTGCTCCCGGACGCCGACGCCGGTCCGGTGGATCCGCCGCCCGCCGACGTGCCGCACGCCGCCAGGACGACCATCCCGGCGATCATCCATACCCCGGACCACCACCGCATCCCAGCACCTCCCGACCCGCTCGTACCGAGGACAGCATCCCGCGGAACCCGGCCGGCAGCAGCGCGCCGGCGCCAGGTTTCCGGCCGGGCACTAGGGGAGAGCGCTGCCCTTCTTCCAGGTGGACCAGGGGACGTTCCAGTCGCCGTAGCCGTTGTTGGCCGCCACGGTCTCGACGGAGTGGAGGACCGTGACCGGGTCGCCGAGGCGGACCAGGCCGTAGAACCACTGGGCGTCGCCGGTGCTCATGCCGATGCAGCCGTGGCTGGCGTTGACCACGCTGAACTTGCCCGTGTTCCACGGTGCCGCGTGCACATAGGTGCCGGACGGCGTGAGCTGGACGTCCCACTTGACCGCGCCCAGGTCGTACGCCTCGGGGCCGAAGATCCGCACGGTCGAGGAGTTCATGCGGATGGTCGGCACCTTGCCCAGCACGACCATGGTGCCGTTCCAGGTCTCGTAGCCCTTCTTGCCGCTGGAGACCTTCAGGGTGCGCAGCGTCCTGCCGTTCTTCCGCACCGTCATCGTCTTCGTCGTGACGTTCACCGTGCTCGTCACGGCGTCCCCGATGCGGAAGTCCACGACGCGTTGCTGGGTGCCGTAGAGCCCGTTGCCCGCGTTCACGCCCGCCAGGTCCATGCGCAGCGTGACACGGGTGCCCGGCTGCCAGTAGTTCACCGGGCGGTAGTCGATACGGTCCTTGCCGTCGCGGTCCTTCATCCAGCTCCAGGCGCCCTGGACCGCGGGGGAGGCGGTGACATGGAGCTTCCGCTCGACGGCCGCCTTGTCGCGGATCGGCTTGTTGAAGGTGATCGAGACCGGCATGGCGATGCCGACTGTCGTGCCCCTGTCGGGGTGGTACTCGCCGACGAAGGCGTTCGTCGGCGCCTGGGTGGTGAAGGAGGCGGTCTTGTCGAGAGCCGACCCGCCGTCCGTCTTGCCGTGCGCCTTCACCGTGTAGGTGGTGCCCGGGGCGAGCGGTGTGGTCGAGGTCCATACGGACCTGTCCTCGGACCAGGTGCCGGAGATCGGGCCCGGACCCGGGGCGCCCACCTCGACGGAGATCAGGGATCCGCCCCGCGCGTGCACCGTCACCTTCCGCCCGACCGGCACCTTCGCACTCCCGGCGTCGGGCTGCACGACTATCGCGGGCGGTCCCCCCTTGTCCCCGCCGTCCGCATCGCCGCCGGAGCTGCACGCGGCGAGAAGGACGGCGGCGGCCGACGCGAACGCGAGCGGAGGTGCGGTCCGGCGGCCCCACGGTGCCGGCAGGCGCTGTGGCATGGGACTCTCCCCTTCCCCAAGGGCTGACTGGCGTTGATCGGTGTGTTGCTTTGTCGCTTTCCTGGTACCCCGGGAAGGCATCCGGGCGACCGGCCCATCGGGTGACTGCTCCCGCCTGAGCCGGTGAGCCGAGGGTGCGGGCGGTGGCCGCGAGTGGCCGTCGGGTCATCCCCCGGCGGTGCGGCGCGTCACCAGTCCGATGAGCGCGGCGACCGCCGCCAGCAGCGCGACGCTGGTGAGGGCGGTGGGCAGGGAGAACCAGTCGGCCATGAAACCGATCGCGGGCGGGCCGAGGAGCATGCCGCCGTAGCCGAGGGTGGAGGCGGTCGCGACGCCGCCGGGGCCGGCGAGCGTCCCGGCGCGTTCGACGGCGACCGGGAAGAGATTGGCGAGACCGAGCCCCGTGACGGCGAAGCCGATCAGAGCCGCCCACAGCGAGGGCGCCAGGGAGCCGGCCAGCATGCCGAGTGCGGCGGTGGCGCCGCCCGCGATCACCGTGCGGGTACGGCCGAGACGTTCGAGCAGGGTCGTCCCCGTCAGCCGGCCGGCGGTCATGGCGAGCGCGAAACAGGAGTACCCCAGTGCCGCGGCTCCCGCGGAGGCGCCCAGGTCCTGTTCGAGGTGCAGTGCACCCCAGTCGGCCATGGCCCCCTCGCCGTATGCGGTGCACAGCGCGATGAGCCCGAACACGGCAACCAGCCCGCGGCGACGGCCGTCGAGGCGGCGCGGGCCGTCCTGCCCCTGGTCGCCTGTGGGCTCGGGTGGCTTGGGCGGCTGCCGGCGCAGCAGAGAGCGTCCCGCCACGGCCGTCACGACAAGCCCGATGCAGGTCAGGCCGAGGAGATGCCGAGTGGGGGAGAGATGCCCGGCGACCAGACCGCCGAGCCCGGCGCCGAGCATGCCGCCCAGGCTGAAGGCGGCGTGGAAGCTCGGCATGATCGGCCGCCGCAGGGCGGCGACGAGGTCGACGGCCGCGCTGTTGAAGGCGACGTTGATCCCGCCGTAGGCGGCCCCGAAGACGAGGAGGACGGCGCCGAGCGCGACGGCCGAGTGGGTCAGCGGTGGCAGGGCGACGCTCAGGGACAGCAGGATGCCGCAGACCACGGTGACGGCGTGGCTGCCGTAGCGGCGGCACAGGCGTCCGGTGAGCACCATCGTGATCACCGCGCCGGCGGATACCCCGAGCAGGGCGAGCCCCAGGGCGGCGGCGGAGGCACCGGTCTGTTCCTTGATCGCGGGGATGCGCACGACCCAGCCGGCGAAGATGAAGCCGTCGAGGGCGAAGAAGACGGTGAGGGCGATACGGAGGCGGGTGAGGTCGGTGGGGTTGCTGCCCGGCACGACATTGTGCGTTCGGGGTTTGTTTATTTGCGGCACAAAACCACGCTAGGGGGACGGGGTGAACAGGGCAAGGGGGCTGCCCCGCCCGGACAGGCGGCCCCCTGTTCAGGGCGTCCTTGGCGCCTCGCCCGGGTTTGAGCCGCGCTGAGGGGTGTACGCGATCGGTATGACCCAGTCGAAGCGTGAGACAGAGCGAAAGTACGATGCTCCGTCTGCCGATGACACCTCGTGGCTCCCCGAGCTCACCGGCGTGGACGGCATCGTGTCGGTCGTGGAACAGGGCACCGACGAGCTGGAAGCCGTGTACCACGACACCGAGGACCTGCGGTTGGCCGGCGCGTCCGCCACGCTGCGGCGCAGGACGGGCGGCCCCGACGCGGGCTGGCACCTGAAGCTGCCCCTGTCGGAGGACAGTCGGGAGGAAGTGCAGGCCCCGCTGTCCGAGAAGGTTCCGGAAACCCTGCGTGACCTTGCCCTTTCCCGTACCCGCGGGGCAGAACTGACGCCGGTCGTCCGCATTCGGTCCACCCGCCGCACCCGGCAGCTGGTCGACTCCGAGGGAGCGGTCCTCGCCGAACTGACCGTCGACCAGGTCCGCGCCGAATCCCTTCGCGGCATGACCACCCTGGCCGCCTGGACCGAGATGGAGGTCGAACTCGCCGAGGACACCGACGTCTCGCTGCTGGACGCCGTGGACAAGACGCTGCACAAGAACGGCATCGACCGTGCGGCCAACCCGTCCAAGCTGGCGCGGGCCCTGGAGGAGACAGGAGTGGCCGGTCCGCGGCTGCCGGACGTCCGGGCCGAGATCGGCGTACCCGGCTCGGCCGGCGACGACGTCCTCACCTACGTGGACGAGCAGGTTCACACCCTGGTGCGCCTCGATCCCGCGGTACGCCGTGACGTGCCCGACTCGGTGCACCGGATGCGGGTCGCCTGCCGTCGGCTGCGCAGCACCCTGCGTTCCTACCGGTCGGTGCTGGACCGTGCGATCACCGATCCGATCCGCGACGACCTCAAGTGGCTGGGCGGCGAACTGGGCGCGGAGCGCGACCAGGAGGTCCTCATGGAACGGCTCGGTGCGCGCGTCGAGGCCTTGCCCACGGAGCTGGTCATCGGGCCGGTGGCGGCCCGGTTGAAGGCCTGGAACGTCGCCAACACCGACGAGGCGCGTCGACGCACCCTCGAGGCCCTGCGCTCATCCCGCTACCTGGCCCTGCTGAACTCCCTGGCCGCACTCACCGAGCAGCCGCCGCTGCGTCGCAAGGCCGCCCGCGCACCGGAGAAGGTGATGGCCAAGGCGATCTTCAAGGAGTACGACCGGTTGGCAGGCCGGGTGGCGCACGCGCTGGAGCTCTCCCCCGGGACGGAACGCGATGTGGCGCTCCACGAGGCCCGTAAGTCGGCCAAGAAGACGCGCTACGCCACCGAACCGGCGCGTGCCTCGCTCGGCAAGCCGGCGAAGCGGCTCGGCAAGCGTGTGAAGGCCGTGCAGAAGGTGCTCGGGGACCATCAGGACAGCGTCGTGGCCCGGGACGCCCTGCGGAAGCTGGCCCTGGCGGCGCACGCCGCGGGGGAGCCCGGTTTCACCTGGGGCCTTCTGTACGGCCAGGAGCAGGCCGTGGCCGCAGACCGCGAACGGGAACTGCCGACCGCATGGGCCGACGCGTCGAAGCCCGGCCTGCGCAAGGCGCTCACCCGCTGACAGCTGCCCCGCGCCGGGGTCCGGCCGCATGCGGGACGCCCGCCCGGGTGAAACCCCCCGGGCCGCCGGGCCTGTGCACCGAGCCCCGTGCGAAGGGGGCGGCATCGTGGCGGAGTCTCGACACCGGACTTCGTAGGAGAAAGCGCATGCTCGGCACCGACTTCCGCACCGGATCACCCAACTGGATCGACCTCGGCAGCCCCGACACGGACGCGGCCGCCGCCTTCTACGGCGCCGTCTTCGGGTGGCAGTTCGTGTCCGCCGGGCCCGAGGCCGGCGGGTACGGCTTCTTCCAGAAGGACGGGAAGACGGTCGGCGCCCTCGGGCCGCTGAGCGAGGAGGGCGCCGCTTCGGCCTGGACGACGTACTTCCAGAGCGACGACATCCAGGCCACCGCCCGCGAGGTGGTCACCGGCGGGGGCGCCGTGCGTGCCGAACCCATGGACGTCATGGGTGAGGGCTGGCTGGGCCAGTTCACCGACCCCCAGGGCGCGCGGTTCGCCGTATGGCAGCCCGGGAGGACGAAGGGCCTGGAGAAGGCCTCGGAGGACAACACCCTGGTGTGGGTGGAACTGCACGTCGGGGACCCGGAGGCGGCGATCCGCTTCTACGCCGGTCTGTTCGGCTGGCGTTCCCAGGAGATGCAGGCACCCGGGATGACGTACCGGGTGCTCAGCATCAAGGACGGCGACCAGCAGGAGGGCTCCTTCGGTGGGGTCGCCCCGCTCCAGGGCGAGGGCGAGGAGACGCGCTGGGTGCCGTACTTCGCGGTGGCCGACGCCGATGCCGTCGTGACGAAGGTGCAGGAGAACGGCGGGTCGGTGCTGATGCCGGCCGCCGATGTGCCGGACGTCGGCCGGATCGCCTGGCTGGCCGACCCGGGCCAGGCGGTGTTCGCCGTCCTGAAGCCGAACCCGCGGCAGGGGTGACAGCTCCTCGGGTGCGTGCCGGAGGCCGGCGGTGAGGTCACCGCCGGCTGGGCATGCCGGGCATGCTGGGTTGGCCTGGTTGCCGGCGTTGGGGCCGGCGTGTCGCCGGGGCAGGCGCGGGTGACCATGGTCACCGTCATGCGGGGGGCCTTGCCTGCGGAGGCCGCCGCGTCGCCTTTCTCCCCGGTCCGGCGGGACGGGTGAGCGGCTCGGGAGTGCTGTGTGCGGCGGGGGGTGGTCTGCGGCGGACCTATCGCCAAGAAGGCCGGTGTGTCAGGCCCGCCCGTGCGCCTCCTGCGAGCGGCGCGACAGCGCGTCGATGACCACCGCGGCGAAGAGCACCCCGCCCGTGATGACGAACTGGATGGCCGTGGGAGTGTCCGTGATCGCCATTCCGGACGCGATCGACTGGATGACCAGCATGCCGAGCACCGCGGACCAGGTCGTACCGCGCCCCCCGAACAGACTGGTGCCGCCGATGACGGCTGCCGCGATGGCGTTGAGCAGCAGGACGCCCGATCCCGAGCTCTGGCTGACCGAGGTGATGCGCGAGGCCAGGAACAGACCGCCGACCGCGGCCATCGTCCCGGAGACCGCGAGCACCGCGGTCTGGATACCCGTCACATTGAGGCTGGCGCGGCGGGCCGCCTCGACGCCGCCGCCCAGTGCGTAGACCTGCCGGCCGTAGTGCGTGTGGCGCAGCACGATGTCCAGGCCTGCCACCACCACGAGGAAGATCAGCAGGGCGAGCGGCAGCCCCTGGAACCGGTTGAGCAGATACGCCGTGGTGAACGCGACCACCGCGAGTCCGCCCGCGCGCACCACGATGTCCCGTAGTGAGCGGTGCGGCATGCCGGCGGCCACGCGGCGGCGCCGGTCCAGGTACGAGATCAGGAAGACGAGGCCCACGCAGAGCGCCGCCAGGCCGTAGGCGACGGCGTCATTGGTGAAGTAGTAGCTGGTCAAGTCGGCGACGAGCCCGTTCTCGTCGAGGTTGACCGTGCCGCTGGTGCCGAGGACGTAGAGCATCAGGCCGTTCCAGGTGAGCAGCCCCGCCAGCGTGACGACGAAGGCCGGTACCCGGGTCTTGGCGCAGGAGAAGCCCTGGAGGGCTCCCGCCGCGGTGCCCGCCAGCACCGCGAGGACGAGGGCGATCCATTCGGGCACGCCGTTGTTCACGTTCAGCACGGCGAAGATGGCCGCGGCGAAGCCGCTGATCGAGCCCACCGACAGGTCGAGTTCACCGAGCAGCAGCACGAACACGATGCCGACCGCGATCAGGCCGGTGCCCACGATGTCCACGCTGAGGTTGGACAGGTTGCGGGGTGAGAGGAAGTTGTCATTGAGGGACTGGAAGATGATCCAGACCGTGGCGAGAACGAGGACCACGGGCAGCGAGCCCAGTTCACCGGCGCGGAACCTGCGCCGCAGGAAGTCGGCCCCGTCCTTCACGGCGAGGGCGAGGGCCGCGCGGCCGTGCGGCCCGCGGGCCTCGGCGGCCGTGGCCTCGTCGGCCCGCGTGTTGTCCGTCATGCGGCGCATCCCTTTCACCACGCCTCGTGGGTGGCCGGCCGCCGGGGCACGTTCTCGGTGGCACCGGTGATGGAGGAGATGATCTGTTCCTGGGAGGCGGTGTTCACGTTGAAGAAGCCGTTGTTGCGGCCGAGCCGCAGCACCGCGGCCCGGTCCGCGAGCGCTTTGACGTCCCCCATGTTGTGGCTGATCAGCAGCACTCCCATGCCGCGGTCACGCAGCGCGTCGACGAGGTCCAGGACCTCGGTGGTCTGCTCGAAGCCCAGCGCCGCGGTCGGTTCGTCCAGCAGCAGGACCCGGGGCTCGCCGAGGAGCGACCGTGCGATGGCGACCGTCTGGCGCTGGCCGCTGGACAGGGAGACCACCGGGGCGCGCAGTGCGGGCACGGTCCTGGTGAGGCGTTCGAGCAGCTCGATGGTGCGGCTCTCCATCTCCATCTCGTCGAGGAACCCGAACCTGCGGATCTCCCGGCCGAGGAAGAGATTGCCGACGACGTCGAGGTTCCCGCACAGCGAGAGGTCCTGGTAGACGGTGGCGATGCCGAGGTCCCGGGCGTCGTGCGGGCGCCTGATGTGCACCGTGCGGCCCTCCCACTCGATGACGCCCTTGTCCGCGGGGGCGACGCCGGAGATCACTTTGACGAGGGTGGACTTGCCGGCGCCGTTGTCGCCGAGCAGGGCGACGACCTGGCCGGCGCGGATCTCCAGCTCGACGTCCTTGAGGACCTCGACGGCACCGAAGCGTTTGCACACGCCGTGCAGCGCCAGCAAGGGGGAATCCGGCACCAAGACCATCTCCTTCCCGGGGCTCGGACTCGGTCGAAGCCGGTTCGTCAGGTCAGTCCGGACCTGCTGCAGGCGGCCTCGAGCCGGGGGACGCAGATCTGGCGGACGGTGTAGAAGCCGTCCTTGACCAAGGTGTTCCCGATGTTGGCGGCGGTCACGGACACGGGGGTGAGCAGGACGGCCGGAACCGTCTTCCCGCCGCTGGTGGTGGCCTTGTCCCTGGCGACCTTTTCCAGGGCGGTCCGGCGGGCCGCTGCCACGGCCATGGCGGCGCCGGCGGAGGCCTCGGGGCCGAACGGCTTGTAGACGGTCATGTACTGATCGCCGGCCACGATGCGCTGCACGGCCCCGAGTTCGGCGTCCTGCCCGGTGACCGGGGGCAGCGGGTCGACCTTGTTCGCCTTGAGGGCGGAGATGCTGCCCCCGGCCAGACCGTCGTTGGCGGAGTAGACCCCGTGGATGTTGGCCACGCCCAGGGCTGCGATGGCGCCGGACATGTTGGTGTTCGCGATCTCCGGCCGCCACTGCGGTGTGTCGTACTCCTTGCCGATCTTCACTCTGCCCGAGAGCACGGACAGCGCGCCCTTCTTGAACGACACCGAGTTGGGGTCGCTGGGATCGCCGTTCATCATGACGATCTGGGGCGGTCGGCCGCGGTTGCCCATGGCCTTCAGCAGGGCCCTGCCCTGGAGCCTGCCGACCTCCTCGCCGTCGAAGGAGACGTAGCCCGAGATCGGGCCCTGCGCGAGCCGGTCGTAGGCGATCACCGGGATGTGCGCCTGAGCCGCCTCCCGCACCGAAGTGCCGAGCGATCTGGCGTCCACCGCCACGAGCACGATCGCATCGACGCCCTTGGTGATCACCGAGTCCATCTGGTCCTGCTGGAACGCCACATCGCCCTTGGCATTGGCGGACTCGATCGTGCAGCGCCGGCACAGCTCCATGATCTTCTTCTCGAGCAAGGGCCTGTCCTGTGTCTCCCAGCGGGCCGTGGTGGCATCCGGCAGCAGCAGGGCGATCTTCGGTGCGGTCCCCCCGTCGGAGTCGCTGTCGGTGCCCGACCCGCAGGCCGGCACTGCCACGGCCGTCGAGACCGCGGTCATGACGGCGGCCGCGCCCCGTATGCAGGCCTTCATGCGCGAGACCTCCCTCCGAGCGCGGGTCGGGTGGTCACGCCGGCATGGAGATCCAGAAGTGCACTGGTCGCTGCCCGCACGCGGCGACACCTGGCCCTCTCACGCGAGCGGCAAGACGACCATGCCGTCAGTGTGGCACCGGCCACGGCGATCTGCGAATGCAGTGGCGGTTTGCTCTGATATGCGATTCTGTTGTGGGGACGCCCGATCTCAGCCGCATCCGCGGCACGGACGGGAGGTAGGTTGCGGACATGCCTGAAGACGGCGGTGCCCGGGCCGGAGTCTCTCAGCTGCGGGCATCCGGAGCCGATGCCGCGGACCCGGGCGGGCTGCCCGCGGTGCCGGAGACGGCAGCGGGCGAGCGCGCCCTGGCCTTCGCCGGAGTGGTCATGGCAGCCGTCTACGTGCCCGCCGGCGACTCGGACGAGCTGAGGCCGGCGGAGACGGCACGCTGGGCCGTCTCCGACTACCGGCTGCCCGAGCGGCTGCCTCTGTCGGGGGGCTCACCCGCCGCGCACGCCTTCCGCACCGACCGGCCGCTGTGGCTCACCCCCGCGGAACTGGCCGCCTACCCCGAGGGTGCCCCCACACCGCCGCACACGGAGGCCTCGCTCGGCGCCCTGCCGCTGGAGGCGGACGGCAGCCGGCTCGGCTGCCTCGTCGTCGTGGGGGGAGGCGCGGACGGTTTCGAGGACGCACAGCGCCGCTTCCTGGAGCGCTACGCCGATGCCGTCGCCGGTCTGCTTCTGAGCGCTGCCGGCCGGTCCCCGCCCTCGTCCCTGCTGGGCCCCGCGCTGCGGAGCCTGCGCGTCGGCTCGTTCGTGCTGGTGCCCGACACCGGCCTGATCGACGCGGACGACGCACTGCTCGAACTCCTCGGTATCACGCCGGCCGACTTCGACGGCAAGGCGGACACCCTGCTCGCGCACGCCCTGCCCGAGGACATGCACGCCCTGGTGTCGGTCCTGGAACCGGCTCCCCAGGCGTTCGGCCGGCGGGAGCTGGAGTTCCGGGTGCGCGGCCCGACGGGGGAGATGCGCTGGCTGAGCCTGAGCTGCCGGGTCGTGGCGGGCACCGACGACCGCCCCGAGCAGGTGCTGGGCGTGGTGACGGCGACCTCCGTGCTGCGCGGCGGCCCCGACGACGTCTCCAGGATCCAGTGGCTGACCGCCGCACTCGACGACGCCACCACCGTCCGTGACGTCGGCCGTGTCGTGGTCACCGCGCTTCGGGAGCCGCTGGGCGCCGACCGGGTGGCCCTTGCGGAGCTGCAGGGCGACCGGCTCATGGTCACCGTGCTCGATCCACCGCAGCCCGCCGCCTGGCCTCAGGCCTGGCGCGCCGAGTGGCGCACCGAGTGGCCGGACGCGCCGGTCAGCGCCCTGCCCACCCTCCAACTCGCCCTGCGGGACGGGAGGTTGGACCTGTGGCCGGCCGGTACGGCCTTCGAACCGAACCTCGCGGGCATCGGCGACGGAGGCCTGGCCGTCCTGCCGCTGCCCGCCAAGGGCCGCGTCGCCGGCCTCTGCATGGTCGGCTGGGACCAGCCGCACGAGTTCGCCCCCGACGAGCGGTCCCTGCTGACCGCCACCGCGGCGCTCGTCGGACAGGCCCTCAAGCGGGCCCACGAGCACGACGCCGAGCAGGAACTCGCGACCATGCTGCAGCGCAGCCTGCTGCCCCGTCGCCTGCCCGAGCTGCCCGGCGGGACGGCCGTGGCCCGGTATCTGCCCGCCCGACGGGGACTGCAGGTCGGCGGCGACTGGTACGACGTCATCGCCCTGTCCGAGGACCGCGTGGCCCTGGTCATCGGCGACGTCCAGGGGCACAGCGCCGGAGCCGCGACCATCATGGGCCAGATGCGTACGGCCGTCAGGGCCTACGCCGTGGAGGGGCACCCGCCCGACGTGGTCGTCTCCCACGCCAACCGCCTGCTCGTCGGCATGGAGACCGACCTCTTCGCCACCTGCTGCTACGCCGAACTGGACCTGGAGCAGGGCAACACCCTCTTCGTCCGGGCCGGGCACCTCGCCCCCCTGGTGCGCCACCCCGACGGCGGCACCGAGGAGATCGAGGTCGAGGGCGGACTCCCGCTGGGCATCCTCGAAGAGGCGGAATTCCCCATGACCTCGGTCGAGTTGTCTCCCGGCACGGTCCTCGCCCTGGTCACCGACGGCCTGGTCGAGGCCGCCGGCCTGCCCCTCGACGAGGGCATGAACCAGACCCGCGCGGCGCTCGCCGCGGCCGATCCGGCGGATCTGGGGCGCATGGCCGACCAACTGCTCGGCGAAGTCGGCCGCCGTGAGGACGACGTCGCGGTGCTGCTGCTGCGCTACGACGGCATGGGGACCCGGCCGATCAGGGCCGGCTGGGTGGTGTGGCGGCTGCCCGACGCCGTCATGCACGCCCGTCGCTTCACCGCCCGCACCCTGCGCAACTGGCAGGCAGAGGACGTGGCCGACGCGGTCCTGCTGGTCGTGTCCGAGCTCGTCACCAACGCCCTGGTGCACACACAGGGCCCGGTCCGCCTCGACCTCATGCTCCGTGGCGACCGCGTACGGGTCTGCGTGGCCGACTCCTCGCCCCGTGCCCCCGCCAAGCCGGTGATCGTGGACTGGGAGTCCACCGGCGGCCGGGGACTGCTCCTGGTCGAGGCGATGTCGGAGTCCTTCGGCTCGATGCCGGTGGCCGGCGGCAAACAGGTGTGGAGCGAGATCGTCCTGCCCGGACGAGCATCGGTGCCCTCCGCCTCGGGCCCGGGAACGGAACGAGGGGGCGGGCGGTGAGAACCCGCCTGTGGCCTGTCGTCGCCGCCCTCGTCGCGGGGCTCATGACGCTGTCCCAGGCGGCCTGCGGGGGAGACGGCAAGGCGGGATCGGACAGCTTCACCGTAGGCCTCCTGCTCCCGAGCCGATCGGTCCCCCGCTGGGAGCACTCCGACCGACCGCTGATCGAGAAGCGGCTGAAGGAGCTGTGCCCGCGCTGCGCCGTGAAGTACGCCAACGCCGAGAACGACGCGGACCGGCAGCGGCAGCAGCTGACCTCCATGATCACCACGGGGGTCCGGGTCCTGATCCTCGACGCCGCCGACGCGCGGGCCATGCGGTCCTCCATCGTCGAGGCCCACCGGGCGGACGTACCGGTCGTCGCCTACGACCGGCTCGCGGAAGGCCCCATCTCCGGTTATGTCAGCTTCGACGGAGCACAGGTCGGCAGGCTCCAGGGCGAGGCGCTCCTGAAGGCGATGGACGGCCGGACGAAGACCAGCCAGGTCGTCATGCTGAACGGCGATCCGACCAGCCCCAACGCCGCCTGGTACAGAAAAGGCGCCCTGTCCGTGCTGGCGGGCAAGGTCAGGATCGGCAGGTCGTACGACATCCAGGGCTGGAGCACGGACGACGCCCACGCCCAGATGACCGCCGCCGTCGCGGCCCTGGGCCCGGACCGGATCGGTGGGGTCCTGGCGGCCAACGACGCGATAGCCGCGGGTGCCCTCTCCGCGCTCAAACGCGCGGGCGTCAGGCCGCTTCCCCCGGTCACCGGTCAGGACGCGGACCTCGACGCCGTACGGCGCATCGTCGCGGGCGAGCAGTACATGACGGTGTACAAGCCCTTCCGGGCGGAGGCGGCCGCGGCCGCCGCCATGGCCGTGGCGCTGGGGCGCGGCGAAGATCTGAGCAACGTCGCCACCACGACCACCGACAGCCCCACCACCAGCCGTATCCCGTCCGTGCTGCTCGCCCCGAGGGCTGTCACGGCCCGCACCATCGAGCAGACGCTCGTCAAGGACGGTGTGTACACCGACGACGAGATCTGCACCCGCGCGCTCCGGACCGCCTGTCAGAAGGCCGGACTCGCGCGGTAGTTGCTCACTGTGTGCTGCAGACCGACCTCGGTGCCGCACCCGGGGTGGGCTGTGCGTTCTGCACTGCCTGTATGTCCGCGAGGAGGTGCGGGATGCCGGGGTCCTGGTGGACCGCGGCTCTTGCCAGGGTCAGCAGAACGGCCTCGTAGAAGGCGTCCCGCACGGCGGGAGCCATGACGTCGGAGGCGTCCAGACAGCGCGGGCCGGCACCGGTGAGCCGTTTCGCGATCTCGTCCTCGACCCGGCCCTCCTGCGGACGGACCTGGCGGTTGGCCGAGAAGACGTGCGCCACCTCGGCCCACTGCTGCTGGCCCTCCTTGGAGGCCAGCCGCTCGATCAGGTCCTTGGCCTGGCGGCGGTCGCTGAACAGGGCCGCGAAGTCACCGGTCACCTCATGGGCCCGGACCTGGTCCGGCCCTCCGGGCAGCAGCGGGGCGGAGTCCATCAGCTCCGCGCGCTTCGCTGCCGCCTCTCCGTAGAAGGAGCGGGCGAAGGAGCCCTGGTGCTCCAGGGTGCATCCGTGCCGGCCGCCGAACAGCAGCCCGTGGCCGTCCGGGGCGCCGCGGTGATCGGTGAGCAGGGCGTGCGCGGCCGCCGGCTTGTCCTTCTGGAACGGACGGGCCCATGCCTCCCAGGCGCCGCGCACCGCAGCACTGGTCCACCAGTGCTCGTTCTTCTTCCTGCCCAGCGCCCACTTTCCGTAGATGCGCGGGCCCGAGCGCTGCAGCACCAGGTCCTCGATCCAGTCGGTACCGGGCCAGCCGGAGGCGCCGTCGTCCCCCATGCCGATGCACCAACTCGTCAGGGACGCCTGGTGGTTGGCGGGCCGGTGGCCCTCTCGGTACCAGACGATGCTCTTCAGATCCGCCTTGACCGGGACCCAGTACACGTCCCGGGAGCTCCCGCTCGCCGAGCTCCACGGCGAGCCGTACTGCTGGGGGGCGTAGAGGCCGTTGAGCCGCTTGAGCCGTTTCTGGTCCGCGTACTCGGCGAGTTCACCGATACCCGGCATGATCACGATGTCCGGGGGCTCACCCGACTGCACCTTGGAGAGCAGCACCTCGCGCTGGGCCGCGGTGCCCTGGTAGCGGAACGGGATGCCGAAGCCCCGCAGCACCTCCCTGAACTGCTTCTCCTGGGTGCCGGTCCACGTCCCGAGGATGGTCACCGGCTGCCGGTCGTCCTGCTCCGCCCACACCACCACGATGCCGGTGGCCGCGGTCAGTAGCAGCACCAGGACGAACACCAGCACCTTGAACCGCCGGGTCACCGTCGCCTCCAGTAGTCGCTGTCGAGCCGGAGCACGAGCCCTGTCGCGGGCAGCAGGACGACCAGCAGCCCGCCGATCAAGGTGCCCTGGTACACCCTGTCGGTCCAGGCGTTGTCGGCCAGTTGCCGCCGGACGTCCTCGGACTTCTCCGCGACCGCCTGCTGCGCGCCGACCAGCTCGTCGCCGCAGCAGTTCTGCCCCGAGACCCCGGTGATCGTCCGCAGGTCGCCGAACGCGTTGTCGAGGTCGTCCTCGGTGGAGGACGTCGTCATCAGCGGGACGACCGCGAGCAGCACCGTGAGGACGAAGCCCGCGAGCAGGTACGGATTCCAGTCGCGGCCGCAGCGGTCGCGCAGCACGAACAGCGCCGACACCAGGGTCAGTGCCAGGGCCGCCAGGGAGAGTTCGGAGACCCACCAGCCGCTGCGCTGCACCCACCCCGTGGAAGCGGTGGCTTCGGCGTGCTTCAGTTGGACCTGCTGCAGTCGGTCCAGCCGGGGCACGAGCCCCACTCCCGGGCGGGTGAGCAGCGACCTCGCCTCCTTGAGCTTCTGCTCCTGCATGAAGTCCTGGTGCTGGTACTGGGACGTGCCGAGGTTGAGGGACTGGCCGTAGGTGGCGAGCAGACCGTTGACGGTGCCGAGGTCCTGGTCCGTCCGGTCCGCGATCCGGGACAGGCTCTGGTCGGCGGCGGAGAGCTGGGACCGGTAGGTCTCGCCGGAGCCCGCGACACGGATGAGGTCCTTGTGCCACAGGACCTCGGTCTCCCACTCGGCACGCAACACCGCGAGCCGGGCGGCGGCAAGGCCCTGCACGGCCGGTGCCTCCCGGGACGAGAGCGCCTCGGCGCCGCGCTGGGTCTGGTGGTAGGACAGGAGCAGGGAGGCCACCGCCACCACCGCGCATGTCGTGAGGACCAGGAGGTGTACCTCCAGCAGCCGGCGGGTTCGCCAGGGACTCAGCCGTCCGCGCCAGAAGGCGGCAAGGGAGTGGCCCCGCCGGGAGGCAGCGAGTCCGCTCGTCACAGCAGCTCCTTCCCGCAGACGATGCAGTAACGGGCCTCGCTCCCGGCCGGGGTGGAGCAGTGTCTGCAGCGCGGGCCCGGACGCGGGAAGACCGTGTCGGTCAGGGTTCCGCCGGGATGGGAGCCGGCGCGCAGGATCATCGGGCGGAGGGCGCCGGAGTCGACGGCGGTCGGCAGCCGGACCCGCCCCGCGGCGGCGTACTCGATCTCGGCGACCTCGCGGATCTCACCCAGTACCCACTCCGCGTCGAACTTCTCCGCCATGCTCGCGGCCTGCCCCAAGCAGCGTTCGGCGACCTCCCGTTGGCCTTCCTGGAGAGCTTCGAGGCCCTCCCGGAGGGCATTGCGCATGGCGGCGGTGCCGGTCAGGAAGCGCACGCTGGCAGCGCCCGCCGAGGCGTGCGCCGGAGCCGGTCCGGGGCGGTGCCAGCGGGCGACGACGGGCGCATGGACATCGCCGATGGAGACCATGGCGAACTGCAGGTCGGTCTCCAGCGGGTCGGCGTCCGCGTCGGCGACGAGGGTGAGCAGATAGTCGCGCCTGCCCTGCTCCTGCCACTGGTAGGTCGGAAAGCACCAGCGGTGCGGTCGGTCGGGCTGCGGCAGTGCGCCCAGGCGGCGCGGCCTCGGTGCCTTCTCGCTGAGCGAGACCTGGCGCACGGAGGGCCGCACGGTCACCTCGATCGGCAGTTGCGGGGTGTGCACCCGGCGCAGCCGCTCGATGGCGCCGGTGATCGCCCCGCCGAGCCCCTCCTCCACGAACTCCGCGGTGCCGTGCAGCCGTTCGGCGAGGGCCAGCAGCGGGTCGGGGTTCCAGTCCGCGCCCACGGCGAACACATCGCAGGTGAACTGCCCGGCGCAGGCCTCCAGTTCCTCCTCGAGCCGGGTCTCGCCCGGGGCGCTGCTGCCGTCGGTGATCAGCACCAGATGGCGTACGGAGAGCGGGCGGCCGGTGAGCAGGGCGCGAGCGCCGGCCGCCCAGACGGCGTACCCGGCGGGCCGCGGACCGTCCCGGTGCAGCGGGAGCGCGCCCGCGGCGAAGACGGCCCGGCGCTTCTCGGCGTGGTCGGCGACGGCCCACTTGGCATCGCCGCACGGATAGCACCGCACCGGTTCGGGGCCGCTGCCGATCACGGTGAAGGAGATACCGTCGGGCAGGGCGCGCAGTGCGGCCGCCAGAGCGTGCCGTACGGCCGGCCGGTTGGCCTCGGCGACGTCCACCGCGATGATCACGGCGAGTTCCACCGCGGGCAGGTCGACGGGGGCGCTGTCGGCGGCCACGTCGACCTGCAGATGTGCCTCGATCTTCGCGCTGCGGTGCGGGCGCAGGTCACCGTCGAGATCGACGTGCAGCTGGATGTCCGGCTGCAGCGGCAGGGTGTGGCTGCTCATGGCGTACGTCACCGCTCCTTCCCTTCGTCGCCGTTCGGGCTGTCGCTGCCGTACGGCCGACCGTCAGAACACGGTCTGGGGCCGTATCGCGTGCAGCAGGTCCACGAGGTGCTCATGGGCGGCGGCCGACTCCCGGTTGCGTGCGGCCAGTTGCCGGTAGTGCGACTCCATCCGTCTGCGCAGCTCGCGTTCCGCCGCGCTCATGCGTCTGAGGCTGCGGACGTACACCCGTCGGGCGTCTCCTTCCGTGGCGCCTGGCCGGTCGCTCAGGCCGTGCAGGGCGTCCAGTTTCCATTCGTGCAGTTCGGTGCTCAGGCGCAGCGCCTCGTCCTCGGACAGGCTCGGCTCACCGGCGCCCGGTGTCTGGTCCACCAGGCCGGCCAGTTCGGCCAGCGCCGCGTCCACGTCGGCCGGTGCGGGCAGCTGATCGCCGTCCCCGGGCAGCCGGGCCGCGCGGATGCGCAGGGAGGCGATCCGGGCCACGGTGTGGTCCAGGGTGCTGGGGCGGACCCGGCCGAGCACGTCGAGGGCCGCCCCGCGGTCGCCCGCCCGCAGCGCGAGGCGGGCCAGGCCGAGGGCGGCGCCGCCGTGCGCGGGGTTGCGGGCGAACACGGCCTCGTACAGTTCCTTGGCGGTGGGCCCGGCCCGGTCGTCGCCGAGCCGCTCCCCGCAGTAGGCGAGGGCCAGTTTGGGCGCGTACTCGCCGGGCAGTTCGAGGTGCACCTGAGCGAAGTGGGTCCTGGCCTCGGCGACCTGCCGGGGGTCGTCGTGCAGGCCGGCGCTGCGCAGGGCGAGCAGCGCGCGGTGCCACTCCAGCCGCCACCGGCGCACGGCGGACGGCCCGGGGATGGAGTCGGCGGTGTCCAGCTCCAGCTGCGCCCGGTTGAGGTCGTCCTCGGTGTTGCGGTCCAGCAGGACGCGCACGTTGTGCAGGCAGATCTCCACCGAGCGCGGCTCCCGGTCCTCCTGGTCGAGGAGTTGGCCGGGGTCGTAGCCGCTGCTCACCTCGAACCGCGCGGTCTGCGGATCGCCCGGATAACGCCGCGGCACCGGCAGACAGCGGGCGATCTCGGCCGGCGTGGGGGCGCCCAGGTCGAGGGCGGGGGCCACCGGCGGTTCGTAGCGGAAGCGGCGCGGGCGCTCCAGCCAGTGCTCGATGCCCGGGACCGTGCCGAGCCGGGCCCCGAGCAGCTGCGGGGACGGCCGGAAGTAGTCGGAGGGCTCGGGCGGGTCGCTCTTGCCGCGCAGTGCACGGATCTCCCGCAGCGCGCCGCGCAGCTGGCCGGCCATCTCCCGGGCGTCGGCGAACCGCTCGCCCGGGTTCGGCCGCACGGCACGCTCGACGACCCGCCAGAACGAGGCGGAGCCGAGACCCGGCACCTTGTCGACGGCCCAGCCGCCGAGTTCCCGCAGGGTGACACCGACGGTGTGCAGGTCGTGGGCGACGGTGGGGCCCGGCAGGAACGCGGTCTCGGGCGCCATGTACGGGGGCGTCACATGGGCCGGGGGCCGGCTCTGGCCGTGTTCGCGCATGCCGCCGAGATCGATGACCTTGACGCCGTCCTCGTGGTGCACGACGTTCGAGGGCTTCATGTCCCCGTACACGAAGACGCGTTCGCGGCCGGCGTGCAGATGGACGAAGGCCTCCAGGATCTGGCAGCCGTATGCGGCGACGTGCTCGATGTCGAGGACCGTCTCGCCGCGCCGGGTCTCCTCGACGACCTTCTCGAGGGTGCCGTCGCCGACGTCGTCCATGACGATGTAGCCGCCGGTGACCTGGCCGTCGGCGTCGCTGCGGGCGACGAAGTCGCGGATCTGCACGATGCGCGGGTGGCGGATCGCGACGAGGTTCTGGCGTTCGACGTCGGCGAGCCGGGCGCCGTCCTGCTCGTACCGGTTGAGCAGTCCCTTGACGGCGACGACGTCGCCGAGATGGGTGTCCTCGGCGAGGTAGACCCAGCCCTGCCCGCCGTGCGCGATGGGCCCCATGATCCGGTACTGGTCGCGCAGCATGTCGCCCTCGGCCAGTTCGGGACGGTACGAGTAGGGACGGCCGCAGACCGGGCAGTGCCCCTCGGTCGGCACCGGGCCCTCGGTGTAGGGCGGCGCGAAGGTGATGCCGCAGTCGGCGGACGAACAGGCCATGGTGATGCGCAGCGGCGCCTGGGGGTCGATGAGGCGTGCCTCGGCGGGGCGCGGCACGCGCCGGGGCAGCGCCAGGAGGTCGCCGGGTCCCAACTCCCGCGGGTTCTCGGGCAGGGCGGGCAGCTCGGGGGCGTTTTCGGCACGGCCGCAGTCGGAGCAGTAACCGGTGGGCAGCACGGTGCCGCCGCAGGGGGCTCCGCTGAAACGCCGGTGCGGGCAGGCCGTCATGCTCTTGCCCTCCTCCGCCGCCCGGGCCGGGCGGAGCCCCTCATCCGTGGCCTCCGTGGTGCCGGAGGTCGGCTCGGACGGTCTTGATCAGCCCGCGCAGCCGGGACAGTTGCTGATGCGGTTCCGAGAGGGCTTCGATCACGCGGAGCTCGTGCCGCCGCCGGTCGGCGGTCTCGGTCGCGCGGCTGAGGGAGGCGCTGTCGACGACGTCGCGCCGGATCGCGCGGCCGAACTCCGCGTTCTGCAGACGGGTGACCAGCGCGTCCGCATGGGCGAGCAGCGCGGGCCGCAGGAGTTGGTCGCGGGCGGCGTTCCAGCCGGTGCCGCCCTCGTGGCGGAAGACGAGCAGCAGCCGGACGCCGAGGACCCGTAATCGGACCAGGAGTTCGATCAGCGGACCCGGCTCGGCTTCCTCGTCGAGGCCGTCGACAAGGACCGTGACCGGGCGGACGGGAGCGCGGTCGGTCACCCGCGCGGGCCGGGGCTTGCGGCCGAGCAGCCAGTACCAGTACGCCAGGTACTCGCCGGTCGGGACGGTGATCCTGTCCAGGGCGCGGTCGGCGAGGTCCGGTCTGCTGGCGCCGCCGCGATGGACGACGTCGGCGCGGTGCAGCAGATGGCGCAGCGAGCGGTCCTTGCCGCTGCCCGGGGCCACCACGGTGATCTTCACCGGGTCCTCGTCCGGGTCCTCGAACCACCGGATCGACCGCTCCTCGAAGTCGCGGTCCCATGCGGAGGGGCGGCTCAACTCGTCGACGAGCGGCGAGAGTCCTGCGATGCGCTCGATGGGGATCAGATACGAGAAGGCGAGCCGGTTCTTCTCCGGCAGCACCTCGTTCATGTCGCCGCGCCAGCTGACGACGAGGCCGACCACCCGCACGGGAGGCCCTTCACGCGGCCCGGTGCACACGCCGGCGCCGCTGAAGCCCCGGCGGACCACCTCCGCCTTGGTGACGGCGTCGAGCTGGACCAGATCGCCGCTGGCCCCGCTGATCCGGCCCCACAGGCTCATGCCGTCGTCGAAGCCCACCGCGTAGCCGGTCGCGTACACCTCCATGCCGCCGTGCAGTGCGCGCTCCAGTGGGGCGGGGCGCGCCTGCGGGCGTGGGCTGTCCAGGCGCAGCACGGCGACGTCCTCGCCGTTCTCGCGGTCGGGGAGCCAGCCGCCGGGCAGGACGCGGGCGGCCACCGGTTCCAGGTCGCTGTTCTCCGCGAACTCCAGCCACATGACGGCGTCAGGGCGCTCCACCACATGTGCGCAGGTCAGTGCCGTGTCCTGGTCGACGAGTACGCCGGCACCGCAGATGGGCCCGTCAGCGCCCTCATGCCGCAGCCTGAGTCTCCAGTCCGCACGCAGTTCCCCCATGGTGTCTCACCCTACGCTCGGAGCATGCTGCGTCCCTAGACTTGTGACCAGGTTTGATCGGTCAATCAACCGAAGTCAGCCATGAGTTGACAGGGGGGCTGGTTCCCCGCGCCCTCTCGGGCGCGGGGAGGGTGCGCCTAGTCCCGGTGGTCTCCGATCCTGACGGTGCCGCTGGTCCTCGTACCGTCCTGGTTGTCGTAGACGACGTCGCCGCTGGACTTCTTCCAGATCCTGATGCGGTACGTGTCAGGTCCGTCGGTGGCGGTGATGCGGAACCCGTAGCCGCCGTGTCCGTCGACCGTGCCGGAGCCCTGGTAGACGGCCCGGGAGCCGGTGATCACGAGCCAGTCGGAGCCGGTCGAGCGGAAGGCGAGCTTGGCGGCGCCGAGGACGAACGCGGCCTCACCGGTGGGGGTGGTGGCCCCCTTTCGGTACCGGGCGCCGAAGGTGAACGCCGCCTTGCCGGTCAGAGCGGGCCTGGCCGGGAAGGCGCCGGCCGGTGACGTGAACGTGCCCGCGCCGAACGCCGGACCGGCGTCACGGTCGTAGACGATCACCTCGGGGAGCGTCGTGCTGTCCGTGCCCCCGTCGTCGTCCGAGACGGTGATCACCGGGCGGTGGATGCCCGCGGCGGCGTAGACGTGCTCGGCCCGGCAGGTGTCGCCGGAGTCGGTGAGGCGGCCCGATGCCGGTCGGGTGCCGTCCTTCCAGTCGATCGTGCACGTGTGGCTGTCGGACGTGCCCGGATCGGTGAAGGAAGCGGTGACAACCACCTTTTCCCCCACGGGAGTCGGGGTGGCCGGGCCTGTCGCCGTGGTGATCGACGGGGCGGCGTTGGAGACCGTGACCGTGGTGGTGTCGGTTCCGCGGCCGCCCGTCAGGGTGAGTTTGAAGGTGCCGTTGTCGGTGCAAGTGACTGTGGTGCGGGCCGCGTTGGGGTCGGAGACCGTGCAGGGTGCGCCGTTCTCCACCGTCCACTTGGGCGTGCCCGCACCGGAGACGGTGCCGGCCAGCGGGATGGCGGCGCCCTCGGTGCCGGTGGCGTCGGGACCCGCGTGGACGATGGTGACCGGGTCGATGCTCGTGAGCGTCGGGACGACCTTCTCGATCAGACCGTCGGAGTCGAACTCCATCTTGTCGATGGTGGTTTCACGGTGGGTGCCGTCTCCGCCGGGGATGGCGAAGCGGTGGTAGGCGATGTACCAGTCGTCCGTGTTCGGGACGTGGACGACGCTGTGGTGGCCGGTGCCCTTGATGCCCTGGGAGAGGTCCTTCGAGAGGATCACGCCCCGCTTGGTCCAGGGGCCGGTGGGGGAGGGGCCGGTGGCGTAGGCGACGCGGTAGTTCTCGTCCCGGGTGTCGTTCTCCGACCACATGAAGTAGTAGGTGCCCTTGCGCTTGATGACGAAGGAGCCCTCGTTGTAGCCGCTCGGGGTGATGTCCTTGACCTTCGAGGTGTCGATGGAGGTCATGTCGGCGCCCAGCGGCACCACATACGCGTGGCCGTTGCCGAAGTAGAGATACGACTGCCCGTCGTCGTCGGTGAAGACCGCGGGGTCGATCATCTGGCCGCTGAACTGGCCCGCCTTCAGCAGCGGCTTGCCCAGGGCGTCCTTGAAGGGCCCCGTCGGGGAGTCGGAGACCGCGACGCCGATGTTCGCGTCGGCGCAGAAGTAGAAGTAGTACTTCCCGTCCTTCTCGGCGATGGTCGGCGCCCAGGCCCTGCTGTCCGCCCAGGAGACGTCCGGGCCGAGGTCGAGGATGACGCCGTGGTCCTTCCAGTGGACCAGGTCGGTCGAGGAGTAGGCCTTGAACTGCGTACCGCTCCAGCCGTCGAAGCCGTCGGTCGTCGGGTACAGGTAGAAGGTGTCGCCGAAGCGGACGATGTTCGGGTCGGCGTTCAGGCCGGGCAGCACCGGGCTCTTCATGACGAGCGCCGTCACGGTCCAGGTGCGCTTCTTGCCGTCGGAGCCCGTCACCTCGTACGTCACCGGCTTGCTGAAGTCCTGCACGCTGCCGGAGGCGGGGCTGATCGCCGCGCCATGGGCCAGGGTGAACTCCGGTGCCAGCGCGGTGAGATCGGTGCCCTCCTTCATCGGCAGGGTGATCCTGCTGTCCGCGTTGTCGACGATGGCGTCGACCTTCAGACCGGGGTGCGTGGCCTTGGCGATGCCCGCCGTGTTGCCGCTGAGCTCCATGACCTCCGCGGCCGACAGGGCCCGGCCGTAGATGCGGAAGTCGTCGACCTCGCCGCCGAAGTACGGGTCGGCCGAGTACAGGGAGCGGCCGATGTAGCCGCTGTAGTCCTTGTTCGCGTCGTACAGCTCGGACGGCTTGATGGTGGTCGTGGTGCGGGCCGCCTCGATGCCGTCGACGTAGAGGACCATCGTGCCGGTCGAGCCGTCGAGGGTGACGGTGACGTGCCGCCACTCGCCGGGTGTGAGCTGCGAGCCGGCCGTCAGCTTCGACTCCGCCGACCAACTGGCCTTGGTGATCGCCGAGTAGAGGCTGGAGCCGCCGTTGGAGGGGGTGGCGAAGAGGTACTTGTCGCTGTCGGGGCCGAGCCCGAACAGCCACTGGAAGCTGCTGCCGCCCTTCCACTTGGCGTACGTCGACACGGTCACGCTGCCCGCGTTCTTCAGCACGCCGTTCGGGATCTTCACATACGGCGAAGTCGAGGCGTCGCCGGACATCTTGAACGAGCCGCCCCGCACACCCGTGCCGAAGTCGGGCGTGTGGACGTAGGTGCCGTGGTAGCCGTGTCCGCTGGAGTCGTGGGCGATGTTGCCGCCCGTCTCGTCGAAGTCGTAGTGCAGGAGCAGGTCGGCCGGGACGTCGGCGCCCTCCTCCGACACCGTGACCTCGGCCTGGACCGGGAGGGCGGTGCCGTCCGGCAGGCTGCCGGCCACGGTGAAGGTCCCGGGGTTCGCGTAGGCCGAGGCCGGGACGTCGTCCCAGGTGACGGCGACCGGCCGTGCGACGCCGTCGGCGTACTTCGCGATCACGGTGGCCGGCAGGACCGGCGCCTGACCGGTCTTCGTCTTCACCTTGACGCCCTCGACGCTCTCCACCAGCTGGTCGGGCTGGTAGGCGCGCAGCAGACGGTCGTACTCGGCCTGGGTGACAGGCAGGACGGTGCCGTGGCGGGGCCTGGCCGGCAGGTCGTAGCCGGTGGACGGGGTCCAGTGGCCGGAGGCCAGGTCCGTAGTCTCGAACGGGATGTAGCCACGGCCGCCGAACTCGTCGAGGAAGGCGTACCACTTGTCCTCGGTGTTCGACTTGAACACCAGCGGGCCCTCGGCCGCGCTCATCGCGCCCTTGCCGATGCCCTCGGCGACCGGGTCCCAGGAGCCCAGGATCGAGTCGCTCTTCTCCTCGAAGATGAACTTGCTGTTGGGGGTGGAGGAGGTGTTGTTCCGCTCGTCCTTGGAGAGGCGGTAGTACGTCCCGTCGTGCTGGATCATCGTGGAGTCGATGACCGAGTAGCCGCGGTCGATCCACACCTTGGGCTCGCTGAACGTGTAGAAGTCGCGGGTGGTGGCGTACATCATGCGGTTGTACGTGTCGCCGCTGTGCTCGGCGTTGTCGTACAGCTTCGACGCCCAGAAGACCACGTACTCGCCGCGTTTCGCGTCGTAGAAGGCCTCCGGCGCCCAGGTGTTGCCCGCGCTGTCGGGGGAGATCTTCACCAGCCGCTGGTTCGTCCAGTGCACCAGGTCGGTGGACTCCCAGATCATGATGGACTTGCTGCCGGTGCGCTGGGCGGCGTCCCAGTCGCCGTTGCCGTAGATCCTGAGGTCGGTGGCGATCTGGTAGAACTTGTCGCCCTCGGGGGAGCGGATGATGAACGGGTCGCGCAGGCCCTTCTCGCCGAGCGTGGAGGTCAGGACGGGCTTGCCGTCGTTCAACTCCCGCCAGTGCAAAGGGTCGTTGCCCTTGCTGAGGGCGTTGTAGACCTGTTCGCCGTCCGCGGTGCCCTCGCCGGTGAAGTAGCTGAACATATAGCCCTTGAGGGCCGCCTTGGCGGGCAGTTCGGGCACGTGTGCGGTGAAGGTGCGGGTGGCGGTCGCCCCGCCCTTGGTGACGGTGGCGGTCAGCTCGACGGTGGTGGCGCCGTCGCCGTGCGCGGGGCGGTGGACCACACCGTCGGCGGAGACGACGTCCGGGTTCGCGGAGGACCAGGCGACCTGCGTGCCGTACGAACCGCCCGACGGGAGCGTGAGGTTGCCGCGCACGTCGTCGAGGTTGTGGACGCTCAGCGCGTCGGCGGCCTGCCGGGTGGCGGTGGCGTCGTCGAAGTCGGGCAGGACCGTGACCTCGAAGGTGCGGGTGTCGGTGACCGTGCCCTTCTTCAGGGTCGCCGTGAGCGTGGCGTGGCCGTCCGGTGCACCGGCGGCCGGGCGCGTCACCTTGCCGGCGTCCGAGACGAGGGCGGGGTTGTCGCTGGCCCAGCTGATCGTGGAGCCGCCCGCCGTACCGGTCTTCGGCAGGTCCAGGTCGGCGGTGACGGCGCTGGTGTCACCGAGGCTGAGGGCCGCCTTGTCGTCGGCGACGCCGTGCGTGTCGACGGGGAGGGCGAGTTGCTCGACCTCCGAGCCGGCCAGTGCGCGGTCGTATACGCGGAAGTCGCGGATGCGGCCCTTGAAGAGCTTGTCGCCGGAGTACACGGACTTGCCTATGTAGTTGGCGGTGGTGGTGCCGGAGCCGATCGCGCCGGGGGTGATGGTCACCGACGTGTTGCGGCCCACCTCGACGCCGTCCTCGTAGAGCACGCCGGTGGTGCCGGTCTGGGTGTAGGCGAGGTGCTTCCAGACCGCGCGGGTGAGGTTGTGGGAGTCGGACGGCTTCGTGGTCTGTTCCGTGGACCAGTTGCCGGTCGCCACCGAGGTGCGCAGTGAGTTGCCGGTCGTGAACAGGTAGCCGTTGCCGTTGCCGCCGCTGGAGTTGCCGAAGCCGTAGAGGAAGTACGGCGTGGTCTGCGCGGAGTCGAGGAGCACGTCCAGGGAGACGGTGATCGAGTCCATGCCCTTCATGACGTCGTCCGGCACCTTGATGTAGGTGTCGGATCCGTTGAAGGCGAGCCCCTGACCGGATGCCGACCAGTCGGCGGTGCCGCTCACCGTGCCGTCGCGGCCGTTGCCGGAGGCGTCGCTCACGGTGGTCCCGGATCCGCCGTCGAGTTTGTACCAGAGAGCCAGACCGTCGGTGAGGCCCGGGGTTTCGGCCGTCTGTGCCGCCTGCGCGGGGAGGGCGGGAGCGGCGAGGGTCAGGAGCATCGCGGCGGCGGTCGGCCCGGCGAGATGGCCCGCCAGGCGTCTCGCGCGGCCGAGAAGTCGTGCGCTGTGCGTCATGTCGGGATTCCCTGCTGAGACACGGCTGATGAGGGGGGAAAGGCGGGATGCGGGCAAGCGGCGGCGGGCCGACAGCGCATGCGCTGCGGGCCTGGTGTTACGTGGAGGTGACGTCGTGTTGCGAGAGTTTCAATCCGCGTCCTGGGTAGCGTCAAGAGGTTTCGAACAATGTGCGACAGGTCGAACGAGAGGGGTCGGGATGAGTACGGCGACCGTCGTCGGTGCCGGGCCCAACGGTCTGGCCGCCGCCGTCGCCCTGGCCCGGGCCGGCCTGCGGGTCACGGTGCTGGAGGCGGCCGACACGATCGGTGGCGGCACCCGCTCCGGCGAGGCGATCGTGCCGGGACTGCTGCACGACTTCTGCTCGGCCATCCACCCCATGGCCGTCGGCTCGTCGTTCTTCAAGGAGCTCGGCCTGGACCGGTACGGCCTGCGGTGGGCGTGGCCGGAGATCGACTGCGCCCATCCGCTCGACGGCGGCACGGCCGGGGTTCTGCACCGCTCGGTGACCGCGACCGCCGCCGGTCTCGGCGCCGACGGCCGGGCCTGGCGGCGGCTGTTCGAGGGCCCTTCGACGGCGTACGACACCTTCGGCGACGACATCATGGGCCCGCTGCTGCGCCTGCCCCGGCACCCGCTGCGCCTCGCCCGCTTCGGTGTTCCCGCGCTCGCCCCCGCCGCGCTGGTGGCGAAGGCGTTCAGGACCGAGGAGGCCAGGGGCCTGTGGGGCGGCGTCGCCGCACACGCCTTCCACCCCCTGGAGCGGCCGCTGACCGCGAGTATCGGCCTGGGCATCGTCACCGCGGGCCACCGCTACGGCTGGGCGGTGGCGGAGGGAGGCTCACGCCGTATCACCGACGCCATGGCGGCGCTGGTGCGCGAACTCGGCGGGACGATCGAGACCGGGGTACGCGTGCGGTCGGTCGCCCAACTGCCCGACACGGACGTGACCTTGTGGGACGTGGCCCCCACCGCCCTGGCCGACATCCTCGGCGATCTGCTGCCGCCGCGGACCGCCCGCGCCTACCGGCGCTACCGCTACGGACCGGGCGCGTTCAAGGTCGACTTCGCGGTGGAGGGCGGGGTCCCCTGGCGCGCCGAGGCCGCACGGCGGGCCGGCACGGTGCACCTCGGCGGTACCTACGCCGAGATCGCGGCCGCGGAGCGGGACGTCCATGCCGGGCGGATGCCCGGGCGGCCGTTCGTCCTGGTCGGCCAGCAGTACCTGGCCGACCCCTCACGCTCGGTCGGCGGCATCCACCCCGTGTGGTCGTACGCCCACGTCCCGAACGGCTACACCGGAGACGCCACCGCGGCGATCACCGCCCAGATCGAACGCTTCGCGCCGGGCTTCAGGGACCGCGTCCTCGGCACCGCGGTGCGCACCACGCCCGGCTTCGCCGAGTACAACCCCAACTACGTCGGCGGCAACATCATGACCGGCGCCACGGACATCCCCCAGCTCCTCCTCGGAACGCACCTCACCCTGCGGCCCTACGACACCGGAGTCCCCGGCCACTATCTGTGCTCGGCGGCCACCCCGCCCGGCGCCGGCGCCCACGGAATGTGCGGAGCCCACGCCGCGGCCCGGGCCCTGCGGCGGCTGCGCGTGTGACGGACGCCATTGAACGGCCGTGAACCGCCCGCGGGCGTCCGGGAGTTCGAGCCCCTGCGCTCGTCAACGGCATCAAGAAGCTGCCCGTCGAGGTGACCCCGGCCTGAGCGGTCACGACGTCATCCCGTAGTGGAGCACACCGCCCGAGGTCAGCACCCCTTCCGGCAGGAAGGGGCCGTTGACGGGCAGCCCGTTCAGCCTCAGGGACCGGACATGGGCGTTGGTGGCCGATGCGTCCGGGGCGAGGAGGGAGAGGGCGACCCCGTTGCCGCGGCGCACGGTGGCGGCCGGGAACAGCGGACCGGCCAGGGCGAGCTGGGAGCTCCCCGGGACCTGGGGGTACATGCCCAGACAGGCCCAGACCGCCCATGACGACATCTCGCCCAGGTCGTCGTTGCCCACGAGACCGTCGGGGCGGTCGGTGAAGAGAGTGGTGAGGGCCCGCCGCACGATGTCCTCCGTGCGGTCGGGGCGGCCCGCGTAGTCGTACGCCCAGGGGATGTTGAATGACGGCTCGTTGCCGAGATAGGCGTACGGCTTGTCCGCGCCCGCGTTGAGTTGGGTGAAGAAGGTGTCGAGCCGGGAGGCGGCCGCGGTGGGGCCGCCCATGGCGGTGAACAGGCCGGGCAGGTCGTGCGGCACCAGCCAGGTGTACTGCGCGGCGTTGCCCTCGACGTACTCCCCGTGCTGCGTGGGGGAGAAGGACGGCCAGCTGCCGTCGGCGTTGCGGGGCTGGATGTAGCCGCTCACCGGGTTGAAGAGATTGCGCCAGTTGCCGGCGGCGCGGGTGAGGGCCGCCTGGGTCTTCGTGTCACCGAGGCGTCCGGCCAGATGGGCCAGTGCGGCGTCCGCGACGGCGTACTCCAGCGTGGTGGCCGCACTGCCCCAGACGCCCTTGGTGCCGGCCGGGATGTAGCCCAGGGTGTCGTACTGCTGGTGCCCCGGTCGCTGCCGGTCGTCCTGCCGGCCCGCCACGGCCGCCCGCAGCAGCCCCCGGGCGTCGAAGTCGGTGGCGCCGAAGGCGTGGATGGAGGCGGCCATGGCCGGCAGCGGGTCGCCGACCATGACGCGGGTGCCGCCGTTGGCCACCGTCCAGCGGTCGAAATACCCTGCCTGCCGGCCTTGGTTGAGGATCGACTGGGCGATGTCGGACGCCTCGTGCGGCGCGATCAGGGCGAGCAGCTGGCCCTGGGAACGGTAGACGTCCCAGCCGGAGAAGTCCGCGTACTGCACATGACCGGGCCGGGTGCGGTGGACCTTGCCGTCCATGCCCCGGTAGCGGCCGTCGGTGTCGCTGAAGGCGCTGGGGTGCAGCAAAGCGTGGTACAGCGCGGTGTAGAACACCCGGCGCTGGGTCTCGGTGCCGCCGCGCACGGCGATCCTGCCCAGCCACTCGTTCCAGCGGTCACGGGCGGCACTGTGCAGCTGGTCGTAGGAGTGCTTGCCCTGCTCGGCGGTGACATTGTGGCGGGCGGCGGCGACGTCCACGAAGGACACACCGACCCGCGCGGTCACCGTACGGGTGCCGGGGGCGAAGGACACGTACGCCCCGGAAGTCTTTCCGTCGAGGGGCTCGGTGTGCGCGAAGGGCCGGTCGAAGACGACGTGGAAGTAGAGCCGGTAGCGGTTGGAGGAGTGGCAGAAGCCACCGCTGTCGGTGTAGCCGGACAGGGTGCGCGACCCGATGCTGATCTTCCCGGTGGCCTTGTTGAAGGCCCGTCCCGCGTCCACCGTCAGCCCGGCGGGCCGCCCGTCCTGGGCGGGGTAGGTGAACCGGGCGATGCCGGAGCGCTGGGTGACGGAGATCTGCGTACGGATGCCGTTGTCGAACCGGACCCCGTAACTGCCCGGTGACGCCTGCTCGTTGGCGTGGGAGAAGGTGGCGTGGCGCGCGGCGGGGTCCGGGTCCGGGCGGCCGGTGAGCGGCATGAACGGCACGTTGCCGTAGTCGCTGCACCCCGCGCCGGAGATATGGGTGAGGCTGAAGCCCCGGATCCGGTTGTCCTTGTACGCGTACCCGCCGTGCTGGCGGGTGACCGTGTCGGGGCTCCACTGGATGCCGCCCAATGCCGCCGAGGCGCCGGGGAAGGTGTTCCCGGCGCCGCCGCCGTGGCCGAAGTCGGTGCCTCCCGGGGCGGTGCCGACGAACGGGTTGACGTAGCCGGCGGGGTCGTCCGTGGCGCGTGCGGGCTCGGCCGTGGCCGGGGCGGCGGACGCCGCCGGGAGCGGCGAGGCCAGCAGCACGGCCGAGGTCAGGGCAGCCGCGACAGGGTGCAGGCGCAAGAAGCTCTCCTCGAGACGGTGGGACGTCGCGGTGGCGTACGACGACGGACTGCCCACCTTCTCGACCGGACGGCCTGGTTGCGCGGCGCCTTGCCGTGGAACGCGCGCGGATCAGGCTCACGGCGCAATGCACCGGAGTGAACGAGGGCGCGCGGGAGGGGAGCTCACACCTCCCGGTGGTCGATGCCCAGCAGGCTCGCCGCGGCCCGGAAATCGGCGCCGTGGCTGCCGACGGCGAGGGACCAGTGGTGGCCGACGCCCGTCGCGCTCCAGGCGTCGACCCATTCGCCGGGGTCACGGCCGAAGTCGACGCGGCTGGTGGTGTTGCCGATCTCCAGCAGGGGGCCGGGCACGACCGTGCCCTCGGAGGTGATGAACGACAGGCTGCCGTCGGCGTCCTGGCCGAGGCCCAGGAGGGTGACCGGGCCGTGCCGGACGTCGAACTCCACGCTGACGCCCCAGCCGCGCTTTCCGTGGTAGACGCCAAGACCGCGCAGCAGCGGGTCACGGGCGCTGACGGCGAGGTGGGCGGGCCCGTCGTGGCCCATCTCCACCACGCCGTCCTCGAAGTCGAGGGCCTGGATCTCGGTGAAGGAGCCCCCGGCACCGATGCTCTGCGAGACCAACTGGGCGACACTGGTGCGCAGTTCGTACTCGCCGGCCGCGGGTACGCCCCGGGCGGTGAGCAGGGAGGCGCCCAGGATCATGCCCGCGCCGAGCCGCTCGTGCAGTTCGCCGTCGAGGCCGCGGTGGTAGTAGGCGAGCGTGTCGAGGCCGAAGTCCTCGACCAGCCGGTCCAGTGCGACGGACACCTTCGCGCCCCACGCGAAGTCCTCGTCCGCCACGCTGTCGTCGAGGGTGAAGACCCGGCGGGCCAGCGCCATGCGGTCGCGGGTCTCCGCCTCGCTCACCCGCCCCACCCGGTGCCGCAGGTCGTCGAACTCCAGTACCTCCACATGCGAGCCGAAGGTCGTCGGCAGCAGGGTCAGATCGGTCGACACGTCCAGCATGCCGGGATACAGATGCCCCATCAGGCCGTGCCGGGCGTGCCGCAGCGCCGCCCGGACATGGGCCGCGCGGATCCACTGCTCGATGCGCCGCCAGGCGGACTCCTGGCGCAGCCAGCCCGACACCGACCGGAAGGGGATGCCTGCCCGGCGGAAGACATTGCCGACCTCGGGCACCGAGCACTGCGCGCAGTACGCCAGCCAGGCACCCGTGTCGAAGGTGGCGTGGTCCATCCGCTCGGACGGCTGGAGGTCGACGACCAGCACCGGGGTGTGCGAGCGCCGGGCGATCGGCAGCACCATCGACGAGGTCAGATACGTCGTCAGGAACAGCACGATCAGGTCGCAGTCGGCCCGGCGCAGCTCCTCGGCGGCGAGGGCCCCCTCCTCGGCGTCGGAGATGAAACCGACATCCGTGACCTCCGCGCCCAGCTGCCCGAGCCGCTCGGCCATGTACGCGGCCGACTCCTTCAACTGCGGCAGCAGACCGGGAAACTGTGGCCAGTAGGTGCCGAGCCCGCCCGAGACCAGGCCGATACGGGTACGGCGCCGCCGCACCGGCGGCAGCAACTCCTGCAGGGACATGGAGTGTTCGGCGGTTGCCATGGCTGGGGGTCGCTCCTTCGCAGGTCCACAGTCGGGTTCAAGGGGCCGGGGCCACTCCCTACGCCCGGGCCACTCCCAGGTCCGCCGGGGCGGCAGCGGCGCCGGGTGAGCGCTGGATGAGGACACGGACGATGTACACGCCCGCGAGGGCCGAGGCCGCCATGCAGGCGGTGATCGACCACAGCAGCACGGAGGCGCTGTACTCCATCAGGGCGGGCGTGACGAAGGCGACGCCCGCGAAGACTCCCCGCGACACGGCGTAGGTGAGGCCCTGGGTGGTACCGCGGGTGTCCGGCGGCAGCGTGAGCTGTGACCACACCTTGTAGCTGGCCTCCCCCGCGAACGGGTTGGAGATCTGGTAGAGCACGAAGAAGACCAGCATCCCGGCCAGCGCGCCGGCGGTGAGGGAGGCGATGCAGAACGCGACGATCTGCACCACGGTGAACACGTAGAACAGCCGGTCGCGCCAGGCGGTGTCGGCCAGCCGGACGAAGACGAGGGTCAGCACCAGCGCGATCGGCAGGAAGGCCAGGTTGATCCCGGTGGCCAGGCTCTGCGAGGCGCCGCTGACCGTGACCAGCAGATAGGTGCCGAACTGCCCGAAGGTGTTGGCGCCGATGCCCCAGGTGACGTAATAGGCGAAGGTCGCCGCCATCGGCAGCAGTGCGGCCCGGTTCCACACGTTCTTCAGCTCGATGCCGCGCGGGGCGGCCAGCGCGGCCGCCTCCTGGGCCAGCTCCGTGTCCGACGGCTCGTCGGCCAGGTCGAGCCGGGAGCGCAGCTGCCAGGTGGCCAGGGCGGCGACGGCCAGATGGCCGGTGATGATCCGCGCCCCGGTCATGCCCGTGTCCGACAGCAGATAGCCGAGGAAGATGACGACGACGATGCCCGCCACCCACATGACCTGCGTGAAGGACACCAGACGCGCCCGGCCGTCGGCGGGTGCGGCGTCCGAGACCACGGCCAGGGAGGTCGGCAGATCGGCACCGGCCGCGAGCCCCGCCACGAGCACGCCGACGAAGAGCACGATGTCGTTCGGCGCGAGCGTGATGACGACCGCGCCCAGCGCGAAGCAGAAGATGTCCCAGTTGTAGACACGGCGGCGCCCGAACATGTCGGCCAGCCGCCCGCCGACCAGGGAGCCGACCGCGATGCAGCCGGTGACGATCGCGCTGATCGCGCCCGCCATCCACACGCCCATGTCGTAACTGTCGCGGTAGATGGCCAGGTTGACGGCGATGCTGACGATGAGGGCGGCGTCGAGGTAGGAGGCCATGCCCGACAGGGCCGCCACCTTCCACAGCCGCCAGGGGAGGGGTTGTTCCGGGCGTTCGGGGGCGGTCGGGGTTCGGACCATGATGCGACTCCGTCGTCTGGGGATGGGCCGAGCGGAGGGGGACGTGACGGCTCTGAGGCCGAGTGCAGTGAATATAGGGTCGGAAAAACGTTCCAACAACCCCTCATGCGCCCATTTGCAGGAAGGCGCGTCGGCATGCTTCCCGCGCCAGGGATCCGGTGCGAACATTCCAGGTTGTCGGCGACCAGACCCGTGTAAAACGTTTTGATCCGCGAGGGTGCCCAGCCGTTCCCGGAAGGACCGTGCCCGTGATCTCCTCCGCGCTGCAGCAGCTGTTCGACGACCCGCCCCGGGACTTCGGCCCCACTCCGCTGTGGTGGTGGTCGGGTGCGAAAGTCACCCGCGAGCGCCTCGCCTGGCAGATGCGCAGGTTCGCCGGGGGCGGCGTGCACAACCTCGTGGTGATCAACCTGGCGCCGGCGGGTCCCGGCTTCGGCGCCCGCGCCGACGAACCGCCGTGGTTCGGCGAGGAGTGGTGGGCACGCTTCACGGACGCCTGCGAGATCGCCCGGGACCTGGGCATGCGGCTGTGGTTCTACGACCAGATCGGGTTCTCCGGCGCCAACGTCCAGGGTGCGGTGACCCGCCTGCGTCCCGAGGCGGCCGGCCTTGCGCTGCGCCGCCGCACGGCGAGGGTCGCCAACGGCGCCGTCCCGCTGGGGAGTTCGGAAACCCTGGTCGGGGCGTACTCCGCGGAGGGCCGGCGCCTTCCCGTCACCGGCACCGCGCGGATCGCGGCCGCCGACGGCGGCGAGGTGCAGCTGGTCACCTCTGTCCCCACGGCCTTCGACTACCTGGACCCCGGCGCCGTCCGTCTGCTCCTGGAGGCCGTGCACCACGAGTACGACCGGCGCGTCCCCGAGTACCTGGGCAATGTCGTCGCCGGGAGCTTCCAGGACGAACTGCCCGGCACCAACGCCTGGAGCGGCCGCTTCCCGGAGGAGTTCCTCGCCCGTCGCGGCTACGACCTGCTCGACCACCTGCCGGCCCTCTTCCACGACATCCCCGACGCCGCCAGGGCCGCGAAGGTCCGCGCCGACTACTACGCGGTCCGCGCCGAACTCACCGAAGAGGCCTTGTTCAAACCCCTCGCCGCCTGGCACGACGAACGCGGGATGCTCCTGGGCTGCGACCAGAGCCACCCCGCCCGCTCCGGCTTCCCGGCCCAGTCCACCCAGATCTACTCGGACTACTTCCGCACCCACCGCTGGTACGGCGCCGCGGGCAGTGACCACCACGGCGACTCCAAGGTCCACTCCTCCATGGCGCACCTCTACGGACACGAGCGTGTGTGGATCGAGGCGTTCCACTCCTCCGGGTGGGGCGGCACCCTGGAGGACACCTACGACTGGCTCCTGCCGTTCCTGCGCAGCGGCGCCAATCTGTACAACCCGCACGCCAGTTACTTCGGCACCGCGGGCGGCTGGTTCGAGTGGGCGCCGCCCTCCACCGACTGGCGCCAGCCCTACTGGCCGCAGTACCCGGCCTTCTCCCGGGCCGTCGCCCGCATCTGCTCGATCCTCTCCTGGGGCACCTACAGCGCCGATGTGGCGGTCCTGCATCCCACGACCACGATGCAGTCCCTCATCCCGCTGGACGCCCCCGTCAAGCACTTCGGCGACGGCCGCCTCGGCGAGAGCCACGCCGAGGTCGACGAGACCCAGCGCCACTACCTGAACCTGTGCGGCACCAACAACTGGCTGCGACCCCACATCGGCGCCCTGGACCGGCACGGTGTCTCCTACGACGTCATCGACGACGCCTCGGTGCAGCGGGCCACGCCCGCCGAGGGTGCCCTGCGGATCGGGGATCTGGCGTACACCGCGGTGCTGCTGCCCTCGGCGAGCGTCCTGGAACAGGACACGGCACGACGGCTGACCGAACTGCTCGACGCCGGCGGGCGGGTGGTGGCCGTGGGCCGCCCGCCGGCGGCTGCGGCAGGCCTGGCCGGTGACGACGCCGTCGTGGCGGCACTGTGCGCTCATCCCCGGCTGGAGCGGGCGAGTGACGCCGAGGCGGGCGCCGCGGCCGTGGCGGACCCTGCCGGGTACGCGACCGGTGATGTGCCGCTGCTCGTGCGGCGGCAGGGAGCGGACGCGGTCGCCCTGGTGACAGGGGCCTTCCCCGACGCCCGCGCGCATCCGCCCTCGGGCAACCATGACGTCGACCCCGCCCGCTACGCCCCCACCAGGTCCCTCACCGTGCGCGCTCCGGTCGCCGAGGCCGAGGTCTGGAACCCGGCGACCGGTGACCGCCGCCCGGCGCGCATCACCGTCAGCGACGGCGTCTCGACCATCGAGGTGCCGCTGGAAGGCGCCCCGGCCGCCCTCGTCGTATGGCGAGAAGGCACCCCGGTGTCCCCGACTCCCGCACCACCGCCCAGGTCGGTACGGACCATCGACCTGTCCAGCGGCTGGGAGGGCCGCCTGGCGCCCACCATGGACAACACGTGGGGTGACCTCGCGCTGCCCGCCGGGGCGTCCGTGGACGAACCGCAGATCTGGACCATGCGGTGGACCGAGAGCGAGGCCCCCGACGCCCGCTGGGAGCAGACCCGGGCGACGTACGGCAACCGGGTACGCGTGCTGCCCCCGGTGCCCACCGCGAAGGCCCCCGACCCGCTCGACCAGGCCTCCGTCGAGCGGGTCCTGGCCGGAGAGCAGCCCCTTGTGCCCTGGGACGAGAACTGGGCCGTCTCGCTGTTCTCGTCGAGCCGCGGGATCCCGGACCCGGACGGCCTGCTGGGCAACAAGGGGCTGGTCAGCGAGGAGTTCGTACGCGTGCCGGTACCGGGCCGCGGAACCGTCGCCCGGGTCCGGTCGATCGTCGAGACCGACCACTGCGGGCCCGCCGATCTGCGCGTCGGCGCGGCAGCCGTCAAGCGGGTGTGGTGGAACGGCGAGAGGCTGCCCACGGACCGCGGATACCTGGCGTCCGCCAGCGTTGAGATCGACCGGCCCCGCAACGTCCTGGAGTACGAACTGTCCGACGCCGAGGACCGCCCCTCGATGATCTCGGCCAAGTCTCAGGCTCCCTTGGGCAGTTACTTCTGCCTTTCTCGTCCCGACGGCTTCGTGCCGCGTCCGCAGTTCATGTGTCTGCCGGACGGCGTACGGCCGGACGGCGGCGTCACCTACCGGGGCCGACTGCGTCTGTCCGACGGCGGGGCGCGGGCGGTGCTCGTGGTGGGCGCCGCGGCGGGCGTCACCGTGCTGCTCGACGGCGCGGTCGTGGCGCGGCAGGAGAAGGTCGAGTACTACGAGTCCGACTGGGGGGCGGTGCCGATGTTCTTCCGCCACGAACTGACCCTCTCGGCGGGCGATCACGTCCTCGACGTCGTCGCCGACAGCGTCCGCGCACGCGATGCCGTGTTCGTCGACCTCGTGGCAGGAGCGGGTGCGACCGCGCTGGTCAGCGGAGCCGGCTGGGAGGCGGAGACGGGGCAGTGGCGCGGGCGTACCGTCGAACACGACGGCAGGTGGGGCGAGTTGCAGCACTGCCACGCGGCCGTACGACCGCACCCCTTGCCCGACACCGAGTGGCTGACCGGCCGGCCGGTGCTCGGCGCCCCCGTGATGTCGCTGCGCTCCACCGACGAAGTACGCCCCCGCGCACAGCGTTTCCGCTTCACCGTGCCCCCGGGGACCGTCTCGCTCAGGCTGCCTCTGGCGCTGCCCGCACGGGTGAGGTCCGCGGACGGCGCGGAACGAGTCCTCGACGGACAGGTACTGACACTCCCTCAGCCCACCACTGAGCCGACGGAGTTCGAGTTGGTCACCGACCCGACGGCCGTGCTGCGCGGCGGCTCCGCCTGGTGGGGGCCGGTGCGCGTGCGTACCGTGGCGGCGCCCCTGCCCCTCGGCGACTGGCAGTCGCTGGGTCTTGGCGGCTGGAGCGGCGGTGTGACGTACACGCGCGAGGTGGAGGTGCCCGCCGGGCCTGATCCGGTGCTGGACCTGGGGCGGGTGCGAGGGAGCGTCGCGGTTCTTCTCGACGGGGAGCCGGTCGGCGAGGCGTTCTGCGCGCCGTACCGTTTCGAACTGCCCGGTGCCGAGGGGCGCACCGTCCGGATCGACGTGACCGTGCGCAACACCCTGGCGCCGTATCTCGCCGAAGCGACCCCGACCGCCTGGGCCTTCCCCTCCCAGTTGACGTCCGGGCTGCTGGGTCCGGTGACGTTGCGGGTCCGGGAGTCAGCCGCCGGTGAGTGACCGGGTGGAGTCCCGCAGGACGAGCCCGGGCGCGAACACCCTTGTCTCGTGGGCGTGTTCGGCGCGGGCCTCCACCTCGTCGAGGAGCATCTCCACGGCCGCCCGGCCGAGATCCTCGACGGGCTGCCGGACCGTCGTCAGGGTCGTCCCCACGAAGCTGGCGATGTCGAGGTCGCCGTAACCCACCACCTGCACGTCCTCGGGGACCTTCACATCCCGCTCGGCCAGGCCCCGGCACAGTCCGGCCGCGAGGAAGTCGTTGGTGCAGAACACCCCGTCGGGCAGCTCGTCGAGCCCCCGGGCGATCTCCCTGCCGTACGCCACCGTCATCTCCTCGGCGACCACCTGGGCCAGCCGTGCCTCGCGCCGGGTGCGCACGGCCTGCCGGGCGCCCTGGTAGCGGTCGGCGCACTGCCGTATCGACCGTTCGCCGTTCACGACGAGGATGTCGCGCGCCCCGCACTCCAGGAGGTGCTGGACGGCGATTCGGCCGCCTGCGATGTCGTCGACGGAGACGGAGCAGCCGTCCTGCGCGGGCATCGCACGGTCCGCCAGCACCAGGGGAATGCCCCGCTCGCGCAGTCGTGTCAGCCGGGTGGGGTCGGCGCTGAGCGGGACGACCACGGCACCGACGGCGCGCTGCTGGACGAGCATGGTGAAGTAGCCCTGCTCGCGCTCCGGGGCGTCCCCGCTGTGGCAGAGGACGAGGGAGTAGCCGTGGTCGTAGGCGGCGTCGGCGGCGCCCCGCGCGATGCGGGCGTAGAAGGAGTTGGTCACGTCGGGCAGGACCAGGCCGATCGAGGACGTGTGGCCGGTGCGCAGTCCCGCGGCGCCCGGATGGGGCACGTAGTCGAGCGCCGCGACCGCGTCGCGGACCCGCTCGGCGGTGGCCGCGTTGACGCGCTCCGGGCGGTTCAGCACGTTCGACACCGTCGACACCGACACTCCGGCGGCGGCCGCGACGTCCTGGATCCGGGCGGGGCGAACCGGGATGGCGTCCACCCCCCTCGCTGTGACAGCCGTGCGACCAGGCACGACGTGGTCCTCATGGGCGACGCAAGTCTACCCCGACGGTGGCTAAAACGTTTTTCACATGGGCGAGGCGCCGAGTTCAGCGGGCGAGCAGTTCTCTGAGCTCCTCCGTGACCTGCTCGGGGGCCTCCTCCGCCATGAAGTGACCGCAGTCCACGGTGCGGTGGGTCAGCCGCCGCGCCCAGGCCGACCACAGGGCACGGGCGTCGAAGCCGAGCGCTGTGCCCCAGTCCTGCTGGAGCACGGTCACCGGCATGTCCAGCACCCTGCCCGCGTCCCTGTCGGCCTGGTCGTGTGCGAGGTCGATGCCGGCCGAGGCACGGTAGTCGGCGACGATCGAGGGCACCGCGGCTCGGCACGCGGCGAGGTAGACGGCGCGGACGGGGGCGGGAACGGCCTTCGGGTTCCTGGCCCACAGGTCGAGGAAATGGCCGAAGAAGTCGTCCGGGGCGGCGGCGATCATCCGCTCGGGCAGCCCCGGCGGCTGGGCCATCAGATAGAGGTGGAAACCCACGGCGGCACCGGTGCCGTGCATCACCTGCCACATGTCCAGCGTGGGCAGCACGTCCAGACAGGCCAGATGGGTGACGACGGCCGGGTGGTCGAGCGCGGTGCGGAAGGCGACCAGGGCTCCGCGGTCATGACCGGCCAGCGCGAATCGCTCGTGGCCGAGCGCACGGGCCAGGGCGACGGTGTCGGCGGCCATGACGCGCTTCGCATAGGTGGCCCCGTCGGTGTCGGCGGGCTTGTCGCTGGCGCCGTAGCCCCGCAGGTCGGGGCAGATGACGGTGTGGTCGGCCGCGAGATCCGCGGCTACGTGCCGCCACATCAGGTGTGTCTGCGGGAAGCCGTGCAGCAGCACGACCGGGCTGCCCGAGCCGCCGACGGCGGTGTGAAGGGCCACGCCGTCGGCGACCTGGATGCGGTGCTGCTCGAAGCCGGGAATCGTGGGGAGGGCGGATGTCACGGTGGGCTGCTTTCGTCGGTGCGGAGGAGGACCGCCGGCAGGCGGACACGAGTGAGCCTCCCGCGCGCGAATCAGCATCCGGTCAGCACGTACTGTGGCGGCCGAGGCGGCCGTGGGAGGTGGGGATGGAGCGGATCACCTTCGGTGTGCTCGGGCCGGTGGTGGCCTGGGACGGCGCCGGCGGCGTACTGGCGTTGAAGGGCCCGCGCCACCGGGCGGTGCTGGCCCGGCTCATCACGGCGCGCCGGCGTGTGGTTCCGGTCGCCCGCCTCGTGACAGACCTGTGGGACGACCCGGGGCCGGGCGCCGTCGGGGCCGTGCAGACCTTCGTCGCGGCACTGCGCCGGGTCCTGGAGCCGGAGCGCCCGGCGCGTGCACCGGCCCGGCTGCTGGTGACGGAAGGGCCCGGGTACGCGCTGCGGGCGGCGCCGGGGAGCGTGGACGCCTGGCGGTTCGAGACGGCCGTCGTGGGCGCGGCACAGCTGCCGCCCGCGCAGGCGCTCCAACAGCTCGAAGAGGCACTGGAGTTGTGGCGCGGGCCCGCCTACGCCGAGTTCGCCGACGAGGACTGGGCGCGCGGTGAGTGTGCCCGTCTGACCGAGCTGCGGCTGCGGGCGGTGGAACAACGCGCCCAGGCCCGGCTGGACCTGGGGCGCGCCCCCGAGACGGTGCCCGACCTCGACGCCCACGTGGCCGGACATCCCTGGCGCGAGGACGGCTGGCGCCTGCTGGCCCTCGCGCTGTACCGCGCGGGCCGCCAGGCGGACGCGCTCGACGTACTGCGCCGGGCGCGGGCGATGCTGGCCGGGCAGCTGGGCGTGGACCCGGGACCCGAACTGCGCCGTCTGGAGAGGGACATCCTCACGCAGGACCCTCGCCTCGACCTCCCGGCCGGACCGTCCAGCGCGGCCGACCGGCTGTGGAGCCGGGTGGCCACGGACTTCGACCGTACGGTCGCGGCGGGCGCCCGGGCCCGGCTGGAGTCGACCGTCGGCCTGGTCCGCAATCTCGCGGTCACCGGAGGCGGTGGGCTGCGGGCCGCCCGGGAACACCGCCTCGCGGCCGTCGCAGCGGCCGAGGAGTCGGGCGACCCGGAGCTGACCGCCCGGGTGATCGGTGCCTACGACGTCCCCGCGATCTGGACCCGCAGCGACGACCCCGAGCAGGCGGGGCGGATCGTCGCGACCGCCGAGCGCACCCTGGCCGCGCTGCCGAACGACGGCGCGCACGAGGCCGCGCGCTGCCGGCTGCTGGCCACCATCGCCCTGGAGATGCGCGGCACCCGCTCCCCGCGCGGACCACGGGCCGCGCACGAAGCGGAGGATCTCGCCCGCCGGCTCGACGATCCCACGCTGCTGGCGTTCGCTCTCAACGGGGCGTTCATGCAGTCCTGCACCCGGGCGGGGCTCGCGGCGCGGCGGGACGCGATCGGCGCGGAGCTGGTCGAACTGGCCGCGCGGCACGGCCTGGAGAACTTCGAGGTCCTCGGCCGCCTGATCCGGATGCAGGCGCGCAGCGCGCTCGGCGACTTCCCGGCGGCGGACGCGCACGCCGCGGCGGCGGACCGGCTCGCCGAGCGGCACGAACGGCCACTGGTCGGCGTCTTCACCCAGTGGTACGGCGCGCTGCGGTCGGCCGCGGCCGGACGTACGCGCGAGGCCGAGGCCGGCTACGAGGTGGCCGCGGCAGCGCTGCCGGCTGCCGGCATGCCCGGCGTGGAGAGCGGCCTGCTGCCCCTCACCCGGCTGTCGCTGCGCCTGTCCGAGGCCGGAGCCGGCGCCCGGCAGGCCGCCGAGCACATCGACCCGGAGGACGACTGGGGTCCGTACCGCCCCTGGATCGAGCCCTACGTCAGACTGCGCGACGGCAACCGCACGGCCGCCCTGGCCAGTCTGCACGCAGCGCCGGAACCGCCCGCGGACCTCCTGTACGAGGCGCTGTGCTGCGTGCGGGCAGCGGTCGCCCTCGACCTGGGCGACCGCACGACGCTGACCCGCCTGCACACGTCTCTCTCCCCGGCCGCGGGCGAACTCGCCGGGGCGGGCAGCGGTCTGCTCACCTTCGGCCCGGTGGCCCGCTGGCTCGCCGCCCTCAGGCAGGCTCTCGCCTGACGAGCATCAGCACGCCCTCCGCGCTCGTCCACGGGCCGTGCTCCATTCCCGGATGCCGGTACGCGTACATCCCGGCCGTGAACGTCTCGCCGAGGCGCAGGTCGGTGAACGAGCCCTCGACGAGGTACACCTCCTCGAAGTAGTCGTGCCGGACGCCGCCCTGGGCGCTGGTGTCCGTCCCCGGCTCGTAGCGTTGCAGCACGGTGGCGTCCCCGGTCTGCGGATCCTCGGCCAGCACCTGCTCCCACACGCCGTCGGCGGCCCCGGGCGGGCGCAGCCAGGGCGCGCCCGGACGGTGGAACTCGGACTGCGGTCTGCTCATCGGCGATGCTCCTCACGGTGTGGACCGAGTTCAGCACGGATGCGGCACCTTCACCCTCTGTCGTATCACCGAGCACTTCTCGTGATCGGCAGGTCGCCGACTGTGCCGGACCCGTTCGAGGTGGGACGCTGGGACGAGAGGTATCCGTCGAGGGGACTCGGGAGGGCCCCATGGGACGTGACGTACCTGCCCTGGTGTTCACGCGCGAGGACCGCCGCCGCTACCGGGACAAGATGCACCTCTGTCTCGACGTGCTGGCGCAGATGCTGCGCGAGTCGGGCTTCGAGAGCGAGCGCCCCCAGGTCGGGCTGGAGATCGAGCTGAACCTGGTGGACGGCGAGGGACGGCCCGCGATGCGGAACACCGAGGTGCTCCAGGCGATCGCCGACCCCGCCTGGTCGAGCGAGCTCGGCCGCTTCAACCTGGAGATCAACATCCCGCCCCGGCAGCTGACGGCCGGCGGCCCCGGTGCCTGGGAGCAGGCGATCCGCGATGCCCTCAACCACGCCGAGGAACGCGCCTCGGCGGTGGGCGCACACATGATCATGATCGGCATTCTGCCGACGCTGGGAGAGTCGGACGTGGGCGAGTCCGCCCTCTCCGGCGACCCGAGGTACAAGCTGCTCAACGAGCAGATCTTCGCGGCACGAGGCGAGGACCTGCGGATCCGGGTGGACGGTGTGGAGCGCCTGTCGATGTACGCCGACGCCATCACCCCGGAGGCCGCCTGCACCAGCACCCAGTTCCATCTGCAGGTCGCCCCGAAGGAGTTCGCGCCCTACTGGAACGCGGCCCAGGCCGTCGCGGGCGTACAGGTCGCCCTGGCCGCCAACTCGCCCTTCCTCTTCGGCCGCGAGCTGTGGCGGGAGACCCGCATCCCCCTGTTCGAGCAGGCCACCGACACCCGCCCGCAGGAGATCAAGGCCCAGGGCGTACGGCCGCGGGTGTGGTTCGGGGAGCGGTGGATCACCAGCGTCTTCGACCTCTTCGAGGAGAACGTCCGCTACTTCCCGGCCCTGCTGCCGCTGTGCGACGAGGAGGACCCGCAGGCGACGCTCGACGCCGGAGGCGTCCCGGAACTTGGCGAACTGACCCTGCACAACGGCACGATCTACCGCTGGAACCGCCCCGTGTACGCCGTCACCGACAGCGGCCCCCATCTGCGCATCGAGAACCGTGTCCTGCCGGCCGGCCCCACCGTGGCCGACATCATCGCCAACGGCGCCCTCTACTACGGCCTGACCCGCGCCCTGGTCGACGAGGACCGGCCGGTATGGACGAGGATGTCCTTCGCGGTGGCCGAGGAGAACCTGCACGCGGCCGCCCGCGACGGCATCGACGCCCGCCTGTACTGGCCCGGCGTGGGCGAAGTCCCGGTCACGGAACTGGTGTTGCGGCGCCTGCTGCCGCTGGCCCACCGGGGCCTCGAACTGGCCGGCATGGACGCGACCTGGCGCGAACCCCTGCTCGGCATCATCGAGCAGCGCTGCGTCACGGCCCGCAACGGCGCCCTGTGGCAGGCGGAGACGGTCCACCACCTGGAGAAGACCGGCACCGACCGTCAGGAGGCGCTGCGCCGGATGACCACCACATACATGGACTACATGCACCTGAACGCGCCCGCGCACACCTGGCCCGTGGACTGACACGGTGGACGTTCCTCGTCCCGTCAGGAGTGCTCGTCGACGACGTCGACCCCCCACTCGGCCGCCACGGGCATGAAGCGGTGCTCGGCCGCGTACGCCGCCATGCGGGCGTTGCGCGCCTCGGCCTCGGGGCCGTCCGGCAGGTGGAACTCGTCGCCGGCCCGCGCGGAACGGGCCTGCATGCTCGTGGCGGCCGCCAGGCGCCTGCGCACATACCGGTCGAGGGCGTCGGGTACGTCGCCGGCCCCCGCCTCCGTGAGGCAGTCGCCGAGCACGGCCGCGTCCAGGACCGCCTGTGCCGCGCCCTGGGCCTGGAACGGCACCATCGCGTGGGCGCTGTCGCCGAGCAGGGTCACCCGCCCGCTGTGCCAGCGGGGGAGCGGGGTGCGGGTGTAGATGCTCCAGCGGAAGACCCGCCCCGCGCGTTCCAGGACACTGCGCACCCGGAAGTCCCAGCCCTCGAACGCGCGCAGCTGTTCTCCCGGCGCGGCCTGCGCGGTCCACGACTCCTGGGCGGCGGTCTCCGTCCCGAACACGGCCACCACGTTGAGGAGTTCACCGCGGCGCACCCGGTAGTGGACGAAATGCCGCCCCGGTCCCAGCCACACCCCGGTGTCGGGCAGGCGGAGATCGGCCACCTCGTCGACCGGGAGCAGCGCCCGGTAGGCGGCGGTCCCGGAGAACACCGCCCCGTCCGCGCCGAAGAGCCACTGGCGGGCCGCGGACCGGATCCCGTCCGCGGCCACGACCAGGTCCGCACCCAGGCGTTCACCGCTCGCCGTCGTCACATACGCGGTGCGGTCGTCCTGGTCGATGCCCACGACCAGGGTGTTCAGCCGCACCCATCCCTCCGGCACGGCGGCGGCCAGCGCATCGCGCAGATCAGCCCGGTGCACCTGCAGATACGGCGCCCCGAACTCGTCCTCGACCTGGCGGCCCAGGGCGTAGCCGCAGATCTCGGTCCCGTCGGACCAGGTGCGCAAGCTCACGGCGGCAGGGCGGGCGGACTGTGCGGCGACCGCGTCGAGCAGCCCCAGCCGGCGCAACTCGCGCGTGGCGTTGGGAGCGAGCTGGATCCCGGCGCCGACCTCGCTGAACTGCGGTGTCTGCTCCAGGATCGTGACCTCGTGACCGGCGCGGCGCAGACTCAGCGTCGCGGCGAGCCCCCCGATCCCCGCCCCCACGACGATCGCTCTCATGGCACGACCTCACTTCGACGAACGCGCGGTCCCCGCATCGGTCAAGTGTCAACCCCTCGGCTCCGCCCGGCACTTACACGAACCGGTCACCTGCGTCAGCACGCCAATTCGGCCGTGACTTCGGCCCTCCTCATAAGGTGGAAAAGACGGCCAGGGAACTCGCTTTGAAGAAGCAGCGAGAGGAGACCGGGACGGCTCCCGGCACCGCCGGCGATGTGAGCGCGACCGCTGAAACGCAGCCGCCACCGACGTGGCGTGCCGGTCGGACGCCTCTGCCGGAGGGTGGCTGACCTGCGTCTTGTGTGCGGGGCGGCGCGATGGAACGCTTCCTGTCCACGGTCGGCAGGGGAGCGTACGGATGGACCTGGAGCTGCGGCACCTTCGTGTCCTGTGTGCCATCGCCGATGCGGGGAGCGTGGGCCGCGCCGCCTCGGACCTCGGCTACTCACAACCCGCCCTGAGCACCCAACTCCGGCGGATCGAGCGCTACTTCGGGCAGTCGCTGTTCGAGCGCGGGGCGAGGGGAGTCAGGCTGACACCATACGGCGCCGAGGTCGTCGCCCAGGCCCGCGACGTCCTGACCCGGGTCGCGGCGATCGGATGCCGTCCGGTCTCCGATGCCGCGAGCACCCGCAGGACCCTGCGCGTCGCGGCGACCAACTCGCCGGTGCTCTCCGGCATGGTCTCGCGCATCCGAAGCAGACTGCCGGACCTCACCCTCGCAGTCAGCAGCGTGTACGCCTCCTCGCGCATCGTCGAACTCCTGGAGGACGGCGAGGTCGACGCGGCCGTCGCCGCGGACTACCCCGGGATGGAACTGAAGCATGCGGACACGGTGACCCACCGAGGGATCGTCACCGAGCCCACCTTCGTGGCGCTGCCCACCCGCCATCCCCTCGGACGCCGCGCCCAGGTCGCGCTCGCCGATCTGGCCGAGGACGCCTGGTTCCTGACACCGGACGACGGTGCCGGCTGGCCGGGCGTCTTCTACACGGCCTGCGCCGCGGCCGGGTTCTCGCCGGTCGCCGTCCATGAATTCCTCGGTGACCAGCTGCAGTTGCAGAGCATGATCGCCGACGGTCTCGGCGTGTCGGTCGTGCAGGCGACGTTGCGGCCGATCCCGGACGTGGTGATCAAACCGCTGATCGGTACGCCGCTGTGGTGCCGCTATGTGCTGGCCTGGCGGCGTGACACGGTTGCCGAGGACGTGGCGGAGGAGCTGTTCCACTCCGCCGGTTCCGCATACCGCGAACTCGCCGGGAGGTCACCGCACTTGAGGGCGTGGGCTGCGCGCACTTGGCGGGCGAGCGGGGCGTAGGCGCAACCGGGGCGGCCCTGGGTCGGCCGGGTGTTATGGCCGGCCGCCGCACAGTGCTATGTCACATTCCATTGTTGGGGGCAGTCGGCGCTGAGATGGTGCCTCACGCGCCTCAACACCCGTATCGAGGCGCATCCTTCCGCAGAGGAGTCCAGAGATGCGCTACCTCTTCGCGCTGCCCAGACGCGCCGCCGTCACTCTCGCCGTCTGCATCACCCTCGCGGGCCTGCTGTCGGTGCCGGCGCTCGCGGCATCCCCCGCCCGGAACGGCGCCACCCCCACGACACCGGCGGGGAAGACCCCGCCACCCACCGGCTCGACCGCCACCGCCACCGCCACCGACCGGCCGGCCGTACAGGGCCGCCCGTACACCACGGCTCAGCTACCGCCGTCGAAACCGGCTCCCTCCCGGACCCGGTCCGCCACGGAGACCGAACCGAAGTCCACGCCGAAGCCGGTCTCGTGCACCCCGGCCGACTTCGCAAGCAGGACCGGTTCAGCGCTCGTCACCTTCGTCGAAGCCTCGACCACGGGCTGCGTCAACACCCTGTTCGCCGTGACGGGCACAGACGCCCGCGACATCTTCCGCCAGTCCCAGATGGTCACCGTGGCGAAGGCCTTCACACGAGAGGCGCAGCGCTACCGGGGCGACAACTCCTTCGGGGTGTGGCAGCTCGTCCTGTTCCTGCGGGCCGGCTACTACGTCCAGTTCAACCACCCGTCCGACGTCGGGCCCTACGGTGCGGCCCTGGCCCAGGCCACCACCCGTGGCCTGGACGCCTTCTTCGCCAACCGGCGCTCCCGGGACGTCACCGCGGCGAACGGAGACGTACTGGGCGAGACCGTCGTCCTCACCGACAGCGCCGACCAGCAGGCCCGCTACCTGAGCGTCTATCAGCGCCTGCTCAACGCCTACGACCGCTCCTACGACGCGGTCCCCGGCATGCTCACCGCCGTCAACGACGTCTACACCCCCCTCTGGCGCGGCAACTGGAACCCGGACTACGTCAAGGCCGTGACCGCCGACCCGGGCATCGCCCGGACGCTGCACGGGTTCGCGCTGGGGCACCTGGACCTGCTCGGCACCGACCGCGCCTACCTGGACTCCAACGCCGGGATGAACCTCGCCCGTTACGTCGAACACCCCGCGCTGCGCGCCACGGTCCAGCCGCTGGCCAAGGACCTGCTGAACAACTCGGAGATCACCGGTCCCACGGCCGGCCTGTGGGTCGCGGTGGCGACCCAGGCCGACTACTACGACCGCCCCGACTGCTCGTACTACGACATCTGCGACCTGACCGCCCGGCTGACCGACGCGGCCCTGCCCGTCACCCACACCTGCGACGCGACCCACACCGTCCGGGCCCAGGCGCTCACCTCCGCCGAACTCGACGCCGTATGTGCCGACCTCGGTGCCCAGGACCCGTACTTCCACGAACTCGTCAAGGACGACGGCCCCATACCCGGCCAGTACCTGTCGACGGTGCAGCTCGTCGTCTTCGCCAGCCGCGCGGACTACCGGACCTACGCCGGAGCGATCTACGGCGTCAGCACGGACAACGGCGGCATCACGCTGACGGGAGACCCGGCCGACCCCGCAAACCAGCCGCTCTCGATCATGTACCAGAAGCCCTCCGACGACGGCTTCACGGCCCGCGTCTGGAACCTCAACCACGAGTACACGCACCTCCTCGACGCCCGCTTCGACATGCAGGGCGACTTCACCCGGCAGACGTCGGTGCCGGACGTCTGGTGGATCGAGGGCCTGGCCGAATACGTCTCCTACGGCTACCGGGGCATCACCGACGAGCAGGCGGTCGCCGAGGCGGGCAAGCACACCTACCGGCTGAGCACGCTGTTCCAGAACACCTACGCCAACAGCGATGTGATCCGCACCTACCCCTGGGGCTATCTCGCCGTCCGCTACATGTTCGAGAACCACCCGGCGGACATCCAGCGCATGCTCGCCCGCTTCCGGGCCGGCGACTACGCGGGCGGATACGCCGTCTACAACTCCGGCATCGGCACCCGCTACGACGCCGACTTCGACCAGTGGCTCACGGCGTGCGCCGCCGGCGCCTGCTCCGACACGCCCGCCCCCAGAAGGCGTAGCGCGCCGGTGATGTAGGCCGGACGGGGCTGTGGCCAGTGCTGGGGCGCGAGCGGCGTGCTGAATTCGCGGCGCAGGTGGGGGTGCCGGACTCCCTGCGGATGCGCAGCGGGCCGAAATGGAGTATGGAGCGCCCAAGATCCCAAATTACTACTTAGTGCATGTATATGCTCACACTAAGTAGTCAACCCAGGGCTTCGCGCCCAGGTGAGAAAGGGTCAACCATGCGCAAGTTTCAGCGCGCTGCGGTCGTAGCCGCAGCGGTCGCGGGGCTGTCTGTTCTCGGTGTGGGTGTCGGCTTCGCCGACGACGCCGACGGGCCGCGGCAGGCCACCGAAGTCACCCCGCATTGGCACTTCGCGCCGGTGGAGAGTTCCAAGAAGGCGGCTCCGGAGCAGGCGCCCAGATACACCGTGCCGGAGTTGGATCTCAATCGGTTCATCGATGCGTTCGTCGCCCCGGCCTCCAAGGATTCGAGCGAGAAGTAGCCAGGCGTCACAGGGGCGAGCGGCTCCGTAGTCCGCACCCTGGTCGGCCCACATCCGTCAGAGCAGCAAAGGCAGCCCGGACGCGCCGAACCCCATCGGGGTGCGCGCCTGGGCTGCTGTGTTCTCCGCATTTCGCATTGTCCAGGGCCCGGGGTCCTCGCCGGTCGACGGCGAGGGGATCCGGGCCTCGCCCGTGCCCGGCATCCGGCAGACGTCCCGTCCCCCCGGAGAGTCGGAACGGAAAGAGCCCCGCCAAGGGGAAAACAATCATCCGTATTCACGAATGCCGGACCCGGCGGTGCCCCGTCCGGCATTTCTGCTTTCTGGGTAGCGGCGGCCGACCGGGTTTTTCCGGGCATGCGAAAACCCCGGTGCCCCGGCTTGCGGCCGGGGCACCGGGGTGAGCTATTTCCTACTTACCGCCGACGCTGTTGTTGCAGCCCATGGACGAGCCCAGCGAGGTCGACTGTGCGCCCTCGTTGCCCTCGCCGTTCAGCGCGCCGCCCAGCAGGCCGTTGAGCAGTCCGACCTGGCCGAGGATGTCCAGGTTCAGGTCGTGTGACCTGCAGGTGGTGCTCTGCAGGACGGTGGTGCCGCCGCCCTTGCCGCCGCCGTCGTGGGCCTGAGCGGTGCCGGCACCCAGGAGGCCGACGCTGACGGCGGCGACCAGGACGGCAGCCTTGCGAAGCTGGTGCATGTCATCTCCGGTGGAGTGAAGTGGATGCGACCTGCGATAGATCGACTTCGTGCAGTTGTGGAGGTTAATAAGAAATATCCCCGGAACATCCGGCGGCGCGCCGAATTCGGGGAATCACTCACTACCTTGGTCGATGGCCGGAAATACGCCTTGTGAGTGAATGGCGGCGTAATCAGATATTGAAGTCAGCCAACTTGGCCGGGCACCGGGCGAGTTGTTGCGCACCCTCTGCGGCTGACGCACGCTGGTCACATGGGTGAGCACGACGGCCCCACGCTGATCTCCTCCGTCCAGCGGGCCTTCCGGCTGCTGGAGGCGGTGAGTGCGCACGAGAACGGCGCGCCGGCGAAACAGCTGGCACGGGAGACGGGGCTGCCCCTGGCCACCGCTTATCACCTGCTGCGGACGCTGGTCCACGACGGATACCTGCGCAAGCTGGGCGACGGCGGGTTCGTGCTCGGCGACAGACTGCAGACCCTGCAGACCACGGGCCGTGGACAGGCACTGCTCAGCCGGGTCCGGCCCACGCTCGCCGCGCTGCGGGACGAATTCGCCACCGCCGCCTACCTCACCTTCTACGAGGACGGCGAGATCCGCGTCGCCGAGATCGTCGACAGTGCCCGGGCGCCCCGCGTCGACCTGTGGGTGGGGTTCGAGGACGCGGGGCACGCCACCGCGCTGGGCAAGTCCGTGCTGCGGGAACTGGACGAGGAGGCCCGCAAGGACTACCTGTCCCGCCATCACCTCGCCGACCTCACTCCCCGGACGATCACCAGCCGGCCGGAGCTGCTCCGCAGGCTGGACACCTCACCCGTGGCCCCGGCCGTCACGGACCTGGAGGAGTACAGCCTCGGCACGGTCTGTGTCGCCGTCCCCGTCTACAGCGGCGACACCCTCGGCTCGCTCGGCGTCTCGATGCCGGCGGAGCGGCTCTCCCGGCTGCCGGAGATCCGGGCGCGGCTGCTCCCGACGGCGGACCGCGTGACGAGGGGCCTGTCGCTCACTATCTGAAAATCCTCTGCTTGTGACGGCCCGGACCGACCGCGTTTCCTGGATGAAACAGACATTTCAGTGGTGGGCTCCCGGACCGACGCGCCCCGCACAGGTGAGGACTGCAGAGACACGATGAGTCAGGCCCGAGACCATGGCGGACACTGGCCGATACGGTCGCTCAGACGCGCCGTCGCGCAGCTGGCCGCGGGGGCGCCCGTCCTGCCCGTGCTGATCGTCTCCGTGATCGTGCTCGCCGACCTGGCCGGCGGAGCGGGGATCACCTGGCTGCCGATGCTCGCGGCCGGGCCCGCCCTGGCCGCCACCACCAACGGTCCGCGCGGTGTCCTGTGCGTCGGCCTCCTCGCCGCGGCGCTGGGCTTCACGCTCGGCACCCGCAACGGTGTGCCCGGCAGCGAGCTGGCGGCCGTACTGTCCGCCCTGGCGGCCGTCACCCTGGCCAGCGGTCTGGCCAGTTGGCTGCGCGGACGCCGCGAACGGGTACTCGCCGCCGTCCGCTCGGTGGCGGAGACCGCCCAGCATGCGCTGCTCGCTCCCGTCCCGGCGACCGTCGGCCCGTTCCAGGTGGCCGTCCGCTACAGCGCCGCCGCTGCCGAGGCCCGTATCGGCGGCGACCTCTATGCGCTGATTCCCACCCCGTACGGGGTACGGCTGATCGTCGGCGATGTGCGCGGCAAGGGGCTGCCGGCGGTGGGAACCGCCGCGCTGGTGCTCGGAATCTTCCGGGAGGCCGCCTACGACGAGCCCGATCTCCTGGCCGTCGTCGACAGGATCGAGCGGAGCCTCGCGCGCAACCTGGGCAGCGACGACTTCGTCACCGCCGTGGTCGCCGGATACCCGAAGGCCGGGCAGCTGGAGGTGGTGAACTGCGGACACGCGCCACCGCTGCTGGTGCGCGCGGACGGCAGCGTCACGGCGGTGGAGTCCGCGCATCCGGCTCCGCCGCTCGGGCTGCGTGGGCTCACCGGTCACACCCCCGGCCTCCAAGTGCTGCCCTTCGCCGAAAGGGATCAACTGCTGCTCTACACCGACGGCGTCACCGAGGCCCGCGACCGCGGCCGGGCGTTCTATCCGCTCGACGAGGGGCTGGCGCGTCATGTGTCCGACGAGCCCGCCCGCACCCTCGGGGCGCTCCATGACGAACTGCTGGCACATGTCGGCGGCCGTCTCCACGACGACGCGGCGCTGCTCCTGATCCGCAAACCGGCCCACGGCGAGACGGCGTGCGACGTGGAGCCCGGCGGCAGGGACCTGGCCTCCGAGGCTGCGTGAGCAGTGCCGGCTTCACCGTGCCGCGGTTCGGCCGGCGGCCGGTTCTCGCCAGGCCTCGGCCGCTGTGAGCGGAACCAGGACCGGTGGCAGGGCCGAGGTCGTCAGTTCGATGCGGCGTCCCTCGGCCGCCGAGCGGAGCAGGGCGGTCATCGTCTCCAGCACGTGCAGGGCGAGATCGCCGCTCGCCCGAGGCGGCCGCCGCCCGTCGGCGGCGATGAAGTCGAGCAGGCCCAGGCCGCGTGCCCCGTCGGCATAACCCGCCGACGGCGGGAGCGTGCGCCACTGGGTGCCGCCGAGTTCGAAGAGCCGCACCTCGCCCTCGAAGTGGTTGGGATCCGGCACCGTGAGCGTGCCGGTCTCGCCGTGGAGCTCGATCGGGGCGGCCGTGGTGGCCACGCCGTCGAAGCTGGTCGTGATCGTGGTCAGGGCACCGCCCATGTGCTCGAGCACACCGGAGACATGACTGTCCACCTCGACCGGAATCCGCTCGCCCGCGCGCGGGCCGGAGCCGATCACGCGCTCGCCGCGCAGCCGGCCGGCCGCCCCGATCACGGCACGCACCGGACCCAGCAGATGGACCAGGGACGCTAGGTAGTACGGCCCCATGTCGAGCAGGGGGCCGCCACCGGCGGTGTAGTAGAAGTCGGGGTGGGGATGCCAGCGCTCGTGTCCGGGAGTGACCATGACGGCCGAGGCGAACTGCGGGCGCCCGATGCTCCCCGCCTCCACGGCCGCCCGCGCCGTCTGCACTCCGGTGCCCAGCACCGTGTCCGGCGCGCACCCCACACCGACTCCCGCCTTCTCGGCGGCTGCCATGACGGCCTGGGCCTCGGCGAGGGTGGCGGCCAGCGGCTTCTCCCCGTAGACGTTCTTGCCGTGGGCGATGGCGCCCAGGGCTATCTCGGCGTGCGCGGCGGGGACGGTCAGATTCAGCACCGTGTCCACCTCCGGACTGCTCAGCAACTCCTCGACGGTCAGCGCCCGGGCGTCGGGCAGCTCGGCGGCGACCGCGGCGGACCGCGCGGCGTCGAGGTCGGCGACCGCGGTGACATGTACGGCGGGATGGCCGAGGAGCGTGTCCAGATAGGCGCGGGAGATGACGCCGAGACCTACGACGCCGATGCGGTGCGCGTCGCCCACAGCATGCCCCTCTCGATGACGGTGCGGACGCTCGGGTTCTCCAGTACGTCCAGGCTGTGCCCCGGTGTCGTCACCACGATCCGCCCGGCTCCCCACTGCCGCGTCCAGATCGCCGGTGAGGTGACGGGCCGCTGCCAGGGCTGCCAGGGCCGGGCGGGGTGCGTGGTGGTCGCCAGGACGTCGATCAGGTCGTCGTGGAGCACCCAGTACTGCTCGGTGCACAGCTCGAAGTCGTCGAGCCCCTTGGTGACGGGGTGCTCACGCCCGAGTTCGGTGATGTCGATGGTGTGCGGCAGGAAGTTGTCCTCCGCCTCGCCCCGGCGTTCGCACGGCTCCTTGCCGGGGTGGCACGCGAACTGGCCTCCCACCAGTTGGAGATAGTCGGAGGAGGCACGGAAGGAGTCGGCGATACCGCCGTGCCAGCCGGTGAAACCGGTGCCGGCCGCGACCGCCGCGCTCAGTCCCGACACCTGCTCGGCGGTGATCTCCGACATCGAGACGCACTGCACCACCAGGTCGGTGCGCGCCATCTCGGCGGTATCGGCGTAGACGTCGGGCGACTCCTCGACCCGGACCGTGAAACCGCTGCTTTCGAGGAAGGGCAGGAACAACTCCGTGGCCTGGACCGGCCGGTGCCCCTCCCATCCGCCGCGGACCACCAGGGCTTTCTTCGGCTGCATCGTGTTCCTTCACCCCGTCGTACGGAGTCCTCACTATGCGCCAGTCACCCGCGCCCGGCAACGGGCTGCCGGATGCGCGAAAGTTTCGCACCCGCCGAGCCCTCGACCACGGGCACCCGCCAACTCACGGGCGCCCCCTACGGCTTCCTCCCCGAGTCAGCGGGCTGCCGAGGTGCCCGAGGCGTGGGCGTCGACCAGCCAGCAGGCGGCGGTGAAGCGAACCTCGGTGCCCTGCACGAAGGGGTCGAACGCGGCGCGGACCGTGTCGGTGACGTGTGCGCGGGTCTGCTCGTCGACCCGGCCCAGGGCCAGACCGACCGGACCGAGACGGGTGAGGTAGTGGACCAACTCGTTCTCCGGCAGGGCACAGGGCACATCGATCGGCCGGATGTCGATCCCCGCCCAGCCGCTCTCCGCCAGGATGCCGCGGACCCGGTCCGCGTCCGCGAAGGCGAACTGCCCCGGCTCGTCCGGGCGGCGGACGGGCAGGTCGGGCAGCAGCGGTGCCGCGGCGCGTTCGGCCGTCGTCATGAACGGGTTCTCCGCCGGGTCGCGCCAGGCGATGAACCGCAGCAGGGCGCCGTCCGTCGCGGCACGCCGGAGGTTCGCGAACGCCTGTACGGAGTCCTTGAAGAACATGACACCGAAGCGTGAGATGACGGCGTCGAAGGCGGCGGGCTCGAAGGCGTGGTCCTGGGCGTCGCCGAGGACGAAGGACGCCGGTGCGCCCTCCCGTTCTGCGCGCGCCCGGGCGGCCGCGATCACCGGTTCGGAGATGTCGACGCCCACGCTGCGCCCCGCCGGAGCGAGCCGGCGGGCGACGGCCAGCGTGACGCCGCCGGTGCCACAGCCGACATCGAGCACTCGGCCCGCATGTGCGTCGGCCACGGCATCGACGAGCAGGTCCTCGAAGGGCTTGAACATCTCGTCCAGCACCGTCTGCAGCTCGACCCAGGCATTGCCGCCGGGCCCCTTCCAACGGGCCGCCTGATCGTCATCGCTCCCGCGCGCGACGTTCATGATCGCCTCCTCCGCTTGCCTTGGTCCGGTCGGGATGACACCGTGCCACTTCAAGTCGACTTGAGGTAAAGAGGATGACAGAACTGGACATCGCCGAGGTGGTGCAGCGCGCCGGAGTCCCCGCTTCCACGCTGCGCTTCTACGAGGAGAAGGGGCTGATCGCCGCCAGCGGCCGGCGGGGTCTGCGGCGTCAGTACGACCCGGCCGTACTGGAGCGCCTGGCGCTGATCGCGATGGGGCGCACCGCCGGGTTCTCGCTCGACGAGATCGCGCACATGTTCGCGCCGGACGGGCAGCCGCGCATCGACCGCGAGGCGCTGGCGGCCAAGGCGGAGGAGCTGGACCGGACGATCCGCGAACTCGGCGCCCTGCGCGACTCCCTGCGGCATGCCGCGGCCTGCCCCGCGCCGAGCCACATGGAGTGCCCCACCTTCCGCCGCCTGCTGAAGGCGGCCGCCTCCGGCCTCTTCGCCGTACCGGGGAAGCGGGCTCCGCGCTCACCGCGGAAGCGCTGACGGATTCCGCGGTGAGCGCGGAGCGACAGGGCCTCAGGCCGATTCGGCGTCGTAGGTCTGCCGGGACTGCTCGACCTTTTCGAGGTTGTCGGCGGACCATTCGGCGAGATGCGCGAAGAGCGGGGCGAGGCTGCGGCCGAGCTCGCTGATCTCGTACTCGACCCGGGGCGGGACCTCCGGGTGGTAGGTGCGCACGACGAGACCGTCGCGTTCCAGCTGCCTCAGCCGCTGGGTCAGGACCTTCGGCGTGATCCTCGCGATGCGCCGCTCCAGCTCGACGAACCGCTGCCGGCCGTGCGTGTGCAGGCTCCACAGGATCGGTGTGGTCCACCGGCTGAACACGATGTCCACGACCGGACCGATCGGACAGGCGACTTCCGGATCGGTCCCGGCAGTTGCCGCCCGCGTGCCCTTGACCGCCATGAGCATCCCTCCGGGATAGCCACTTTCCTCTAGGTACCTACTATACCGGCGGTGTTAGCGTCCTCGAGGCGCCCGGAGAACAGCACTCCGCGGCGTTCCGGCCCGATCGGGGCATCGACAACACACCATAGAAACAGGGGAGTTGACCGTGATCGTAGTGACGGGGGCGACTGGCAACGTCGGCCGATCGCTCGTGCAGACCCTCGCAGCCGGCGGTGCTCGGGTGACCGCGACATCCCGGGCCGTCTCGGCCGCGGACGCGCCGCACGGCGTCCGCCACCGACAGGCGGACCTGACCGATCCGGAGAGCCTGAGGCCGGTGTTCGACGGCGCCGAGGCGCTGTTCCTGCAGAACGGCGGCCCCAGCGCGCACCTGCTCAGGCCGCGGGACATCCTCGACATCGCCAAGTCCGGGGGGATCGAGCGGGTCGTGCTGCTGTCCTCCCAAGGGGTCGCGACCCGGCCCGAGTCGGCCTCGCACGGGGGTGTCGCAGGCGCCATCGAGGACGCCGTCCGGCAGTCGGGCCTCGACTGGACGATCCTGCGGCCCGGCGGCTTCAACTCCAACACCTACGCCTGGGCCGAGTCCGTGCGCACCCGCCGGGTGGTCGCCGCGCCGTTCGCCGACATCGGCCTGCCCACCGTCGACCCGGACGACATCGCCGAGGTCGCCGCCGCGGCACTGCGCGAGGACCGCCACGCCGGACAGACGTATGAGCTGACCGGACCCGCCCTCATCACGCCCCGGCAACAGGCCGAGGCGATCGGCGACGCGCTCGGCGAACCGGTGCGCTTCATCGAGCAGACCCGCGACGAGGCCCGCGCACAGATGCTGCGGTTCCTGCCCGAGCCCGTGGTGGACACGACCCTCGCCATCCTCGGCGAGCCCACACCCGCCGAGCAGCGCATCAGCCCCGCCGCCGAACAGGTCCTGGGCCGCCCGCCCCGCACGTTCGCCGACTGGGCGCAGGGCCATGTGGCCGCATTCCGATAGGCCGTCGTACCTGCCCAAGGCCGGGGCGGGCTCCGCCGACTGATCTGCGGCAAGGCTCGCTCGGCCGCGGCGGCGCAGACTTGCCAAGCCTTGGGCGGGCTCCGCCGGTTGGTTTCTGGCGAGGCCCGTTCGATCACGGCTGCGCAGACCTGCCCAAGTCGTGGGCCGGCTCCGCCGGTTGGTCCCGCGAGGCCCGATCGGCCGCGGCGGCGCAGTCTCAGACCGTCTGCAGGACAAGGCCGTGCCGTTGTGGGCGAGCTCCGCGTGTCGAGCAGCGCGTCAGTCCCGACGCCGAGCAGGCCTTGGGCCGCCTGCCCCGCACGTTCGGTGACTGGGCGCAGGGCCATGTCGCCGGGTGCCGATAAGTGCTCGAACCTGCCCAAGGCCTGGGCAGATTCAGCCGATCGGTCTCCGGCGAGGCCCGCTCGGCCGCGGCGGCGCAGTCTCAGACCGTCTGCAGGACAAGGCCGTGCCGGTGTGGGCGAGCTCCGCGTGTCGAGCAGCGCGTCAGTCCCGACGCCGAGCAGGCCTTGGGCCGCCTGCCCCGCACGTTCGGTGACTGGGCGCAGAGCCATGTCGCCGGGCGCCGATAAGCGCTCGCACCTGCCCAAGTCCTGGGCGGGCTCCGCCGATTGGTCCGGCGAGGCCTGTTCGGTCACGGCAGCGCAGGCCCTGGGCGGGCTCCGCCAATTGGCCTCTGGTGAAGCCCGCCCAGCCGCCCCGGCGCCGTCTCAGGCCGTCTGCAGCGTCAGCCCGTACCGGTTGAGGATCTCGTTGACCGGCTGGTACCAGGTCTCGCCTCCGGAGCTGCAGTTGCCCCAGCCGCCGGAGGTGACGCCCTGTGCCTGGTCGCCGCTGATGAAGGAGCCGCCGGAGTCGCCGGGCTCGGCGCACACGCTCGTCTTCGTCAGCTCGTGGACGGCGCCCTGGCTGTAATTGACCGTCTCGTTCTTGGCCAGGACGGTGCCGCAGTGCCAGTGCGAGGTGGAGCCGGAGCGGCAGATGGACGCTCCGACGGGGGCTTCGGCGGAACCGCGCACGAGCTGGTCGGAGACCGTGCCCCAGCCGAGCACCACCGGCACGGTCCACCAGCCGCTGCCCACGTTGACCCAGGCGTAGTCGTTGTCAGGGAACGACGAGCCCTGGAAGTTGCCGACATAGGAGCCGTCCCAGCCGTACACCGCGCCCGTGTGCTGGTCGCAGTGCCCGGCGGTGACGAAGCCGCCGTACACCGAGAAGCCTATGGAGCAGCGGACGTTGCCGGTGTAGTACGGGTCGCCGCCCACGGTGCCTGCGGCGAAGGTCCGCGGCGCGTCGGCGGTCTGCCGCACGGTGACGGGGCCGGCCTGGCGGGCCCGGGCCAGGAAGGTCCGGACATCGTTGTCACGACGGTGTGCGGTGACGACGTTCACGACGACCTTGTTGGTCTTGGCGTCGACGTACCAACTGCCGATGCCCGCGGGCGCGGAGAGTGCGTCGATGCGTGCCTTCACCGCGTCCAACTGCCGCGCGCTGTGCCGCACCAGGCGTACGGTCGCGCCGGTCGCGCGCACGGCTTCGGTGTTCGCGCCGCGGGTGACGGCGACGGTCAGCTTGCCGCTCCCGGCGTCGAACCAGGAGCCGCCGTACGACGACCCGGCGGCGCGCTTCGCCTTCCGTTCCACCGCCGTCGCCGTCTTCTCGGCGGCCAGGCGCGCTTCGGCCTGACTCCTCGTCAGGCCCATGTCGTGCTGCATGGCGGAGAGGAGGGAGGTGGAGGCCGGGGGTTCTGTGGAGCGTGAGGGGGAGTCGGCGGCGGAGGCCGGCACGGCACTCGCGGTGGCCCAGCTGCCGAGCAGCAGGAGTGCGGACAGTGCGGTGCGCATGGCTGTTGTGCGTCTCAAGGGAGTGGTCCCTTCGTTGTTCCAGCAAAGTGGGGGTGGAACAGCAGAACGTTGAGAGCGCTCTCACTTCATGCGCGGCAGAGCCTAGCGGGGGATCGAAGGGAGGTCCATACCAATTCCGAGCGGGATGGAAACCGGATGAGTCGATCACCGTGGGGGTCGCGGCTCGCGCGAACGCCCATCACTGCACGGGGGGTTGTCCTGACATTCCCCCGCACCTAAGGTCACCTTCGGGCGCAAGCGCTTTCTGCATCAGGCCAGGTATGGCGACCACCCCCACACCGCGCCCCGAGGAGTGCGCATGAGCATTCGCGTCAGTCACGCGTACGGCGACCACATCGCGGTCGCGGCGCCGGACGGCACCGAGATCCTCCGCTACGTCTACCGTCCCGACCCCGATGCCTTCGAGGCGCGCAAGCCCTACGCGCACCCGGTGCGCACCCTCGCCGGACGCACCGTGACCGGCTACCGCCCCAGCGACCACCGCTGGCACAAGGGCCTGCAGATGACGGCGAGTCATCTCTCCGGGCAGAACTTCTGGGGCGGCAACTGCTATGTCCACGGCCGCGGTTATCTGCCGCTGCCCGACCGCATCGGCTCGATGCGCCACGACGGCTTCCCCGCGTTCACGGTCGAGGACGACCGGCTCGCCTTCACCGAGGCCCTCACCTGGGTGGAGAACGGCGGCGCCGAGTGGGCGCGCGAGCAGCGCGGGCTCATCGTCCACTCGGTCGACGAGGAGGCAGGCGCCTGGGCCCTGGACTGGTCGATCCACCTCACCAACCTCCGCGAGGAGCCCCTGGCCTTCGGCTCGCCCACCACCGAGGGCCGCGAGATGGCCGGCTACACCGGACTTCAGTGGCGCGGCCCCCGCGACTTCACCGGTGGCACCGCCTTCGGCCCCGACCTCGACGGGGGAGCGGGCACGGACGCGGGCAAGCTGATGGGCACCCAGGGCCCCTGGCTGGCCTTCACCACCGAGCACGACGACGTCGACGCCCACTCCACGCTCGTGTTCGCCCATGCCCCCGAGAACCTCGACGCGCAGTCCGCGATCCACGACTCGCACTGGTTCGTGCGCTCGGAGCCGATCCCCACGGTCGCGTTCTCCTGGGCGTTCTTCGAGGAGTTCGAGCTGCCGCCCGGCGAGTCCTTCGCCTACCGCTACCGGCTTGTCGTCGCCGACGGCGCCTGGGACCGCGACCGGGTCGCCGGCCACCTGGCCGGTCTGGCGTGGTGACCGGCCGGTCTTGAGAGCAAGCAGCCGTGAGGAAAAGAGGTGACCTCGGCATGCCCGGACACAGGACAAAGGGGTTCTGCGCAGCGGCCGCCGCACTCGTGCTCGGTGCGGTGCTGGCCGGCTGCGGGGGATCCGGGGAGTCGGCGGGCGGCGGCAAGGTCGTGCTGCGCTACACGTGGTGGGGCAACCCCGACCGCGCGGCACGCACCGAGCAGGCCGTCGCCCTGTTCGAGAAGCAGCATCCGAACGTGCGGGTGCAGACGTCGTTCTCCGGCTACGACGCCTACAAGCAGAAGCTGGCCATCCAGGCCACCGGCGGTGACGCACCCGATGTGATGCAGCTCGACTACCGCCAGATCGACCAGTACGCCTCCGGACACGTCCTGCTCGACCTCGGCAAGGTCAGCGACGTCCTGCGCACGGCCGAGATCGACCCGGGTCTGCTGGCCACCGGCCGGGTGAACGGCGCCCAGTACGCCATCCCGCAGGGCCGCGGCACCGAGACCGTCGTCTACGACGTGAAGGCATGGAAGGCGTCCGGGGTGCCCCTCCCGCGCAAGGGCTGGACCTGGAACCAATGGGCCGACGGCATGAGGCAGTTGGCGAAGAAGACCGGCAGGCCCGGCTCCACCGACCCGGGCCAGAGCGAGGACGCCTTCGAGGTGTGGCTGCGCGGCCAGGGCAAGGCCCTGTACACCAAGGCCGGCGGCCTCGGCTTCACGGCCGGCGACCTCGCCCGCTGGTGGACCTTCACCGACCGGCTCCGCCGGGAGGGCGCCGTCTCCCCGGCCGAACAGACCACCCAGCTGGACGGCTCCGTCGAGAACACCCCGCTCGGCCGCGGCAAGGCCACCGCCGACTTCAACTGGGACGCCCCGTCCAGCGGTTACCTCGCCCTCGTCAAGGGCGGCGTCGCGCTCGCGCCGATGCCGTCCGGCGAGGACGGCACGCCCGGCCAGTACTTCAAGCCGTCCATGTTCCTCGGCATAGGAGCCCACACCGGCCACCGCAAGGAGGCCGCCGCACTCGTCGACTTCCTCCTCAACGACCCGCAGGCGGCGAAGATCCTGGGAGCCACCCGCGGCATCCCCGTCAACGAGACCATCCGCGAGCGGACGGCCTCACAGCTCAAGGACTTCGACAAGACGGTCGCCGACTTCCAGTCCTTGCTGGAGGGCTCCCTCAAGGACCCGCCGCAGGCACCGCCCTCCGGTGACAACGCCCTGCAGACCACCTTCCAGCGCGACTACGACCAGGTGTCGTACGAGCGCATGTCGCCGCGCCGGGCGGCCGAGAACTATGTCACCGAGGCGAAGGCGGAGCTGAGGTCATGACCACCACCGACATCCCCGCACCCACCGCACGCCCGTCCCGGCCCGCACCCGCCGCCGGGCGCCGCCCCAAACGCGAACGTGAGGGCGCAGCCTGGGTGTTCCTGTCCCCGTGGGTGCTCGGCGCGAGTGTCCTGACGCTGCTGCCGATGGCCGTGTCGCTCTATCTCTCCTTCACCGACTACGACCTGTTCAACCCGCCGCACTGGGTGGGCCTGCGCAACTACACGCAGATGTTCACCGAGGACCCGCGGTACTGGCGGTCGGTCGTGACGACCCTGACGTACGTCGTGATCGCGGTACCCCTGCAACTGGCGCTCGCCCTCGTGGTCGCGCTCGCCCTGAAGACCATGAAACGCGGCAAGGGCTTCTACCGCTCCGCCTTCTACGCCCCCTCCCTCCTCGGCGCGTCCATGTCCGTCGCCCTCGTCTGGCGGGCGGTCTTCAACGACGGCGGCACCGTGGACCACCTCCTCGGCACCGGCGGCTGGGTCAACAAACCCGGCTGGGCGCTGGTCGCCGTAGCGCTGCTGACGGTGTGGCAGTTCGGTGCGCCGATGGTCATCTTCCTGGCCGGCCTTCAGCAGATACCGGCCGAGCTGTACGAGGCGGCGGCCGTGGACGGGGCGGGCAGGTGGCGGCAGTTCCGGTCCGTCACCGTGCCGATGCTGTCCCCGGTGCTCTTCTTCAACCTGGTGCTCCAGACCATCCAGGCGTTCCAGGTGTTCACCCCCGCCTTCGCGGTCAGTGGCGGCAAGGGCGGTCCCGCGGACTCGACCCTCGTCTACACCCTCTACCTCTACGACCGCGGCTTCGTCGCCTCCCACATGGGCTACGCCTCCGCCATGGCCTGGGTGCTGCTGCTCGTCATCGGCGTCGTCACCGCGGTGCTGTTCCGCACCTCGCGCTCCTGGGTCTTCTACGCCTCCGAGGGGGAGCGATGACCACAACTGCCGTAGCCCGAAGGCCCGTTCGCCGGGGCCGCATCGCCGTGCACATCGGCTGTGTGGCCGCACTGCTGGTCATGCTCTATCCGCTGGCCTGGCTGCTCGCCACCTCGCTGAAACCGGCCGACGAAGTGATCGCGAGCCTCAACCTCCTGCCCAGCCATCTGGAGTGGTCGAACTACAAGACCGCCCTGGACGGTGTGAACGACGTGTCGATCTGGCGGCTGCTGGGCAACTCGCTGCTGATCGCGGGCGGCGCGGTCGTCGGCAACGTCATCAGCTGCTCGCTTGCGGCCTATGCCTTCGCGCGGCTGCGTTTCCGCTTCCGCGGACCGATGTTCGCCTTCATGATCGCGACGATCATGCTGCCGCACCATGCGGTGCTGATCCCGCAGTACATCATCTTCAACAAGCTCGGCATGGTGAACACCTACTGGCCGCTGATCCTGCCGAAGTTCCTCGCCACGGAGGCGTTCTTCGTCTTCCTCATCGTGCAGTTCATGCGCGGCCTGCCGAGAGAGCTGGAGGAGGCGGCGCGCATCGACGGCTGCGGGCCCTTCCGCAGCTTCATCCAGGTGATCCTGCCGCTGACCCGACCCGCGCTGATCACCACGGCGATCTTCACGTTCATCTGGACGTGGAACGACTTCTTCACCCAGCTGATCTACCTCTTCGACCCGGACAAGTTCACGCTCACCCTCGCGCTGCGCTCGTTCGTGGACGCCTCCAGCCAGTCGGCGTTCGGCCCGATGTTCGCGATGTCGGTGATCGCGCTGCTGCCGATCGTGCTCTTCTTCCTCGCCTTCCAGCGGTTCCTGGTGGAGGGCATGGCCAGTTCCGGACTGAAGGGGTGAACGCGATGAGCGGCGCGCGCACGCGGGAGCCGGGCGAGGTCTTCGGGCCGCGCATGACCCTGTTCGCCGACATGCTGAGCGTCGGCCTCGCCACGGCCGCGGCCTGTCTGCCGCTGCTGACCGCCCCGGCCGCGCTGTCGACGGCCTGCGCGGTCCTGCGCGGGGCGCGGGAGGACCAACCGGTCACCGCCGGCCGCTACTTCTCCCTGCTGCTGCGGCGCCTGCGGGCGGGCGATCTGGTCGCGGGCGCCGCCGCCCTGGCGGGTGCGCTGCTGTTCGCCGCGGACCTGGCACTCGCGGGGGCGGGACTGCCGGGAGCACCGCTGTTCGCGGTGACCGCGGCCGCGATCGGCGCCTGCGCCACCGTGGTCGCCCTCAGGGCCTGCGCCCGCCCCGAGTCCCTCGACGACTGGCCGGCCGCCCTGCGCGAGGGCGCCAAGGACGCGGTACGCGACACGGGCGGCAGCGGCCTGGTGCTCCTTGCGGTGGCGACGGCTGCTGTGTGCGCGTGGGTGCTGGTGCCGCTGGCGTTCCTGGCGCCTGGGCCGCTGGCGTTGGCGCTCACGGCTGTGGACGTACGGAGTGCCCCTGCCCGTTCCTGATCGGGCAGGGGAGCTGGATGAGCCGGGCCCGAGGCCGTGCGGGGGGCGCGGCCGGGTGACGGTCTGCGTGCGTGCGAGGACGCCGGCGCCCGCGCTCCCGGCTCGGCGCCATCTGCGGGTGCGGCGACGCTGGGGCTGGGGTGGCGAGGTTTCACTTGCCGACGCTTGCCGGGTGCCGCCTTTCTCTGGGTCGGGTGCCGCCCTGGGCGGCACGATTGCCCGCAGGCTACGGCGGGCGCCTCCGGCCCATCTGCGCCGGCGGTTACCGCAGTGGACGAACCGCCTGCGCCTCGGGCCGGCGCTGGGAGGGGATCGCCGGTGCCGGGCGGGTGATGCCGGACAGGTCGCGGGCGCTCATGCTGTTGCGGTCGGTGACCGAGCGGCCTAGGGCGTGGTGCGGCCACAGCCCAGCGGCCACCCGGCGGCTGCGCTCGGTCCATTCACGGGCCGCGGCGCTGCTCGCCTTGTAGTGGTTCACGGCGTAACCGCCCGAGTGGATCCGCAGCAGACAGAACCCGCCGGGATAGTCCTTGACCGCGCTGACCTCCTGCATCGTGACGTGCGGAGCCTGCGGCAGCACCGTGCGCTTGTTGCGGTGGGTGTGACCCGCGTGATGGAGGAAGACGCCAGGTGCGCTCGCATAGGCGTCGAGGATGGAGCGGGCCTGACGGCGGCCGAGGCGCTGCCCGCCGGTCACCGGGAAGACGGAGTCCCGCACGGCCAGCGGATGGTGTCCGAACACCACCGTGGGCTGGTCCCCGTTCTCCCTCAACCTGGCCCGGAACCACGCCAGTTGTTCGGCGCCGAGACCGCCCGAGTCGGCGCCGTTGCCGTCCTTCTCGTAGGTGTCGAGCCCGACGATCCGCAGCCCCCCGAGCTCACGCGCGAAATAGGCGGGCCTGTCGCCGCCGAGGAACCCGTCCCGGAAGGAGTCCCCGCAACCGCCGTCACAGGAGCGGCAGTTGCCGTGGCCTGGCCGGTCGTGGTTGCCGCGTACGACGAAGTAGTCCTGACCGTGGGCGCCGAAACCGTCCAGGATCCGCTTGGCCTCGGCCAGGTCCTCGGCCGCCCCGCCGGCGGAGATGTCCCCGGCCGCCAGCAGCACGTCCGCCCCGCGCCGGCGGGCCTCCTCGACCACGGCCCGGCTCATGATCTCGGGATACGGCGCGCGGCCGTGTTCCTGCGTGATCCCGCGCATCAGGGGCATGCCGGTGACCAGACCGGCGGTGGTCTCGCCCAGGTGCAGGTCGTTGCAGAGCGCGATCGACAGCAGGTGCCGCCCCGGCGGCGGCTGCGGCGTGGTGAAGGAGTACGGGCCTCCGGCCGAGCCCAGCCCGTGGCGGTTGGTGCCGACGGCGTTGCCGCGCACGAGATGCAGCGGCGTCGGCGTCGCGGCCACGCCCCGTGAGCGGGCCTGGTAGTAGTACGTCTGCCCGGGCTCCAGGTCCGTGAGCTCCACGTAGTGGTGCGCCACGGGGCCCTCCTCCGCCGCGACGCGGGTGAGGCGCCCGGGATGGGTGCCGTAGACGACCTCGCCCTCGGTGACCGCGGGGAGCATGTGCCCGAAACCGTCGTCGGTGCCGGGCACGCCGGTGTACCAGGTGATGACCGCGCGGTCCTCGGTCAGGGTGACCAGTTCCAGATGGACGGCGGCCAGGCCGTCGCGGTGGCTGTGCCTGTTCCTGCCCGCGGGGCCGCGCAGGGCATCGGCGGCGGCCCGCAGCAGGGCAGGGGTGAGAAGGGCGCCGGAACGCAGGATCTGACAGGGGTCGGGCAGGGCCGAGAGAGCGGCGAGGGGGGCGGACAGGCAGCAGCGCATGCCCCAGTGTGCGCGCCCGCGGTGAACGGCGGCAGTGATGTGGATGCCGGGGCAGGGGCCGGAGGGCGACAAATCCCAGGTCGGCCCGCCTGCGACCGGTCCGGGTGAGAATGCTCACCTCATCATGATCAGCGCGGTTCGCCCCGATATGTACCGAAGTACCATCGGTTGCCCTCGGGGTCGCGGGCGGCGAAGTCGCGGGAGCCGTAGTCGGTGACGTGCAGATCCGTGGTGATCTCGGCGCCGGCGGCCTTGGCGCGGGCGTGGACGGCGTCCGGATCGGCGGTGACGACGTAGGCACTGAAGGCACCGGGCGGCGTCGGACCGCCGCCGGGCTCCTTTTCCTCGCGCACGGAGCCCAGCATGACGCCGCCGCCCTCGGGCCAGCTGAGCTGGGCGTGCTGGACCAGGTCACCCTCTGCGTAGACCACGGTCTCCTCGAAGCCGAAGGCCTCCACGAGGAAGCGGATCAGCGCGCGGGCGTCGTGGGCGCGCAGAGTGGGCCAGACCTGCGGGGCGGGCGGCTGCTTGGCGTTGTCGGGCGTACTGGTCGTCATGGTGATGCGCCTCCGTTGCGCGGGAACCGGGAGCCTGCCGGGGGTGCCCGGCGGCTCTCACCAGGGTCACGCGGGCGGATGGTGCCCGGATTGGATGTTTCGGAACTCCTGAGCCAGCCAGGCGCTCGGTGTGCAGCAGGCCAGGGCGGCGAACTCGCGGTCGAGATGGGACTGGTCCGCATAGCCGCAGTCGGCGGCCAGCCCCGCGAGATCGGGCACGCCCATGGGGGTCCCCCCGCTCGAGCGGAGCCGAGAGTGGGGGAGGGCCGCCAGGCGTCGTCGGGCCAGGTCGAAGCGGATGACCCGGGCGGCCGCCTTGGGGGTGAGCCCGATGTCGGTGCGGAAGCGGTTGCGCAGGTGCCGCTCGCTGAAGCCGGTGTCGGCGGCCAGCTTGTCGATGCGCAGGCCACCTCCGGCGGACAGCAGCCGCTGCCAGGCCTGCGCCACCGGAGAGGTGAGCGTCCCCGTGCCGTCGTGCCGGGACATGCGGTGCAGCAGCCAGTCGTCGACGACGGCGAACCGGGCGGCCCAGTCCGGAGCCTCCCGCACCCTGTCGTGGACCTCGCGCACGTCCGCGCCCAGCACGTCGTCGGCGTGGACGTCGGTCCCGGCCAGCTCTCCCGCGGGCAGCCCCAGCAGGACGCGGGCGCCGAGCGGGCTGATGGCGATCTGGATGCCGGACTGCCGACCGGGGATGTCGATCAGCGCGGGCGTCAGGTGGAGGCCGCCCAGCAGGGTGGGGTAGTCGCCGGGGGCGGCGCCCGGATCGGGGTGGGCGGCCATGCTGAGTGGCTCGTCCAGGGTGATGATCAAGGTCAGCCACGGGGAGGGCAGCCCCCGGTGCCGGCCGTGCGGGATGCCGCGCTGACGGTAGCCGGAGTACCAGCCGACCAGCCCGCGCAGCGGCGGCGCAGGCACCGCCCGCACCGCCTCGTCCACCAGCTCACCCATGCGGTCATTGTCCTGCGCCGGGCATGGACGGCGCTACGGCAGGCCCCACGCCGCACCGGGCTCGCTCACGGCCACGGGAGCGATGACGAGGTCGGGCCGTTCGCCGGTGTACAGCAGGACCTCGCGGCCCTTGGGGAGGTCGATCGCGAGGGTGCCGTCGGAGGTGGTGCGGGTGTGCGCCGGGCGGCCGTCGTCGAGGAGGGCGGTCAGCCGGCCCTCGGGCAGCCCGTGGCGCAGTTCCAGCGGCTCGCCCGCCAGGCTGCGCACGCGCACGAAGCGGGTGACCCCCTTGGCGCGGACCGCGCTGACCAGGAAGGCGCCCTGGGTGCGGAAGTCGTGCAGGGTCACGTCCGGCCAGGAGGACGGGACGGCGGGGAAGACCCGTACGACTCCGCCCCAGCTCTGGCAGAGCATGTCGTGCAGGGACTGCGAGGCCGACAGCGGTGTCTCGATGACAGGACCGGCCTCGGTGTAGTGGGTGTTGGCCCGGCACGGATAGCGCGTGGTGGGGTCGAAGAACTTCTTCAGATACGTCAGCGCCGTGTCGCCGCGGCCCATCATCGCGTACATCGACGCGGCGCCCGTATAGCTGTAGCCGCGGTGCGCACCGGTCAGCGCGTGCCAGCGCACCACCGTCTTCTCGATCAGCTCCCGCTGGTCGGGCTGGTCCCAGTTCACCAGGTAGAGCGGATACACCATCAGCAGATGCGAGTAGTGGCGATGGGACTGGGCGTACGGGGTCTCCGCGCCGATCATGAAGCCGTTCTCGTCGACCGGATACGGGGTCAGTTTGGCGAGTATCTCCTGCCAGCGCTCCTTCAGCGGGTCGTCGATCCCGAGCCGTGCGGTGGCGTCCAGAAGCGTGGCGCAGCCCCAACGGATCAGCGCCAGGTCGTAGTTGGTGTCCCGGGGCGGGACCACCGGGTACTCCGGCGAGAGTGTCGAGGGCAGGTGGAGCCTGCCGTCGTCGCCGGGCTGGAGGAAGTGCCAGTAGTAGTTGACGGTGCGCCGCAGCAGCGGGTGGATCGTGTCGCGCAGCAGGGCCTCGTCCATGGTGTGCCGGTAGCTGAGCCACGCGTTGTGCAGCGCCCAGGTCAGGTCGCCCACTTCGGCGCCGGTGCCGGGCGTGCCGACGCTGCGGTTCGCGAACATGTCGGAGCTGCGGCCGATGCCGGCGCTGTCCGGGCGATAGGCGGCGGGCACATTGGCGGTCAGCTGCTCCTGGCTCTGCCTCAACGTGCTGACGAGCGAGTCGAGTTCGAGGTGGTTGGAGCCGTGGATGAGCCAGTACTCGAGCTGGACGTTGAGGTTCCACCACACGGCGGGCCAGGGCGTCGGTTCCAGCCACGGCCCGGAGGTGGCCATCACGGGGCCGCCCGCGCGGCTCGCCGACGCGACCTTGTACAGCTGGATCCAGTGGAAGCTCTGCAGCCGCTGGTCGGGGATCGAGACGAAGCTCTTGCGGTAGAACGCGTGCCACCAGCGGGTGTGCTGCGAGCGGAGCTCGCCGTAGGAACCGGCGCGCTGGATCCTCCTGAGCGAGACCTCCCCGGCGCGGGTGTCGGAGGGGTGGCTGTGGGCGACGCTGAGCAGGAGGGTGTCGCCCGAGCGGCGGTGGGCCGTCGCGGTCTGGCCGCCGCCGGCGAGCGGCTGGAGAACCTGTTCGACCTCGCCGGTGGTCCGTGTGGTCCAGGGCGGATTGGCGACGTATCCCGCCGGCGGCGGCTCCTGGACCTTGCGGGGGCTGATGGCCTCCTCGGGGTGGAAGGTCCAGCGGACCTGCTCCGCGCCGGCGGCTGTCACCCGTGCGGCGAGGATCCCGTCGTGGATGAGTGCGGAGAGCGTCAGGGTGCCCTTGTCGGTGGTGACCGTGCCGGTGAGCTCGGCGTTCCACAGGCTCAGTCGCCAGTCGACGGAGGTGATGGTGCCGGCCGGATCGAGGGTGAGGTGCCCCACGGGCAGCCGGGCGGTGCCCCAGCCGCTGCCGAACTCGGGCCGGTGGTCCTGCACTTCGCCGTGCTGAACGGTGAAACGGATGCTGTTGGCGTCCGGCTCCTTGTACACCATGCTGCCCAGGCGCCCGTCACCCAGAAACGGACCCTCGTACCAGAGCGTGGGCAGCCGGTGCCACACCAGGTCCTGCCCCCGCAGGAAGCCGGCCCACGCGTCCTCGGAGTCCATCCGGTTGCGAAGCCGCCAGCGGCCGCCGGGCGCGGAGGCCTCCGGGGGAGCGGCGGCGGCAGCGGCGCCGGGTAAGGCGGCGGCCGTCGTGGCGCCGAGGGCTGAGCCGAGCACGGTTCGTCTAGAGGTCATTGCGGGGTGCCTCCACGATGCGAACGGACGGTTCTGACGGTTCGATTCATCGGATCTATTTTTCGGAGGAGCGTAGGACTGGCGCACGGTAGGCGTCAACGGTCCCAACCAATCAGGGATTGATCCGATGTACAGTCTCGTTCGCGTACTCGCTGCCGGCGGCGATGAAGATCACTTACCGCGCGAACAGGTGGCGCCGCGGTCAGGCGCCGACGTACTGCGCGAGGTGCTCGCCGGTGAGGGTGGAGCGGGCCGCCACCAGGTCGGCCGGGGTGCCCTCGAAGACGATGCGGCCGCCGTCGTGGCCGGCGCCGGGGCCGAGGTCGATGATCCAGTCGGCGTGCGCCATGACCGCCTGGTGGTGCTCGATGACGATCACGGACTTGCCGGAGTCCACCAACCGGTCCAGCAGACCGAGGAGTTGCTCGACGTCGGCGAGATGGAGGCCGGTGGTCGGCTCGTCGAGGACGTAGACGCCGCCCTTGTCGCCCATGTGCGTGGCCAGCTTCAGGCGCTGGCGCTCACCGCCGGAGAGCGTGGTGAGCGGCTGCCCCAGGGTGAGATAGCCGAGCCCGACATCCGCGAGACGCTCCAGGATCTTGTGCGCGGCGGGGGTGCGGGCCTCGCCCTCGGCGAAGAACTCCAGGGCCTCGGAGACCGGCATCGCGAGCACCTCGGAGATGTCCCGGCCGCCGAGCCGGTATTCGAGGACCGAGGCGTCGAACCGCTTGCCCTCGCAGTCCTCGCAGGTGCTGGCGACCCCGGCCATCATGCCCAGGTCGGTGTAGATGACGCCCGCGCCGTTGCAGGTCGGGCAGGCACCCTCGGAGTTGGCGCTGAACAGCGCGGGCTTGACGCCGTTGGCCTTGGCGAAGGCCTTGCGGATCGGTTCGAGAAGACCGGTGTACGTCGCCGGGTTGCTGCGCCGTGAACCCCGGATCGGGCTCTGGTCGACCGAGACGACCCCGAGCTCCTCGGGGATCGACCCGTGCACGAGCGAGCTCTTGCCGGATCCCGCGACGCCGGTGATGACGGCGAGCACACCGAGCGGGATGTCGACGTCGACCTCGCGCAGGTTGTTCGCCGTGGCGCCGCGGATCTCCAGGGTGCCGGTGGACTCGCGCACCCCGTCCTTGAGCTTCGCGCGGTCGTCCAGATGGCGCCCGGTGACGGTGTCGCTGCCGCGCAGCCCGTCGAGCGGGCCCTCGTAGCAGACGGTGCCGCCCGCCGTGCCGGCGCCGGGGCCGAGGTCGACCACGTGGTCCGCGATCGCGATGACCTCCGGCTTGTGCTCCACGACGAGCACGGTGTTGCCCTTGTCCCGCAGCCGCAGCAGCAGGCCGTTCATCCGCTGGATGTCGTGCGGGTGCAGGCCCGCGGTCGGCTCGTCGAAGACGTAGGTGACGTCGGTGAGGGAGGAGCCGAGGTGGCGGATCATCTTCACGCGCTGCGCCTCACCGCCGGAGAGCGTGCCGGCGGGCCGGTTCAGCGAGAGGTAGCCGAGACCGATCTCGACGAACGAGTCGAGGGTCTGCTGCAGCGAGGTGAGCAGGGGCGCCACCGACGGCTCCGCGAGTGAGCGCACCCAGTCGGCCAGATCCCTGATCTCCATCGCGCAGGCGTCCGCGATCGAGATCTTCTCGATCTTCGAGGAGCGGGCGTGCTCGGCGAGCCGGGTGCCCGCGCACTCGGGACAGACGGTGAAGGTGACCGCACGCTCCACGAAGGCCCGCACGTGCGGCTGCATCGCCTCCTTGTCCTTGGAGAGCATCGACTTCTGGATGCGCGGGATCAGACCCTCGTAGGTCATGTTGATGCCCGCGATCTTCATCCGGGTCGGCTCCCGGTGCAGCAGGTCGTGCAGTTCCTTCTTGGTGAACCTGCTGATCGGCTTGTCCGGGTCGAAGAAGCCGGACTCCGCGTACAGCCGGGAGTTCCAGCCGCCGCCGGTGTAGCCGGGGATGGTGAACGCACCCTCGTTGATCGACTTGCTGTCGTCGTAGAGCTGGGTCAGGTCCAGGTCGGAGACCGAGCCGCGGCCCTCGCAGCGCGGGCACATGCCGCCCACCTTGTTGAAGGTGACCTTCTGCTTGGCGCCGCCGCCCACCGAGATGGCACCCGCCGCGGAGACCGAGGGAACGTTGAAGGCGAACGCCCCGGGCGGCCCTACGTAGGGCTTGCCGAGGCGGCTGAACAGGATCCGCAGCATCGCGTTGGCGTCGGTGGCGGTGCCGACCGTGGAGCGCGGGTCGGCGCCCATCCGCTGCTGGTCGACGGAGATCGCGGTGGTCAGACCGTCCAGTACGTCGACCTCGGGCCGCGACAGGCTGGGCATGAAGCCCTGCACGAAGGCGCTGTAGGTCTCGTTGATCAGGCGCTGCGACTCCGCGGCGATCGTGTCGAAGACCAGCGAGCTCTTGCCCGAGCCGGAGACACCCGTGAAGACCGTCAGCCGGCGCTTCGGGATCTCGATGCTGACGTCCTTGAGGTTGTTCTCGCGCGCGCCGTGCACGCGGATCATGTCGTGGCTGTCTGCCGCGTGCAGCGCGGGCACCTGCGCGTTCGTCCTCTTCGCCGTGGTCATCGTCTCTCCATGGGTCGGGCCGGGCGGGCGCGGGAGTCGTCGTTCTGCGGTCACGTTAGCCGCGGCTCACGAGGGCGCGCTTCTCGATTCCTGATCGGTTGCTGCGGCGGGCCTGGAGCAGGACGCAGGCGACGGCGCCGAGTGCCACGGTCGCGAGGCCCGAGCCGCCGAGCGTCGCGCGCGGGCCCAGCGCCGCGGTGAGCGGTCCGCCGAGCGCCGTGCCGAGCGGCGACGCGGTGAGGAGCACCGCGCTGCGGGCCGCGAGCATCGCCGCCAGATGCTGCGGGGGCGACTTGGCCTGCATCAGCGTCACCGACAGCGCGACGAACGGACCGTAGATCGCGCCGCCGAGCGTGAAGCACGCGACGGTGACGGCCGTCGGCGCATCGGTCCCGAACGGCACCAGCACGAGCCCCCAGGCCGTCACGATGCCGACCGTCACGGGCCACAGCGGCAGCCGCCGCAGCGCGCCGACCGCCAGCGAGCCGAGCACGGCCCCGAGGCCGAACAGCATCCAGTACAGGCCGAGCAGGGTGCCGGGCGCGTGCAGGTCCTCGGTCACGTGCAGCGGCAGGGCGACCTCGACCGGGCCGTAGAGGAAGTTGAAGAACCAGGTGAGGGCCAACAGTCCGAGCAGCTCGGGACGGGAGCGCAGCAGCGCGAGCCCGCCGCGGGCGGCCGGCCCGTCGACGGGGGAGACCTGCCCCGACTCCGGCAGCCGGGTGCGCACGACGAGCACGGCGAGGAAGACGTAGGTGAGCGCGTCCAGGCCCAGTACGAGCGCGGAGCTCGCGTAGGTGACCAGCACCCCGGCGAGGGCCGGCCCGGCGATCGTGGCGGCGAAGTCGAGCGAGCCGACGAGGGTGTTCGCGGCCAGCCGCTGCTCGTCCGGCAGCAGCTCGGCGAGCAGCGTGTACTTGCCCGCGCTGCCCCAGGCGTGCAGCAGCGACGAGACCGCGAGCAGCACGACGTACAGCGACGGCGTGAGCAGCCCGGCGAACCAGGCGAGCGGTACGGCGCCGAGGAACACACCACGCACCACGCTGTCGGCGATCAGCAGCCGCCTGGCGGGCACCCGGCGCAGCCTGCGGCCGAGCAGGAGCGCGCCGAGCACGCCCGGCAGGGTGTACGCGGCGACCGCGCCGCCGACCCACAGCCCCGCACCGGACTGCGGCGCGAGCTCGATGGCGAGCCACGCCACCGCGACGAAGCTCATGCCGTCGCCGAGGCAGGAGACCGCGAAGCCGAGGAACAGCCGCCGGAACAATCGGTGGGCCAGGACCGGGCGGAAGGCGGAGGGAACGAGGCGTCGGATCACGCCTGTCACGCTAGGTGTGGCCGGGGGGTCGGCGCTTCTCGATTCCTGACCGCTCTGCCCGCCGTGTGCGAGATGGAGACGCACGTGGTGCCCGGGTGGACAGCAGCCCGTCAGCTCTGATCCGGGGTGGGCCGCCACGAACTGCCGGTCTCGCGTTCGAACGCCGGACGCACGTCCACGGTGTCGTACACGATGCGCAGCGTGGCAATACGGCCGTCCTCGGCGAGCTCGGCGAGGTCCACCACGTCGAACGGCGCGGCCGCTCCGGACGGCAGGCGCCAGTCGAACTGCGTTTCAGCAGGCGGCCGACGGTGTCCCGAACCGGACCGAGACGCCCGGCGAGTAGAGCACGCTGATCGGCGCGTCCGTCATCCGGGGCAGACCGGCCGCCGTGATCAACTCGTCGTCCAGGTCGAGAAGTTCGGCCCGGTGCAGCGGCCAGGGCGCGTGCTCGTTGGGCAGGTGCACCGTGCGGCCGTGCCACGGGACGTGCATGCCCCAGCGGGCGGTGAGGAACAGCTCCAGCGGTGTGGGCCGCGCTATGGGCGCGCCGGGTCGCACCACGACCCGGCTTCTGGGGCCGCGCGCTGCGGACCGTCCGCGGCGGCAGGTGTAGGTGATCCTGTCGTTCGCGCGGTGCAGCCGCATCGCCGACCACACATAGGGCAGCCGCACGCCCAGCCGCCCCACCAGCACGGGCAGCAGCCGGGTCGCGTCCAGGGAGCGGAACACGACACCGCGGCGGCCCCGCTCGTCCACCGAGTACAGCCGTACGTTCGTCTCGCAGAACGTTCCGAGATACGGCAGACCGGGCCCCGGACCGAGGCCCACGCCGCGCATCAGGAACGGAACCAGGCCGACGTAGGTGACCCCGTCGAGAGTGTCGGGCCGGGTCCCGGAAGGCAGCAGAGGGTCCACGCGCTCCGGTTCCACCGGCCAGTGCAGGAAGGTCAGTTCGTGCCAGCCCTGCACCAGCGTCGGCCTGCGTACCGGCCGCGGGGTGGACGGGGTGACCGGTTCGATCTCCATGACCTGCCTTGTAGCACGCGGGCAGCGGCCCGGCTGCGTCGGCGGGCCCGGGTTCGTCGGTGTTGTGCGCAACGGCACAGTCATCGACGCCGGTCCGGTGGGGGCGCGGTGCTGTGCCTGACGACCAGGGTGGTCGGGACGAGATCGGTGCCGGGCTTGGAGTCGCCGCGGGTGCGGATCTGCCGGAGGGCGTCCTGGACGCAGCGGCGGCCGACCTCCGCGAAGTCCTGGTGGACGGTGGTCAGGGGCGGCACGAAGAAGGCGGCGTCGGGGATGTCGTCGAAGCCGACGACGCTGATGTCCGCGGGCACCCGCAGACCGCGCTCGTGGAAGGCGCGCAGCAGCCCCAGCGCCATCTGGTCGTTGGAGGCGAACACGGCCGTGCAGTCGGGCTGTTCGGCGAGCGCGAGGCCGGCCGCGTAACCGGACTCGGCCGACCAGTCGCCGTGCAGGGGAGGCGGCACCGGGCGTCCCGCCTCCTCGAGGACCGTGCGCCAGGCCTGGGTGCGGCGCTGACCGGCGAAGGACGTCTCCGGTCCTGTCACGTGCCAGACGGTGTGGTGGCCCAGGTCGAGCAGGTGGCCGACGGCCTTGCGGGTGCCGTCGGCCTGGTCGGTGTCGACCACGCTGTAGCGGTCGCCGGCGTCGGAGTCCACCACGACGACGTGCACGCCGGGCGGCAGTTGCACCGTGCCGGTGTCCAGCAGATGGATCTCCATGATGACGATCACGGCGTCGACGGCCAGCTCTCCCATGCGCGTGAACGCGCCCAGCACGTTGTCCTGAGTGGGGACGTCGATGGGGATCAGGGTGATCGCATAACCCTCGGCCGCGGCATGGGTGGCGATCGCCTCCACGGTACGGCTGTTGCCCGTCGAGGAGAGGCTGAAGAGGATCACGCCGATGGTGTTGAACTGGCCGTAGCGCAGGGCGCGCGCCGCGCTGTTGGGCCGGTAGCCCAGATCCCGCATGGCCGAGAGCACCTGCTCCCGGGTCGAACTGATCACCCCGGGATAGCCGTTGGAGACCCGCGAGACCGTCTGGGAGGACACGCCGGCCCGCTTGGCGACATCGGCCATGGAGACCCGCTGCTTGCGGCGTCCGCCCGGAACGCCGGTGCTGCCCCGTTCCACCACTGGCGCCTCCCTCGGGTGCCCGACCTGTTGCGCGACGCACCGGATGTTACGCGTGAGGAGCCTTGACGGCCGCTGGGGCGGATGCCACGATTCCGGCGCCGCCGAGTTTACGTAAACATCCGTTGCCGACAACAGCAGATGTTTACGTAAACATGCGGGGTGCCGAGCCGCCACCTCCCGAAAGGCCACGTCGATGCGCAAGACCCCCACCACACGCCTCGCTCCCCGGCTGCGTGCCGCCTGCGCGGCGCTCGCGATCGCCGCGGTCAGCGGCGCGACCCTCACCGGCAGCCCCGCCTCCGCCGCGCCGAAGACGGACACCACCCAGTTCAAGGGCGTCAACTGGGCCGACCCGCGCGACAACTACGCCGACGACCCCGTGGTCCTGTCCGGTCTGTCGCTCTCCGACACCTACGCCCAGACGTACACCAAGGCGAGCCGGGTGATCTCCGCGTTCCGCGCCAACCTCGGTGCCAACACCGTCCGCCTGCCCATCAACCCGTACACCGTGAACGGCTCCTACTGGAAGTCGTACCGCGGTGTGATCGACGCGGCGACGGCCAAGGGCTTCAAGGTGATCCTGTCGTACTGGGAGGGCACGGGCGCCCAGAAGGACGGCTTCATCGACGACGAGGCCACCTACTGGCCGATGTGGAACACCGTCGTCAAGGCCTACAAGGGCAACACGAACGTCTACTTCGAGCCGATGAACGAGCCCCACGGCTACACCGACACCCAGTGGGCCGACATCGCCGCCAAGTGGCTCGCGACGTACGGTTCCCTCCCGCGGGGCCGGGTCTTCGTCAGCGGCGCCGGCTACAACGACCACGTCACCTCGGTCTGCGCCGACCCGCGGCTGACGGGCACCTACCTGTCGCTGCACCACTACGGTTTCTGGAAGTCGTACGCCACCTACGACCAGTGGACCGCCGACCTCAAGGAGCGCATCGGCGACTGCGCGAGCCGTACGGTCATCGACGAGTTCGGCGCCCCGATGACCACGGGCCTGAACTACAACAAGCCGGCGCCCGACGACAACTACGTCAACTTCATCCAGGCCGAGACGGACACCGCCCGCGAGCTGAAGATGGGCTCCGTGTACTGGCCGGGCCTGCGCACCGACGACATCTACTCGATGCAGAAGCTCGTCGGCGACGCCTCCCGCCCGTGGCTGGCCACCACCAACCAGTCCGGCGCGGACCGTCTCGCCTGGGCCTGGGGACGCGGCCGGCCCGTCCAGCCCTGATCCCCGTACCAGCCGCCGGACGGTCCCGGAGCCACTGGGCCCGGGGCCGTCCGGCACCCGCGAAACGTCGCGGTTACGGCTTGATGCCCACCCCGGTCCAGAGGCTGACCTCGGCGTCCGTGGCGTCGGGCTCGCCGTCCGGGCGCCAGCGGTGACCGACCGCGATTCCGGGCTCGAGCAGGTCCAGGCCGCTGAAGAACTTGGCGACGTCGTCCTTCGAGCGGAACTGCACCGGCGTGCCCGCATTGGTGTAGATGTCGGTGACCTTCTGCCAGGTCGCCGGGTCGAAGTCGGGCGTGCAGTGGCTCAGGGCCAGCGCGCTGCCCGAGGGCAGGACGGCCAGCAGACGGTCCACGATGCCGTACGGGTCCTGCGCGTCCGTCACGAAGTGCATCAGGGCGTTGAGGGACAGGGCCACCGGCTGGTTCAGGTCCAGGACCTCGGCCAGGGCGGGGGAGTCCAGCAGCGACGCCGGGTCGTTGACGTCCGCCTCGATGTAGGTGGTGCGGCCCTGGGCCGTGCTGCGCATCAGGCGCTCGGCGTACTTGAGGACGAGCGGGTCGTTGTCCGCGTAGACCACCCTGGCCTCGGGGACCACGGACTGGGCCACCTGGTGCAGGTTCGGCTCGGTGGGGATGCCGGTGCCGATGTCCAGCCACTGCCGGATGCCGTGCTCCTGGGCGAGCACGCGGGTGGCGCGGTGCATGAACGCCCGGTTCTCACGGGCGCACACGAAGATGGCCGGGTAGGCCGAGGCGACGGTCTCCGCGGCCTGCTTGTCGACCTCGAAGTGGTCCTTGCCGCCGAGGTAGTAGTCGTACATCCGGGCGGAGTGGGGCCTGCTGGTGTCGATGTCCCGCGCGGCGTGCGAGTTGGTCATGCTGTCCCTTTCGGTGGGCGTGGGGGGTACAGGGCCGTCAGATGATCGGCGAGACCTCGTTTGACTCCCGCGACGAACGCGGTGATCTCCTCCGGGGTGTAGATCAGCGCGGGTCCTGCGGGGTCGGTCGACTGCCGCAGGGCCACCCGGCCGTCGGCGAGCTGTTTCGTCTGCACGCACTGGCCCCCGTTGGGGCCGCTCCACGGAGACTCCCAGCCCTGTTCGCCGAGGTCCGAGGCCGGCATGCCGTTGTAGACGCCGTGGACAACGCTGTCGGCGCCTGTCATGAGTACTCCTTTCGCATGCGGTTCAGGAGCGCCCTGCTGTCCGTGTCCGAGGTCAGCAGGGACATGCGGTTGTGCGCCTCCAGATGGGCCGCCACGTCCGAGCGCTGGTCCAGGTACATGGCGCCGGAGAGGATCTCGCTGTAGACGATGTCGGGCAGCTCGGGCTCCTTGAACCGGAAGTAGGTGAAGGGGGCGCACGCGCCGACGTGGGCGCCCGCGGAGAACGGCACGACGTCGACGCTGACGTGCTCCAGCTCCGAGACCTCCAGGAGCCGGTCGATCTGCTCCCGCATCACCTCGGGGCCGCCCACCACCCGGTGCAGCACCGTCTCCTCGAGCACCACCCACAGCGTGGGCGCATCGGGTCCCTCCAGCAGGCCCTGGCGGCGCAGCCGCAGATCCACCCGCCGCTCCAGGTCCTCCTCGCTGCCGCCCGGGAAGCCGCCGCGCAGCACCTCGCGCGCGTAGTCGTGGGTCTGCAGCAGCCCGGTCACATAGTGCGGCTCGTAGGTGCGCAGCGTCGTCGCCCCGGACTCCAGGCTCACATAGCCGCTGAACCAGCTCGGCAGCACATCGCGGTACACATGCCACCAGCCGGGCTCGTTGGCCCGCTCGGCGAGGGCGACGAACTCGTCGATCTCCTGCCGGTCGGCCCCGTACGTCTCCAGCAGCTTGTCCACGTACAGGGGCTTGAGGCCGACCTCGGCCTTCTCCAGGCGCCGGATGGTCAAGGAGGTCACCCGCAGGGCCCTGGCCGCGTCGTCCAGCGTCAGACCCGCGTCCTGGCGCCGCTCCTGCAGCCGCCGGCCGAGGATCATGCGGAGAACGGTAGGTGCGCTGGGGCTGTTGCCCGCGCCCGACCGGCCTTCGTTCACCACGCCCTACCTCCTGAGTCGCCGTCACCGAGCCACTACTGAAAGCGACTTGACGATGCGGACGGACAGATACCGGCTCCATGAAATTATCAGGCAGCTGGTTGCAGCTTGAACTGCCCTGAGAGCATAGTTACGTGTGTGAATCGCTTCGACGGTCACTGCGCGCCCCGCTCCCCACGGAAGGCAACTGCGTGTCCCCCCACACGACTTCCTCGCCGCAGCTCTTAGACGCCCCGGACCCGGAGCGCACCCACTGGCTCGAACTGCCGCCGCACCGCTCCAGCATCAAGGTCGCCCGCCGCTCCGTCGGCGCGCGGCTGAGCGCCTGGCGCCTGCCGGGCGACCTGTGCGCGGACGCCGTCCTGCTCGTGTCGGAGCTGGCCACCAACGCCGTGCGGCACACGCTCAGCGCCCGGATCCTGTGCGGCATCGGGCTCATCACCGAACGGTGCCTGCGCCTCGAGATCCACGACCACGACCGCAGCGACCGCGGCCTGCCCCGCTGCGAGCCGTGCCCCGACGACGAGAGCGGCCGCGGACTGCTCATCGTGGGGGAGATCGCGGACAGCTGGGGAGTCGACCGGTCCAGACTCACCGGTGGCAATGCCGTGTGGGCGCATCTGACGGCCTGAGGGCCTGCCTGGGGAGGGGCGGGCTTCAGCCCTTTCGGGGCGTCAGCTCGGCGAGCAGCAGGGTGCGGTCGTCGGCGGCGGCCGCTGCGGAAGGGGTGCTCAGCAGCCGCCGGCACAGGGACTGCAGCGGTTCCTGCTCGCCGGCGGCCGCGGACTGGGCGGCCGCCGTGTCCAGGGCGCGCGCGAGGCGGATGATCTCCTGGTCGATGTCGGCGTCCCGGGACTCGACCAGGCCGTCGCTGTAGAGCACGAGGAGTGCGGGTTCGTCCACGGTCAGCACGGTCGCCTCGTAGCTGCCCGTGCCCAGTCCCAGGGGCAGGCCCGGACCGGTGAGCGCGACCGGCGCGGTCCGGCCGTCGGGGCCGCGCAGCAGCGGGGGCGGGTGGCCGGCCCCCACCAGGGTGCAGGTGTGCCGCCGGGGATCCCACTCGGCGTACATGCAGGTCGCGAACGACGCCCCCGGGGTGTCGCAGGCGAGTGCGTCGAGGCGCCGTATGAGATCGGCCGGCGGGATGTCGAGGGTGGCCAGGGTGCGGACGGCGGTGCGCAGCTGGATCATCGCGACGGCCGACTCCGGGCCGTGCCCCATGGCGTCCCCGACGACCAGACTGACCCGGTCACCCGGCCGTTTCAGCACGTCGAACCAGTCACCGCCGATGATGTTGCCCTGCCCGGCGGGCAGACAGCCGTGCGCGATGCGGCAGCCCTCGACCTCCTGCGCCGTGCCCGGCAGCAGGCTGCCCCGGATCGCCAGGGCGGTGCGGCGCTCGCGCTCGTAGCGGCGCGCGTTGTCCAGGGCCGTGGCGGCGCGTGCGCCCAGCGCCTCCGCGGCGACGACGTCCGCGGGCCGGAAGGGGGCCCGGTCCGGGGTGCGCGAGCAGGCGACGAACCCGACCGCGGTGCCGCGCAGTTGCAGTGGGACGACGAGAAAGGACGACACGTGCAGCAGGTCCTCGACCCGGGCGTCACCGCCCCCGGAGGCCGACAGCCGCTGGGAGGTGTGCGGGTCGATCGTGTCGAGCAGCTGCGCATGCCCGGCGGCGAGCGCACGCGCGTACGGCGTCTCGCGCGGGAAGACGATCACCTCGCCGACCGGGAGTACGCCCTCCCAGTCCTCCACCGCGTCCATGCCGATGCGCAGCGCCAGACGGCGCGCCTCTATCTGGGGCGGGTCCGCGACGGCGTACAGGTTCTCGTCGCGCAGCCAGCGCTCCAGCAGATAGATCGAGGCCGCGTCGCAGAAGCCGGGGGTCAGCGCGTGCACGACATGGCTGCCGGTCAGCCCCAGGTCGAGTTCCGAGCCGATGGCGTCGGCGGCGGGGGAGAAGGCCGACCGGCGGGGCGAGGGCAGTGCGGCGGGGGGTGTGTCGGTGCGGCTGCGCGGTTCGTTCCGCAGGGGTCGTGCCTTTCCGGGTGGGGGGCTCCGGGCGCACGGCGATGAGGGTGGCTCGCCGTGTGTCGTCGGCAACTATATGATGTCGCGTCAAGGCCCCTGGTCCAAAAGGGAGTTGCAGTGCCCGAGAGTGAAGGTTTCCCGCCAGGGACCGATCCGGACAGGGCGAGCGTCGCCCGTGTGTACGACGCCCTGCTGGGCGGCGAGCACCACTTCGCCATCGATCGGGAGGCGGTGGCCGCCATCACGGCCATCGAGCCCCAGGCGCGCACCCTGGCCCGGGCGAACCGCGCCTTCCTCGGCCGGGCCGTGCGCTTCCTGGTCGAGTCCGGGGTACGGCAGTTCCTCGACCTCGGCTCGGGCATCCCCACCCAGGGCAACGTCCACGAGGTGGCGCAGGCGGTCAGCCCGGGAGCCCGGGTGGTCTACGTCGACAACGACCCGGTGGCCGTGGCGCACAGCGCGTCGCTGCTCGCCGGCAACCCGGACGCGGACATCGTCGACGCCGACATCCGGCGGCCGGCCGACATCCTGGCCTCGCCGCAGGTGCGCAAGCTGATCGACTTCGAGCAGCCGGTCGCCGTACTCATGAACGCGATCCTGCACTTCGTCACAGCGGAGGAGGACCCCGCCGGCCTGGTGGCCGCCTTCCGGGACGTCCTGCCGGAGGGCAGCTACCTGGCGATGTCGCACGGCACGAACCAGGACCGCCCGGACAAGGCCGCGGCGGTGGGCCAGCTGTACCGGTCCAGGGCCACCTCGCCGGTCATCACCCGCTCCCACGACGAGATCCTCGAACTCTTCACCGGCTTCGACCTCGTGGAACCAGGCCTGGTCCACCTCCCCCTGTGGCGCCCGGACCCGGACGACGTGATCCCGGACAACCCGAAGGAGTACTGGGTGTATGTGGGAGTCGGCCGCAAGGCCGGATAGTCGGTCGAGGAGACCTGGTGGGTTCTGTCATCGTCTGTGGATGCTTGTCGGCTCGGCGGGCGGTCACCCGATCAGTGGGTAGTGGCAGGCGACGTGGCGTCCCGCGGGCGTCGGCGCGAGCCCGGGGCGCTCTACCGCGCAGCGTTCGCGTGCGTACGGGCAGCGGGTGCGGAAGGGGCAACCCGTCGGCTTGTCCACCGGGTTGGGCACCTCGCCGGTGAGCACGATGCGTTCCCGGGGCGGTGCGGCCGCCGTGCTGCCGTCGTCGATGTCCGGCACCGCGGACAGCAGCGCCTGGGTGTAGGGGTGGGCCGGGGCCTCGAACAGGGCCTCCGCATCGGCGAGTTCGACGATCTCGCCGAGGTACATGACGGCGATCCGGTCCGACACATGGCGGACCACGCCGAGGTCGTGCGCGATGAATACGTACGTGAGCGCGAACTCCTCCTGGAGGTCGGCGAACAGGTTCAGCACCTGGGCCTGGATCGACACGTCGAGCGCGGACACCGGCTCGTCGGCGACGATCAGTTTCGGGTTCGTGGCCAACGCCCGGGCGATTCCGATGCGTTGCCGCTGGCCGCCGGAGAACTCGTGCGGATAGCGGTCCAGATGCGCCGTGGCCAGTCCCACGACGTCGAAGAGCTCGGCGACCCGGTGCCGGACCGCGGCGGCGTCGCCGTAGCGGTGCACCAGCAGGGGCTCGGCCACGATGTCCCCGGCGCGGCGGCGGGGATTGAGCGAGGCCTGCGGGTCCTGGAAGACCAGCTGCATGCCCGGGCGTACGGGGCGCAGTCGGCGCGTGGACAGGGTGCTGATGTCCTGCCCGTCGAACTCGACCCGGCCACCGGTGAGTTCGGTCAGCCGGACCAGGCAGCGACCCAGGGTGGACTTGCCGCAGCCCGACTCGCCGACGATGCCGAGGGTCTCCCCGGTGCGGACGTCGAGCGAGACTCCGTCCACGGCGCGCAGGACCTTGCGGCGCCGGGAGAGCGGGTAGTGCTTGGTGACGTCCGTGGCGCGCAGCAGGACATCGCCCGCAGGAGGCGCCTCCTCGTTCACTGCCACGATGTCCTGTGCCGTCACGACGCCGCCTCCGTGTTGATGTCCGCCGGGCCGCTCGCCGCGGCCTCCGGATCCGTGCCCGCCGGGCCGCTCGATGCCGCCCGTGCCGTCAGGCGCAGTGCCGCGCGGTCGTCCGGCGGCAGCCAGCAGGCGTCGCGATGGGTGTCGCCGGAGAGCGCGGGGCGCTCCTCGCACCGCTCGTGACGCAGCAGGCAGCGCGGTGCGAACGCGCACCCCCGCGGAAGGGCGCCGGGGGAGACCGGCATGCCCGCGATGGTGGGCAGTCGCCGCAACCGGGGGCCGCCGACGCGGGGCACCGAGTCCAGCAGACCCCAGGTGTAGGGGTGCCGGGGGCCGTGGAACACCGCCCGGCGCGGGCCCTCCTCGGCCGCCCGGCCGCCGTACATCACCAGGACCCGGCCGGCGATCTGGGAGACCACGCCCATGTCGTGCGTGATGAGGACGACGGCCGCACCGCCCGCGTTCAACTCCCTCATGAGGTCGAGGATCTGGGCCTGGACGGTGACGTCCAGCGCGGTCGTCGGTTCGTCGGCGATGAGCAGCGCGGGGCCGCAGGAGAGAGCCATCGCGATGACCGCGCGCTGGCGCATGCCACCGGAGAACTCGTGCGGATAGGCGTTCACCCGGGAGGCAGCGTCGGGGATGCCGACGTCGGAGAGCAGCTGCACCGCGCGGGCCTCGGCCGCTTTGCGGGAGACCTGCTCGTGCGCCCGTATCTGCTCGGCGATCTGCCAGCCGACCGTGTACACCGGGGTCAGCGCGGTCATCGGGTCCTGGAAGACCATGGCGATCTCTCGGCCTCGTATCGCCCGCATCTCCTTGTCGGGAAGGGCGAGCAAGTCCCGTCCGCGGAAGTGGACCTCGCCCGACACCGTGACGTTGGGGTTGGCCAGCAGGCGCAGCACGGCCAGCATCGACACGCTCTTGCCGGAGCCCGACTCACCCACCACACCCAGGACTTCGCCCGGTGCGACGGTGAAGGAGAGACCGTCGACGGCCGTGACCGGGCCGGTGCGGGTGCGGAAGGAGACCCGCAGGTCGCGTACGTCCAGCAGGGGTTCAGGCATGGCGGGCCCTCGGGTCGAGTCGCGCGTACAGGATGTCCACCAGGGCGTTGGCGAGGACCACGAAGAAGGCGGCGTACAGGACGGTCCCCATGATCACGGGCAGGTCGAGGTTCTGCAGGGCGTCGTAGGTGAGCTTGCCGATGCCGGGCAGGCCGAAGACCACCTCGGTGAGCAGTGCCGCACCGCCCACCAGGGCGCCGAAGTCCAGGCCGAACAGCGACACGATCGGGATGAGTGAGCAGCGCAGGGCGTGGCGCAGCAGGATCCGGCGCTCGGACAGGCCCTTGGCGCGGGCCGTGCGGACGTAGTCCTCGTTGAGGGCGGTGATCACCTCGCCGCGCAGGAGGCGGGCGTAGATCCCGGCGTACAGCAGGGCCAGGGTCAGCCAGGGGAAGAGCATGTGCAGCGCCCACTGGCCGGGGTCCTGGCCCAGACCGACGTACCCGGGCGGCGGCACCCAGGAGAAGACCGAACCGTGCAGCTGCTTCTGGGTGATGAGGTTGACGACCTCACCCAGCCAATAGGCGGGCAGCGAGACGCCGACCACGCCCACCAGCATGATCAGCGGGTCGGCGGCCTTGCCGCGCAGGGTCGCGGCGGCGGTGCCCATGAGGATGCCGGCGACCATCCAGATCACCGCGGCGCCCACGACCAGCGACAGGGTCACCGGGGTGGCCTGCACGATCTGCGGGATGACCCGGGCGCCGCGGTTGACGAAGGACTCCAGGTCGCGGTCGACGAGCAGGTGACGCATCATCAGCAGATAGCGGATCGGCATCGGGCGGTCGAGGCCGAAGGAGTGCCGCACCTGGGCGAGGGTGGCGGGGTCGGCGTTGCGGCCCGCGATACGTGCCGCGGGATCGACTCCCGGAGTGGCGAAGAAGATCAGGAACACCAGGACGCTGATCGCGAACATCACCAGCAGCGCCGAGGCGAACCGCTTGAGGGCGAAGGAGACCATGCGTGTCACACCCCTCCGCGCAGCCGGGCGCCCGGGTCGAGGGCGTCGCGCACCCCGTCGCCCAGGACGTTGAGGGCCGCCGTGGTCAGCGCGATCAGCAGGCCGGGGGCGATCGTCACCGTGGGGCGGGTGTAGAGCAGGCCCAGGCCGTCCTCGATGATCGTGCCCCAACTGGCGTCGGGCGGTTGCACGCCGACCGACAGGAAGGACAGCGCCGACTCGGTGAGCATGGCCAGCGCGGTCATCAGCGGGACGAAGACGATCGCCGTGGGCAGCACGTTCGGCAGCACCTCGCGGCGCAGGATGCGCGCGGTGGGCGCGCCGGAGCCGACGGCCGCGTGGATGAACTCCTTGTTGCGCAGCACCAGCACCTGACCGCGCAACGGCCGTGCGATGTACGGGACATAGATCGCCGCGATGATCGCGACGGGCAGCCAGAGGCTTCCCGCGTCGACGGTGAGCGGGCCCAGCCTGAGCCCGTTGGTGAGCAGCACCACCGACAGACAGATGGCCAGCAGGTACACCGGGAACGCCCAGATGACGTCCAGGACCCGGGAGATGACGGAGTCGACGACGCCGCCCGCATACCCGGCGACCACCCCGACGGCCGTACCGACGACGCAGGTGAGCAGGGCCGCGGTGACTCCGATGAACAGACTCGTACGGCCGCCGTAGAGCAGGCGGGCCATGACGTCGCGGCCCTGGTTGTCGGCGCCGAGGAAGTAGTGGGCGGGGTCCCAGGTCGGGCCGATGGGTGTGACGCCGAGGCCGAGGCCGGTGCTGCTCGGGGTGAGCACCGGCACGGTCCTGCCGTCGACGACCGTGGTGCCGGAGACATGGGACTGGAACGGGTCGGTGTGGGCGATGTGGGACGCGTACAGCGGCGCGCACAGGGTGGCCACGACGACGATCAGCAGGACGACGGCCGCGGCGAGCGCCGACCTGTTGCGCACCAGGTCGGCGGCGGCCGTCCGCCAGGGGCCCGGCGAGCGCCGGGCCTCAGCGGTCGACAAGGGCTCGGCGCCGGTCACTTGACCCACAGCTGCCCGACGAGCATGTAGAACTGCTTGCTGAACTGGTAGTTGCCGACCCGCTTCGAGGTGAAGTCGACCAGCTTGGGGTTGATCAGCGGGACGAGCGGCGACTCGCCCATGAGCTGCTGGTCGATGGCGCCCCACTGCTGGTTGGCGCTCTTCTCGTCGGTCTGCGCGGCCTTCAGCGCCGCGTGCATCTTCGCGTCGATGCCCTTGTCGCAGAAGCCGGAGATGTTGATGCTCGAGTCGCTGCCGGGGTGGAACGAGGCACAGGACAGCAGCACGTTGAGGAAGTCCGAGGCCGCCGGATAGTCCTGGTACCAGGACGTCAGCGCCAACTGCACCTTGTTCTTGGTGTTCTGGATGTAGGTGAACTGGATGTTCGGCGACAGCGGCTTGAGCTTCGCCTTGTAGCCGAGCTGGGTGAGCAGGCTCTGCAGGTACTGCCCGATGGACTTGTTGACGTCGTCGTCCTGCACGACGATGCCGACCTCCTGTCCGGCCGTGCCGGACTTCTTCACCAGCTCCTTGGCCTTGGCGAGATCCGCGGCCTTCCAGCTCGTGCCGCCGCCCTTGGTGTAGTCGCACGAGTCGACGTGTCCGGGGAAGCCCGGCGGCAGGACCGTGCAGGCGGGAGAGGCGAGGTTGGTGCCGCCGTACAGCCGCACCACGGCGGCCCGGTCGACGGCGTAGTTGATCGCCTGGCGCGCCAACTTGTTGTTGAACGGCGCCATGTTGACGTTGAGCGTCGCGTACCAGAACGCGGTCAGCGGGTTCACATGGGTCTGGGAGGCGTACTTGGTGCCCATCTCGTTCAGCCGGTCGGTGGGCGGCGCGTCGAACATCCAGTCCGCCTGGCCGTTCTCGACGGCGGTGACCTCGGACTCGACCGTCTGCCCGAAGGTGTAGTCGATGACGTCCGGGTAGCCCTGCGGCGACGCCTGCCGCGACCACTCCTTGAAGTGCGGGTTGCGCACCAGCTTCAGCTCGCGGTTCGGGTCGTAGGAGGCGGCCGTGTACGGGCCGGTCGACGGCAGCGGCTTGGTACCGGCGTCCTTCGTGGGCGAGTCCTTCGGTACGACACTGGCGTGCGGGACGGCCAGTTTGTACGGGAACTCGGGGTCCGCGGCGGTCAGGTTGATGGTGACCGTGTTGGTCTTCGCGTCGCCGATCACGCCCTTGGGCAGGGTGCAGGAGGCGGGCTTCTTGATGCAGGCGTCGGCGCCGACGATGCCGTTGTAGAAGGTGCCGGCGGTGGGGCTGGAGACCTTGAAGATGCGCTGGAAGGACGCCACCACGTCATCGGTGGTCAGTGCCTTGCCGTTGGAGAAGGTGATGCCCTTGCGGAGGGTGAAGGTGTACGTCTTGCCGCCGTTGGTCACCTTCGGCAGCGCCGCGGCCAGGTCCGGGACGACGGTGAACGACTCCTGTCCGCCGACCTTCTTGAACGCGAGCAGACCGTCGTACATCGACTGGTACAACTGCCAGTACTGGAGCGTGTAGTTGACCTGTGGATCGAGTGTGCCGGCGGCCGCGTGGGCGGTCAGTTTCAGGGTGCCGCCCTTGTGCTGCGGCTGGAAGGCGGACGATCCGGAGCCGGAGGAGGACGCGCCCGGGTTGTCGGAGGAGCCGCCGTCGGAGGACGAACAGGCGGCGGCGGTCAGGGCGAGGGCGACGGTGGCGGCGGCGAGCGCGCCCCGTCTCGTGCTGCGGGACATCGCAATGAACTCCCAACAGGGAAAGGGCCGTTGACTCAGTCGGTGGAGTCGAGGAAGGAGCCCACGACCCGGAGGTAGAGCTCCTCCTCCTCGACGTGCGGCATATGGCTGGAGTGCTCGAACATGTGCCAGCGCACATCGGGGATGTGGTCGGCGAAGGGGCGCAGGGTCTCGGGGGTGGCTTCGTCGTGGCGGCCGGACACCAGCAGGGTGGGTGCGTCGATCAGGTGCAGCCGGTCGATGACGGACCAGTCCTTGAGCGTGCCGACGACATGGAACTCGTTGGGCCCGTTCATGGTGTGGTACACGGTCGGATCGGCCGCGATGTTGTCCCAAGTGGCCTGTACTTCGGGCGGGTTGGGCGTCAGACGGCACACGTGTCGCTCGTTGAAGACCTGCTCGGCGGCGCGGTAGCCGGGGTCGTCGGTGGTTCCCGCGGTCTCGTGCGCGAGCAGGGTGCGCTGGACCTCCGGCGGCAGCTCGGCGCGCAGTTCCGCCGCCGCCTTGAGCCACAGCTCCATGGACGCGGGGGAGTTGGCGATGACCAGGCCGCGCAGTCCGGACGGTCGCCGTACGGCGTGCTCGGCGGCCAGCATGCCGCCCCAGGACTGGCCGAGCAGGTGGTAGCCGTCGGCGATGCCCAACACCTTGAGGAGGTTGTCGAGTTCGTCGAGGAAGAGCTGGACGGTCCAGAAGTCGGCGCCCTTGTCGGGCAGATGGGTGGACAGTCCGGTGCCGAGCTGGTCGTAGTGCACCACCTGGCGGCCCTGCTGGGCGATGTTCGCGATGCTGAGCGTGTAGTTGTGGCCGGCGCCGGGTCCGCCGTGCAGGACCACCAGGGGTGTCCGGCCCGGTTCGCCCGTGATCCGGTACCAGGTGGAATGGCCGTTGAAGTCGACGGTTCCGGTGCGGTTCGGTTCGGGGATCGCCACGAAGAAGCCTCCCAGACCGGCCGGAACGAGTCGGCCGCTGGCTGAAACGGGGTGGGTGTGACGGATGAGTGAGATACTGATTGGGTAAATGGTCAGCGCACAAGACCTTTTAGCGGGGCCGGGCCAAGAAGTAACGGCGTTTTTACGTGGCCTGTGTGCGTTAACAGAAGCGGCGAACAAGGGGGAACGAGCTGACATCCGTACCTGAGGCGTCCGAACCGGGAGGCGAGTTCTCGCGGGTGCTCGACCGTGTCCTCCTCGGCGGCGCGCCCTCGCCCGAGCTGCGCCCGGTGCGTGTCGCGTCCGCCGTCGACGAGGTCTGCGACCGGCTGCTCACCGCGATCGCCGTCGGTGACTTCCTGCCGGGCGAACGGCTGCCGGTGGAACGGGAGTTGATCCAGCTGCTACGGGTCAGCCGGCCCACCGTGCGCGAGGCGATCGCCCGGCTGCAGGCCGTCGGCGTCGTGGAGATCCGCCGCGGCCGCAACGGCGGGGCCTACGTCCGCGACAGCTGGACCGAGTCGACGGCGGCCGCGGTGCGGCACACCCTGGTGCCCCGCTGGGAGGAGTTCGAGCAGCTCTTCGACCTGCGCGGGCTGGTGGAGGGCATGGTGGCCGCGACGGCGGCCCGGCGCCGCGGCTCCCGGGACCTCGACACCATGCGGGACGCCCTGACCGCGTACCTCTCCGCCCGCACACCGCGCGACGAGCAGAGCGCGGACAGCGCCTTCCACCAGGCCGTGTGCGCCGCCACGGGCAACCCGCAGATCGTCATGCTCAGCCGCGGCCTGCTCGCCCGGATCAGCCTCGGCTTCCCCGTCGAGCCTTGGGGCAGGGGCGAACGGGCCGACTTCCACCGCGGCGGCGAGGACCACAAGGCGCTCTATGAGGCCATCGCGGGCGGCGAGCCCGAGCGCGCGGAGCAGATCGCCCGGCAGCACTTCATGATCAGCGCCGAGATGATCCGTGACGTGCTGGCCCGGGTCCGGGGCGCGGCGCCGTCCTGACGCTCACGTCCCGTGGCCGTGGCGGGGGCGCAGGGCTATGTGCTCCCGCTCCGTGGCAGACGAGATCCTCCTCGGCGCGCCCGTCCCGGCCGGTGATCACGAAGGTCACGTGCTGGACCCGCTCGGCACGCAGGACACCGGCGGTGGCCGCGGCCACGGTGAAGCCGGCGCACAACAGCAGCGGGGCGGCCCTGGCGGCCGGCGCTCCGACCGTACCGCTCGTGGTCTTCTGCACCAGCGTGCGCCGGGCGAGGTCGGGCGAGCGCACCAGGGCCGGCGAATCGACCGCGTCGCCGGGCGCGGGCGGCCCGTCCTTGACCGTGATGTAGTCGGGGCTGCCCGCCTTGAGGGCACGGGCCTCGGCCGGTGACTCGGCCAGGACGATGGCCTCGGCCCCTCCGGCGAAGGCCCAGGACCCGTGGTGAAGGCCCGCATGATCGGCCAGTTCTTTCGCCCAGGTTGTCGATTTCGCCGATCGACCTTCGTGTGGAGGGTGGAGGGCCGGTGCCGGACCGGCCCGGCAGAAGGGCTGTGATGACGATGACCGGAGTATCCACGCTGCTCACCGGCCGGGGCCTGGTCGAGTCACCGCGCTGGCACGGCGACCGGCTGTACTTCTCCGACTGGACCGCAGGCGAGGTCGTCGCCGTGGACCTCACCGGCCGCAGCGAGGTCGTCGCCCGGGTGGCGTCGCTCCCGCTGTGCACCGCCTGGCTCCCGGACGACGACCGCCTGCTGATCGTCTCCTCCGCGGACGGGCGGCTGCTGCGCCGCGACCCCGACGGCAGCCTGGTCACACACGCCGAGCTCGGCGCACCCGGCTGGAACGACATCGTGGCGGACGGCCGCGGCAACGCCTACGTCAACCGCGTCGGCTTCGACCCGACGGCCGGGGAGGACGTCAAACCCGGCTCAGTCCACCTGGTCGGCCGCGACGGCTCGGTGCGCGAGGTGGCGGACGACATCGCCTTTCCCAACGGCATGGCGGTGACCGCCGACGACGCCACCCTGATCGTCGCCGACTCCTACCGCCGCCGACTGCTCGCCTTCGACATCGGGGCCGACGGCACCCTGTCGCACCGGCGCGTCTGGGCCGATCTGGGCGAGGGTGCCCCGGACGGCATCTGCGTCGACGCGGAGAACGCCGTCTGGTACGCGGACGTGCCCAACCGGCGGTGCGTGCGCGTCGCGGAAGGCGGCACCGTCCTGGAGACCGTGGAGCTGGACCGCGGAGCCTTCGCCTGTGTGCTCGGCGGACGCGACCGCCGCACGCTGTTCATCACCGCGGCCCACTGGCAGGGCATGACCGAGACCGAGATCGTGGCCCCCGGAACCGGTCAGGTGCTCGCGGTGCCCGTCGAGGTGCCGGGAGCGGGACGGCCGTAGCAGGTGCCGCCCCTGCCTCACAGGAACGGCGTGCCCGCCCCGGCATGGTCCACGCCTTCCTCTCCCCGGCCGAGGCCCGCCATCACCTCGCCGTACAACGGGAGATGGCCGACGGCCGTTACCCGTTGCCCGACGATGTCACCACCGGGGACGAGGCCCGGCTCCTCGACGACGCGCTGTCGTCCGGGGTGCGCGCGGCGTATCTCGTGGAGGGGGAGGGGGTGGTCGACCCGGAGGCATTCGCCCTCGGGCTCGGACAGGCGCTGGCCGCGGCCGGTGTGAAGGTCCACGAGAACGCGGAGGCGGTGGGCTTCAGGACCGGCAGGGGCATTCAGGGGAGCCAGGTCGCGGCGGTGCGCACCACCTTGGGCGAGATGCCGTGCAAGGCCGTCGTGATCGCGGGCGGCATGCGCTCCGCCGGCCTCCTGGGCGCGCTGGGACACCCGCTGCCCCTCCAGGCGGGCAAGGGCTACAGCTTCTCCGTGGATCTGGACCCCGCCCCCCGGCACACGCTGTACTTCGGCGAACGCCGGGCCGTCGCCTCACCGATCGGCGGCACGACACGGATCGGCGGCACGATGGAGCTGAGCGGCAACAACAACCGTCTCGACTGGCGCCGCGTCGTCGCCGTCGCCCTCGCGAGCCGGCACTACCTGGGCCGCTGGTTCGACGACCCGGACGACCTGGTCGGCCTGATCCGCGACCCGTGGGTCGGTGGCCGCCCCTTCCTGCCCGACGGCCTTCCGGTCATCGACCGCGTCCCCGGCCACGCCAACGCCTTCGTGGCCACCGGACACGGCATGCTCGGCGTCACCCTGGGCCCGGTCACCGTGGCGCCGACTCACCGAGTACGTCTGCACAGGCCGGCGTCCCGAAGCCCTGGAACCGTTCCGCTTCGACAGGCTGCGCCACTGATGCCGGCGTGATTCAGTGGGCCGGGTGGCGGTCTCGCCGCAGAACCCGGGAGGAGCCGTATGACGCCGGCCGAGGAGCGTTTCGACGACCTTGTGAGCGAGCTGCTGGGCCTTCCCGGGGTCACTCCTCCCGGCGGCTCCGGCTCCGGCTTCGGCCGGAGCGCGCTGCGGGTGCACGGCAAGATCTTCGCGATGCTCGTCCGCGGGCAGTTGGTCGTGAAGCTGCCCAAAGAGCGGGTGGACGCGCTGGTCGACGCGGAAGAGGGAGACAACTTCGACGCCAACAAGGGCACCCCCATGAAGGAGTGGTTCGCTCTCTCCCCGGAGTCCGCCCTGGACTGGTCACCCCTTGCGCGGGAGGCCCTGGCGTTCGTCGGCGGGCAGCAGAAGCGCCCAGCCGGCGGCTGACGGCGGCCTCCGCGGCGACCGGGCAGCTGCCCGGGGCGGCTCAGTGTCCCCGCAGCGGATTGGCGCGGGCCGCCGCAAGCAGATACCAGGCCGTGGCGCCGACGTGCCGGTACGGGTAGTAGCCGAAGCCGAAACCGGTGTCCAAGGGACTGCTGGCCGACACCACACCTGAGCGTTCGGGCAGGGCCTTGCCCCCGACCGTCTGGCCCGCGCCGAGCTGGTCCTGGGCCCGCTCGATGGAGGCGATGAGGCGCGCGGCCCGCCGTTCGTCACCACTCGCGCAGCGTTCCCGCAGGGCCAGGGCGAGGTGGGCGGTGCCCTCGAACCACACGCCGTTGCGGTCGGGTTTGGGCTGGGAGGCCGCGATGGGCGAGCTCTCGTCCGCGAGGAGGGACGCCGAGCTGAAGGTCACCCCCTCGTACGACTGCCCGGCCGGGACGGTGCTGTTGGGCCGGTCGGTGGTGTCCAGCACCGCGAGTTGGTCTGCCGCCCAGTCCACCGACCGGGCGCGGCGGCGGTCGTGGAGGGACAAATAGCTCCAGGTCTGGGTGTCCTCGGGCACCGGCGAGGTGTTGACGGTGACGCCGTCGTTGCTGCCGGTGTAGAAGAAGCCGCCGGACTCGTTCCACATCTTGTCGAGGAACGCCTGCGCGCGGGCCCGCCGCTCCAGCCAGACGCCGTCCCCGGTGAGCCGGGCGAGACGCGCGAAGAGGCAGGTCAGGTCGATGTTGTGCTCGGTGGAGGTGAAGGGGAGCTTCTGATCGCTGCCGTCGACGCCGAACTTGTAGCCGCCGAGCGGTTCGTCGGTGCGGCCGTGCGCCTCAACCCACTCGCCGATCCGCACGGCACCCGTCAGGAAGCGCGCCGCCCCCGTGCGGGCGGCCAGCGCCGCCAGCGCGATGCCCGCCCAGGCCATGTCACCGACGGCCGTACCGGTGAAGCCGAACTGGGTGCCGACGTTCACGGTGCCGTCCGCACGCACAAAGCCGTCCGGCTGCGGTGAACCGTCGTAGAAGACGTACGGCCCGACGTTGTACGCCTGCCGGAGTCGGCCGTCCGTGTGCTGCGGGTCGTGGGTCTGTGCGTAGAGCAGTGCGTCCCCGAGAGCGATGGCTCTGGCGCGCGAACCGGGGGCGGAGTGGGCGAGGTGGGCCAGGATCGCGAGCGCGTTGTCGTAGGTGAACGCCGTGCTGAAGAGCCCGGCCTGATCGGTGTAGCTCTGGGCCAGGCGGATGCCGCCGTGGTCCGGGTAGCCGTCCATGGCCGCAGCGAGGAAGGCATGGCCGCGCATCCGGGCATCTTCCGCCCCGGCGGCGGGAGTTGAGCCGGTGGCCGCGCGAGCCGTGCCACTGCCGAACACGGCCAGGGCGGCAGCGGCGCCCCCGGCCCCGATGACCGTCCGACGGGCGATCTCGGCCATGGCTGCTCTCCTCGGGATCGGTGACGCTGCTGGGTCCGAGAGCTCAGCTCTTTGAGAGCGCTCTCAAGTGGCCACATTCTGCTGGTGCGGGAGGTGGTGGTCAAGGTGATGTGCGGGGGAGGAGTTGTCTGGACGGCCGATGGGGTGAAGGATGGGATCGCGCCCCAACTCCCTCCTCGGAGACGGAGGTTGAGCCGTGCCCGCTGCGGACCGTGTCAGTGCGTCGCGCCCGCCACCCGGTCGAGGAACCCGTCGACCAGGTCGCGGGTATTGGCCCGGGCGACCGCCTCCAAGTCGCTGCTGCGGGCGAGGAGCTGCCCGGGGTCGACGCCGTGCCGCAGCGCCTCCTGCTCACCGCCGTTCGCCAGCCACCCGCGCAGCATCCACATCGTGATCTCCGGATGGAACTGCACCCCGAGGCTCCGCCCGAGCCGGAACGCCTGCACGCCCACGTCGTTGCGCGCCAACTCCTCGGCCCCCGGCGGCAGTACGCACCGGTCGAAGTGCCACTGCATCCAGGGGCCCCGGCCCACGAGCGACGGGTCGTGGGTGTCGATCTCGGTCCAGCCGATCTCGGGACGCGGCGACGGCTCGACCGAGCCGCCGAGGGCGGTGGTCAGCGCCTGGGCGCCGAAGCAGACGCCGAGCACCGGTATGCCGAGGTGGTGCGCCTTGCGCAGCAGTGCGAGCTCCCCGCCGATCCAGCTGCCTATGGCCGTCTCGTCGTACACCGACCAGGGTGCGCCGAGCGAGACGACGAGATCCCAGTCGGCGGCGTCGGGGAAGTCGAAGGCGACATCCGGTGCGTGGTGACGGTGCTCGGGTACGACGGTCACGACCTCGAGGTCGTAACCACGCTCCACGAGGCGGGCACCGACCAGCCCCGGTTCCGTCGTGTGGTCGTGCTGGACGACGAGTGCGCGCACGGTGGCTCCCTGGTTCTCGGCAGGCCTCTTCGAACTTATTGTTTGAGTTCAAATGATAGGGCTTGTTCGCCGTGATCTCCATGAGACGCCGCCCGCTGCCCTGTCGCCGGCGGGCGGTCTGCATCGGCCACCGCGGCCGACACTCAGCCCTTCGCCCGCCGGCCACTGCGCCGTGGGGCCGGCTCGGCGCCGTTGAGGAGGGACTGGCGGCGCTCCTCGCCGTTCTGCTCCACCTGCATCACCACGCGCCGCAGGCCCTCGGCCAGGCTCCGGCACTCCTCGTCCGTCAACTGGGCGGTGACGAAGGCCTCCTCCTCGTTGAAGGCCGGGAACAGCCGCTGCATCAGCTGCTCGCCCTCGTCGGTGAGGCTGAGCAGGACCAGTCGTCCGTCCGTCGGGTGGCCGGCCCGCCTGAGGAGTCCACGCGACTCCAGGGTGCGCGACACACCGGTCAGCGTCCCCTTGGAGATGCCCGCCTCCTCGGCCACGTGCCGGGTCTCCGACTCGCCCCACACCCATACGACCCACAGCACCACGAACGCCGTCCAAGTCAGGTCGGAGCCCCGCAGCACCGAGTTCTCCACGTGCTGGCGCACGGCGGAGGCGGCCCGGTAGATGTTGGCCACGGCGGCCATCTGGTCGCGCCGTATCGGGATGCCGCCGAGTTTCGCCGCGGCGAGCTTCTCGGCTTCGGTGATGGATCGCTGGCCGGGCACGGGCGCTCCCTCGCACTTCATTGACCGTTCGGACTCAAATTGTACGAAGAGAACGACGAAGCGGCTCGCGTGGCGGGCCACGCAGAGAACCGGGCAGGGGATCGCGCAGGGTGTCAGCGTTGGTGGACGATGCGACGGTCGAACACCGGCAGGTCCACCTCCGCGTCCGTGATCGCGTGCGGAGCCAGGCCAGCGGCGGCGGTCCAGCACATACAGGTCCGCGACCTTGCCGGCCTCGACCGTCCCCTTCCACCCGGCGAAGTCCTGCCGGGCCGCGTCGACCGTGTCCGCCCGCAGGGCCTCGGCGAGGCCCATACACTGCTCGGGGCCGCTGCGCCGGCCGCTGGCCTTCGACTCCCGCAGCATCATTGCGGCCACCCCCTGTCGCCGGTCGGGCTCGGTGATCGGTGCGTTCCGAACTGGCGCAGACCGCGATCCGGGCCTCGAGGGCGGACCTGACGGGCCACTGGTGGGCGGACCTCTCGGACCCGACGACCTCGTCCATCAGGTCGGAGATCGTCCACTTGACGGCGGCGTTCATGTCGAGCCCGTAGCCGTGCGTGGAGAGCTTAGGCAACGCGTGCACCGGCAACGGCCGTACGCCGCAGACCCATTCGGCGTCGGCCCGTCCCTCAACCTCTCGACGCGGCACCCCTTCGGGCCCTACCTTCTAGTTCTCTTGCTTCCAGGTGTCTCGTTCTTGCCGCGCAGGGGGACTCATGCGGTCACACAGATCGGGGCCCATCGCGGCCGTGCGGTTTCTGCTCTACGTGCAGCAGGCGTTCGCTGGGGATGACCAACTCCCCGGCTTCCATTGGCCCGATGGGCACAAGTACCTGTGGGTGTGCCGGTTCCCCGGGTGCCGCTGGGCGCGGTTCCTGCCGCTTCGGCCCTCCCGCTCCCGTGCAAACCGCTGCTCCCGCCACGGCTCCGACTACCGCTACCGGGCCGATGACACCGACCGGGACATGGACGTGAAGTGCCCGATGCTCGAGTGCGTCGTGACCACGTACATCGAGCAGTACGACTCGAGTCTTCACACGCCAGAGCACTTCTGCTGCCCCGACGGCAGGCACAAGGAGAAACGATGAGTCAGCTGAGCGCGCTGGGCGTCGTGGACGCCGATCTCACCCCGCGCCTGAAGTTCGTCAACATCCTTCCCTCCGCGCTGCTCCTCACCGTCGTGGGTTCGCTGATCCTCGGGGGCGCTCCGGCCAATGCCCCAGAACTGCAGAGACTGCTCGACAACGCCCGTTCCTACGGCTGGGCTGGGGCCGCCGTCGCTTCGGTCGGCGCCCTGGTCGCGGGCCTGCTGCTGCAGCCGCTCGAGCTCGCCTCCATCCGGCTCCTGGAGGGATACGTCAGCGCAACCGGCCCGCTCGGTCCGCTGGCCAGGGTGGGGACGTGGGTGCATGCCAACCGCCGGTCCCGGCTCACCTGGCAGGACGAGCATCTGGACTACGACGACCCTCGTGCCGAGGCGGCGCGGTTCGGGCTCTCCCTGATGCCGGATCGGGCGCCTGTGCTGCCCACGGCACTGGGCAACCGACTGCGCGCGGCGGAGGAGCGGGCCGGCCGCCCTTACGGGCTCGACGCGCTGCTGACCTGGCCGCGTCTCTACCATGTCCTGCCCCAGGAAGTGCTCCAGACCGTCTCCAGAAGCCGCAACGAACTCGACACCGCCGCCCGGCTGGCCCTGTCGTTCGGCCTCACCTCCGTCGTCACGGCCGGGCTGCTGCTGCCCCATTCCTGGTGGCTGCTCCTTCCGGTGGCATTCGCCGTTCTGTCGTGGTTCGCCTACCGCTCAGCCGTCCATGCCGCGACCACCTACGGGAACACGGTGGCGGCGGTGGTCGACGTCTACCGGTTGAGGCTCCTGCAGGAGATGCGCGTCGCGCTTCCCGCAGACACGGGGAAGGAGCGGGCACTCAACGGCAAGCTGACCGACCTGTGGCTGAGGAACGATCAGGAACCCCTGCCCAGCCCGGTGGAGTACGACACGGGCAAGGACGACTCAAGGACTGCCTGACACCTTCTCGGCCTTGCGCACTTCGACGCCGCCGAACAGCGAAAGCGCCTTGATGTGCAGGGTCGGCTTCTCCGGGACGGGGTTGTCCTCCACGGGCCGCTGGCGCCACCGCGACGAGTAGCGCTCCACCTGTACGTCCCACGCGGCGGGTACGACCACGTCGACGCCGCTCAGTACCGCCGTCACATCGAGTCGGGCCTCGTGCCAGACGAGTTCGTCGTCGCGGGTCTCGTGCAGCCGCGCTTCGCGCAGGTCGATCACGCACCCGCTTGCCACCGCTGTGACCGTCGCGAGAGAGAACTCCCCTCGAGGCCACACCACCCTGCGCGCCTCCGCCACCGACACCAGCCGTGTCACGAGCAGCCCCTCCGTGGCGGGCGCGGTGGCCGCCATGCCCGCGAGCATGAAGGTGCCCAGCAGAAGCAGGGCCAGTGGCCACAAGTAGGGGCGGAGTGAATCGGGCAGCGGATCGCGTGTCACCAGGAGGAGAACGGCGCCTGCCAGGGCGATGGTCATCGGACCGCGCAGGACGTTCTTGGTGGCCAGGAGCAGGCGGAGGGCGCCGCCGAGTCCAAGGGCGACGAGCGCGAGGGGCCACCACTCGCGCAGAACGGCGAGCACGTGCGCGGAGGGCGCGAGCCGGTCCACCAGGGCGGTGAGACCGACGGCGGACAGCGCCAGCGCTATCCATATGCGCAGATGGCTTCTCACGGAAGTGAACGTTAGTACACCGTCCGTACGCACAGTATGGGTGACGGCCGCACCTTCTACCGGGTGCGTCGCCTTGGTCCGGGGGATGCCGCTCGGGAAGATCTCCTATGGTGCTGTCCAGTGCATCGGCGGCCAGGTCGGCGACACCATGCTCACCACCGGTCTCGGCGCCATGGTCGGCCGCGCGATGGGGGACTGCGGCGCCGCCCAGCGGATCGCCACCCGGCTCCTCGACCGGTGCGGTCCTTGCCCCCTGCGCGCCGGCAGTGGCATACATCCCGAGGCGATATGTCGACCTGCCGGTTCTGTACGCCCTCGTCGTGGCTTGATCGTCGCTCTCTGGTTCACGCCGCAGCGCGGGCCGGAAGCATTCCCGGCCCGCGCTGCACAGTCCGTCCTCAGCCGCTCGGGATCAGCCGAGCAGCTTGCTCGCCAGGGTCGCCGCGTTGTACGAGCCCCATCCGGTGGTGAAGTCCCAGCCGGTGGCCGCGGAGTAGGCGCCGTTGCTGCCGCTGGTGATGTCGTGGAAGCCGGTGCCGTTCGCCGAGTAGAGGGCCGGGTTGGCGAAGCCGAGGTTGGCCTTGCCGGCCGCGGCGGCCTGCTGGTTGTAGAGGGCCGCGAACGCCGCCCACTCGGGGGCCGCGGCACTGGTGCCGCCGACCGAGGACCACGAGCCCTGCGAGTAGATCGAGACACCCGGGCTCGGGTTGGCGTGCGCCGAGACGTCCGGGACCTGGCGGAAGCCGCCGCCGGCGCTCTTCTGCACCGCAGTCTGCCAGCTGGGGATCTTGAAGACGGAGGACTTGCCGCCGCCACCGCCGGACCAGGCCACCTCCTTGCTGAAGGCGTTGGACGAGGTCACGGTCAGCTTGGTGCCGCCGACGCCGGTGACGTACGGGTCGCTGGCCGGGTAGTCGACGGAGGTGCCGCCGTCGCCCGCGTCGTCGGAGCCGTCGTCGCCGGAGGCCGCGTAGAAGCCGAGGCCCTGGGCCGCACCCGCCTTGAAGACGGCGTCCACGGCGTTGATGTTGGAGGTGGTGCGGGCGCTCTCGGCGGCGCCCCAGCTGATCGAGGTGGTGGGGATGCCGCTGTCGACGATGGCCTGGTACGTGTCGACCTCGCCGGCGTCGGAGTTGGGGCCTTCGAAGACCGTGACGTCGGCCTTGGGGGCGATCGCGTGCAGGACCTCGATGTCCAGCTCGACCTCGACCTGGCCGTCGCCGAGCGCGCCGGAGCCGCCGTCGACCTTCTGCACGGTCGGGTTGGGCGAGCCCAGGCTGTAGTTGGTGTCGTACTTGGTGATGTTGGACTGCTGGAAGCCGTCGAACTCGATCAGTGCGATCTTCTGGCCGCTGCCGGTGTACGTGCCGGAGACGTTGTAGCCGCCCTTGAGCTGCGCCGGGGTGTAGCCGCCGCCGGGGCCGTTGTGCGGGGTGACAGTGGAGGGCGCCTGGTGGTGCAGGCTGAGGCGGTTGTTGAGGCCGGCCACGTCCCTGACGAGGGAGGCAATGGAGGCCGGGAGCGTCGGCGCGGTGTCGTTGGCGTAGAACGAGCGCCCCGAGGCGGTGTCCTGCCACGTCGACAGCTTGGTGCCGAAGGCCTTCTCCAGCTGGGCGGCGGTGCCGCTGGCGTCGACCAGCAGATTGCCCGAGTGGACCTTGCCGACGGTGAGACCCTGCGCGCGCAGGTAGTCCTTGAGCTGCCGGACCTCGGCGGCGGTCCGGCCGAAGCGGGCCGCGAACTGACCCTTCGTCAGGTAGTGGCCGTAGGAGCTCGACCGAGGATCGCTGACCTTGGCGACGAAGGTGTCGAGCGCCTTGTCGTTTCTCGGTGTCAGGCTGATGGCCACCGATATCCGCTTCCCGGCGGCGACATGGCCGGTGCGGGTCGCGTTCTTGCTCAGTCCCTTGAGGACATCTCCGGTGACGGCCGCGCGCGTGGTGTGCGGCTGGGTGGTGCCGACGGCGTAGGCGGTGGGTACGGCGGCGGCGAGCAGGGCCGGGACGGTGACCAGGCCGAGCAGTTTCAGACGTGACTTCACTGAAGTCCTCCGGAGGTGGGGGGTGGTGTCCCGGAAGTCGGAACGGCTTCAACGTAGGAACATCCGCCCCACCCGCATAAGCGGGGGAACCCTTGCTTCACGTGTTAACAACTGATGTCACGTGAACGCCGGATGTCACGTCAGCGGCGGCCGTCCAGCGCACGGGCCGTCCGGATCCGACCGGGCTGACCCGACGTCACCGTCTGCATGGCCGGCCTTGCTTGGTCGTCGTCGCCGCCGGAGGTGACGGCCGCCGCGCCGGACGCGATGACGGCGACCGCCATCGCGTGGGCGAGCGCGGTGCGCGAGCGGACACCGACCTTGCGGTAGACCCGGGAGAGGGCGCCTTCCACCGTCTTGACGCTGATGAACAGCTCCGCGGCGACTTCCCGGTTGGTGGCCCCACCGCCGACCAGTTCGGCGATCCTGGCCTCCGTGGGGGTGAGTTCGGGCCCGCCCGCACCCGCCTCCCCGCTGCGGTCGCCGGCGTCCAGCCGCGCCAGCTCGTCACCGGCCCGGGCCGCCAGCGGAGCGGCGCCGATGCGTGTCGCCGTCTCCAGCGCCTCGCCGAGCGCTGCTCGTGCCGCGGTCCTGCGGCGTGCGCGGCGTTCGACCGCGCCGAGCGCGATCAGGGTGCGCACCAGCTCCATGGGCAGAGGGAGGTGACGCAGGCGGTCGGCCGCCGCACGCAGTCGCAGCGACCCCTCCTTCGCCCGGCCGAGCCCTGCCTCCCGCAGCCCCTCCGCCCGTTCCAGGGCCGCCAGTACGCTGCCGGGCGCATCGCCGGACACCCGTGTGCGTGCCTCGCGGAGCACCACCCCGGCGGTGTCCGTCTCGCCCAGGATCACCAGGGCCTCGGCCAGGTCGCCGTACCAGTGCAGCAACGGCGGATCGGCGGCGCCCATCGCCTCACCGAGCTCCCTGACGCGGTGCAGCGCCTCGGCCGCGGCCGCCGCGCCCCGCGGGTCGCCGGCGAGCAGCTCGGCCTGTCCGAGCACCGCAAGCGCCCGCAGCAGGAACAGCCGGTCGCCGTCCGCCTCCGAGGCCCTGACCGCCTGCTCGGCCAGGCGCCGGGCCTCGTCGGCGGTGCCGCCCGCGGTGGCCGCGAGTGCTGCCGCATACAGCGCGGGAGCCGTCTGTACGCCCGTCTCGGCCAGGGCGCGCGAGCAGCGGGCCGCGGTGCGCAGTGCCTCCCGGCAGTGCCCGGCGCGCACCTGGATGCGGGTCAGCGCCACCAAGGTCGCCATGACCTCCTCGACCCCGGCGAACTCGCCGATGTCCGCGAGGAGTTCGGCGACCTGCTGTCCGGCCTCGGTGACCCGGTCGGAGTCCAGGGCGAGGATGGCCCGCATCCGGATCAGCCCCCAGCTCTCCGGTCCGGCCTCGGCGCCGCCGGCCAGGCTCAGGGCCTCCTCCAGGGCGGCGCCGGCGGCGGCCGGTTCCCCGGCCAGGGACTGCACCCGGGCGAGGGTGGCGAGGGCGCCGATGCGGGTGTCGGTGTCGCCTGCCCGGGCCGCCTGCCGGGCGGCGCGTCGGGCATGACCGGCCGCCTCCGTCAACTCCCCGCACAGCAGGCCGCGTACGGCCGCCCAGTGGTGCAGCCAGCCCTCGGCCTGCGGGTCGCCGTCGGCATCCCGCAGGCCCTCCTGGATCAGGTCACGGGCGCCCCCCAGCGCCTGCCCGGCGTTGCGCAGCAGGATCAGCCGGGCCCGCACCCGCTGCCGTGCCGAGCCCGACCCGGCGAGCACGGTCTCGGCTGCCTGCCCCGCTTCCTCCGACTGCCCTGCGTCGCATGCGTAGTCGGCCGCGGCCAGCAGCCGGTCGGCGCGGTCCGCGGGGCGGTCGTCGGGAGTGCGCAGGGCGGCGAGTCCGGCCAGTTCGAAGGCGGCGTCGGGTGCGCCGTCGCGGCGCGCCGCCTCGGCCGCGGACATCAGCGTGCGCGCGGTGTCCTCGTCCTCGTACGGGTGCGCGAGAGCGAGGTGGCGGGCCCGCGCCACGGGCTCGGTGACCGCACGGGCCAGCAGGGCGTGCGCCTGCCGGCGGTTGTGTTCCGGGGCGTCGGCACAGACGGCTGCCCGGATCAGCGGGTGGCTGAAACGTACGGTGCCGTCGGCGTCGACCGCAGCGACACCGAGCCGTTCGGCCTCCACCAGGTCCGCGGCGGGGTCGGGAAGTCCGGCGGCGCGCAGCACGGTGAGGCTGGGATGGGCGGCGGTGCTCGCGACGAGGAGCGTGTGCCGCGCGGCCTCCGGCAGCGTACGCACCCGGTCCAGCAGCAGGGCGCGCAGCCTCCCGGGCACGGGCAGCGCCCGGCCGAAGCCGACGGATGTCGCATCGCGCGGGGCGGTTCGCGCCAACTCCATTGCGTACGACGGGTTTCCGGCAGCGGTGTCCTGCACCGCCCGCAGGACTGCCGGCGGCAGATCGGCGCCGATCGCCGTGCGCACGAGGTGGGCCACCTCGGCGTCCGTCATGGGTGGCACCGGCACTTCGACGGTGCCCGGCGGGCAGCAGCGCACCCGTTCGGGCTGCTCGCCCTCGGTCACCCGCTCGGCGGCCACCACCCGGACGGCGAGGCCGTCGAGACGGCGTACGGCGAAGGCGAGCACCGCGGCGCTCGGCTCGTCGAGCCACTGGAGGTCGTCGAGCACCAGTAGCACGGGGCCGGTGGCGGCCAGGGTGCGCAGGACGTCGACCACGGCGACGCGCACCGCGAGACGGGCCTGGTCGTCGGCCGGCTCCGGGCCGCGCAGCAGGACCGCCCGCAGGGCTGCCCGGGGCTGGGGCGCCAGGGCCTTGAGGCAGTGCTCCGGCACCCGCGTGAACAGGTCGATCAGGCCCGCGAATGGCAGCCGGGCGTCCTCCTGGGCGGGCGAGCAGTGCAACACCGTGCATGACGTGTCCTGCGCGGCCAGGGACGCCGCCAGGGCAGTCAGAAGCGTGGATCTGCCGATGCCCGCCGGGCCGTGGAGGAGCACTCCGGAGTGAGTCGTCAACGTGGCCAGGGCGGTGTCGAGCAGCGCGTGGCGCCCGCTCAATGACGGTACCCGCGGCGAGTGCGGCAGGTCCCAGAGCATCGCAGCATGTGGACATGACAACCTTGGTTGATCCGGATTGTCAACGACGTCCGGTGCCTGCCGGTCACGAGCTGTGTTTGAGGACGAGGTATCCGTAGGCGGCGTCGTCGATCACGTAACGGGCGTCGGGGTGCAGCTGGTGGGCGTATGCCTGGACGTCGCCGACCCACTTGCCGGTGTTGTCCAGGGCGATGTAGTCGGGGGTGATGCCCTGGGTGTCTCCGACCCAGAAGACGCGGCAGCGGGAGGTGAGGCGGCTGATGGGGCCGATGTCGGCCTCGACCGTGGCGCCGTCGGGGATGCCGGCCAGGACGCGTTCGATGCGGGGGACGCCTTCGGGGGTGTCGTAGGTGGCGGATTCCGTCAGCGTGGACAGGGGCAGCGTGGTCGTCAGGGCCAGGGCGGCTGCGGCGACCGCCGCGGGCACGTGCTGGGCGTACGAACGCAGCCAGGGCCGGGGACTCACCCGGGCCCGGGTGAGTGCGTCGACGAGGGCCAGGGCGACGACCGGCATCAGGACCGCGCTGTAGTGCCAGTCGGTGCCCCAGTAGTGGTCGTCGGCGGAGTAGAAGCGCCAGCCCAGGGTGGGCAGGGCCACGACGAACAGCGGTGAGCGCAGGGCGAGCAGACCGCTGGTGGGGATCAAAAGCCAGGCCAGGGTGCGGAGTTTGACGTCCGCGCCGTCGAAGAGGGTGAAGCCGCCGCCGACCTTGGTCCAGTAGGCGTAGCCACCGGTGGTGTTGAAGGCGGGGATGACGAGGGTGAGGGTGACCAGGGTGGCCGCGATGCCGAGGACCGCCACCACGAGGGCGTACACGAGTGTGCGCGGGGAGGAGCGGCGGCAGCGCAGGGCGACGACCAGCGCGATGGCCGCCACCGTCAGGCCCAGGTCCTCCTTGACCAGCACCAGCGGCAGAGCCCACCACAGTGCGGCCCGCCACCGGCGGGCCAGCAGCGCCTCCAGGCTGAAGGCGATCAACGGTACGGCGAAACAGATCTCGTGGAAGTCGAAGTCCACGGCCCGTTGCAGACCCCAGGACAGGCCGTAGGCGAGGCCGAGGGCGAGCCCGCGCGGCCGCCCCAGCAGCCCGGCGGCCGCACGGGTCACCGGCACGGCCGACAGCGCGAAGAGGGCGGCCTGGGCGAGAAGCAGCGTGACAGGCGAGGGGAAGAGCCGGTGGACGGGGGCGAGCAGAGCGAGCACCGGGCTGAAGTGATCACCCAGGATGTTGAACCCGGGCCCCTTCAGATCGACGACCGGCGCCTGCAGATGGGCGTACGCGCGGACCGCCTGCTCGAAGATGCCGAGGTCCCAGGAGCGGGTCGCCAGATGCTCGTACCGGAGGAGGGACAGGGTCGCGTACGCGGCGAACAGGGCGGTCGCCAGAAGATGGGGATCGCGGCGGCCGGGCGGACGGGAGCGCCGGTCACGCGGGGGACGCGCGACCGGCGCCGGTATGGAGGGGTCGGTCAGGAGCGAAGTGGGGGTGTCCTGCTGGGTTTTGGGCACGGTGGGGGGCGTCCTTATGCTCCGGCACGGATCATCCGCCTCGGGCACTCGATGACTACGTCATCTGGTGTGACCGGGTTCGCCGCCCCCCGGTTCACCCGCTGAGACGTAGATCACTTACTGCCGGGGCGGGCGGTGCCGGTGCTGTGCCCGTGTCAGCGGGGCTCGTAGGGCCTGGGCAGGGGCATGCCTCGGTCGGCCATGATCTGCCGTACATGGTTGGGGTAGTTGGTGATGATGCCGTCGACACCCATGTCCATCAGCGCCTCCACGGTGGCCGGATCGTCGCAGGTCCACGGGATGACTTTCAGGCCGCGTGCGTGGGCCTCCTCGACCATCGTCCGGTCGGAGTAGAAGCGGAAGTCCGGGTCGCCGACCTTGCCGGACTGCGGGAAGCCGTAGTTGGGGGAGAGGGCCCTGACGCCGGGGACGGTGGCGGCCGCCTTCACGAAGTCGCCGCCGTAGTCGTCGGCGTCGATCCCGCCGAGCCACGGCGAGGCGCCGGGCCGGCCGACCTGGAGGAAGTCGTAGTTCGTCAGAGCGACCAGGGGCCACCTCGGGGCCAGCTTGTGCATCGCCTTCAGCGCGCCCCAGTCGAAGGACTCGATGGTGACCTGGCGCTCGATGCCGGAGCGGTGGATCTCCTCGTAGACCCGGCGCACGAACAGTGCGCGCGGCGCGGTCTGTTCGGGGGCGCCCGCCTCGACCTTGGTCTCGATGTTCAGCTTGAGCTGCCGCGCGTGATAGCTCCTGACCAGGTTCAGGACGTCCTTCAGCTCGACCATCCGGAACCCCTTGACCACCTCCTGCTCGGGAAACCCGGGCAGCTGCTGGTAGCCGCAGTCCATGGTCTTGATCTGGGCCAGCGTGAGGTCCTTGATGTACTTCCCGACGTACGGATACATCGGGTCGCCCGGCGTCACGGGTGCCGTGTCACGGCACTTCTGGGCGCTGACCTGCCGGTCGTGGTTGACGACGACCTTCTCGTCCTTGGTGATCTGGGTGTCGAGTTCCAGGGTGGACACCCCAAGACGCATCGCCTTGCCGAATCCCTCCAGGGACTCCTCGGTCGTCATGCCGATGCCGCCGCGGTGCGCCTGCAGGTCGAAGTGCTTCTTCCCGGCCGGCACGCGGGAGCCGTCGTACGTCGCCGCATGGGTGGCCGCCGGGAAGACGAGCAGGGGAGCCAGTGCCAGGGCGGCGAGGGTGTGTCTTGCGGACATCGAAACCTCACTCGGGTCGGTTCGGGCCAGTGCACGACGCTAGTTGGACCCCGGCCCGGTGAAACGGCCCGCACATGAGGACGGCGTGAAATGTACGTGCGCGGCAAGGAGCAGTTCTTCTGCTGCCGTTTTGTAGCGGCAGGCACTCTTGACAACATGCGTACTGTTTCGCGACGTTTGATCCTCGGCGGACAGTTCGGAACCCGAGGATCAACCGCGGAACGACCGTGTACACGGCCGGGAACCGGCGGATACTCAAGGAACGTGGTACGACGCGGACAGCGCGCCGCGGGGGGACGTCACGGGGGGAGCGGTCGCGGATGCGATCAATCAGCAGGGGTCCACACGCTCTCCCGGCCTGCCCTGCGGCCGGGTCGTCCCTCGCGGAGCCTGGGGAAGGGCGGATGATCTGACGTGGACGTCACGATCCACAGAGTCGACGAACTGAGCACCTCGCTGCGTACGGCGTGGCATGCGGCGATGGACGAGTCCCCCGAGTACGCCAATCCTTTCCTGGCCCCGGAGTTCGCCCTCGGGATCGGCAGACATCACGCCGGCACCCGGATCGCCGTCCTGCGCAAGGACGGGGCGCCGGTCGGCTTCTTCCCGTACGAACGCAACGCTTTCGGCGTCGGCCGCGCCGTCGGGCTCGGCCTGTCCGACTGCCAGGCGCTGGTGCACCGCCCCGGAGTCACCTGGGACGCCCAGGAACTGCTGAAGGCCTGCGGGCTGTCCATCTTCGAGTTCGACCATCTCGTGGCGGAACAAAAGCCGTTCGGGCGGCATGTCACGGGGACGTTCGCCTCCCCGGTCATCGATCTGAAGCCCGACGAGAGCGGCTACGCGCCATGGCTGCGCGGTGCGTACCCGGGGCTGGCCAAGACGACGCTGAAGAAGGAACGCCGGCTCGGGCGCGACGTGGGCGAGGTGCGCTTCGAGTTCGACGAGCGCGATCCGCGGATGCTGCGCCGGCTCATGCAGTGGAAGTCCGCCCAGTACCGCAGGACGGGCCGCATGGACCGCTTCTCGCGGCCGTGGATAGTCGACCTGGTGGACCATCTCTTCGAGGTCCGCGAGGAGCACTTCACCGGTGTGCTGTCGGTGCTCTACGCGGGCGACCGGCCGGTGGCCGCGCACTTCGGGCCCAGGTCGCGCACCGTGCTGGCCGCCTGGTTCACCGCCTACGACCCCGACCTGCACTACTACTCGCCCGGGTTGATGATGCATCTGCGCACCGCCGAGGCGGCCGCCCGGAACGGGGTGACGCTGATGGACCTGGGGCGCGGCGACAAGGAGTACAAGGACTGGCTCAAGACCCGCGAGCTGCGGGTGGCGGAAGGGTTCGCCAGCCGCCCCCATCCGGTCGCGGCGGCCCACCGGCTGTGGCGCAGACCCGTGCGGGGCCTGCGGAACACGGTCAACGCCCACCCCGAGCTGCGCGCGCCCGCCGACCGTCTGCTGAAGACGGTCGGCACCCTGCGCACCTCGGGGCGCGCGGACTCCGGCACCGCGGGGCCCCGCACACGCTGAACAGAGGCCGACGTCAGCCTGAAGCGAAGTCCGGTCCGCCTGTGCGAGCAGGGGTGTAAGCATGTAATACATGCAGCCCTTGGGCCAGCGGAAAGGTCGACTCGTGGCCGAGACACTTTCCGAGCCCGACCGCTCCCGTCAGGAGCAGGCCGCGCTCGACTCCTACTCGCAGATCGTCACCTCCGTCGCCGCCGAACTCACCCCGAAGGTGGCGGCCCTGAGCGTCGCCCACCGCCGCTCCCGAGGTCGATTCGTCATGGGGACCGGCTCCGCGGTGGTCTTCACCGACGACGGATTCCTGCTCACCAACGCCCATGTCGTGGGGCACTCCGACGCCGGTACGGCGCACTTCGCCGACGGCACGACCACCCCCTTCCATGTCATCGGCGCCGACCCGCTCTCCGACCTCGCGGTGGTCCGCGCCGACGGGCCGACCCCGCCCCCGGCCCGGCTCGGTGAGGCCGACGCCCTACGGGTGGGACAGCTGGTCGTGGCGGTCGGCAACCCCCTCGGGCTGGCCGGCAGCGTCACCGCCGGAGTGGTCAGCGCGCTGGGCCGGTCGCTGCCGGCGAGCGCGGGCCCGGCGACCCGCGTCATCGACGACGTCGTCCAGACCGACGCCACCCTTCACCCCGGCAGCTCGGGCGGGGCCCTCGCCACGGCGGACGGCAGCGTCGTCGGCATCAACACCGCCATCGCCGACGTCGGCCTGGGCCTCGCCGTCCCGGTGAACGCCACCAGCCGCCGGATCATCGCGACCCTGCTCTCCGACGGCAGAGTCCGCCGCGCCTACCTCGGCCTCGCCGGCATCCCCGCGCCGCTGCCGCCCCTGCTGCGGGCACGCACCGGCCGCCCCACGGGCCTGCGGATCGTCGAGGTCGTGCCCGCGTCTCCCGCCGCCCGCGCCGGACTGCGGGACGGCGACCTGCTCATCACCGCCCACGGCGAACCGGTGACCAGCGCCCAGGCCCTGCAGCGGCTGATGCTCGAGGACGCCATAGGACGCCCCCTCGCCCTCACCGCACTGCGCGGCGACGCCCTGGTGGACGTCATCGCCACACCCGTGGAACTGATCGCGGACGACTGAGCGGCCGAGAATCCCGACACGCCGACCGACGGATCCCCTGCTCCGCGGCCGGCGCCCGCGCCGGTACGGGGGCTTGCGGCTCGGCATCGCATCCCCGTAAGGGGGGCGCTTGCCCCGCGGCTGGCGCCTGGGCTCGCGGTCTGGCCCGGGCGCGCGGTGTCTGGCGTCCGAGTGGTTCGATGGGATGGGGGCTTGCGTCTTGCGGCCCGGCGCAGGCTTCCGCCTCCAGCGCCTGCGCTCGTCGAGGCATGGGCGCCCGTGGCTCAGCACCCGAACTCGGGCCCGCCAAGGCGCCCGGCGATGGGTCCCGCCGCCCGGCCATGGGCCCGCAGCCCCCTACCGGACCTGCGACCAGCGCGTGGGCTGCGGCCCCACGGCAAGGCCCGCCGGACGGCACTCGCGCCCGCCGCGCAGTATCCGGGCTTGCGCGGGTTTGCCGTTTTGCTGAAACGGCAACAGGCATCGACCGCATCGCCGCGCACCCGGCATGATCGTCGCCCGCGCCTCCGGTCACGCTAGTCCCGGGAGGGACCCATGCCGCAGACTCCAGCCGCCCACCACCGCCTTGTGCCCTCGCCCGCCGGCCGTGCCCACCTGGTCGAGCAGGGCAGTGGGCCCCTGGTACTGCTTGTACACGGGTTTCCGGAGTTCTGGTACTCGTGGCGGCACCAGCTCCCGGCGCTGGCCGCCGCCGGTTACCGTGCGGTGGCCCTCGACGTCCGCGGCTACGGCCGTTCCTCCAAACCCGGGGACCTGGCCGCGTACCGCATGCTCGACCTGGTCGCGGACAACGTCGCCGTGGTCGACGCCCTCGGCGAGCGGTCCGCCGTGATCGTCGGACACGACTGGGGCGCGACCATCGCCGCCACCTCGGCTCTGCTGCGGCCCGATGTGTTCCGCGCGGTCGGGCTGCTGAGCGTGCCCTACACCCCGCCCGGAGGGCCCAGGCCCAGCGAGGTCTTCGCGGGAATGGGCGGCGAGGAGGAGTTCTACGTCTCCTACTTCCAGAGCCCCGGCCGGGCCGAGGCCGAGATCGAGCCCGACGTACGAGGCTGGCTCGCCGGCTTCTACGCGGCCCTGTCCGCCGACACCATGCCCCCGCCCGGCGCGCCCGACCCGCATTTCGTCGCCCGCGGCGGGACGCTGCGTGAGAGGTTCCCGGCGGGCCGTCTGCCGCACTGGCTCGGTGAGGCCGAACTCTACGTCTTCGCCGGGGAGTTCGAACGGACCGGTCTTACCGGGGCTTTGAACCGCTACCGCAGCATGGACCGCGACTGGGAGGATCTGGCCGCCCACCACGACGCCCCCCTCGCGCAGCCCTCGTTGTTCGTGGGCGGATCCCTCGACGCGTCCACCACCTGGCTGGCGGACGCGATCAAGGCATACCCCACCACCCTTCCCGGGCTGACCTCCTCCCACGTCCTCGACGGCTGCGGCCACTGGATCCAGCAGGAACGCCCCGAGGAGGTCAACCGGCTACTGATCGACTGGCTCGGCTCTCTCGATTCTCCCGACTCTCCTGGTGACTGATGTGCGTCAGGGCTTGCCCGTCCAGGTGTGGGCCACGTCCACGATCACGTGGCCGTCCACCCGCAGCACACGGAACGGCAGCCGGGACCGGAGGCCGAGCCCGAGCTGGGTGTCGCCCTCGAAGCTGCCGGCGAACCGCGTGTCCCGGAACGCGCGGTACCCGGTGAGGTCGACGCCCGGCAGCGGACGGCCCGCCCGGGCGGGGTAGCTGGGTGCCCCGGTGTCGGGGTCGTAGCTGGGCGCGTGCACCCGCACCTCGAGGACGGCGCCGCCGCCGACGGGTATGAGCCGGCCCGATCCGTCCTGGTAGAGGTGGCTGACGTACCTGACGGAGTAGCCGAGGCTGTTCCGGCCCGCTCCGGGGATGTCGATGACCATCCGGTCGTAGCAGGTGTGGCGGCCGGTCCTGACGTTCTTGACCGGCTTCGTCGTGGATGCTGCGCGTGTCTTGGCGAGGCTGCCCCAGCCGGTGGGGCAGGTGACGGTCTGGGCGGTGACGGCGGGTTCGGCGTCGGCCGGAACCGCGGTCGCTCCCATGGCGGTACCCAGGAGCATGAGCGCTGCCCATGCGGTCCTGCTGTATGTTGCTCTGCTTCGTCTCATCTCGTCCCCCGAAGCGTGGTTCGTACTGGTATTTGATGAGACATACGGGATGGCTGAAAGGTTGCGGTCGCGGGCCGGTTATCTCCAGGGTGCGCTCACGCGGGCTCGGCCGGCTACCGGGATTCATTCGCAGTGCACCCGCGTTCACGCCGGTGGTGCAGCGAATCTGGGCGTGGCGCCGCGGAGCGTGGCCGAATCGTTCCAGCGGAGCTGGATTCAGTGGCTGCGTCCCGCTGTCAGTGGCTGGTGTTAGCGTCCGGGTCGTGCAGCTTCGGTATGCCTTCCGTCTCGACCCGACGCCTGGTCAGCGCAACGCGCTGGCCAGGGCGTTCGGATGTGCGCGAGTGGGGTGCAACGACGCGATCGCGGCGCGGGAGCGGGCGCGGGCGGCGGGAGAGGCGTTCCCCACAGCGGCGGCGCTGTCGAAGACGCTGGTCACGGAGGCGAAGCAGACGCGTGAGCGGCACTGGCTGGGCGAGGTGTCGGCGGTGGTGCTGCAGCAGTCGCTGCGGGACGCGGAGAGCGCCTACCGGAACTTCTTCGCCTCCCTGAAGGGATCCCGGAAAGGGGCGCGGGTAGGGGCGCCCCGTTTCAAGTCCCGTAAGGACGAAAAGCAGGCGGTCCGGTTCACCGCGAACGCACGCTGGAAGATCAGCGAGATCGGAAGGCTGGTGCTGCCCAAGATCGGCGAGGTGAAAGTGCGCTGGTCGCGCACGCTGCCCGCGACCCCTTCCAGCGTCACGGTCACCAAGGACGCGGCCGGGCGGTACTTCGCATCCTTCGTCATCGACACCGACCCGGAGCAGGACCGGACCCGCTTGCCCGAGCCGGACCCCGACAGTGCCGTCGGCATCGACCTGGGCCTGGTCCACTTCGCCGTCCTGTCCGACGGCACGAAGATCGACTCTCCGCGGTTCCTGCGCCGCGCGGAGAAGAAACTGAAGAGGGCCCGGCGGGAGCTGTCCCGCAAGCAGAAGGGATCCGAGAACCGGGCCAAGGCCCGGCTCAAGGTCGCCCGAGCCCACGCCAAAGTGGCTGACGCACGCCGCGAGTTCCACCACCAGCTCTCCACCACGCTGATCCGCGAGAACCAAGCGGTCGTGGTGGAGGACCTGGCGGTCAGGGCGCTGGCGCGCACGAGGCTGGGCAAGAGCGTGCATGATGCGGGCTGGTCCACGTTCGTGTCCATGCTCGATTACAAGGCGGCACGGTATGGCCGGACGTTTGTCATGATCGGACGGTTCCAGCCCACGAGTCAGGTGTGCTCCGCCTGTGGGATCAAGGACGGGCCCAAGCCCCTGCACGTGCGGGAGTGGACCTGCCCTGGGTGCGGGACGGTCCACGACCGGGACCACAACGCCGCGAAGAACATCAAGGCCGCCGGACTGGCGGTGACAGCCTGTGGAGCGCGGGTAAGACCGGAACATGTTCCGGCACCGCGCGATGAAGCAGGAAGCCACGGAATCCGGTCCGCAGGCCGTGCCGCGTAGCGGCACAGCACCGGACCGGAAGGCCAGAATCCTCGGGCTTCAGCCCGAGGAGCAAGTCAACAGGTCGGGATGAATCCGCCGTCGACCCGCACATCGGTACCCACCGTGTTCGCGGCCCGGGCCCCGGCGAGGAACAGTACGGCGTCCGCGACCTCGTCTGGCTGCGAGAACCGGCCGGTGACCATCGCGTGCGCGGCACCCGCCCGCACCGTCGACGGATCGGCGCCGGTCGCCCGGCTCACCGTGGCCGCCACACCGTCGTCGCCCAGCCACAGATCGGTGGCGACCGGGCCGGGGCTGACCGTGTTGACGCGGATCCCGCGGGCGCCCACCTCCTTCGACAGGCCCTTGGAGAAGGCGAGCAGCGCCGCCTTGGCCGTGCTGTAGTCGAGCACCAGGGGATCGGGCAGCGCGGCGTTCACCGAGGCGATGTTCACGATGCTGCCGCTGCCCCGCGCGAGCATGACGGGAAGCGTGGCGCGGGTCGTGCGGACGGCCGCCAGCAGGTTGAGGGTGAGCGAGGCCAGCCAGTCCTCGTCGGTGATGCTCAGGAACCCTTCGGGCCGCACGGGCGCGGCACCGACGTTGTTGACGAGGATGTCCACGCGGTCGCCCGCCCGCGCGACCAGCCGGGCAGGGCCCGACTCCGTGGCGAGGTCGACCTCGACGACCTCGACGGCGTCGGTCTTGGCCAACTCGTCCAGCTCGCCCGACGAGTGGCGGGCACCCGCGACCACCCTGGCCCCCTCACCCGCCAGCGCCCGTACGACGGCGAGGCCGATGCCGCGGCTGGCTCCGGTGACGACGGCGACCTGACCGTCGAGTTCATGGTCCATGACCTGCTCCTTGACGTGTCCGGGAGGGAGCCGGGGCGCTCGCCGCCCACCGAGCCGACCGTATGGGCAAGGCCGAGGGACCGGCTTCGGTCATGCGACTGTTTCCCCGGCGCCGCGCCCACCTGTTTTCCGCCGACGCACGCACCAGTCGGCGCTCTCCCGCCGTGCGACACGCACCGCGCGCACCGGCTGCCACAGGATGGGCGGAAAGGTCGCGAGATGAGCGGGCCCCAGCTCAAGATGGGAAAGGGGCCGCCGCCCCGCGAGCCGTTCGCCTCGGTCTCGCCCGGTCACTGCCGAAACGCGGGGGAGCATGGACGAACTGGACCTGGTGGGGCGCGACACGGAACTGCGGACCTTGGCGGAGCTGGTCGGACGGCTCCCCGAGGGCGGCGGTGCACTGGTCATCGCCGGTGCCGCGGGCATCGGCAAGTCCTCGCTGTTGCGCGCCGCGGTCCGGCTCGCGCGGGAGGCGGGCACCGAGGTCCTGGAGACGACCGGTGCCGAGTGCGAGGCGCGGCTGCCCTACGCGGGGCTGCACCAGCTTCTACGGCCCCTCGTCGGCACCGCCGAGGCGCTGCCCGCGCCGCAGCGCGGGGCGCTGATGTCGGCCTTCGGCGCCGAGGACGGGCCGCCGCCCGAACCGTTCCTGATCGCGCTCGCGGCGCTGGGCCTGCTGGCCGGGGCCGCCGCCGTACGGCCGGTCCTGGTGGCCGTCGACGACGTGCAGTGGCTGGATCACCCCACCCAGGAAGCGCTGGCGTTCATCGCGCGGCGCGTGGGCCGCGACCCGCTGGCCGTGGTGGGGACCGTACGGGCGGGTCACACGGGGCCCTTCCTCGACGCCGGCGTGCCCGAGCTCACCGTGACCGCCCTGGACGACACCGCGGCGCGCCGGCTGCTGGACGCCGGCGCGGACGACCTGCCCCCTGCCGTACGGCAGCAGATCCTGCGGGAGGCGCTCGGCAACCCGCTCGCGCTGGTGGAGCTCCCGACGGCATGGCGCACCAGGCCGCCGCTCGCGGGCGGGGACCCGGTCCGGCTGCTGCTGCCGCTCACCGATCGTCTGGAGCGCGCCTTCGCCGGCCGCGTCCTGGAACTGCCGCAGCCCACTCGGGATGCCGTCCTGGTGGCCGCCGTCGACTACGAGGAGCAGCTGCCGGAGATCCTCGCCGCCGCCTCTTTGCTGGCCGGGCACGACCTCACCGTCCAGGTCCTGGGCCCCGCCGCGGCCGCCGGCCTTCTCCACTTCGACGAGGCACGGCTGCGCTTCCGTCACCCGCTGGTCAGATCCGCCGTCCTGCAGTCCGAACCGTCCATTCGCCGGCTGGCGGCCAACGCCGCCCTGGCCGACGTACTGGTCGACGAGCCGTACCGCCGTACCTGGCACCGCGCCCAGTCGATCGTCGGCCCCGACGACCAGGTCGCCGACGAACTCGAGGCCAGCCACACCGTGTCGCTGCGCCGGGGTTCCGTCACCGCGGCGATCTGGGCGCTGGAGCGTTCCGCCCAGCTCAGCACCGGCTCCGCCACGCGCGGGCGCCGCCTGCTGCTGGCCGCCGAGCACGCCTTCGGGCTGGGCCGTGCGGACCTGGTGGACCGGCTGGTCACGGCGGCGGAGCGGACCGCGCTGTCGGAGCTGGACCGGGCCCGGATGGCGTGGCTCCGCGAGATCTTCGAGGACGGCGTGCCCGGTGATGCCGTCCGCGTCTTCGAACTGTGCGCCGTGGCGGAGCGGTCCGCGGCGGCCGGTGACCGGGACCTCGCCCTCAATCTGCTGCTGGGCGCGGCACTGCGCTGCTGGTGGGCCGAGACCGGACCCGAGGCGCGGGCCCGCGTCGTCGCCGTCACCGAAGCGCTCCCCGGCGCACTGGACGATCCGCGGGGCATCGCGGCCGTCGGCGTGGCCGAACCTCTGCTGCGCGGCAGAGCCGTCCGCGACCTGCTGACCCGGGCCGGCCCGGCCCGGGTCACCGACCCCGACCAGCTGCGCCTGCTCGGCATGGCGGCCCACGCCGTCGGCGATCTCACCCTCGCGGTCGACCTCCTGGGGCGGGCCGAACTGAAACTGCGCGAGCAGGGCCGCCTCGGACTGCTCTCCCATGTGCTGAGCATGCAGATCGGCGACCACCTCTGGCTGGGCGACTGGGAGCGAGCCGCGACCGCGGCGGAGGAGGGACTGCGGGTCGCCCGGGACACCGGGCAGCCGATCTGGAGCACCGGATCCAGAAGCCTCGAGGCCATCGCCGCCGGCCTGCGCGGGCAGGGACAGCACGCGCTGGAACTGGCCGCCGTCGCCGAGGCCGCCGCCCACGACCGCCGGCTCAACAACCTGCTGGCCTGCGTGCAGCTCGCCAAGGGCCTGACGTGGCTGACGGCCGGGCGCCCGCACGAGGCGTACGACGAGCTGTGCCGTCTTTTCGACCCGGCCGATCCCAGCCACCACCGGCGCGAGTGCTTCGACGGGGTGATGTTCCTCGCCGAGGCCGCCGCCCAGAGCGGTCACCGCGAACAGGCGCGAGCGGTGATCGCCGGTCTTGAGGAGGTCGCCGAGCTCACGAGTGCGCCGCTGCTGCACGTCCAGCTGGCCCACGCCCGCGCGGTGCTCGCCGACGACGCCGATGCCGAGAAGCTCTATCTGTCGGCCCTGCGCCAGGACCTGGGCCGCTGGCCTTTGGTCAGGGCCAAGACCGAGCTGGCGTACGGCAGTTGGCTGCGGCGCCACCGCCGGGCCGTAGAAGCCAGGGGGCCGCTGCGGTCGGCCCGGACCACCCTCGACCTCATCGGCGCGAGCGCCTGGGCGGACCAGGCGCGGGGCGAACTCCGGGCCACCGGGGAGCGGGTGGCCGACCGCACCGCCAGGGTCCAGGACGCGCTGTCTCCCCAGGAGCTGCAGATCGCCCGACTGGCGGCCGAAGGACTGTCCAACCGGCAGATCGGCGAACGGCTCTGTCTCTCGCCCCGCACGATCGGCTCCCACCTCTACCGCGTCTTCCCCAAACTCGGCATCACCTCGCGGGCACAGCTCGCCTCCCGGCTGGGACCCGGCGTGCCCTGACGGCCGCGCGGGCAGTCACCTGACTCAAGCGAAGGCAGCGCCGAGCGGAGGAGCATGCGACACGGACGCATGCCTCCTGGCGCCCGTCGACCGACCCCGAACCGGCGGAAGGACCCGATCATGGCCGGCACCGCCCCACCCGTCGTCTTCATCCACGGCCTCTGGCTGCACCCGACTTCCTGGGCACCCTGGCAGGAGCTGTTCGAGGCCGCGGGCCACCGGACTCTCACGCCCGGCTGGCCCGGCGTCGCCGAGACCGTCGAACTCGCGCGGGCCGACCCGGACTCCATCGCCGACCGCGGCATCGACGACGTCGTGGAGCACTACGCGGCCGTCATCGACGAGCTGCCCGAACGGCCCGTGCTCATCGGTCACTCCTTCGGCGGGCTGATCGCCCAGAAGCTGCTCGGCCAGGACCGCGCGGCGGCCGCGATCGCCATCGACGCGGCCCAGATCAAGGGCGTGCTCCCGCTGCCGCTGTCGGCACTGCGCTCCACCTTCCCGGTCTTCGCCAACCCGGCCAACCGGCACCGCGCGGTGTCGCTCACCGCCGAGCAGTTCCGCTTCGCCTTCGGCAACGCGGTGGCGGCCGAGGAGTCCGACGCGCTGTACGAACGCTGGACCATTCCGGCGCCGGGAAAGCCGCTGTTCGAGGCCGCCGCGGCCAACTTCTCCCCGCACTCGCCGGCCAAGGTCGACACGGGCAACGAGGCTCGCGGCCCACTGCTGCTGATCATGGGCGGTCGTGACCACACCGTCCCTGAAGCCGTCACCAAGGCCACGCTCAAGCAGTACCGGGATTCGACGGCGGTGACCGAACTGGTGGAGTTCGCCGACCGTGGCCACTCGCTCACCGTGGACAGCGGCTGGCGGGAGGTCGCGGACGCCTGCCTGGCATGGCTCGGCAAGCAGGGGTTGCAGCCGGACACCGCGCTCTGAGGAAGCGGTACGACACCTCAGCTCACCCGGAGCACGACCTTCCCCCGGCGGTGCTCCCGCTCCAGCGCCGCATATGCCCCCGCCGCGTCCGCCAGCGGCACCACCCGGTCGATGCGTGACGTCAGCCTCCCGGACTCGAACAGCCGGGCGAGCTCGATGAGTCCGGCACGGTCCGGTTCGACCACGAAGAACACTCCGCGCGCCCCGCCCGCCCGGCTCGGGTCGGGCGGGGCGACGATGCTGACGAGCACACCCCCGGCCCGCAGCACCTGCCAGGAGCGGGTCTGGGTGTCGCCGCCGACCGTGTCGAGGACCAGGTCGACATCCTTGACCTGGTCCTCGAACCGCTCGCTCGCGTAGTCGACGACGTGCTCCGCACCCAGCTCACGTACGAATTCCGTGTCTTCGGCCGAGGCGGTGGCGGTGACGGAGGCGCCCAGGGCCGCGGCGATCTGCACCGCGAAGGAGCCCACCCCGCCCGCGCCGCCGTGCACCAGGACGCGCCCGCCCGTAGTGAGGCCGCCGTGGCGGACGAGGCCCTGCCAGGCCGTCAGCCCGGCCAGCGTCAACGCGGCCGCGGCGTCGTGGGACAGCGCCGCGGGCTTGGCGGCCAGCACCCCCGCCGGGACGGCGGTGAACTCCGCCGCCGCACCGTCCCGCGTGAAGGGAATCAGACCGAACACGTCATCACCGACCGACAACTCCGAGACCCCGGAGCCCAGTTCGGCGATCGTCCCCGACACCTCCTTGGCGGGGACGATCGGCACACGGGAGCTGCCCGTGCCGTCGAAGCTGTCCGTCCAGGTCGCGTCCCAGCCCAGTTCCCCGGAGGTGATCGAGGCCGACCGGACGGCGACGAGCACCTCGCCCGGCCCGGGCACCGGCCGCGGCGCGACCTCGTAGACGAGCTGCTGCGGCCCGCCGCGCGAGTGCCCGCGGACCGCGTGCATGGAGGCCGTGGTGTCCATGAGAGCTCCCTTCGCCGGGCGCATGCCAATGGGGCGGGCGTACACGCGACCACGTCGATCGCCGTACCTGACCATGTTCGTCCTCGCGGCGCTGCGCGGCTTGAGTCGGATGACTGAGCCGGTTGCCGACCCTGCTGACCAGCCTTGACCGCAGGGGGCCGGGATTGCGGGACCCGCCATGAATGGACTGTGGGGAGGGCCGTTCGCCGTCACTGCGGCTCGTGCGTCCACCGCCCGCCCAGCATGGTGGCGTGCACCGGCATCTCCCGCAGCGTGCGCGCGTCCGCTACCGAGGGGTCCACGTCCAGGACCACCAGGTCGGCCACGTCGCCTTCCCGCAGCTGCGATCGTCCCCGCGCCGACGCCGCGAGCGCTGCCGTCACCGGGATCCGCTGCTCGGGATGCCAGGCGGGCCGCTCGTCGTCCGTCCGGTGTACGGCCGCCGCGATGCCCAGCCAGGGGTCGAGCGGGGAGACGGGAGCGTCGGAGCCGAACTCCAGCCGGGCGCCGGACGCCAGCAGGTCGCCGTAGGCGAAGGCGCGCCCGGTGCGCCCGGCCCAGTGCCGGTCGGCCACATCGCGGTCGTCGGTGGCGTGCGCGGGCTGGACTCCGGCGGTGACGCCCAGTTCCGCGAACCGCGGCACATCGGCCGCCGTCAGCAGCTGGGCGTGCTCGATACGGCCCCGGCAGCCGACGTCCGCGAACGCGTCGAGCGCGAGGGTGTTGGCCCGGTCGCCGATCGCGTGCACGGCGGGCTCGATGCCATGGGCGGCGGCACGCCGCATCAGACGGACCAGCTCCTCGTACGCGGTCTCCTGGATGCCGTATGCCTCTGTCGTGCCCTCGAGGCCCGGGTAGGGGTCGCAGCACAGTGCCGTCCGCGTGTTGAGGGAACCGTCCGTGAACAGCTTGAGCGGGCCGACCTGGACCAGTCCGCCGGTGCCGGGCAGAAGGTCACCCGTCGACAGCCCGCGCTCAAGGACAGCGTCCAGGTGCCGGGGGTAGACGGCTGCCTGCACCCGCACGGCGGGCGCCGCACTCGCCGCCCGTCGACCCCAGTCCGCGAGGTTGTCGGAGAAGTGGAAGTCGATGATGCCCGTCACGCCCCGCGCGGCCGCATCCCGGCAGGCCTCAGCCACCCACTGGTCGAGGACCTCGTCGGGCACCTCGGGCAGCGCCCGCATGGCCTCGAAGCACTCGTGCTCGCGCAGCAGTCCCGTGGCATGGTCACTGCGGCCCACCAGCGCCAGGCACGCCGAGTTCAGCCACACGGCATGCAGATCGGCGCTGATGAGCGCGACCGGCCGGCCCGGGCACACGGAGTCGAGCAGCGCCTTGTGGGGCGTGTCCGGCCACAGGCCGTCCCGGAAGCCCTGACCCATGACCATCTCGTCGGCGGGCAGCCCCACGGCGTGCAGACGTACGGTGTCAGCGACCGCCCGCGCGGACTCCAGCCCCGTGAGATCGACCCGATGACGGTTGCCGGCCCACTGCGCCGCGTGCACATGGGCGTCCCACAGGCCCGGCAGCACGGTCCGCCCGTCCATGTCGAGCACCGGGCCGCCGAGGTCCCTCGCCACCTCGACGGCGACGACCCGGCCGCCCGCGATGCGCACACTGCCCAGCGGCCCACCGGCGCCCAACCGCACTCGGGAGAGCGTCAGCGCGGGCGGGGCGTCGAGGTCGTCCGCGGCGGGGCCGGGTATGCCGTCGAGGCTCGTCATCAAGGGCTCCAGTGGTGAGATCCCGGGGATCGGCTTCCGAGGCTACGCGGCGACGGAGTCGCGCAGGCGGGTGGAGCTCCGGTAGGTGGAGATGCCCACGGCCAGCAGCCAGTAGCTGAGGATCGCTCCCATCAGAGCGGTCGTGCCCCAGCCGTTCGCGGCGTAGAAGTGCGCGGGTGTGTTGCCGAAGAACAGGGACGGTACGAAGGCCAGGTTGATCGCGGCCAGGACGTAGGCCGAGCGGCCGATCCAGCGGGGCAGCACGTCGGTGCGCGCGACGACGTAGCCGACCGCTGTCAGGAAGAGGCCCAGCATCAGCCGGGAGATCGACCCGTAGAGGATGTAGGTGCCGCTGACCGTGATGGTCGGATCGATCGGACGGTCGGTGGCGATGACCGCGCCGGCCTCAAGGCCCATCGAGACCAGGGTGACCGTCGCGTAGACCAGCCCCGTGGCGGAGGCGAGCGAGCCTGCCCACTCGTAGCCGGGATGGGTGCGCCTGACCAGTTCACGGAAGGCCGTCACGAAGACGACCAGGCAGGCGAGGGCGACGATTCCCAGCAGCAGCCGGGCGAGCACGTTGGCGTCCGGCGGCGGGCCCGAGTAGACGAAGTACAGGGGTACTTCGACGATGAGTGCGGCCGCGGTGGCGATGCCGGCGACGCCTGTCAGGCGCCTGGCGAAGGTTTCGGTCATGGGTGTTCCCCCGAGTCCGTGAGGTGGATTCCGCGTCGGCCCGGTTACCGACATGAGGAATCCTTCCGGCCGCGGGGCCCGCCGTCGCTGGGCCTGAGGACCGGATCCACGGTGTCCTCAGCACCACCCTCAGCCCAGGGCCTTGTCCAGGTTGAAGGCGGCGCTGATGAGGGCGAGATGCGTGAACGCCTGCGGGAAGTTGCCCTGTTGCTCGCCGGTGTGGCTGATCTCCTCGGCGTACAGGCCCAGATGGTTGGCGTAGGTGAGCATCTTCTCGAAGGCGAGGCGTGCCTCGTCGATGCGGCCGGCGTGGACCATGGCCTCGACGTACCAGAACGAGCAGATGGAGAACGTGCCTTCGTCGCCGCGCAGCCCGTCGGGGCTGGCCATCGGGTCATAGCGGTAGACGAGGGAGTCGGACACCAGGTCGTGGGTGAGGGCGTCGAGGGTGGACAGCCACTTGGGGTCGGTGGGGGCGATGAACTTCGTCAGCGGCATCATCAGGACGGCCGCGTCGAGTACGTCCTCGCCGTCCTCGTGCTGGACGAACGCCTGTCGGGTCTCGGACCAGCCCCGCTTCATGATCCGCCGGTAGATCGTGTCGCGGGACTCGCGCCAGCGGGGCAGGTCGGCGGGCAGACCGCGGCGGTTGGCCATGCGGATGGCCCGCTCGATGGCGACCCAGCACATCAGACGGGAGTACAGGAAGTTCTTGCGGCCGCCGCGGGTCTCCCAGATGCCCTCGTCGGGCTGGTCCCAGTGCTGGCACACCCATTCCACCAGCGTGCACACGTCGTCCCACTGGGCGCTGGAGATGGGCTTGGCCCATTTGTCGTAGAGGTAGATCGAGTCGATCAGCGCGCCGTAGATGTCGAGCTGGAGCTGGTCGGCGGCGGCGTTGCCGATGCGTACCGGCGCGGAGCCCTGATGGCCCTCCAGGTGGTCGAGTTCGAGTTCGGTGAGGTCGGTGCGGCCGTCGATGCCGTACATGATCTGCAGGGGTGCGGAGGTGCCGTCGGCGCTCGGACTGACGTGCCGGGTCAGGAAGTTCATGAACGCCTCGGCCTCTTCGGTGAAGCCGAGCCGCAGCAGCGCGTAGACGGCGAAGGCGGCGTCGCGCACCCACACATACCGGTAGTCCCAGTTGCGTTCGCCGCCCAGCTGCTCGGGCAGGCTCGTGGTCGGGGCGGCCACGATGGCGCCGGTGGGCGCGTAGGTGAGCAGCTTCAGGGTGAGGGCGGAGCGGTGCACCATCTCCCGCCAGCGGCCACGGTACTTGGACGCCGACAGCCAGCGCCGCCAGTACGCCACCGTCGTGCCGAACTGCTCCTCCGCCTCCAGTTTCGCGCACCGGCGCGGCTGCACGTCGCCGCCGACCTGGTCCAGCGCGAACACCGCGGTCTCGCCCTCGGAGAGCTTGAAGTCGGCCTGTACGTCCGGCCCGTCGACCTCCAGCGGCACCGTCGCCGTCAGCGCGAGCGACAGTTCCTCGGAGGCGAACACCGCGACCTCGCCGACCAGGCGCACGGTGTGCGGCCGGGTGCCGTAGTCGAAGCGTGGGGCCACCCGCGTGCGGAACGGGATGGAGCCGCGCACGCACACCACCCGCCGGATCAGCCGGTGCCGCTCGGTCTCGACGTCGCCGCCGTTCAGGGGCATGAAGTCCTGCACCTCGCCGACGCCGTCCTCGGTGAAGAACCGGGTGATCAGCACATTGGTGTCGGGGAAGTAGAACTGCTTGGTCTTCGCCGGCACGGACGCCGCCAGCTCGAAGGAGCCGCCGCGCTCCGCGTCCAGGATCGCCGCGAAGACGCTCGGTGCGTCGAAGGCCGGGCAGCAGTACCAGTCGATGGTGCCGTCGGTGCCCACGAGGGCCACGCTGCGCAGATCGCCGATCAGTCCGTGCTCGGCGATCGGCAGATAGCGGGGAGCGGCCCCCGGGGCGCCCTGGTCGATCGCTCCTGAGCTCATCGCAGCCTCCCTGCCCCGACCCGCGTCCGCGCTCCCAGCCTAGGCCGAATCGACCGGCCGGGCGTGTGGATCGCGGGGGCCCGGGCGCACTGTCGGGAGTAGGTGCCACCTCGGTGGCGGTCGTGCCCATGCGCCCGCATGCTTGATTGTGCTCGAAAGGTAGCTATATCTTGCAAGAACAATCACGTGGCGAAGCGGGACCAGAGATCGGATCAGGGGAGGCCCGGCATGACGCATGTCGAGGACGAGCTGACCAGCCAGCCCGAGTGCTGGATGCGGGCCGCGTCGGAGGCGGACCGGCACCGCGAAGTGCTCCCGGCGCCCGGGGAGCGGGTCGCGATCGTCGGGTGCGGCACCTCGTACTTCATGGCGCAGGCGGCCGCCGCGCTGCGCGAGGGCGCGGGGCAGGGCGAGACGGACGCCTTCGCCGCCTCCGAGTTCCCCCACGGCCGCTCGTACGACCGTGTCGTGGCCCTCACCCGCTCGGGCACCACCACCGAAGTCCTCGACCTGCTCGGCCAGTTGAGGGGACGCACCCGAACGACGGCGATCACCGCCGACCCGGACACACCGGTCATGGCAGCCGCCGACGACCTTGTCGTCCTCGACTACGCGGACGAGCGGTCCGTCGTACAGACGCGGTTCGCGACGACCGCGCTGACCCTGCTCCGCGCGCATCTGGGCCTGCACGCCGACGCCGTCGTCGCCGACGCCCGCACCGCTCTCGCGACCCCGCTGCCCGAAGGGCTCGTCGCCTGCACGCAGTTCACCTTCCTGGGCCGGGGCTGGACGGTGGGCCTGGCCAACGAGGCGGGGCTGAAGATGCGCGAGGCCTCACTCGCCTGGACCGAGGCCTACCCGGCGATGGAGTACCGGCACGGCCCCATCAGCATCACCACCCACGGCACGGCGACCTGGATGCTCGGCGAAGCCCCCGAGGGCCTGGCCGAGCAGGTGCGCGCCACCGGCGGGCTGTGGATCGCGGGCGACCTCGACCCGCTCGCCGAACTGGTCCGCGCCCAGCGCCTCGCGGTCGCCGTCGCCGCGGCCCGCGGCCTCGACCCCGACCAGCCGCGTCACCTCACCCGCTCGGTGATCCTCGCTCCCTGACCGCCCTGAAACGCCCGAAGGGGGAAGCCGTGCCTTTCGTCACCATCGGCGAACTGGTCCATCGGACCGTTGCCGCGCGTCGCGCCGTCGTGGCCCGCGGGCTCGATTCGGACCGGCCGAGCCATCTCGCCCGCTCGGTGGTCCTCGCTCCCTGACCGCCCTGAAACGCCCGATGGGAGAAGCCGTGCCCCTCGTCACCATCGGTGAACTGGTCCATCGGACCGCTGCCGCGCGTCGCGCCGTCGTGGCCCGCGGGCTCGATTCGGACCGGCCGAGCCATCTCGCCCGCTCGGTGGTCCTCGCTCCCTGACCGCCCCGAAACGCCCGATGGGAGAAGCCGTGCCCCTCGTCACCACCGGTGAACTGGTCACCCGGGCCGCCGCCGAGCGCTCCGCCGTCGCCGCCTTCAACATCATCACCCTTGAACATGTCGAGGCAGTCATCGCGGGTGCCGAGTCCGCCAAGGCGCCCGTCGTCCTCCAGGTCAGCGAGAACGCCGTCAAGTTCCGCTACGGACGGCTGCTCCCGCTCGCCCGCGCGGCCGCCGTCGCCGCCGACCGCGCCTCGGTGCCCGTCGCGCTGCACCTCGACCACGTCCAGAGCGAGGACCTGCTGCGCCAGGCGGCGGACGCCGGATTCAGCTCCGTGATGTACGACGCGGCCCGCCTGCCCTACGAGCAGAACCTCGCCGCGACCCGGGCCGCCGTCGACTGGGCGCACGCCCAAGGCCTCTGGATCGAGGCCGAGTTGGGGCAGGTCGGCGGCAAGACGGGGGAGCCCCCGCTGGACGCCCACGCGCCCGGCGCCCGCACCGACCCCGCCGAGGCACGCGCCTTCGTCGCCGACTCCGGGGTGAACGCCCTCGCCGTCGCCATCGGCAGCACCCACGCCATGACCACCCGCACCGCCGCCCTCGACCACGACCTCCTCAAACGCCTGTCGGCCACCCTGGACGTACCACTCGTCCTGCACGGCTCCTCGGGCGTGCCGGACCACGAACTGGCCGCGGCGGTCGCGGGCGGCATCGCCAAGGTGAACCTCGGCACGGCCCTCAACATCGCCATGACGGGCGCGATCCGCGACTTCCTCGCCGCCCATCCGGACGCGGTCGACCCACGCACGTACCTGAGCGTGGGAAGGGAGGCGATGGCGCGGGCGGTGACCGGGATCATCCGGACCGTCGGCCGGCCCGTCGCCTGATCACTTCCTGACGGCCTTCAGCACCACGAACTTCGGGTCACTGGCGACCAGTTGACTGTTGCCGAACACCTTGCGCAGCTTGACGTGGTACCCCAGGTGCCGGTTGCCGACCACCCACATCTCGCCGCCGGGACGCAGCACGCGCCGCGCCCCGGTGAACATCCGCCACGCCGTCGTGTCGGTCGTCGCCTGGTGCGAGTGGAAGGGCGGATTGCTCAGGACGAGGTCGACACTCCCGTCCGGAAGCCCCGCCAGCCCGTCCCCGACCCGGAACTCCGCGTGTCCGGGCACCCCGTTCGCCTTGTACGTCGCCTCCGCCGAGGCCACCGCCTGGAACGACTCGTCCACGAACAGCACCTCGGCCGAGGGCTCGGCCACCGCCACCGCCGTCCCGACCACCCCGTTGCCGCAGCCCAGGTCCACCACCCGCCGGCCGCCGAGCGCGGCCGGCAGGTGCTGCAGGAAGAAGCGGGTGCCGATGTCGAGGCGGTCGGCGCAGAAGACGCCCGCGTGGTTGACCACGGTGCGCCCGGAGACCGGGCCGATGCCCTCGGGCAGCGCGTAGCTGTACGGCCACGGGTTCGCGGGCCGCTCCAGGGCGGTGTCCGGCGTGCAGAAGATCAACCTGGCCTTCCGCTCGGCCAGCGAGGTGCGGGTCGGCCCCAGGATCCGCTCGAACAGCTGGAGCGTCGAGGTGTGGATCTCCTTCACCATCCCGGTGCCGACGACGACCGTCCCCTCGTGCACCGAGGGCGCCAGCCGCAGCAGCTGCTCCTCCAGGAGCGCCAGGCTCTTGGGGACCCTGACCAGGAGGACGTCGATGCGGTCGGGCGGCGGATCCTGCGTGGTCAGCAGCCGTACGGCACCGGTCTCGACGCCCGCCCGGGCCAGGTTCGCGCGGGTCGCCTCCTGGGCGAGGAACGAGTCGGTGATCTGCACGGGCCGGTGCGCCGCGAGCGCGGTGACCAGGGCGCCCCAGCGGTCGCCGAGGACCACGACCGTGCCGGACAGCGGGACCTTCTCGGCCGCCAGATGCCTGAGCAGGTACTCGTCGGAGGCGTCCCAGGCACGCAGCCTCTCGCGCGGGTCCTCGGGGAAGCGGGCCAGCGCGAGCTCGCCCCACGGCGTCGTCATACGGTCGTTCATCGTGCGTCAAGGCTAGCCGAGCCGCAGTTCACGGCCGGTGGGGGAGGATGGGCGACATGGATGCCGAGCTGTTCCCACGGCAGCGCGCGGAGGTCGCGCCCGGCGCGGTGCACGTGCCCGGCTGGCTGGCCGCGGGCGCCCAGCGCGAGCTGCTGGACGCCTGCCGTGAGTGGGCGCGCCCACCGGCCGGCCTGCGCACGGTGCGCACGCCCGGCGGCGGCACGATGAGCGCCCGGCAGGTCTGCCTGGGACGGCACTGGTACCCGTACGGCTATGCGCGCACGGTGGTCGACGGTGACGGCGCTCCGGTGAAGCCGTTCCCGGCCTGGCTGGGCGAGGTCGGCCGTCGCGCGGTGCTGGAGACACTCGGCGAACCGGCGGCGCCGTACGACATCGCACTGATCAACTTCTACGACGCCGAGGCCCGCATGGGCATGCACCGCGACAGCGACGAGAAGTCGGACGCACCGGTGGTCTCCCTGAGCCTCGGCGACACCTGCGTCTTCCGCTTCGGCAACACCGAGACCCGCACGAAGCCGTACACGGATGTCGAGCTGCGCAGTGGCGATCTGTTCGTGTTCGGCGGACCGTCCCGGCTCGCCCACCACGGGGTGCCGCGGGTGTACGCGGGCACCGCGCCCGCGGAGTTGGGGCTGACGGGACGGCTGAACATCACGCTTCGGGTCAGCGGCCTGTAGCCCGGCGTCACTGCGGATCATGGGAGACTCGCCCTCATGAGCGGCAAGGCGGACCCCCGGCCGACGGGGGAAGGGAGCACCTCGAGGACGCGGTTGGACCGGGGGCGCGGTGCGCTCGGGCCCGCGTTGGAGCTCGTGCACACCGGGCGGGCGCCCACGAGGGCGGTGCTCACCGCCGAGCTCGGCGTCACGCGGGCCACGGCCGGCGCGGTCGCGGCGGAACTGGAGGCGCTCGGGCTGATCCGGGTCGACGCCCGGCCCGGCGCGGCGGCCGGCTCGCAGGGCAGGCCCTCGCACCGGCTCGCGGTCGCCGAGGAAGGCCCGGTCGTCCTCGCCGCCCAGGTGCACGCCGACGGGTTCCGGGCGGCGCTGGTGGGTCTCGGCGGCCGCATCGTCGCCACCGCGCCGGGCTGTGAGACCGTCGACGCCGACCCGGCGAAGGTCCTCGGTTCGGTCGTGGAGGCGGGCGCCGAGTTGCTGCGCTCGACGGGACGGCGCTGCGTGGGGGCCGGGCTCGCCGTACCGTCCGCGGTCGCCGAACCGGACGGTCTGGCCCTCAACCCCCTGCACCTGGCCTGGCCCGCGGGCGCGCCGGTCCGCCGTATCTTCGGGGAGTGCGTGCGCGCGGCCGGCATCACCGGTCCCGCCTTCGCCGGCAACGACGTCAACCTCGCCGCCCTCGCCGAGCACCGGCACGGCGCGGGCCGCGGCGCCCGGGACCTGCTGTGCGTGGCCACCGGGCACCGGGGCGTGGGCGGTGCGCTGGTCCTGGACGGCCGCCTGCACACGGGCAGTTCGGGCCTGGCCCTGGAGGTCGGCCACCTCACCGTCAACCCCGAGGGCCGTCCCTGCCACTGCGGCAGCCGCGGCTGCCTCGACGTCGAGGCCGACCCGCTGGCCCTGCTCACCGCCGCGGGCCGCGACCCCGGCCCCGAGGTCAACCTCCTCCGCCAGGCCAACGACCTGATCCGCCACCACTACGACGACCCCGCCATCCGCACGGCCGCCGAGGCACTCATCGACCGCCTCGGCCTCGGCCTCGCGGGCCTGGTCAACATCCTGAACCCCGACCGCATCATCCTCGGCGGCCTCCACCGCACCCTCCTGGACGCCGACCCCGAGCGTCTGCACGCCGTCGTCGCCGACCGCAGCCTGTGGGGCCAGAGCGGCGGCGTCCCCATCCTGGCCTGCACCCTCGACCACAACAGCCTCGTCGGCGCCGCCGAGTTGGCCTGGCAGCCGGTCCTGGATGATCCGCTGGGGGCGCTCACCCGGTGAGACCGCCGACCCCTTTGGTCGGTTCGTCTGCCAACGGCTCCGGCACATGGGGTGTGTAGGACAACGGCAGGTGGACGACGGCGAGTTCGGCACACTACGTGGCCGGGGTGAGGTCTTGAAGGCGAGCGCGTGGCGCCAAGATTCAGGACGGCGGGTCGAGCGCGGGTCCCTCCTCGGCCGTCTCCAGGATGCGCGTCCGCGGCGCACCGGACAGGGCGGGTGCGTTCTCCGGCGAGGACCACACCGTCGTCCTGAGGAAACCCAGGAACCGCTCCGCGTCCGCCACGTCGTCGAAGTCCAGGTCGATGACGACGTACGCGGGATCGTCGACCGGGCGCTGAACACGGTGGCGCCGTACGCCCGCGCTCTTCCGGGCGGAGGCGAAGTGGTCGAAAGCTGTCTTCCAAGTGGCGAAGTCCGTGATCGGGTGCTCGATGTGCAGGGTCGGCATGGCTCCTCCTCGGGGGTTCTCGCGCGGCACCTTCATGCTGGGCGGCGGGCCGGACCGCCGTACATCCCAGATGTGTGGGGGACGGCGCGGCGTACGCTCGGATCATGGCCGACCAGGACCGGCTCGCAGCCCGCCACGAGCGCACCGTCCGGCTGTGCGAGGCCGGCGGCGACGCACGGGAACTGCGCCTGCGGCTCCTGGACGAGCTGCGGGCCGCCGTCGGGTTCGACGCGTACGCGTTCCTGCTGACCGATCCGGAGACCACGGTCGGCTGTGCACCGATCGCCGACGTGCCCTGTCTGGCGGAGCTGCCCCGGCTGATCCGTCTCAAGTACCTGACGCCGACCGGCCGGTGGACCGCGATCCGTGACCTCGCCCTGCTCAGCGACCACGCCGAGCTCGCGCGCGGTCCGCTCTGGCACGACCTGCTGCGGCACTACGGCGTCCGGGACGTCGCCTCGCTGGTCTTCAGGGACCGCTACGGCACCTGGGGCTTCCTCGACCTGTGGCGAGGCGACCGGGAGTTCACCCGCACGGAAGCCGCCCACCTGGCCGGGCTCACGGCGCCGGTCACCGCCGCCCTGCGCCGCAGCCAGGCCGCCACTTTCGTAGTACGGCCGCACGAGACACCGCGCCCCGGCCCGCTGGTGCTGCTGCTCTCACCCGGTCTCGACGTGCTCGGCCAGACCCCCGAAACGCACGCCTACCTGCGCGTCCTCGTGCCGCCCGAGCAGGGGCGGCCACCCGTTCCGGCCGGCGCCTACAACGTGGCCGCGCAGCTCCTCGCCGTGGAGGCGGGCGTGGACACCCACCCGCCACGCGCGCGTGTGCACCTCGCCGACGGGCTGTGGCTGACCCTGCGCGCCGCCCGGCTGGGGGAGGAGGGGCCGCGGGAGCAGCGCACCATCGCCGTCACCATCGAGGAGACCGCACCGAGCGAGCGGCTGGCCGTCTTCGGCCGGGTCTTCGCCCTCAGCGCACGCGAGCGCGAACTGCTCGGCCTGCTCACCAAGGGCGCCGACAGCCACACCGTGGCGCGCAGCATGTACGTCACCGAGCACACCGTGCAGGACCACCTCAAGTCCGTGTTCGCAAAGACCGGCACGCACAACCGAAGGGACCTGCTCACACGCGCACTGGGGGCGTGAGCCGGGCGGCGTTAGGCTCCGGAGCATGCGGATCTCCGTTTCCTCGGACATGGACGAACCCGTGGCGCGCTCGCTCGTCGCGGAACTGGGCAGGCGCGGCCACGAGGTCGTGCCCCATGGGGCACTGAGCCCCGGGGACGACCCCCAGTGGGCCGCGTGCTCGGAGGCCGCCGCCCGCGAGGTCGCCGAGGGGAGTGCCGACCAGGCGGTCGTGTGCTGCTGGACCGGCACGGGCGCGTCCATCGCCGCGAACAAGGTGCCCGGCGTGCGGGCGGCCCTGTGCACCGACGCGTACACGGCGGACGGCGCCCGCCGCTGGAACGACGCCAACGTGCTGGCGCTCAGCCTGCGTCTGACCTCCGAGCCGCTGCTCAAGGAGATCCTCGACGCCTGGTTCGCGGCGCAGCCCAGCCAGGATGCCGAGGACCGGGGGAATGTGGAGCGCGTGGGACGCCTCGATGCCGGAAGGGCCGCCGGCTGAGGACGCGCACCTCCAGCCAAGACCCTGACGATCAGCTCTTGCTTACTTCAATAAAGGCCCTTTAGTTTAGTCAGCATGATGTTGACCCAGCGGGAGCGCGAGATCATCGCGCTGCTGCGCCGCGACCCGCTGGCCGGGCCGCAGGCGATCGCCGACGCCCTCGGCAGCACCCGGGCCGCGGTGAACGTGCATCTGTCCAACCTGGGTAAGAAGGGCGCCATCCTCGGCCGCGGCTACATCCTCCGCGAGGAGAACGCCGTCGTGGTCGTCGGCGGGGCCAACGTCGACGTGAAGGTGCGCAGCCTCGCTCCCGTACGGCAGCGGACCAGCAACCCGGGGCGGGCCGGCACCACCGCGGGCGGTGTGGGCCGCAACATCGCGGAGAACCTGGCGCGGCTGGGCACCCCGACCCATCTGATCGCCGCCGTCGGCCGGGACGCGGCGGGCGAGCGCCTCCTCGCCGACACCGCAGCGGCCGGGGTGCGCCTCGACCACGTGCACCGCAGCGCCCACCCGACCGGGACCTACACGGCGGTCCTGGATGCCGACGGGGACCTGGTCGTGGCGGTCGCGGACATGGCGGCCACCGAGGCCCTGGCCCCCGAGGACCTGCACCCGGCCCGCGAGCTGATCGCCCACGCCGCCATGCTCGTCCTGGACGGCAATCTGCCCGCCGAGGTGCTGGCCCACGCGATGGACGTCGCGCGGCCCGCCGCCGTACCGGTGGTGATCGACCCGGTCAGCGCCCCCAAGGCGGCCCTGCTCACACCGCTGCTCACCGCCCGCCGCCCGGTCTTCGCCCTCACTCCGAACCTCGACGAGCTACGGGCCCTGCTCGACCGGCCCGTCGGTGACAGCGAGGCCGAGGTGACGGCCGCCGCCGGAACGCTGCACGCCCGCGGGGTGCGCCATGTGTGGGTACGGCTCGGCGCACGCGGCAGCGTGCTGAGCACCGCGGGCGAGGAGGCGGCCTTCCTGCCCGCGCCGCCCGCGGAGGTCGCCGACGTCACCGGCGCCGGGGACGCGATGCTCGCCGCGTTCGTCCACGCCCTGCTGGCCGGCGGCGACCCGGTGGACGCCGCCCGATACGGGCACGCGGCCGCCGCCCTGACGGTGCAGAGCCCGGCGACGGTGCGCCCCGACCTGACCCCGCGTCTGATCGAGGACGCGCTGACCGACCCGACCGAACCGAACGACCTGAACGATCCGATGCGGAGCCAGAGATGACCACGCCCACCCCCGCCCCGACCCCCGCGACCCCCGTCCCGCATCCGCGTCTGGTGCTGACCGACGAGGTCCGCGAGGCGCTGCGCGACGGGCGTCCCGTCGTGGCGCTGGAATCGACGATCATCAGCCACGGCATGCCGTACCCGCAGAACGTGCAGATGGCCGTGGAGGTCGAGCAGATCATCCGCGACGGCGGCGCCGTCCCCGCGACGATCGCCGTCCTGCACGGCCGGCCCCACATCGGGCTGACCCAGGCGGACCTGGAGCTTCTCGCGACCGCCCCGGACGTCACCAAGGCCAGCGTCCGCGACCTCGCGTACGTCATCGCGCGCGGTACCCACGGCGCGACGACCGTCGCCGCGACCATGCGGCTGGCAGCCCTCGCCGGCATCCGCACGTTCGTCACCGGCGGCATCGGCGGGGTGCACCGCGGCGCGCCGACGACGTTCGACATCAGCGCCGACCTGACCGAACTGGCCGCGACCGGCGTCGCGGTGATCAGCGCTGGCGTCAAGAGCATCCTCGACATCGGCCTTACCCTGGAGACCCTGGAGACCCTCGGCGTCCCGGTCCTCACCTACGGCACGGACGAGTTCCCGGCGTTCTACTCCCGCCGCAGCGGCTTCACCTCGCCCATGCGCGTGGACTCGCCCGTCGAGATCGCCGCCGTGATGCACGCCCGCTGGGACCTCGGCATCCCCGGAGGCGTCAGCATCGCCAACCCCGTGCCCGAGGACGAGGAGGTCCCGGCCGAGCGCATGGACGGCGTCATCGCCCAGGCCCTCGCCGAGATGGACAAGGCCGGCATCACCGGCAAGGACACCACCCCCTACCTCCTGGGCCGCATCGTCGAGCTCACCGGCGGTGAAAGCCTGCGCACCAACATCGCCCTGGTCAAGAACAACGCCCGGCTCGGCGCACGCATCGCCGTCGAGTACGCCAAGCTGGGCTGAGACCCGCGCCGCGACTCACAGGCTCCACAGCGCCGCCACCAGCGGCCGCCGCGTAGTCTTCGTCGCCACCATGACCGCCCAGATCGACGAGTCCACCGAACGCGGCCACCCCTGGTCGGAGATCGTCAGTCGGCCTACGAGCAGATCGCCCACCCGGCCGCCGAACGCCCGGCGGACGAAGCCTTGTTGACGGCCTTCGACACCCACCCGGTGCAGAGGCGCTGGCCGCGGCGGCGAAACAGCGGCCGTCCGTGGACATCTCGGTCTCCCAGGGTCGTTGTCAGTGGCGGCGGCTAGCCTGCGGGCATGATCGAGACGATCGGCGACGACCGCCGTTTCCCGCCCGCCCTGGCCGCCGTGGCCGGGGTGGAGTTCGACTACGACGACGGCGAGGGCATCGACTTCGAGCCCTATGACGCGTTCGACTCCGCGGAGGAGACCACCGACTGGATCCGGCACTGGACCGGCAACCACGAACTGGACGGTGACGCCTACCGGGCCTTCGGCCAGGACGGCACCGGAGGTCTCGCCGCCCTCTGGTGCGCGCGTCCCGGCCGGCCCCTCGCCGAACAGCCCGTGGTGTTCCTGGGGTCGGAGGGGGAGCGGGGCGTCATCGCCGGAAACCTCTCCGACTTCCTGTGGGTGCTGGCCGACGGACTGGGCCCGATGGAGGTCATCGAGTACGAGCAGCGCGAGTCCCGCCCGAACCCGACGCTGGCGGAGCTGGCCGAGCGCCACGCCACCACCCCGCGCCGGACCGCCCGGGAGATCGTCGCCGAGGCGCAGGCCGAGTTCCCGACCTTCTGCGAGGACCTGGACGAGCTCTGCCGTTGATGCGGCCGGTCAGGAGCAGGCCGCATCCAGGTACTGCGCCACCCCGTGACCGAGCGACCAGTCGGCCGGCCCGTTCTCCGTCACGGTGACGAAGACGTTCCGCGGCTCGGTCCCCGCGTGGGCCTGGGCGAGTTCGGCGATCCGCCGGTACAACGCCTGTTTCTGAGCAGCGGTGCGGCCGGAGCGCATCGTGATCGCGACATGGACGATGCCGTCGTCGCGCTGCACGCCGAGGTAACTGCCGTACCGCAGTGCGCTGTTGGTGCCGTCGTGCCCGGTCAGGATCTGGAAGTGGTCGTCGCCGGGGATACCGAGGGTCTCCACCAACGCCTCGTGCACGGCTCGGCCGAGCGCGTCGAGGCGTGCCGGATCGGCTCCCAGTGCGTCGATACGGACCAAGGGCATGGGCTGTGGTCCTCCGTTCCGCTCAGCGCCACTCGACGGCGAACGCCCGGGCGGGGTTCTCCGTGAGGACGCGGTTGATCAGTTCCTCGCCCAGCTCGCGCGCGAGACGTGGCCGGATCCTGCGCAGCAGATACGGCATCCCCGGCCCGCCATCGACCGACCGCGCCCCGGCGACCACGGTGTCCCCGCCGAGCAGCAGCCGGTGGCCGAAACCCGCCTCGGCGAGGGCCCGTACCGCGTCCGGCATGCGCCAGTCGGTGGCGTGGTGGGCACGGGAGGGGCCGTCGAACGCCAGCCAGCAGCCCGCCTCCGCGGCCTGGCGCTGGACCACGAGGTCGGGGGAGCGGTTGAGGTGGCCGAGGATCACACGCTCCGGCGGCACGCCCAACTCACCGCACAGCAGGTCCAGTACGTCGAGTGCACCCGTGCCCAGCTCCAGGTGGACGGCGATCGGCGCCCCCGTGGCGTGGTGGGCCTCGGCCGCCGCGGTCATGGTCCAGCGGGCGTGCGCGTCGAGCGCATGGAAGCCGCCGGCCACCTTGACGAGCCCGGCGCGGACGCCCGACGTGCCGATGCCTTCGGTGAGTTCGGAGACGAACACGTCGGCCAGCTTGCCGCGCAGCTCGTCGAGCGACTCGGGCGTGTAGTGGGCGGCCTGGTGCAGTCCGGTCGCGCAGACCACGTGCACACCGGCCGCTCGGGAGAGGAGGGGCAGGTCGGCGGCCCGCCGCCCCATCCCCAGTGGGGTCCACTGGACGACGCTCGCTCCGCCCGCCGCACGGAACGCCTCCAACTCGGCCCGCGCGGCGGTGGCGTCGTTCAGCTCCTGGCCGGACAGTCGCGGGCTGCGGAGGAAGAGATGGTCGTGCGCGTCGCACACCCCCAGGTCCTCGGGCCGCAGGTCCCCCAGTACCGTACGGACACTGCTCACCACTGCCGCCCGCGGGGCACCTTCTCACGTCCCGGCGCCGACAGGTGCAGCACCTCGAACACATCGCCTTCGGCCTTCGGCGTGTCGTGTTCCCACAGCGAGAAGTGGACGAGCTCCCAGCGGCTGGGGTCCACGGCCGCCGCCGCGAGCACCGCGCCGTCCGCACCGGCCAGCCGCACGGTCTCCTGGGCCGCGTTGGCCATGACGTCGGCCAACACCACGCCCTCGGGCACCGGTTGACGCCGCCGTACCGCGAACCGCGCCGGTGATCCTGGGGCGCCGCCCTCCTCGTACGCCAGGCCGCTCCACTGCCGCACCGACGGTCGCCCGAAGTCGTTGCTGAGCCCCTGGAAGGCGCCGCCCCACAGGAAGGTGTTCATGCCCTCGACGGTGTTCCACAGATAGAACGGCGCGTACTGGTTGACCGGCGAGCCGTTCACCCCGCGCTCCCGCAGCAGATACGTCTTGAAGCCGAGGCCCTCCCAGTCGTCCAGCAGATGCCCGATGCGGGCGACACGGCTGCGGATGATGCCCGTGTCGTAGTCGGCGGGCAGCGTCAACTCGTACTGCATGGCGTGCATCGGATGCCTCCTCAGGCTGAAGAGCCGTTCGCGGGGTAGTCCTCGGGGCCGACGTGCGCATCCCACTCCGTCGTGGTGCCGTCCTCGGCGGCCTCGACGACCGCCAGATGCGTCATGAAGGTGCGCGGCCCTGCACCGTGCCAGTGCCATTCCTCCGGCTCGATCCACACGGTGTCGCCCGCGCGGATCAACTCCGGCGCGCCGCCCTTGCGTTGCACGAGCCCCTCGCCCTCCAGGACGTGCAGCACCTGACCGTGCGGATGGCGGTGCCAGGCGGTGTGGGCGCCGGGCGCGAAGTGGACGTTGAACATGCGCAGCCGGGAGGGGGCGGGGGGCGCGGCCATCTCGTCGAGCCACACCGAGCCGGTGAAGTTCTCCGCCGGGCCCTGCCGGGTGTCGGGGCGCTTCCTGGTGATGTGCACGGATCTGGACTCCTAACGCGGGGCGAGAAGGGAGAGCAGCCCTCGGACGCCGGCGTCGAAGGCGGCGGGTGAGCCGGAGGCGCGGGCGAGGACATAGCCGCCCTGGACGGTCGCGAGGACGGTCGCGGCGATCTCCTCGCCGTCCAGCGAGGGCGCGAACTGCCCCTGCTCCTTGCCCTCTTCGACGATCCCGGCGATCAGCTCACGGATCGCGTCGAGCGTGTCGTCGACCGGCGCGCGCAGCTCGTCGCTGGCGATGACGTCCGGATCCATCGTCAACCGCCCGACGGGGCAGCCGCGCAGCACGTCACGCTCGCGCCGCAGATACGCCTCAATGCGCTCGTACGGCGTTCCCGGCCCGCCCAGTACTCCCTCGGCGGTAGCCCGCAACTCCTCGGCCGTCCGCCGGATCGCTGCCAGCGCGAGATCCGGCTTGCCCTTGAAGTGGTGGTACATGCTGCCCTGTCCGGCGCCCGAGCGCTCCAGGATCGCCTTGGGGCTGGTGCCCACGTAACCGCGCTCCCACAGCAGCTCACGGGTGGACTCGATCAGCCGGTCCGAGGTGCTCTCCGAGGTGCTCATACGCAGACTGTACATACTAGTAGTTACAGAAGTCGAGCCCTTTGGGAGCAGCGGACACAACCCCGCCTACTCCCCGGGAGGTACACGCACTGCCGCTGGCCGTACGACGACCCGGACCCCTCCTCGGCGGGAGTCTCGAGCCATCACCACAAGACGCACCACCGACCCACCCAGGAGATGACCCGAGATGCAGACCCTCGCAGACTGGCACGGCGGGCCCGGCCCGTGGATCCTCTTCTTCCCGCTGATCTGGGCGGCCGTCGTGATCGGCGTCGTGACCGTCCTGCGCCGCACCGCCTGGCGCGGTCGCGGCGGCCCGTGGCGGGCCATGGGGGACACCCGCCCCTCCGGCGACTCACCCCTTGCCGTGCTCGGCCGCCGCTTCGCCTCCGGTGAGATCGACGAGGACGAGTACTGGCGCCGGCTGTCCGTGCTGGACGAGCAGTTCGGCCGCACCAAGGGCGGTGCGGCGTGACCACCACGACCGCCATCCGTACGGCCGCCCGGGTCGTCGACGCCGTGAAGGTGTACGGCCGTGGCGACACCGAGGTGAGGGCCCTGGACGGGGTGAGCGTCGACTTCCCGGTCGGCCGCTTCACCGCGATCATGGGGCCCTCGGGCTCCGGAAAGTCCACCCTGATGCACTGCGCGGCCGGCCTCGACACGCTCAGCTCGGGCACCGCGTACATCGGTGACACCGATCTGGGCGGCCTGGACGACCGCCGTCTGACCCTGCTGCGCCGCGACCGCGTCGGCTTCGTCTTCCAGGCGTTCAACCTGGTGCCCACGCTGAGCGTCGCGGAGAACATCACGCTGCCGCTGGACCTCGCCGGCGGCAAGGGCGACCCCGAGTGGATCGAGGCGCTCATCGACGTCGTCGGCCTGCGCGACCGGCTGCACCACCGGCCCGCCGAACTCTCCGGCGGGCAGCAGCAACGCGTCGCCGTGGCACGGGCGTTCGCCGGGCAGCCCGATGTCGTCTTCGCCGACGAGCCCACCGGCAACCTCGACTCCCGCTCCGGCGAGGAGGTCCTCGGCCTGCTCGGCCGCGCCGTGCGCCAGACCTCCCGCACCGTCGTCATGGTCACCCACGACCCGGTCGCCGCCGCCCACGCCGACGAGGTCGTCTTCCTCGCCGACGGGCGCCTGGTCGACCGCATGGAATCCCCGACCGCAGACAAGGTCCTGGACCGCATGAAAGCCTTCGAGGTGCCCTCATGAACGCCGCCGTACGCCTGAGCGTGTCCTCTCTGCGCGCCCACAAGCGGCGCTTCGCCGGGACCTTTCTCGCCGTGTTCCTCGGCGTCGCCTTCCTGGCCGGCACCCTCGTCATGGGCGACACACTGCGCGCCGGCTTCGACTCGATGTTCGGCAGCGCCACCAGCGGCACGGACGCCGTCGTCCGCAGCGCCGACGCCATCACCACGCCCGGCGAGAGCCAGGGCGTGCGCCAGCCCGTCGACACGGCCCTGGTGAACACCCTTGAGCAGGTGCCCGGGGTAGCGGCCGCCGCACCCGACATCGAGGGTGCCGGCCAGCTCGTCGGCAAGAACGGCAAGCCCATCGGCGGCAAGGGCCCGCCCACCCTCGCCGGCAACTGGATCACCGACGCCAAACTCAACCCCTACCAGCTGGCCGAGGGCCGTGCCCCGCAGAAGTCGGGCGAGGTCGTCGTCAACCGCGGCGCCGCGAAAAAGGGCAACCTGAAGATCGGCGACACCACCACGCTTCGAACCCCGGACCCGGTCAAGGTGACCATCGTCGGCCTCGCGACCTTCGGCGGCGAGGACGGCATGGCGCAGGTGACCTTCACCGGCATGACCCGCGCCGACGCCGAGAAGTACCTCACCGCACGTCCCGGCGAGGCGGCGAGCATCAAGGTGCGGGCGGGCCCCGGAGTGAGCGAGAAGGAACTCGTCGAACGCCTGACCCCCGTACTCCCCAAGGGAGTTGAGGCCATCACCGGTCAGGCGTCGGCCCAGGAGAACACCGACATGATCTCCAGCCAGTTCCTGACCCTCTTCACCACCTTCCTCCTCGTCTTCTCCGGCATCGCCCTCCTCGTCGCGACCTTCTCCATCCACAACACCTTCGCGATCGTCGTCGCCCAACGCACCCGCGAGAACGCCCTGTTGCGCGCCCTCGGCGCCTCTCGCCGCCAGGTCACCGCAACGACCCTGATCGAGGCCACCGCCGTCGCCGTGACCGCTTCGGCGGCGGGCCTCGCGGGCGGCATCGGCATCGCCGCCGGACTGCAGGCCCTGTTCCCGGCGATCGGATTCCCCTTCCCCGACGGCGACCTGGTCATCAGCGCCCTGTCCATGACGCTTCCGCTCGCGGTCGGCATCGTGGTCTGCCTGGGCTCCGCGCTGCTGCCCGCCGCACGCGCCGGCCGCACCGCCCCGCTGGCCGCGCTGCGCGAGACGGCCGTCGACACCTCCGGCGCCTCCCGTATCCGCGCCGTCACCGGCATGGGTCTCGCCGCCCTCGCGGTTGCCACCACGCTCAGCGGAGTGCTCGTCTCACCGTCCCTCTGGATGGCGGGACTCGGTGCCGTACTGGCCCTGGTGGCGTTCGTGGTCCTCGGCCCGGTCGCCTCGACCACGGCCGTACGCGTCCTCGGCGGCCCCCTCGACACACTCCGCGGCGTCACCGGCGGCCTCGCCCGCCGCAACGCCCTGCGCAGCCCCAAGCGGACGGCCGCCACCGCGAGCGCCCTGATGATCGGCGTGGCCGTCGTCTCCCTCTTCACCGTCTTCGGGGCCTCGCTGAAGGCCACCATGGACCAGACCGTGTCCCGGTCCTTCGCCGGCGACGTCGCCGTCAGCACACCGTCCTTCGGCGCGGGCGGCAGCGGCCTGAGCCCCCGGCTCGCCGGGGCGATACAACAACTGCCCGAGGTCGACACGGCCGTGGGCCTCGGCCGCGGAGTGGCGAAAGTCGACGGCAAGGGACGGGCCTTGACCGTCACCGACCCCATCGCCCTGGAGCGCACCTTCGACCTCGGCAAGGTCGACGGTTCACTCCGCGCACTCGGTACCGACGGCATGGCCATCACCAGGACGGAAGCCGACAAACAACACCTCACCACCGGCGACAGGGCCCAACTCACCTTCACCGACGGCAAGAAGCAGGCCTTCACCGTCCGAGCGGTCTACGGCCAGTCAGAACTCGCCGGCGACTACGTCATCACCCGCGCCGCCTGGGCCCCGCACCGCACCCAGGACTCCGACACCCTGGTCGCCGTCTCCTTCAAGGACGGCGTGAACACGGACGCGGGCAAGGCCGCCGTGCAGAAGGTCGCCGACCGCTACGGCAACCCCGAGGTCCAGACCCGCAGCGAGTACGCGCGGTCCTCGGCCGGCGGCATCGACATGATGCTGACCCTGGTCTACGCCCTGCTCGCCCTCGCGGTGCTCATCGCACTGCTCGGCATCGCCAACACCCTCACCCTGGCGATCCACGAACGCACCCGCGAACTGGGCCTGCTCAGGGCCGTCGGCCAGACCCGCCCCCAACTGCGGGCCATGGTCCGCTGGGAATCGGTTCTCGTCGCCGCCTTCGGCACGGTCGGCGGCCTCGGCCTGGGCGCCTTCCTCGGCTGGGTCCTCGTGAAGGCCTCGGACGGCGCCAGTGACAGCGCCTTCGCCTTCGCGATCCCGCCCGCACAGCTCGCGATCGTGGCCCTGGTGGGCCTGTCGGCCGGCGCCCTCGCAGGCCTGCGCCCGGCCCGACGCGCGGCGCGCCTGGATGTACTGCGCGCCATCGCCACGGAGTGACCTCCGGTCGGCAACAAGGCCGTCGAGCCGCCCTGTCCAACAGCACTTCGACGGCCGACCGGCTCAACGGCACGGGCCCTCCAACGCCCACCGCACCGCCGGACACCGGCCGGGAGGGAGCCGCAGGGGCGCGTCTCGACACAGACTGAGGCGCCCCGAAGACGACCGACCCAACAGAGGCCAACCAACCCAAGATCACCGCCCGGTCAGCCAGGAACGGCGGACCGGGCGGGAGCGTGCGCGGACCTGTGGCTGTCGGCCGCGGGCTCGAGTTCCACGAGCCGGCGGGCCGGCGTGTCGGCCGTACGACGCGGAGGGCGGGCCGGGGCCGCCACCGGAGCGGGCGTGGTGGGCAGCGCGAACCAGACGACCTTGCCCGACTCGCCGTCCGGGCGCGCCCCCCAGCTCTCGCTCACCGCGGCCACCATGGCCAGCCCGCGCCCGGTGGTGGCGGAGGCTTCGACGTCCCGCACCTCGGGCAGGCGGGGGTCGTGGTCGTGCACGGAGACCATGAGCCGGTCCAGCACCAGCTCTATCTCCACGGTGCACTGCTTGTCGGGCTGGGCGTGCAGGTGGACGTTGGTCAACAGCTCCGTCACACCGAGCGCGGCCCGGTCGATGAGGGCGTCCAGATGCCAGTAGCGCAACTGCGCAGAGACGATTCTGCGGACCTGGCCGATCCGCGACGGCAGGGCTTGCAGCTCTACCGTGCAGTGCCTGCTTGGGTGACTGATCACGGCTGCGACTCCCCGACTTAAGAGGTCCGGAAGAACACGGAGTACGGATCCAGCAGGTGCCTGAGGGCCTGGCCACCTGCCGTCGTGCCCGGCGGGCTGGTTCGCAGCGTTATCGCCGGTAAACCCAGAGTGACGTGAGAACAGCGTGACGCAGGGGGCGGGGGAGCGCAACTCACGATCGGCTGCGCCGACCACACGGGTGCGAGCCCGCCGCCGTCCGGTGGGCGCTGTCAGCCACCGCGCCCGGCCGCTTTGCGTACGGCCTCGATGAAGCGGCGTGCCGCCGGCGGCCCCGGCTCGCCCGGCGCGGGGTCGTGATCGCCCAGGGTCAGCAGGTACCGCTTGCCGTTGAGGTCCGCGAGCGCCCGGTCCTCCGGGGCGAACCAGGGTTTGGAGGCGCGCACCGCCTGCACCGGCGCGCTGTCGATCTCGGTGCCGTAACTGGTGAGCAATGCAAGTCTGCCGTCGCTGATCCGGACCTGCCCGGCCCGGGTGAGCGAACGCAGCCGTTTGCCGATTCGCACGCCCGTCGCCGTGAACTCCGGCTCCGCCATGCCGCCCGCCCCCTTGTGGCTCTCCGGTGCGCTGGATCGTGCTCCTGCGCGGATCGCGATCCAGCTCGTGTCGTGATCCAGTGTGCGCCCCCGTTCGGTGCAGTCTGCCCGCACCCGACGTCGAGCACCAGTACGCACGACACGCTCGAAGCGGGCGCCCGGAGCACTCGCGCGAATGCGCCCCCACCTGTGCCCACCCGGTGGCCCCAGGGTGTTCTTTGGGGTGCTCAAAGATGCGTTTATGCAGGTGAGAAGCGTGCGGAAGGTGTTTATGATCGATGCGTCGGCCGCGCGAGGCGCCGTCGGCGCACAGCCTAAGGAGCACCCCGTCGTGACCACCCCCCAGCAGACCCGGACCGGCAAGACCCTCGATGTCGACCACAGTGACGCCGCCTACCGCGACTGGCTGAAAGAAGCCGTCCGCAAGGTCCAGGCCGATGCCAACCGCTCGGCCGATACACATCTGCTGCGCTTCCCGCTGCCCGAGAAGTGGGGGATCGACCTGTACTTGAAGGACGAGTCGACCCACCCCACCGGCAGCCTCAAGCACCGGCTCGCCCGCTCGCTCTTCCTCTACGGACTGTGCAACGGCTGGATCCGGCCGGGCCGCCCGGTGATCGAGGCCTCCAGCGGCTCGACGGCCGTCTCCGAGGCCTACTTCGCGAAGCTGATCGGCGTGCCCTTCATCGCCGTCATGCCGCGCACGACGAGTGCCGAGAAGGTCCGCCTGATCGAGTTCCACGGCGCGCAGTGCCACTTCGTGGACGACTCCCGCAAGATGTACGACGAGTCGGCCCGCCTCGCGGTGGAGACCGGCGGCCATTACATGGACCAGTTCACCTACGCCGAACGGGCCACGGACTGGCGCGGCAACAACAACATCGCCGAATCCATCTTCCGTCAGCTGGAGTTGGAGCGGTTCCCGGAGCCCGCGTGGATCGTGGCGACGGCGGGCACCGGCGGTACCTCGGCGACCCTCGCGCGCTACGTCCACTACACCCAGCGCGACACCCGCATCTGTGTGGCCGATCCGGAGAACTCGTGTTTCTTCGAGGGCTGGACCACCGGCGATCCGGACGTCACCAGCGACTGCGGCTCACGCATCGAGGGCATCGGCCGCCCCCGGATGGAGCCCAGCTTCGTGCCGGGCGCCATCGACCGGATGATGAAGGTCCCCGACGCGGCCAGTGTCGCCGCCGTACGGGCGCTGGAGCAGGCCATCGGCCGCAAGGCGGGCGGCTCCACGGGCACCGGACTGTGGAGCGCGCTGAAGATCGCCGCGGAGATGGTGGCCGAGGGGCGGCAGGGGAGCGTGGTGACGCTGTTGTGCGACCCGGGGGACCGCTACCTGGACAAGTACTACTCGGATGCGTGGCTCTCCGAGCAGGGGCTGGACATCGAGCCGTACTCGGCGGCGATCGATGCGTTGCTGGAGACTGGCGTCTGGCCCTGCTGAGCGCTCCGCGGGAAGGGCCGTCCATCGTCTGCGGCATCGTCGTGGCTGGTCGCGCCCGCGGCGGCGGAGCCGCACATCGACACAGCCCCGCGCCCCTTCAGGGCGCGGTGAGGTGCCGGTCCAGCGAGACCACCGCGTCCCGGAAGGCCCGCCCCAGTCCCGCCCGTGCCGCCTTCACCACGAGCCGGAACGGTGCCGTGCCGTCCGCGGCGAAGGTCCACTGGACGCGGGTGCCCGTCCCGGCCGGCAGCAGCCGCCATTCCTCGGCGAGGGCGCGGACGCCCGGTGCGTTGGTGACGTCGACCCGGTAGGCGTACACCTCCGCCTCCTTCGAGGCGATGACCGTCTCCCGGAAGCGGCCGCCGCCCTTGAGCCGGATGTCGCGCCCGGCACCGTCGTCGAGGGAGCGTGCCTGCGTCACGGCCGCGAACCATTCCGCCCACCCCGGCACATCGTCGTTGAGGGCGTGGAAGACCGCCTCGGGTGCCGCCGCGATCTCCTGGGCGAAGACCAGGCGCACGGGGGCGGTGTCGACGAAGTCGAGCCCGACGGGACGCAGACGGTGAGCCATGAGCACGAACCCCCTTGACGGAGAAGGGTGGTTGACCGGGGCGACGTCACGATAGCTGGCGACCCGTCAGATGTCAGCAGCACCCCGGGGAGATCAGCTCTCCGGCTCGCCCACCACGACCAGCCGGCGCAGATGCTCTGAGATCTCCTCGCGCGCGTCGCCCGCCAGGCCCGCGTCCGTCACCAGCGTGTCGACCTGCTCCAGTGCCGCGAACGAACTCAGACCCACCACACCCCACTTGGTGTGGTCGGCGACCACCACGACCCGCCGCGCCGACTGCACCAGGCGCCGGTTGGTCTCGGCCTCCGCGAGGTTCGGCGTCGACAGGCCGGCCTCGACCGATATGCCGTGCACACCGAGGAACAGCACGTCGAAGTGGAGCGCCGCGATCGCCTGGTCGGCCACCGGCCCCACCAGCGAGTCGGAGGGCGTGCGCACGCCGCCGGTCAGTACCACCGTGGCCGCGCCCTGCCGGGGGCCGGAGGTGCGCTGCGCCGCATGGAAGACGTCGGCCACCCGGACCGAGTTCGTCACGACGGTCAGGTCCGGGACGTCCAGCAGATGGTGGGCCAGCGCATACGTCGTCGTACCGCCCGACAGCGCGATCGCGGTACCCGGCGCCACCAGCTGCGCGGCCGAGCGAGCGATGTCCTCCTTGGCCGTCAGCTCCAGGCCCGACTTGGCCTCGAAGCCCGGCTCATGCGTGCTCGCCTCCACGACCGGCACCGCGCCGCCGTGCACCTTCTCCAGCACGCCCTGGCGGGACAGCGCGTCCAGGTCGCGGCGCACCGTCATGTCCGACACGCCCAGCTTGCGGGTCAGCTCGTTCACACGGACCCCGCCCCGGCGCCGGACCTCGTCCAGGATCAGGGCGCGCCGCTGCTCCGCGAGGAGGTTCTGATTCTCGCTCACGTACGCTCCGGTCCTTTCGCCTCAAGCCGTCCGACACGCCCTGCGCACCTGCTCCGACAAGGACATTCTTCCCTGCCCCGGTAGCGCGGACGTCCCATCCTTGCACGGGTGGGCCCCCCTGACGCCACCTGCCCGACGCGCGCATGTCACCAATGCCCCTTCTGTTCCCCGCAGATCACCCGGATCGGGGAGATTCCGTGTTCAGGGGTGTACACCGCCGTCCGAGCGGAGATCCTGGTGCCCGCACGGGCACAAGAGACGGCGCGTCACGGGGGAAGTGCGAACAGTGGAACGTGCACAGGAACGTGTCCCGACCAGCGGTCCCCTCGCGGGACCGGGGGGATCTGCAACCGCCCTGGAACTCCTGGTCCACGGCGTGGGCGGCACCACACCCCAGGAGATGCTCAATGATCCGCGCACGGTGCGGATCACCGGCGACGACACGGCGGCCGTCTTCCGGCGCGCCGAGGACGCCGACGCGGAGAGCAGACCCGAGGACTACCGCGGCAGACCGGTGCCGGAGGCCTACGTCTGGTGCAATCTGACCTCCGGCAACAGTGCGCGGGCCCTGTGGCTGCTGCTCCTGCCGTTCATGGTGGTCAACCTCGCCCACTGGATGCGGCCCAGCGCACGCGGCCACCAGCGGACGGTCCGCCTGTACGGACTGCTGGTACGGCTGGCGGGCCTGACGCTGACGGTGCTGCTGGTCGCGGCCGCCTGCGAGGTCGCCCTGGACCTGGCGGCCTGGCAGTGCGCGGGCACCCGCGCGTGCGCCGAGCGGCACTCCTGGCTGGGCTTCCTGTCGCCCGAGGTGTCGCAGAACGGCTGGTGGAGCAGGCCCGGCCGGCGGCTCGCCGTCGCGGCCCTGGTGCCCGCCGCGCTCACCGCCCTGCTCTGGTACCTCTCGCACCGCACCTGGAGCGCGTACGAGTCCCAGCAGCCCATCGACCGCCGGCCCGAACCCGACGAGGACACCGGCCGCACCGCCCTGGGCCGGCCCGGCTTCTGGTACGGCCGCCGGCTGGTGGCCCGGCTGCGCGCCGCGCACACCGCGGCGGGCCTGCTGACGGTGGCCGCGGCGGTCGCATCCTCCGCGGCCCGCTTCGACCGCAGACCGGGCGGCCCGGCGGCACTGGACACCGTGGGCCGGCTCCTGGAGATCGCTGTCGCCGTCACCGCCGTCGTCGTGGTGTGGGTGGTCTGCCGCCGGGGACGCACCGAGAACCGTCTCGACCGGGAACTCGACGAGCACCTCGTACGACGCCTGCCGCTGACCGCTCTGCTCCTGCTGCTGCTCTGCGCGGTGTACGCCGGCTGGGAGCGCCCGGGCTGGCGGTCGGCCGGCCTGCTGGCCGGGGGCGGCACCACCTTCGGCGCCCTCGCCCTCTTCCAGGGCTTACTGGTGATCGCCCTCGCCGTGGTCGCCCACCTGCTCTACCGCAGCCACCCCGATGCCCGCACCGTGCTGCGCGGCCAGGGCGGACCCGCCGTCGCGATGCTGGCCTGTGCCCTGGGCGGGGTGATGTCCGGTGGCGTCTCCCAGCGGGTGTCCGACTGGCTGGACGGCACCGGCACCTCCATCGACGGCCCGCCGGTCCTGCTGACCTGGCAGGCATCCGTGATCCCGGTGCTGCTCCTCGTCCTGCTCGTGTTCTGCGCCGGGCTGGGCCGGCGGGCCTGGCTGCTGCGCCGCACCGAGCTGGGCACCGTCGAGCTCGACTACCCGGGCGAACCCAAGGACGCGGCGCGCACCCGCCGCATCGCCACCACCCGCGCGCTGGCCGCACTCACCGACCGGGGCCCTCTCGTCGTCGCCGTCACCTCCGCCACCACGCTGCTGCTGGGCGCCGGAGCCCTCCTCGGTGCGAAGATCACCGAAAAGGCGCCCGGTGAGGCCGCGCAGCACGCCTTCGCCTTCGTGCACGGCGTCGCACAGACCGCGCAGGCGCTGGGCTCCTGGCTGATCGGTCTGGGCTTCATACTCTTCGTCACCTGGGGCAGGCGCGCCTACAAGGACGCCTCCGCCCGGCGCACCATCGGCATCCTGTGGGACGTCGGCACCTTCTGGCCGCGCGCAGCCCACCCCTTCGCCCCGCCCTGCTACGCGGAGCGTGCGGTGCCCGACCTGACCTGGCGGATGGCGACCTGGACGCGCGCCACGGGCGGTCGCCTCGTGCTTTCCGGACACTCCCAGGGCAGTGTGCTCGCGGCCGCCGCGGCCTGGCAGCTGAAGCCGTCGGTCCGCAGACGGGTCGCCCTGCTGACCTACGGTTCCCCGCTGGAGCGGCTCTACGGCCGCTGGTTCCCGGCCCATTTCGGGCCCGCCGCCCTCAGCTCCCTGCACCAGGACGTCGACTGCTGGCGGAATCTGTACCGGCTCACCGACCCCATCGGCGGGCCGGTCCGGCTGCCCGGTGACTGCGGCCCCGAGGTGGACCGCGCACCCCTGAAGGACCCGCTCGCCTACGGCCGTACCGCGCAGCATCCGCTGCCCGCCCCGATCCTCGGCCACGGCGACTACCAGGCCGACCCGGCCTTCGCCGAGGAGCGGGAACGCCTGCTGGCCCGCCTGCGCTCGGAGCTGCCCTCCCCACGCCCCGGGCAGTTACCTCAGGGGGATTCGGGCAGGTCCTCGGGGTAGAGCAGGGTCAGTTCGTCGGTGCTCGGCTCGTCGACCTGGGCGACCCGGCCCGCGTGCCGCTCCACCATCGCCTCGAAGGTCTGGCGTGCGGTGCGGCCGTTGCCGAAGGCCGGGCCCTTGGGGATCGCCGTGAAGTACTTCAGCAGCGCCTCCGCGGTGCCCGGCGCCAGCCGGTACTCGTGCTCGTCGGCCTGCTGCTCGACGATCCTGAGCAGTTCGTCGGGCTCGTAGTCGCTGAAGGTGATGGTCCGGGAGAAACGGGACGCCACACCGGGGTTGACCGAAAGGAACCGCTCCATCTCGGCCGTGTAGCCCGCGACGATCACCACGACCGCGTCCCGGTGGTCCTCCATCAGCTTCACCAGCGTGTCGATGGCCTCCTTGCCGAAGTCCCGGCCCGAGTCCTCCGGCGACAGCGCGTACGCCTCGTCGATGAACAGCACACCGCCGCGCGCCCGGTCGAAGGCCTCCTGGGTGCGGATCGCCGTCGAGCCGATGTGCTCGCCGACCAGGTCGACCCGCGACACCTCGACGAGATGCCCTTTCTCCAGCACACCGAGCGAGGCGAGGATCTCGCCGTAGAGGCGGGCCACGGTCGTCTTGCCGGTGCCGGGGGAGCCGGTGAAGACCAGATGCCGCTTGACGGAGGCCGCCTTGAGGCCCGCCTGCTGCCGGCGTCGGCCCACCTCGATCATGTCGGTCAGCGCCCGCACCTCGCGCTTGACGCTCTCCAGGCCCACCAGCGCGTCTAGTTCACCCAGCACGGCCTTCGACGTCCGTGCCTGCTGCTCGGGCTGCGGGGGCTGCGCGGCGGTCAGCAGGGGTTCCTGCTCGGTGCTGCGCTGCCCGGGGATCGCGCCCAGCAGGCCGGGCGACTGAGCGGTCTGCTGTACGGCGGTCTCCCGGGTCGCGGGTGGCCTCAGGCCCGCGCTCTCGTCGCTGGTGCAGTCCTCGACGACCGGGCCCGTGCCGGGGGCCGCGTCGCCGCCGTCCGCGAACTCGTACCCACCGCGCGCGCACCGCTCCGTGCGGCACTTGCGCAGTGTCGTACGGCTGCCGTCGATCACATGGAAGCCGTAGCCGCCGCTGCCGGTCACCCGGCAGCCCACGAAGCTGCCGCGGCCGCCGGCCGACACATAGAAGCCCGCCTCGGCGGGGGAGTCGACGGTGCAGCGCTCGATGGTCGGGTCCGCGCCCTTGGTGACGATCACGCCGGTCTGGGTGGCGTCGAGGGTGCAGTTGTTCAGGGTGCCGCCGCTGCCGTGGTCGCGGAACCAGGCGCCCGTCGCGGCGTCGCGGATGCGGCAGTCGTCGAGCTGCGCGGTCGCGCCGTCGCTCACCGACACGGCCGTGTTGCGGACCTGGGTAAGGTCGCTGTCGACGACGTCCGCGCGCGAGCCGCGGTCCAGGACGAACAGGGCGTCCGGCACGTCGTGCACCCGGCAGGACTCCAGCACCGCGGTGGCGCCGTCGCTGACCCACACCGCCGGGTAGTCGCCGGTGCTGTCGAAGATCTCGCACTGGTTGGCGTCCACGCGGGTGCCCGGATCCCACACCGACAGGCCGTTGCGCCCGAACTGACGCACCGTCGTGCGGGTCAGCGTGAGCACCGAGCGCGAACGCAGATCGACCGCGTTCTCCGGGATGTCGTGGATGCGGCAGTCGGCGAGGGTGAGCACCGCGTCCGTGTCGAGCGTGACGCCGTCCGCGGTGGTGCGGTGCACATCGCAGTCGGTGAGGTGCGCGGTGGCCCGGCCGGTGACCTGGACGCCGCTGCCGCGGACCTCGTACACCTCGCAACCCACCGCCTCCAGCGCGGAGTTCTCCCCGGTCGCCGAAAGCCCCGCGCCCGAGGCGTGATGGATCCGGCAGCGCTCCAGGCGCGGGTGCGCGCCGCCGCGGACCGCGACGCCCGACTGACCGGCGGCGACGACCTCGCACTCCTCGAACACCCCGCCCCCGCCGTCGATCACGGCGATGCCGATGCCGGCCGGGTTGTCGACGGTGCACCGCCGCACGGTCGGACGCGCGCCCGACCGCACTTCTATGCCGGCCGCGGAGCGGGTGATGATCCGCACGTCCAGCAGTTCCGGTGTGCCCTCCTCGACCAGCAGGGCGGGCACCGAGGCGTCCTGTCCCTCCACGTGCAGGTCCTGGACCACGGCGGAGGCACGCACGGTCAGCGGCACGCCGTCGACCGGTGCGATCCGCACCGAGCCGGGAGAGCCCTCGGGCCCGCGCAGGGTCACCGACCGCTGGACGACGAGGTTTTCCCGGTAGGTGCCGGGCGCGACGGTGAGGACGTCACCGTCGGCAGCGGCCTCCAGGGCGGCGGCGAGCGATGCGTACTCACCCGTGCGGCGTCGCCACCGCGATGTGCCGGTGTGCGTCACCTGGACCGTGCCCTGTGCCATGGCGTTGCTGTGCCCCCACCTCGTGGTACGCGGGTTGATGCCGATTGCGTTCGGCCGGTCCACCGTAGCGTGCGCGCGGGCGGTGGGTTGACCAGAGCCGTAAGGCCGTCAGCTGCCCGTGCCGGTCCTGCCCCAGTCCGGGCCGGCCCGGTCCCAGGCCTGGTCCCAACGGGCGTACCGGCGGCGGACCATGCGCCAGACGATCAGCCGGCGGGCGCCCTCGACGGCACCCGCGGTGAGCAGGGCGGCGCCGAACCCGGCGAGCACCGCGTGGGTCGTCGCCGTCGTGGAGTCCAGGGGACGGGCCACTATCTGGCCGTGCTGGTCCGTCCATATCTTGAAGTGGTCGCCGTGGTGCGGGGACTTGAGCTCCGCCAGGGCCGCGCCGTGGTGGCGGGAGCCGTCCGGCGCGATCCAGTCGGCGACGACGCGGCTGCGCAGGTCCCGCGCCGAGGCCGTCTCGGGGTCGGTGTCCAGGGGGGAGCGGTCCAGTTTGCGGGCCACGGTGGCCGTCACCAGGTGGCGGGCCGTGCGCTGGTCGCGGACGGACTGCTGCAGGGCGTCCTGGGCGATGCCGCCGACGAGGGAACCGACCACGGGCGCGACGGCCAGCATCAGCAGCAGCGCCACCAGCGCCACCCACGCCTCGACCAGATCGCTCGTGCGCCGCAGCGGATTGTGCCGCCAGCGCCAGAGACCGCCGATTGCTCGCACCGTCCCGCACCCCCTTCCCGCTCCGTGATAACCCCCGGCGGAGCCGTTCACCCGCGGGCCCGGTCAAAGAGAGATCGAAATCACCTGTCCCCGGGGCCTCTCATGAACTTCTCACGAAAGCTCAACGCCCAGGCCCCCGCCCCGGGTTCCCGCGCACGGATCCTTGGCGGGATCTTTCTTTGCGGTGCTTCGGGGCTGGTTGATCCCGCCGGACGGCCACACGGTAGAGCCGCCCATGAGCCGTCTAGGCGAGCACCGTCACCGGATCGCCGACCCGGATCGTGCCGGGGGAGAGCGGCACCAGGTTCTGGCCGAAGACCAGCTTGCCGTCGATGCGGCGGTGGCGTCCCAGTGTGGCCAGGGGTTCCTTGCCGCGCACGGCGCTGTTCTGGTCGGTGGTGGTCACCACGCAGCGCCCGCACATCTTGGCGACGCGGAAGGTGACCTCGCCGATGGCGATGCGGGACCAGTCGTCCTCGGCCCAGGCCGCGGTGCCGTCCACGACCACGTTCGGCCGGAAGCGGTTCATCGGCAGCGGCCCCTCGGCCGGGCGGGCACCTTGGGCGATCAGGGAGTTGAGAGCCTCGAGGGAGGCGACCGTGGTGAGCAGCAGCGGATAGCCGTCGGCGAAGCTGACCGTCTCGCCCGGCTGTGCGTACTCCGGGTCGAGGGGCCGGCGCGTGGCCGGGTCGTCCATGTGGACGAGGCGCGCACCGATGCCGAGGTACTCGCTGCACCAGGCGTGCGCGGCCGCCTCCGCGGCAAGGACCCCCTCGACCTTGTCGCCGAAGATCTCCACCGGAACCGTGACGGCCGGACGCGGCACCGGCACGGTCAGCGGTTCCATGCCCGGTGCGGACAGACGAACACCGCCGCCGGGCAGGAGCTCGGCGGCGGCCAGCGCGAGGCGCGGCTGCTGACGTTGTGTGACGACCTTTCCCCCGTCGTCGATCAGCACCCAGCGCCGGTCTCCGGCCAGCCCCCAGGGCTCCACGACGGCTTCCCGGGGCGCAAAGCCCCGGAACGCCTTCACCGGATGGACGTGAATCGACTGCAGCAGCGTGTTCCCCATCAGGCCATCCTGCCAGGCGGCAGTGACAACCCGGGAGGAGCGGTCAGTAGCCGCGGTACTGCTGCTGGTTGTTGTACGGGTCCTGATAAGGAGCCGGGGCGGGCCGGGCGGCCGCGGGGCGCATCGCCTCGTAGCCGGTGCCGGTCGCCATCGGCCGTTGTGGCTGCGGCGGCTGCGGGCCGGGGCCGGGATAGCCGCGCGGCGCCGCGGCCTGCTGAGGGATGTAGGCCGCGGGCGCCTGTTGCAGCGGTGCCGGCTGCTGCGCCTGCGGATAGCCGTAGGAGGGCTGGGAGGGGCCCGCCGGAAGGGCGGGCAGGGCCGACGGCAGGGCCGGCAGGTAGCTGCCCGGCGCGTCGTACGCGGCGGGGACCCGGATCGGAGCGATCTGCGGGGTGCCCCGCTCGGCGACGAGTCGGTCGTAGATCGGGGTGTCCGGGAAGGCGGAGTAGTAACCGCCGCCGAAGGTGGAGCGGGGGGAGGTCATGGCTCATAAGTTAAGCCCTCGATGTGCTAGTTGGGGAGACCGATAAGAGGGTTGTTTTGAGTGTTCGCAGTGACGCGGGATCCCCAATGCGAGCGAACTTGGCAAAAAAGGGCGTCGATCGAGGTACCGGTCCTGTAAAGGCCAAGCTCCGGGCGGGTTACCGGCGGGTCGGTCACCGCTCTTCCAGCGCCCCTCGTGGGAGTTCGCCGCGCCGGGGAATAGGTTGTGCGAGTAGAGAACCGGAAGAGCCGCCGGGGCCACGGACTGGCGCACTGACACGTGATGGGGGCGGACATGTCAATGCCGAAAGGATCGAATACCCCGGTGCCGACGAGGGCACTGCGGGTGGAATTGGGCTGGCGTTCCGGACCCGGCGTCCCTGACGCGGACGCCTCGGCCCTTCTGCTCGTGGGCGGCAAGGTCCGCTCCGACGGCGACTTCGTCTTCTACAACCAGCCCGCGCACGCCTCCGGGGCGGTCCGGCACGAGGGCAAGCGCGACGGCGGCGGCCGCATCGTCGACACCCTCCTGGTCGACCTCGCGCGCGTGGAGCCCGCGGTCGAGACGATCGTCCTCGCCGCCTCCGCGGACGGCGGCACGTTCGGGCAGGTCCCCGACCTCTATATCGAGGTCCGCGATGCCGCCCAGGGTGGTGTGGTCGCCCGCTTCGACAGTACGGGCGCGAGCGTGGAAACCGCTTTCGTGCTCGGGGAGTTCTACCGCCGCCAGGGCGCCTGGAAGTTCCGCGCGGTCGGCCAGGGCTACAGCAGCGGACTCGAGGGCCTGGCGACGGACTTCGGGATCACGGTGGACGAACCGCAGCACACCGCGCCCGCACACCCGCAGCCGATGACCCCACCCGCACCGCCGGTGACCATGCCGCCGCCCACCGCACCGCCGGTCCACATGCCCCCGCCGGTCGGACCCCCGGCCGCCGTGCAGCCGCCCCCGCCTCCCGCACCACCGGCGCCGGTCCGCCTGAGCAAGGTGACGCTCACCAAGGCGGCCCCCGCGGTCTCGCTGGCCAAACAGGGCGGCACCTCGGGCGCCATGCGGGTGAACCTCAACTGGCAGGTGCGCAAGCAGTTCTCGGGATGGGGCAGCAAACGCGGCCGCGCGGTCGCCATGCATGCGGACCTCGACCTCGACCTGTGCGCCCTGTACGAACTCACCGACGGCAGCAAGGGCGTCGTCCAGGCCCTGGGCAACGCCTTCGGGTCCCTGCAGCGGCCGCCGTACATCCATCTCGACGGCGACGACCGCACCGGGGCCCTCGCTAGCGGCGAGAACCTCACGATCAACCTGGACCACAAACGGTCCTTCAGGCGGATTCTGGTCTTCGTGACCATCTACGAGGGCGCGCGCTCCTTCGCGGACCTGCACGCCACGGTCACACTCCAGCCGCAGCACGGTGCCGCGATCGACTTCTCGCTCGACGAGTGCACGGTCCCCTCGACGGTGTGCGCCCTCGCCCTGATCACCAACACGGGCAGCGACCTGGTCGTCCAGCGCGAGGCCCGCTACCTGGTGCCCGAGCGCGGGGTCAGCCCGCAGCGGACCGTCGACTACGCCTACGGGTGGGGCATGAACTGGACTCCCGGCAGGAAATGAGCGCCCTAGAGAGGGTGCTCGTCCGCCACGGTGTCCGGGCGCGCGTAGGTGCGGCCCTTCCAGGCCGCGCCGCGTCCTCTGTAGTGCTGCACCGCTGAATCGACCGTCATGAGGAGATAGAGGAGCGCGGTGAACGGCAGCAGCGGGGCCAGCCACAGCGGCTGGCGGTAATAACGGAGCATCGGAAGGTACGTCCCCGTCATCACCAGCCACGCGGCGCCGCCGACGAGTGCGGCTGTCCCATCCCCGGCGGCCAGACCTGCGACCAGGGCAGCGGGCGGCACCAGATACACAAGGACCAGCCCGGCGACCGTCCCGAGCAGCAGCAGTGGGTTGTGGCGCAATTGCGCGTACGCGCTGCGTGAGACCATCCGCCACAGGTCGTGCAGCCGCGGATAGGGCCGCACGCTGTCCACCCGCTCGGCCAGCCCCAGCCAGATGCGTCCGCCGCTGGCCTTGACCGCGCGTGCGAGCGCCACGTCGTCGATGACGGCGTGCCGGATCGCGTCCGGGATCCGCGCCCGCTCGGCGGCCTCGGTGCGCAGCAGCACGCAGCCGCCCGCGGCTGCCGCCGTCCGCGTCCCCTTCCTGCCGATCTGGCGGAACGGGTACAACTGCGCGAAGAAATAGACGAAGGCCGGCACCACGAGCCGCTCCCACAGGCTCTCCACCCGCAGCCGGGCCATCTGCGACACGACGTCGAAGCCGCCGGCGCGCGCGGCAGCGACCAAGCTGCGCAGGCTGTCCGGCGCGTGCGCGATGTCCGCGTCCGTCAGCAGCAGATATTCGGGACCACGCGCGCGTGCCAGATCGATACCGTGCCGCACGGCCCACAATTTGCCCGTCCAGCCTGCGGGCGGTTCACCGGGGGAGGCGACGGTGAGGGGCAGCCCGCCGCGGGTGTCCGCGAGGTCGCGGGCCAGCTCCCCGGTGCCGTCGGAGCTGCCGTCGTCGACCAGGAAGATCTCCGCCCGGCCCGGGTACTCCTGGGCGAGCAGCGACGGCAGGCTCGCGGGCAGCACGGCGGCCTCGTCACGCGCGGGGACGACGACGCACACCGACGGCCACTCGTCAGGATCCCGACGGGGCGGCAGCCTGACGTCCGTGCGCCAGAAAAAGCCCTGACACAGCAGCAGCCACAGCCAGGCGGCGAGTGATACGGCGGCGATCCACACGATGGCGCTCACCCGCGCAGTCTGCCCCACCCCACCTGCCCGTAAGGGCCCATCGTCTATCGTGGCCGGGTGAAGATCGCGCTCATGGACTCCGGAATCGGTCTGCTGGCGGCCACCGCCGCGGTACGGCGTCTGCGGCCCGACGCAGATCTCGTCCTGTCCCTGGACCCCGACGGCATGCCCTGGGGACCCAGGACCCCCGAGGACCTGACCGCGCGCGCCCTGGCCGTCGCCGAGGCGGCCGCCGCGCACAACCCGGACGCCCTCATCGTCGGCTGCAACACGGCGTCCGTGCACGCCCTGGCCGCCCTGCGCGCCCGCCTCGAACCCGAGCTGCCGGTCATCGGCACCGTCCCGGCGATCAAGCCGGCCGCGGCGGGCGGCGGCCCCCTGGCGATCTGGGCGACACCCGCCACCACCGGCAGCCCCTACCAGCGCAACCTCATCGCGGAGTTCGCCGACGGGGTGACGGTCACCGAGGTGCCCTGCCACGGGCTCGCCGAGGCCGTGGAGCACGCCGACGAGGCGGCCATCGACGTCGCCGTCGCCGCGGCCGCCGCACTGACCCCCGGCGATGTAACGACCGTCGTCCTGGGCTGCACCCATTACGAACTCGTCGCCGAGCGCATCCGCGCCGCCGTACAGCAGCCGGACTTCCCGCCGCTCGTCCTGCATGGCTCGGCGGGCGCCGTCGCCGCCCAGGCACTGCGCCGCCTCGGCGAGCAGCCGTCCCCCGACGCGCCGGCCACCGGAACCCTGACGGTGCTGCTGAGCGGCCGCGAGGGCGCCCTGCTGGCCCCTGCCCTGGCTTACGAGGAAGGCCGGCTCCTGCAGGCGGTCACACCCGCACGCTGACCGAATGCCGCGAATCGGACGCTCGTGGTCTGCGATCGGCACCGTAACTGCATGGCTCGGCGGGCGCCGTCGCCGCCCAGGCACTGCGCCGCCTCGGCGAGCAGCCGTCCCCCGACGCGCCGGCCACCGGAACCCTGACGGTGCTGCTGAGCGGCCGCGAGGGCGCCCTGCTGGCCCCTGCCCTGGCCTACGAGGAGGGCAGGCTCCTGCAGGCGGTCACTCCCGCACGGTGACCGAAAGCCGCGAAACGGACACCCGCGGTCCGCGATCGGCAACGTCGGCGCGGTCACACTCCGCGACTCGGTGCCCGCGCAGCGAAACCTGAGTAACCTCGTAGCCATGAGGGACCACCCCCACGGCGAGAAAGCCAAGCACCCAGACGTCTGGACCGGGCACGCCACCAAGCGCGTCCAGTGGCTGCCGGCGCTGGCCGGCGCGGCCGTCATGGCGCTCGGCATCGAGCTGGCCGTCGACTCGGCATGGACGTCGGGCATCGCCCCGCTGGTCATGGCCGTCGTCGGCTGCATCGCCGCCGGGCTGCTGGTCCTCTTCGGCACGCTCGCGTTCCTGCACGTGGATCTGAAGCTCGACACGGAGTGCCTCGAGGTGCGCTGCGGCCACATCGGTGTGCCTCGCCGCCGCATTCCGCTCTCCCACGTGGCAGGCGCCGAATTCGCGGCGCACGTCAATCCGCGCCACTGGGGCGGCTGGGGCTACCGCTGGCGGCCCGAGAAGGGGACCGCGGTCGTCGTGCGGCGCGGCGAGGGCGTCGTCCTGCGCCTGTGGGACGGCCACACGTTCACGGTCACCGTGGACAACGCCGAGGCCGCGGTGCGGGTCATCAAGGACCGGCTGCGTCCGGGCGCGACCGGCGCACTGCACTGAGCGGCTCGCTCACGGTGTGAGCCTGTCACGGCGCGGGCGTACGCCAACCGCCTGCTGAGGTGGCTCGTCGGCCAGCGGCCGGGCCGTGGACAGGCCCGCGAGAAGGCCCGCGCCGACCGACACGGCGGTGAAGCTGAGCGCGTTGCCGACCGCGGCGATCGCCGCGAGTCCCGTCAGGGCCGCCCCCGCGGTGAGCACCACCGGCGTGGGCCGCGGTGAGCGCCACAGCCCGTGCAGCATCCAGCAGAAGGACGCCCCCAGCAGGACCACTCCGACGACGCCCTGTTCCGACGCCTGCTGCAGCAGCGCCGAGTGCGGCTTGCCGTCCGAGAGCAGGCTCCCGGTCGCCGTCGTGCTCAGTTCACCGAAGCGCTCCGGTCCCACGCCCAGCGCCGCGTTGCGGTGCGCCAGATGCAGGGCGTCCTGCCACAGCTGGACCCGGTGCTCGGTGAGGGGGCCGTCCAAGGACGTGGTCAGCCCCTCGGGCAGCGAATTTCCCGCGACGGCCCAGGTCAGACCGGTGACCAGGGCCGCGGTCAGGGCGAGTCCGGCAATGCCCGCCGCACGGCTGTGCATGCGGCCGGCGGCCAGGGAGCACAGCAACACGGCCGTACAGATGACAAAACCGCTGGTCGAGCCCAGGAAGGCCGCGGCCGCGGTGATGCCGGCCGCCAGCGCGCCCAGGGTCAACCGCCCGGCCGGCGAGTCGGCTGCCCAGGCCGCGCAGCAAGCGGCGCCCACGCACAGGGTCAGCAGCGCGGCGGTGGCACCGGCGTGTCCGAGCGGCGCCACGATCTGCGGCCCCGGGGCGAGGTGCGGCACGGCCACCGCCAGGCCCAGCCCGGCCAGCGCCCCCGCACACGGCGCGGCCACCGGCAGCAACGCCCCGCAGATCCGCCCCGCGGCATATCCGGCCGCCACGGCCAGCACCGCGAGCAGCACACCCTCCGGGCGGCCGTCATGCACGGTCGCCGTGACCAGCGACCAGGTGGCGCACGCCCCGAGCACCGCCACACCCACCGCGTCGGAAACGTTTCGTCTCTCGCCGGTCTCCCCCGGACCCGCTCCAGACGTCATTCCTGTGGAACCCACCCCGCCCCCCGAACCTGACCGAAGCCCCCCGACCTCGAACGACCCAGGCCGCCGAGGCCGTGACCGGCCGCGCGACTGTGGCTGGGCACACGGTAACTGCTGATGGACGTTTTGTGGATGAGTTGGACCGAGTTGCGGAGGAACGATACGGCTCCCGTGCAGGCAGACGGCCCCTGATGCCCCGGGGACCGTGCTGTCCCCGTCAAAGTCACGCGCCGTACACTCCCGGAGTGACCGTCACCGCAACCTCCGTGGACGAGTCGGACCAGTTGCAGCCGCAGAGCGCGCCCGCATCGCGCGCGGCGCGCCTCGTACGCTTCGTTCCAGCCCTCGCCGCGGCGCTCTCCGGAGTGCTGCTCTACGTCAGTTTCCCGCCCCGCACCCTGTGGTGGCTGGCCGTTCCGGCCTTCGCCGTCTTCGGCTGGGTGCTGCGCGGCCGCACCTGGAAGGCGGGCCTGGGCCTCGGCTACCTCTTCGGCCTCGGCTTCCTGCTGCCGCTGCTGGTGTGGACCGGCGTGGAGGTCGGCCCCGTGCCCTGGCTGGCGCTGGTGGCGATCGAGGCGATCTTCGTCGCACTGGTCGGCGCGGGTGTCGCCGTGGTGTCCAAGCTGCCCGCGTGGCCGGTGTGGGCGGCGGCGCTGTGGATAGCCGGCGAGGCGGCACGCGCGCGCGTGCCGTTCCACGGCTTCCCCTGGGGCAAGATCGCATTCGGTCAGGCGGACGGCGTCTTCCTGCCGCTGGCGGCGCTCGGCGGCACCCCGGTCCTCGGCTTCGCGGTCGTCCTGTGCGGCTTCGGCCTCTACGAGGTCGTACGCCTCGCCCTGGATGTACGGCGCACTCGTGACGTCCAGCGGTCGGCCGCGGCCGTCGCCCTGCTGAGCGTGGCCGTCCCGGTGGTCGGCGCGGTCGCCGCCCGTTCGCTGGTCAGCGACAAGGCCGAGGACGGCTATGCGACCGTCGCGCTCATCCAGGGCAATGTGCCGCGCTCCGGGCTGGAGTTCAACGCCCAGCGGCGCGCCGTGCTCGACAACCACGCACGCGAGACGATGCGCCTGGCCGCCGAGGTCAAGGCGGGCAAGACGCCCAGGCCCGACTTCGTGCTGTGGCCGGAGAACTCCTCCGACGTCGACCCCTTCGCCAACGCCGACGCGTACGCCGTCATCGACGGCGCGGCCAAGGCGATCGGCGTGCCCATCTCGGTCGGCGGCGTCGTCGAGCGGGACGGCAAGCTGTGGAACGAGCAGATCCTGTGGGACCCCAAGAAGGGCCCCATCGACAGCTACGACAAGCGGCAGATCCAGCCGTTCGGCGAGTACCTGCCGCTGCGCTCCCTGATCGGCGCGATCAACAGCAACTGGACCTCGATGGTCCGCCAGGACTTCAGCCGCGGCACCAAGCCGGGCGTCTTCAGCATGGACCACGCCAAGGTCGGCCTGGTCACCTGCTACGAGGCCGCCTTCGACTGGGCCGTGCGCTCCGAGGTCACCGACGGCGCGCAGCTGATCTCCGTGCCGAGCAACAACGCGACCTTCGACCGCAGTGAGATGACCTACCAGCAACTCGCCATGTCGCGCGTGCGCGCCGTCGAACACAGCCGGACCGTCACCGTGCCGGTCACCAGCGGCGTCAGCGCGGTCATCATGCCGGACGGGAAGATCACCCAGAAGACCGGCATGTTCGTCCACGCACACCTGGTGCAGAAGGTGCCGCTGCGGTCGTCGGAGACGCCCGCCACCCGGGTGGGCATCCTGCCGGAGATCGCCCTCGTCCTGGTAGCCGCGGGCGGCCTCGGCTGGGCGATCGGCGCCGGTCTGCGCGGGCGGCGCGCCCGGAACGTGTAGCCGTACGCCCGGCGCACGCCCCGTGGAGTGCGCCGGAACCGGGACACCGGCCCCGTAGGGTCGGTGTCATGCCTACTCCTGACTTCATCCGCGAGATCCGGGCCACCGCAGGCCACCAGTTGCTCTGGCTTCCCGGCGTGAGCGCCGTCGTCTTCGACGACGAGGGCAGAGTCCTGCTCGGGCAGCGCGCGGACAACCACCGGTGGGCGCTGATCTCGGGCATCCCGGAACCCGGTGAGCAGCCCGCCGCGGCACTCGCGCGGGAGGTGGAGGAGGAGACCGGCGTCCGGGTCGCCGTCGAGCGGCTGATCACGGTCCGGACCGGACGGCCGGTCACCTACCCGAACGGCGACATCTGCCAGTTCATGGACCTCTGCTTCCGCTGTCGTGCCATCGACGGCGAGGCCCGGGTCAACGACGACGAGTCCCTGGCGGTCGGCTGGTTCCCGCTGGACGAGCTCCCGGCCATGACCGACTACCACTACTTCCGGATCAAGCAGGCCCTGTCCGACGAACCCACATGGTTCGAGCCCATGACTTCCGAGTGAAGTATGGGCACTGAGCACATGTGGGGAGACGGGGCTGCTGCTTAGGGTCGACACATGACCCCGCCCAGCGCCCTCCCGGCTCCCCACGCCCCCTCCCTCGACCTCGGCGGCCGCACAGCCCTCGTCACCGGCGCCGCCGGCGGCATCGGCCGTGCCTGTGCCCTGCGCCTCGCGGCCGCCGGGGCCAAGGTGAGAGCGGTCGACCGGGACGCCGAGGGCCTGGACACGCTGGCCGAGCAGGCCCGGGGCCTCGCGGGCACGGTCGAAGCACACGTCCTCGACCTCACCGACCTCGACGCCGCCGAACTGGCCGCCGCGGGCACCGACGTGCTGGTCAACAACGCCGGGTTGCAGCTGGTGCGCCCCCTTGAGGAGTTTCCGCCCGAGGTCTTCCACACCGTCCTCACCGTGATGCTGGAGGCGCCCTTCCGGCTCATCCGCGGAGCGCTGCCCCACATGTACGGCCAGGGGTGGGGCCGCATCGTCAACGTGTCCTCCGTCCACGGACTGCGCGCCTCGGCCTACAAGTCGGCCTATGTGGCCGCCAAACACGGTCTGGAGGGCCTGTCCAAGACCGCCGCCCTCGAAGGCGCACCCCACGGCGTCACGTCGAACTGTGTGAACCCCTCCTATGTGCGCACCCCCCTGGTCGAGAAGCAGCTGGCCGACCAGGCCCACGCGCACGGCATCCCCGCGGAGCGCGTCCTGTCGGAGGTACTGCTGCAGGACAGCGCCGTCAAACGGCTCATCGAACCGGCGGAGGTCGCCGAAGCCGTGGCCTACCTGTGCAGCCCGCAGGCATCCTTCGTGACCGGCACCTCGCTCGTCCTCGACGGCGGCTGGACCGCGCACTGACAGGGCAGGCAGCGGTGCATCGGCAAGTTGTCCACAGGGCTGACGGGGCGGCCTCGCCATGAGTAATCCTGTGGGCATGTCCCGCGATCACGTGCAGTCCGCCGAGCGCACCGAAGCCGAAGCCATGGCCCTCACCGGCGCGGAGACGCCGTTCCTCCAGCTGCTGGCCAGGGGTGCGTCCGCCGACGCCTACGAGCAGCCGGTGCTGCTGGCCCGCGCCGAGGGACGGCCCGCCGAGGCGATCGCCGCGCTGGAGCGCGCCAAACTGCTCGCGCTGCGGGTGCGCGCGGAACTGGAGGGGCGCCGCCGCCGCGAGGCCGAGCTGTCCGCGCTCTTCGAGACCGCCCACGACCTCGCGGGCCTGCGGGACCTGGACGCCGTACTGCAGGCGATCGTGCAGCGCGCCCGCTCCCTGCTCGGCACCGACGTCGCCTACCTCAGCCTGAACGACCCGGAGCGCGGCGACACCTACATGAGGGTGACCGAAGGCTCGGTCGCCGCCCGCTTCCAGCAGCTGCGACTCGGCATGGGGGAGGGGCTCGGCGGCCTGGTGGCCCAGACCGCCCGCCCGTACGTCACCGACGACTACTTCAAGGACGACCGCTTCCAGCACACGAACACGATCGACAACGGTGTGCGCGACGAGGGCCTGGTCGCCATCCTCGGCGTGCCCCTGATGCTGGGCCACCACGTCATCGGAGTCCTGTTCGCGGCCGACCGGCGCGCCCGGGTCTTCGAACGGGAACAGATCGCGCTGCTCGGCTCGTTCGCCGCACTGGCAGCGGCCGCCATCGACACCGCCAACCTCCTCACCGAGACCCGCTCGGCCCTGGCCGGCCTGGAGCGCGCCAACGAGATCATCCGGGACCGCAGCGCCGTCATCGAGCGCGCCTCCGACGTCCACGACCGGCTCGCGGAGCTGGTGCTGCGCGGCGGCGGGGTCCACGACGTGGCCGCGGCCGTCTCCCAAGTCCTCGACGGGACGGTCGAGTTCACCGAGGCGAGTGACGCCCCGGCGGCGCCCCTTGAGGCGTCCCGCGCCGAAGGGCACGCCGTACGGCACGAGGACGACTGGATCGCCGCCGTGGCCCCCGGCGGCGAACTGCTCGGCGCGCTCGTCCTGCGCGGCCACCCCGGCCTCGACCCCGTCGACCAACTCACCCTGGAACGGGCCGCGATGGTCACCTCGCTGCTGCTGCTCGCCAGACGCTCGGCCGCCGAGGCCGAACAGCGCGTGCGCGGCGAGCTGTTGGACGACCTCCTCGACGCCCGCGACCGCGATCCGCGGCTGCTGCGCGAGCGCGCGTCCCGGCTGCACGCCGACCTCGACGCCACCCACGTGGTGCTCGCCGCCCGACTCGACGGCACCGCCCCCGACGCCGACCATGAGGCCGACGCCCGCCGACGCCTGTGGTCCGCCGCCTCGCACCTCGCCGCGACCCGGCACGGCCTGGCCGCCGCCCGCGACGGCGGCACCGTCCTGCTGCTGCCGCTGGCCCCCGGCGACACCGCCACCGATCTGGCCCGCCGTACCGCCCACCAACTGGGCACGGCGGTCCACGAGGCGGTCACCGTCGGCGCCTCTGCCCCCGTGCGGGACCTCGCCGCCCACCCCGACACCGCGGCCGCCGCCTACGCGGAGGGCCGACGCTGCCTGGACGCCTTGCGTCTGCTGGGCCGCTCCGGCGACGGGGCCGCAGCCGAGGACTTCGGCTTCCTGGGCCTGCTGCTCGCCGGGGACCGGGACATCGCCGGCTTCGTGGAGCGGACCATCGGCCAGGTCGTCGTCTACGACGAACGACGCGGCACCGACCTCGTGCACACCCTCGACGCCTACTTCACCTGCGGCATGAGCCCGGCCCGCACCAAGGACGAACTGCACGTCCACGTCAACACGGTGGCGCAGCGCCTGGAGCGCGTCGCCCGCCTCCTGGGCGACGACTGGCAGGATCCCGCCCGTGCCCTGGAGATCCAACTCGCCCTGCGGCTGCACCGGTTGTCGGCCCGCTCACAGCACTGACCCCCGTACGCGAGGCGTACGGGGGCGGGCTGACGGCAGATCACACGGTGCGGGCGTCCGCCGCCGGGGCAGCCGCAGGCTCCGTGCCCGCGGACGCTTCGACGTCGGCCAGGTCCCGCTGGCGGGTCTCCTTGGCGAGCCCCACCGCGAGGACCGTCAGCACGGCCGCGGCGATGACGTACAGGGCGATCGGGGTGGAGCTGTCGTAGTCCTCCAGCAGTGCGGTGGCGATCAGGGGTGCCGGGGCGCCCGCCGCGACCGAGGCGAACTGGGCGCCGATCGAGGCGCCCGAGTAGCGCATCCGGGTCGCGAACATCTCGGAGAAGAAGGCGGCTTGGGGTGCGTACATCGCGCCGTGCAGCACCAGACCCACGGTGACCGCGAGGATCAGGTTGCCGAAGCCGCCGGTGTCGATGAGGGAGAAGAACGGGAACATCCACAGCCCGACGCCGACCGCGCCCAGCAGATACACCGGACGCCGCCCGACCCGGTCCGACAGTGCGCCCCAGGCCGGTATGACCGCGAAGTGCACGGCCGATGCGATCAGTACGGCGTTGAGGGCGGTCTGCTTGGAGACGCCGGCCGAGGTGGTGGCGTAGACGAGGATGAACGCGGTGATGACGTAGTAGCTGATGTTCTCCGCCATGCGCGCGCCCATCGCGACCAGCACGTCCCGCCAGTGGTGGCGCAGTACGGACACCAGCGGCAGCTTCTCCGCCTCGGCGCTCCGGTCGGCCTTGCGGGCCTCGGCCTGCGCCAACGCCTGCCGGAACACCGGCGATTCATCGACAGACAGACGAATCCACAAACCGACGACCACCAGCACCCCGGAGAGCAGGAACGGGATCCGCCAGCCCCAGGTCCCGAACGCGTCGTCGGACAGCACGGCCGTCAGCAGGGACAGCACACCGGTGGCGAGCAACTGCCCCGCGGGCGCGCCGGTCTGCGGCCACGAGGCCCAAAAACCGCGCCGCCGGGCATCCCCGTGCTCGGACACCAGCAACACGGCGCCGCCCCACTCACCGCCCAGCGCGAAGCCCTGCACCAGGCGCAGAGTTGTCAGCAGCACGGGCGCCGCGGCTCCGACCGTCGCGTGCGTCGGCAGCAACCCGATCGCGAACGTCGCCCCACCCATCAGCAGCAGACTCAGCACCAGCAGCTTCTTGCGCCCGATCCGGTCGCCGTAGTGCCCGAAGACGAGGGCGCCCAGCGGACGCGCGGCGAACCCGACGGCGTACGTCAGGAAGGACAGGAGCGTGCCGACGAGGGGGTCGGAGTCCGGGAAGAACAGCTTGTTGAAGACGAGCGCGGCGGCGGAACCGTAGAGGAAGAAGTCGTACCACTCGATGGTGGTGCCGATGAGGCTGGCGGCGACGATGCGCTTGAGATTCGCGGGCGTTGGGGGAGCGGATGCTGCTGAGGCCATGTGCGCCACTTCCTCGTGTGCGGTGGGGACGGGTACGTGTTGGCACACCGTAGGAAGGCGCACGTCAGGGGCACATGTGGTGGGGCAACATAGTTCGGGGCGCGGCTATGCGTCGGACCACCATGACGGCTCACGGAGCGGCGGCTAAGAGCCTTGGAGCAGTGGCAGGAGCACGCCGACGTTGGGCCCAGTTCGTTGACGCAGTTCCCCGGTCTGATCGACCAGGTCGCCGCCGTACTGGCGCTGGCCCAGGTCATCGAGAACCCGTGCCACCGCGAAATCCTCGACGTGTTCGTCGAGAACCAGGAACTCGACCGGCAGCTCGCCGCGTTTGCTGACGCAGAGCCTCCCGGCGTCAGCCTCACCGAACAGCTGAACACTCTGACTGACCTGCTGGTCGAACGGATGGATGCCGGTGCTGAGTTGAGCGCGTTCCTGGCCACCTCCTGCTGTTCAGGAGGTATCCCCGGGAGCAGAATCAGTCTGACACTCATACTCGACGGCGGCGCGCGTGTCTTCGTCTACCCGAAGGAGACGCACACCCCGCGACGTTCACGCTCCTCAGCTTCCCCGTGGACGACATCATCCGCCGCCGATGAACTGGAGCGGCGCGGCGTGAACCTCGAGCGCTACCCCGGATTCGACCACGATGAGAAGGGCGTCGTCCGGGGCGGCAACGGCGGGCCCGCGGCGATCGCGTGGTTCACCGACTCCGCCGGGAATGTTCTCTCCTTGCTCCAGGAGAACCGACCCGGCAGCCTCAAGGAACAGTCCGGATACCGCGTAGCGAGTGACGCCCCGGGGCGGCGGGCACGCGTTCTGGTGCTGGAGTGCGCGTGCCCACCGTGGGAGCGTCGCGGGGGCTCTGCGCTCTCCGCGTCATCGCCCCGACCAGGACATCGGGTCAGGAGAGGTCGAACCGATCGAGGTTCATCACCTTGTCCCACGCGGCCACGAAGTCACGCACGAACTTTTCTCCCGCGTCCTGGCACGCGTAGACCTCCGAGACGGCCCGAAGCTGGGAGTTCGAACCAAGGATGAGGTCGACCGCGGTGGCGGTCCACTTGAGCTCGCCCGTGGCGCGGTCACGGCCTTCGAACACGTTCTCGTCCGAAGTCGATGTCTGCCACTGAGTGCCCATGTCGAGCAGGTTGACGAAGAAGTCGTTGGTCAGTGTCTCCGGCCGGTGCGTGAAGACGCCGTGCGGGGATCGCTTGAAGCCGGTGTTCAGGACCCGCATGCCGCCGATCAGCACCGTCATCTCGGGAGCGGTCAGCGTCAGCAGGTTGGCGCGGTCCAGCAGGAGGGTCTCCGGCGCCAACTTCTCTCCCGTACGGAGGTAGTTGCGGAATCCGTCGGCCCTGGGTTCGAGCACGGCGAACGACTCCACGTCGGTCTGTTCCTGCGAGGCGTCCGTGCGCCCCGGTGCGAACGGGACCGTGATGTCGTACCCGGCGTTCTTCGCGGCCTGCTCGACGGCCGCGCACCCGCCCAGGACGATCAGGTCGGCGAGCGAGACCTTCGTTCCGCCGGCATGCGAGAGGTTGAAGTCCTGCTGGATCTGCTCCAACTTCTGCAACGCCTCAGCCACCTCGGGCAGGTGGTTGACCTCCCAGTCCCGCTGCGGTGCGAGCCGAAGCCGTGCCCCGTTGGCCCCGCCACGCTTGTCGGTGCCGCGGAAACTCGCCGCCGCCGCCCAGGCGGTGGTGACCAGCTGGGAGATGGACAGACCCGAGGCGACGATCCTGCTCTTGAGTGTGGCGATGTCCTCGTCTGTGACGAGTTCGTGATCGACCTCGGGGACGGGATCCTGCCACAGTTGCGGCTCGGGAACCCACGGGCCGAGGTAGCGTGCGACGGGTCCCATGTCGCGGTGCAGCAGCTTGTACCACGCTTTGGCGAACGCCTCCGCGAGCTTGTCCGGGTTCTCGTGGAAGCTCTTCGCGATCGGGCCGTAGACCGGATCCAGCTTCAGCGCGAGGTCCGTCGTCAGCATCATGGGAGCGTGCCTCTTCGACGGATCATGAGCGTCGGGAACCGTGTCCTTGGCCGAAGGGTCCGTGGGAGTCCACTGTTTGGCACCGGCGGGGCTCGTCGTCAGCTCCCAGTCGTACCGGAACAGGTTGTCCAGGTACCCGTTGTCCCACCTCGTCGGCTCGGTGGTCCATGCGCCCTCGAGCCCACTGGTGAGCGCGTCGGCGCCCTTGCCGCTGCCGTACGTGTTCCGCCAGCCGAGGCCTTGCTGCTCGACGGGGCAGGCCTCGGGTTCCGGACCGATGTACGCGGGATCGACGGCACCATGACACTTGCCGAAGGTGTGACCGCCGACGATGAGTGCGACCGTCTCCTCGTCGTTCATCGCCATGCGCCCGAATGTCTCGCGAACGTCCCGGGCGGCGGCGATCGGATCCGGGTTGCCGTTGGGCCCCTCCGGATTGACGTAGATCAGTCCCATCTGCACAGCACCGAAAGGCGTGGCGAGTTCCCGGTCGCCGCTGTAACGCTCATCTCCGAGCCAGGTGTCCTCGGGCCCCCAGAAGATTTCCTCGGGCTCCCAGATATCCTCTCGCCCGAAGCCGAACCCGAACGTCTTGAACCCCATTGATTCCATCGCGCAGTTGCCGGCGAAAACCAGGAGGTCGGCCCAGGAGATTTTCCGGCCGTACTTCTGCTTGACCGGCCAGAGCAGACGGCGCGCCTTGTCGAGACTCGCGTTGTCCGGCCAGCTGTTGAGGGGGGCAAAGCGCTGAGCGCCGCTGCCGCCACCGCCCCGGCCGTCGGCGATCCGGTACGTGCCCGCCGCGTGCCAGCTCATCCGGATGAAGAGCGGCCCGTAGTGGCCGTAGTCGGCAGGCCACCAGTCCTGCGACGTCGTCATCACCTCGAAGACGTCCCGCTTCAGCGCGTCCAGGTCGAGGGTCGCGAACTCCTTCGCGTAGTCGAAGTCCTCGTCCATGGGATTGGAGCGGGACGAGTGCTGGTGGAGAATCTGAAGGTCCAGCTGATTCGGCCACCAGTCCCGGTTTGTCCTGGGCCGAGTCGGCGTGGGGGTCGGTGAGGGGATTGCTGGGTTCTCGCTTTCGCTGCCGGACACGTCCGTCCTTCTTTCTGTCTCCGTGTTTCCACGCACAATGCCGATGATGGTGATGTGTCGGCGTCCGTATGGTCGCGCACCGCACACCGCACCGCTACGAAACACGCAGAGCACCTCGCATGACAGACGTGCGACGAGCGGCTGCTTTCTGCTTCCTCGGACCTTTTGACGCAAAGACCTGCTGGCGCAAACCGAATCCGGGTTCCCTTATGTTCTGACCGCAAACCGTCGGAGAAATGGCCGGGAACTCACGCCGGCGCCCTCACGACGGGGTTCCCGGGCCGGCCGCCTCCTCGTCAGGGGGCGTCGCCACGTCGGCCGGTGCCGGGACGGGCTGCTGGACGGCCTTGGGCAGGGCCTGTTCGGCCCAGATCACCTTGCCCTGTGGGGTGTACCGGGTGCCCCAGCGCTCAGCCATCTGTGACACCAGGAACAGGCCCCGGCCGCCCTCGTCCGTGGTCGCGGCGTACCGCAGGTGCGGTGAGGTGCTGCTGCCGTCGGACACCTCGCAGATCAGCGTACGGTCGCGGATCAGCCGTACGTGAAACGGCTCGGCGCCATAGCGGATGGCGTTGGTGATGAGCTCACTCAGGACGAGCTCCGTGGTGAAGCCGAGTTCTGACAGGCCCCAGGCGTCGAGCTTCTCGGACACGGCATCGCGCATCCCCGCTACCGCCGCCGGGTCCGGCGGTACATCCCAGTCGGCGATCCGGTCGGGCGGCAGTTCCCGCGTGCAGGCGACGAGCAGGGCGACGTCGTCCTTGGGGCGCTCGGGGAGCAAGCTGTCCAGCACGTCCTGGCAGGTCTCCTCGGGCGGCCGTCCGGGGTGGCCCGTCAGCGCATCGCGCAGCAGTTCCATTCCCAGATCCAGGTCGCGCCTGCGGTCCTCGATGAGGCCGTCGGTGTACAGGACGAGCTGGGTTCCCTCCGCGAGGCACAGCTCCGCGGTCTGGAACGGCATGCCGCCGAGGCCGAGGGGCGGGCCGGCCGGCACGTCCGGGAAGGTGACGGTTCCGTCGGGCTGGACCAGTGCGGGCGCCAGATGCCCCGCACGCGCCGTGATGTAGCTGCGCGTCACGGGGTCGTAGATCCCGTACAGGCAGGTGGCACCCACGAGGCCTGCGGCACTCTCGGCCGCCTCGTTCTGGTCGATGCGGCCGACCAGGTCGTCCAGATGGCTCAGCAGCTCGTCGGGCGGCAGATCGAGGGCGGAGAAGTTGTGCACCGCGGTCCGCAGTCGACCCATCGTGGCGGCGGCGTGGAGGCCGTGGCCGACCACATCGCCCACGGCCAGTGCCACCCGGCTCCCCGGCAGGGGAATGACGTCGAACCAGTCTCCGCCCACGCCCGACTGGGCGGGGAGGTAGCGGTAGGCGATGTCGAGGGCGTTCTGCTCGGGCACGGCCTGGGGGAGGAGGCTGCGCTGGAGGGTGACTGCGAGGGCGTGCTCACGGGTGTAGCGGCGGGCGTTGTCGATGCTGATCGCGGCACGGGCCACCAGTTCCTCCGCCAGCGACAGGTCCTCCTCGTCGAAGGGCTGACGTGGTCGCGCGCGCCAGAAGTTGGCCATGCCCAGCACGACGCCGCTGGCCTGGATGGGGGCGCTGATGAGGGAATGGATGCCGTAGCCGATGATCGCCTCGGCGCGCCCCGGGTCCTGCACGCGCCAGCCCGTGGCCGTCGGCAGATCGCTCACCAGCTGGGAGCGGCCGCTGCCGTAACCGCGCGCCTGGGGCGTGGAGGGAAGGTAGTCGAAAAGCCGCCCTTGTTCGGAGAGCGGATGGTCGTCCCGGATGCCGCGCACGGCAGCGCGTCGCATGTCCTTCGCCGTGGGCGCCGGCTCCTCGCCGTGCAGGACGGCGTCGGCCAGGTCCACAGTGACGAAGTCCGCGAAGCGGGGAACGGGGACGCACGCCAACTCGTCGGCGGTACGCAGCACGTCCAGCGTGGTACCGATGTGGAGTCCGGCGTCGTACAGCAGCCTGAGCCGTTCCCGCGCCACATCTGCCCTGCCGGTCACCGCCTGCAGTTCGGTGGTGTCGCGCAGCGTCACCACCGTCCCTTTGGGGCCGCCCTCGCGATCCGTGGGCCGCTGGTTGACCGCGAGCAGCCGATCTCCGGCGAGGTGCACCTCGTCAGTGGCCTCGTGTCCGGAGGCGAGAAGCGCCTTCGTCTCGGGATCGAGGCCCGGCAGATCCGAGACAAGCCGTCCCTCGACGTCCGGGGGCAGCTCCAGCAGTCGTCTGGCTTCGTCGTTCGCCAGCATCAGCCGCCCGTCGGCAGCCACGATCAGCACCCCTTCCTTGACGGAGTGGAGCACCGTGTCGTGGTGCTCGTACATCAAGGTCATCTCGTCCGGGGCCAGGCTGTGTGTCTGCCGCCGCAGCCGTCGGCCCACCAGGACCGTCACACCGGTGGACAACGCGAGCGCTCCGGCCCCGGCCCCCAGGATGATCGGTAGTTGGCGGTCCACCTGACTTTCGACGTTCTTGACCTTCATCCCGGCCGAGACGAGAGCCACCACGTTGCTGTCGGCGTTCTTGATCGGGACCGTGGCCTGCACCTCGCGACCGAGCGGGCCCTTGACGCTCTCCACGTAGACCTTCCCCGCCAGCGACGGCCCGATCTTGCCCACGAACCGCTTTCCGATGCGGTCCGGCAAGGGGTGCGTGTACCGGATGCCCTTGGTGTCCATGACCACGATGAAGTCGACGCCGGCGGCCCGGCGCGCCGCCTCGGTGCGCGGCTGGAGAATTTTGCTCGGCTCCGGGGCCCGCAGTGCCGCCAGGATGCCTGGTGAGTGTGCGAACGTCTGCGCGACGGCCGTGGAGCGGCGCTTGGCCTCGGCGCTGGTGTCCCGCTCCGACTGCAGGACAAGGGCGAAGACGCCGGCGGTTACGAGCAGCACCACCAGGGCCACCTGGAAAACCAGCACCTGCCCGGCCACGCTTCGCGTGCCCTTGCTGATCAGCCCCTTTGCTGAGGAGCGCTGAAAACGGGCGAAACGACTCGCCATGCGACCTTTCTAACACCGGTGATCCCAAGTGGCCAGGCCTGCCCGCGCTGCCCTTGCCCGGCTGAGTTCGGGTGTCTGTGTGGTCATGCACGGTATGGGCCGGTCTTCTGGGTGGGGCAGGCCGCCCCGGTCGCTCGCGTGCGGTGCGTGACGTCCCCGCGACCGATGTCCGCTCAGGTCGATATGATGCATTTTGTGATCATGCTTGGGCGGCTGTGGCGCCGCGGTCCCGCCTACGGCGGCCGATGGGAAGCTGCCCGGCTGTCACCCGTGATCCTGACCGTCCTCATCGCCGGCCTGGCGTTCTCCACACCCAGGGAAATCGCCGTCAGCCGCCTTCTGCCCGCCGCACCCGCCCTTGCCGCCGCGATGTGGCCCGTGCTCCCCACGATCCTGTTGGGGGCGTTCTGCCTGCTGACCATGATCGTTCTCAGCTTCTTCTACACCGATCTGGGGACGCAGTACACGTCGGCCGCGATCGTTGCGGTCACTTTGGCGGCCGCGTACGCGAGCCATGTCCGGCTTCAGCGAGAGGAAATACTCTTCCAGGTCCGGCTCGTCTGCCACGGACTGCGCCTACCTGCTCGGCGAGACCAACCGCATGCCGTACCCGGCGGTGTCATGGGCCGCGCGGATGGGTATCGGCGCGGCGCTGCGCGACCCGGCCATCGCGGTGGCTTTCCTCGAGGGGCAACTGGCCGAAGACCGGGACGAATTCCTCGCCACTCTGGCCGCGTTGCTGCCGGTGTTGGGCACCGATCTTGACTTCGTGCGATCGGTCCACGATGGACTGGCACTTGTCGGACCCGCGTGGGAACGGGTGCAGGTGCCTTCGCTCCGCGCCGAGCGGACGGCGTGATCGCGCGTCACGGCCAGGCACGCTCCAGGGCTGCGTGTCCTGGCGGAGTGTCCGGCTTGATCACACGATGCCCAAGGTGATGAGCGGGCGGGTGGCAACGCGCGTGGCGGCGGAGGCCGGCAGCGATGTTGTTGCGGCCAGCCCATCGGAGTGCGCCGATGGCCAGGGCGCGCAGGGTGGGCATGGCGCGGCGAGCGTTCCCGCGTGGGTGGGCTTCGCGACGGTCACCTGGACCGGCGAAAGCGAGCCGGCCTCGGCGGCCAGCGCGTCGAGGTCCACTCCGGCGGCCCGGACTCATCCGCCGCGGCCAGCTCGCCGCCGGCCTGCACGGTCAGCCGACCTGGGGGCGGCTGTTTGACCAGACCGATGATTCTTGAGCGTTCCGTTTCGGTGATCCGCAGCTTCCGGCCCTGTCCACCCAGGTCCTCCAGCCCGTTCAGGCCGAAGCGGTTGAAGCGGTGCAGCCACCGGCGCACTGTCTTGGGATTGCACCTCAACTCGTCCGCGATGGCAGGCACTCACTGTCCGGATCAGCTCAGCTCGACCATCCGTGCCCGCGTCACCAGATCACGAGGCGCCTTGCGCGCCCGCGCCAGCCGATGTACGAGCCCTTCCTCGCTCTCGTCACGGCTCGGCGGCCCGTAACACCACCGTCCAGCACCAGCCCCCGAGCAGCCGAACTACCCGGCCACCAGGACACATACCCAGTGCAAGAGGAATCCGGCACTAGTACTCCAGCAGTACCACGATGATGACGCCGCGGCGCGCCGCTCGCCGCACCTCGCGACGGGCGGCCGCGAGCAAGCACGGCATGAACGTGCCGATCCTCGTCGGCCCGATGGCCTGTCAGGGACAAGGGCGGCTCGGTGAATCATGCCGATATAGGCAGACTGGCACCATGATGCCGGTGCAACGCCGCAGCGTTCGCGCGGAGGTTTTACCGTTCCGTGGTTGCCGCTCCCGCGGGTCCGTCAGATTCTTGGTCACCATGCCGTCGGGCAGCTGGTTCTGCTGGTCACGGGGGGTGCGTAGGTCCCTCCGCGCTGAGCGGGGAATGGTCATGCACCTCGAGTTCCGGCACCTGCGTGTCCTGCTCACCGTCGCCGAAGCCGGCAGCATCCGCAAGGCCGCCGCACGACTGCAGCTCTCTCAGCCGGCCACGAGCGCTCAACTGAAGCGGATCGAACACGAGCTGGGCGGCCCGCTCTTCATCCGCAGCGCCGACGGGGTGACGCCGAACGAGAACGGACAGTACGTCCTGCGCTGCGCCCGTGACCTCGTCGTCGGTTTCGACCGGCTGCGCGAGTACGCGCGCTCGGCGGCCGAGGCGGACAGACAGGCCACCGCCCCGCTGAGGGCGGGCGGAACCGCCGGCCCTCTGGTGTCCCTGCTGCTCTCCGCCCTCTTCGAACTCGTCCCGGAACGCCGGCTCACCATAGATGCCCGCCGCTCCGTGCACACCCTGCTGAAATCGCTGAGCCTGTCGAAATGCGACATCGCGGTCTTCGGTGAGTTCCCGGGCTTCCCTCTTCCGGTAGGCGAGTCGGTGACGACGCGCACACTGCTCCGCGAGCCGGTCTTCGTCCTGCTTGCCGAGGACCACCCGTTGGCCCGCCAGGAGATGGTCAGCCTCCATGAGTTGGCGGGCGAGGAGTGGGTCATGCCGGAGGCCGACGAGAGCGGTGTGCACGCGTACCTTCATCTCACCTGCCAGTCAGCGGGGTTCACTCCGCGCATCGCCCATGTGACGCCGGACCTGTCCGTGGCGCAGATCCTGGTCGCCGGCCGTCGTGCCGTCTGCGGCGTGTGGCCGACCGCCGATGTCTCCGCCCAGGGCACCGTGCAGCGTCCGCTCGTGGACGTGCCGTTCCACCGGCGGTTGCTGCTGGCCTGGAACACCGCATCGGTTCCACCCGAGCTCGCCGACGCGGCGTGCGAGCGTCTGCTGGCTGCCTATCTGTCGCTGGTGCGGCAGCGGCCGCAGTATCTGACCTGGTGGGAGAACGGGGGAGAGGGATTCGCCCTCGGCGAGCGCAGGTGACCGGCCGGGCCACGGGTTCCCGTGCCCTATAGCTCCGCAGTTATATCCCAGATGAAGTCACGTCAGGGACATGTCACTTGTTGAACACTTCGCGTCAACGTCCAAGGACGTCGTCACCCCACGACGAGCGAAGGAATCACCCCATCATGTCCCGTCCTTTTCTTGCCCTTTCCGCGATGGTCGCCGCCGGCGTGATCACCACGGGTGCGATGGCCATACCCGCGCACTCACAGACCGACGCAGTGCAGCACAGAACCTCCGTCCGCGACACGGCGATATCCCAGGCCAAGGCGAACGTGACCCGGCACGCCGACGCCTTCGGGTTCGGCGCGGGCCAGACGCTCCACGTGAAGGACGTCGTGATCGACGCCGACGGCACCCAGCACGTCCGCTTCGAACGGACCTACCGCGGCCTCCCCATCGTCGGCGGCGACTTCGTCGTCCACCAGAAGGCCGACGGCTCGCTCAAGGGATCCACCCGCGCCAAGGCCCACAAGGTGGCGCTCAAGTCCGTCACTCCCGCCGTCGACGCCAAGGGCAGCGCGGCCAACGCCCTGAAGCGCTCGCACGGATTGGTGCGCAACGCCAAGTCCACCCCCGAGCTGATCGTGTGGGCCGCCGACGGCACCCCCCGCCTGGCCTGGCGCACCACCGTGCAGGGCCTGGGTGACAAGGGTCAGCCGCACGGCGAGGTCTTCGTCACCGACGCCACCACCGGCGCGGCGATCGAGAACTACGACGCCGAACGCGAGTCCACCGGCACCGGCCACTCCGAATACACCGGTGACGTCACCCTCGACACCACCCAGCAGGCCGACGGCACCTACGCCCTGATCGACCCGGTGCGCGGCCACATCACCAAGGACGCGCACAACCTCTCGTCCTCGTCCCTGAAGAGCTCCTCCGGGACCCTGTTCACCGACGCCGACAACATCTGGGGCGACGGCAGGAAGTTCTCCACCGACCGCGCCACCGCCGCCGTCGACGCGCACGCCAACACCGCGAAGACGTTCGACTACTACAAGACGACCTTCGGCCGCAACGGCATCAAGAACGACGGCCGCGGCGCCACCGTCTTCGTCCACGTCGGCACCAACTGGGACAACGCCCAGTGGTCGGACACCTGCTTCTGCATGATGACCGGCGACGGCAACGGCACCACCGACCCCGAGCAGGTCGACCTCGACACCATGGGCCACGAGATGACCCACGGCGTCACCTCGGCCACCGCCAACCTGCGCTACAGCGGTGAGTCCGGCGGCCTGAACGAGGCCACCAGCGACATCCTCGGCACCATGGTCGAGTGGTACGCCAACAACCCGATCGACACCCCCGACTACCTCTTCAGCGACCAGTCCACCCCGCCGTGGCTGCGCCGCTTCGACAAGCCGTCCCTGGACGGCCGCTCCGCCGACTACTGGTCGAAGTCGGTCGGCCGGCTCGACGTGCACAACTCCTCGGGAGTCGGCAACCACTGGTTCTACCTCGCGAGCGAGGGCAGCGGCGCCAAGACCATCAACGGCGTCTCCTACAACAGCCCCACCTACAACGGCTCCACCGTCACCGGCATCGGCAACCAAAAGGCCTCCGCCATCTGGTACCGGGCGCTGACCGTCTACATGACCTCCACCACGGACTACAAGGGCGCCCGCACCGCGACGCTGAACGCGGCGAAGGACCTCTACGGCGCCACCAGCCCCGAGTACGCCACCGTGGCTGCGGCCTGGAGCGCGGTCAACGTCCTCTGACCCAGCGGCGAACCGCCTGATCCGTTGGAGCCGGCCCGGACGACGAGGACTTCCACAGCCGTCGCCCCGACCCCGGCGTTTCCGGCGGGGTGGGCGCGCGTGATGCGCGCCCACCTCACGGTGCGTGGAGGTGGTCGGTAGGCGCGGGTGGGCTTGCCGGTCGCGCCGAGGTCGGCCGCCAGAGCCTGTCGCCAGGCGAAGCTCTTGCGGTAGGGCCAGGCGTTGTCGGTTGCTACGAGGTGGACGCCGCGCGGGACTTCGACCACAACGCCCTCGCCGACCCCTGGAACGTGCTCGCCGAAGCACAGGATGCCGACGACGACTGGACGGACATGGTCGTCGCATGAGGGTGCCGGGCGGACAAGGCCGGGTCAGCCGAGCTTGAGAAGACCGGCTTCGAGGACGGCTCGTCCGAAGGAGCCGGCGAGTTCGGCGAGACGCTCGCAGTCGGCGTCACCCAGGGCGGCGTAGGCGGGAAGGGCCAGACGGTCGGTGCGGTCCTCGATGTGCCGGCGCAGGGTGACGCCCTCCGCGCTGAGGGAGTCGCCGTCGAGGAGGCCCCGCTCACGGAGGCTCTCCTGGGTGCCGGCCCACTCCTCCTCGGGCCATGCGCGGCTCATCTTGAGGAAGTCGACGGGAACCTCACCCGTGGCGGCGTGCAGCACGAGGGCTTCCAGGCCTCCGACGCCCTCGCTCAGCAGGCACGCCACATGGCCGTCGCCACGGAACTCCCGGAGCAGCGTCTGGGCGTGCCACAGTCGCAGCACCGGCTCCTCCGGCCAGGGAAGGGCGGCGTGCGCGGCGAACAGCGGACGGCCCTGAGCGTGTTCGCAGGCCGCCTCGGCGGCCCGCCGGGTCAGCGCCAGGACCTCGTCCAGCTCGGGCAGTTCGTGGATTCCCGCCCGCCGTAGGGCTTCGCCGGCGGCGGCGTACCGGGCGTCCAGCACCTGCTGCGGGGTCGTCGCGTCCCAGGCGCCGTCGAGTGCCTGCCGTACGAGACCGGGGTTGAAGTTGTAGAAGGTCGAGATGACCAGCTCGGCGGAGGCCCGGCCGAACGCGGCGCTCCGCGAGGTGAAGTAGCCTGCGCGTCCGCTCAGTCCGAGGTCGGCGTACCGTCGCCTCGCCTCGGGGACGAAGTAGATCATGCCGTGCACGGGCTCGAGTCCGCGCCAGGCCGCACGCGCTGTCTTCACGGGTCACCTCTTCGGAGAGTCGGCCAACGGGGTGTTCGCTGTGGTTCCGTACTGGGGTAACTGGCCGTGCGCTCGCAGGTGTTCGAGCAGCAGACGGTTCAGCGTGTCGGGTGCCTCCTCGGGGACCCAGTGGCTGACGCCCTGGAGGGTTTCGAAGCGGTACGGCCCCTCCACCCACCGCCCGGTCCCGTGTGCCGGCGCCGGGCCGAACGCCCTGTCGTTCGTGCTCCAGACGTACAGCGTGGGCACCTCGATCGTGCCGATCCTGCCGTCGGGGCGGCCTGCCCGGTACCAGTTCAGCGCGGCGGTGAGAGCGCCCGGCCGGGACAGGTGCCGTACGTAGGCCTCGACACTGTCCTGCGGGATCTTCCCGGCGTAGAGGGCGCGAAGCAGTTGGGCATCGTGGGCCAGCATGCGCTCCTCGGTCGCGGGCGTCTCGCGCCAGTCGATCATGTAGTGCGAGCGCTCACGCTGGTCCTCGTCGGTGCGCAGGGCGGTGGCCAGGGCGCCGGGATGCGGTGTCGAGACAACCGTGAGGGTGCGTACGCGGGCGGGGTGGGCGTCGGCGGTCCACCAGGCCACCGCGCCGCCCCAGTCGTGGCCGACCAGGTCGAACGTCGACCACCCCAGTTCCTCCGTGATCGCGACCACGTCGTCGACGAGAAGGCTCATGCGATAGTCCTCGGCGCGCTCGGGGCGGGCGCCGGGGGAGTAGCCGCGCTGGTCGGGCGCCACCACCCGGTAGCCCTGCGCGGCCAACGCCGCGATCTGCCGTTCCCAGGCCAGCCCCGTCTGTGGGAAGCCGTGCAGCAACAGCACCGGCCGGCCCTCCGGTGGGCCCGCCTCGATCGCGTCGAAGACGCCCGCACTGGTGGAGATGCTCAGCTCGGTCACGACCCGCCCTTTCGTACCGACTGGTCGGTAGCCTTCAGGTGCGGAGGCGGACTGTCAAGGCCCGCGGGCGCGCCTGCTTCCCGGCGGAAGCGGGACGCCCACTATTGAACTTGACGCCGGATTCAACTATACGTGGCGTCGGACCACCAGAGACAGTGAGGCGACATGAGGGAAGCAGTCATCGTTTCGACGGCACGGACGCCGATCGGAAAGGCGTACCGCGGCGCGTTCAACGACACCCAGACGCAGGAACTCGCCGCCCATGCCCTGGCTCACGCCGTACGGCGTGCCGGGCTCGAGGGAGGCGAGGTAGAGGACGTGCTCTTCGGCTGCGCCGCGCAGCAGGGGGCATCCGGTTTCAACGTCGCGCGCCAGGCCGTTCTCCGCGCCGGGCTCCCGGACACCGTGTCGGGGATGACGATCGACCGGCAGTGCTCGTCGGGCCTGATGGCCATCGCGACGGCCGCAAAGCAGATCGTCGCCGACGGCATGCAGGTCACGGTGGGCGGGGGCGTCGAGTCGATCTCCCTCGTGCAGAACGAGCACATGAACACCCACCGCATGACGGATCCCTGGCTGGTCGAGCGCAAGCCGAGCATCTACCTGCCGATGCTGCAGACGGCGGAGATCGTCGCCGAACGCTACGGCGTGAGCCGAGAACGCCAGGACGAGTTCGCGCTGCTGTCGCAGCAGCGCACCGCGGCGGCGCAGGAGGCCGGCCGGTTCGACCAGGAGATCGTCGCCCTCGACAGCGTCAAGAAGGTGCTCGACAAGCAGTCGGGGGAGGTGCGGCACGAGAAGGTCACCCTGACCCGGGACGAGGGCAACCGCGCGTCGACGACGCTCGAAGGCCTGGCCGGCCTGGCGCCGGTGCTGCCCGACGGCCAGGTGAGCGCGCAGTCCAGCGTGACGGCGGGCAACTCCTCGCAGCTTTCGGACGGGGCTTCGGCGTCGGTGCTGATGGAGTCCAGGGAGGCCGAGCGCCGCGGACTGGAACCGCTGGGCGTCTACCGGGGCATGGCCGTCGCCGGTTGCGGCCCGGACGAGATGGGCATCGGGCCGGTGTTCGCCATCCCGAAGCTGCTGAAGCAGCACAACCTCACCGTCGACGACATCGGCCTGTGGGAGCTCAACGAGGCGTTCGCTTCCCAGGCGTTGTACTGCCGCGACGAACTGCACATCGACCCCGAGCGGTTCAACGTCAACGGCGGTGCGATCTCGGTCGGCCACCCGTACGGGATGACCGGTGCCCGACTGGTGGGACACGCCCTCGTCGAGGGCAAGCGCCGCGGGGTCCGGTACGTGGTGATCTCGATGTGCGTCGGCGGCGGAATGGGTGCGGCCGGACTGTTCGAGGTCGCCTGATGGAGAAGACCAGAACCGCGGTCCTGGTCGACTTCGGCGGGGTCATCACCTCCAGCGTGCTGCAGGCGTTCACCGACTTCGGGGCTTCCCTGGGCGGCGACCCACGTCTGCCGTTGGAGCTCCTCAGCCGGGACCAGCCGTCACGTGCCCTGCTGTCCGACCACGAGTGCGGCCGTATCGACGCCGAAGCCTTCGAGCGGGGATTCGCCGAACGTCTCCGGGCTCACGGTGCCGACGTCCAAGCGGAGGGACTCACCGCCCGCATGCAGGCGGGCATGTCGATCGACCAGGACATGCTCACCCTGCTCGGCGATCTCCGAGCCGCCGGGCATCCCGTCGCGCTGGTGTCCAATTCCTTCGGTACCGGTACCTACGACGGTGTCGATCTGGCCTCGCTCGCCGACGTGGTCGTCATCTCCGCCATGGTCGGGATCCGCAAACCCTCCCGGCGGATCTACGCGATCGCCTGTGAACGTCTCTGCGTCGACCCCGAGGAGGCGGTCATGATCGACGACCTGCAGCAGAACCTCGACGGGGCGGCACGGATCGGAATCGGCGGCGTACTGCACACCAGCGCCGCCGACACCCGCCGTCGGCTCGCCGAAAGCTTCGGGATCGGCGCCTGATCGATCGACCGATCGGGAATTGCTGGATGTGCCCCTTCTTCGACCTTCTGCGGACGGACGCGGTTTGTGACTATGGCGTCGGATTCAAGTAAAGTTCCCGCGATGGACACCACCGCGCCCGAGGAGATCGACGGCGAGCAGCCGCCCCCCATGGCGCCCCTGTCGCACCTTCGCGAGCCGCCCACGACGAAGCGGGGAGCGCGGACGCGGGCCGCTCTGGTGAAGGCCGCGCGGAAGGTGTTCGAACGGGACGGCTACCTCGACGCCCGCCTGACCGACATCACCAAAGAGGCGCAGTGCGCGGCGGGTTCGTTCTACACCTACTTCGCGGGCAAGGAAGAGGTGCTCGCCGCCGTCCTCCTGGAGGCGCAGGAGGACATGCTGCACCCCGGCATGGCCCGGGTGGAGGATGCCGACGACCCCTATGCGGTGCTCGAGGCGAGCAATCGCGCGTATCTCCAGGCGTACAAGCGCAACGCGAAGCTGATGGCGCTGCTCGAGCAAGTGGCGCAGGTCGAACCGGAGTTCCGTACATTCCGGAGCCGGCGCGCCGACGCGTTCATCCGCCGCAATGCCCGCGGTATCGCCGACCTGCAGGCGCGGGGTGTCGCAGACCGGGACGTCGATCCGATGCTGGCCTCCCGTGCGCTGTCGGGCATGGTCAGCGTCATGGCCTACAACGCCTTCGTGCTCGGTGAGCGCGAGGAAGAAGGCACGCCGGTGGACTTCGAGGAGCTCGTGTCCACGGTCAGCCGGCTCTGGGCGAACGCGCTGCGGTTCCCTGACCACCGCTGACCCGGCAGCCTGAGCCGGGGTGATGCCCCCCACCACGCCCTGAGTGGGGTGACGTACGCCCAACTGTTGAACTTGACGTCGGATTCAATTATACAGTTCGGACGGACGGTGCACGGTCCACCATCTCCCGAGAGGGTTCGCTGTGAACGTTGCACGAAGAGTCGCCATCGTCACCGGTGGTGCCGGCGGTATCGGCGGCGCGCTGGTCGCGCGGCTCGCTCGCGAGGGTGCCCGGGTCGTCGTCACGGACCTCGACGCGGACAGCGCGCGGGCGGTGTCGGACAGGGTCAACGCCGACCATCCGGGGAGCACTGTCAGCGCGGGCGCGGACGCGTCGGACACCCCCCAGATCCAAGAGCTGATCGACCTGGCGGAGAGCACGTTCGGCCCGGTCGACCTCTACTTCGCCAACGCGGGCATCGCCGGCGCACCCGGCCTCGACGCGAGCGAGCAGGACTGGGACCTGTCGATCGACGTCAACCTGCGCGCCCACATCCGCGCGGCACAACTGCTGGTCCCGCTCTGGCTGGAGCGCGGCGAAGGCTACTTCGTCACCACCGCCTCGGCCGCCGGGCTGCTCACCCAGATCGGCTCCGCCACATACGCCGTCACCAAGCACGCCGCCGTCGGCTTCGCCGAATGGCTGAGCGTCACGTACGGCGATCGCGGCGTGCGGGTCAGCTGTCTGTGCCCGATGGGCGTGAACACCCGGATGCTGACCGCCGGAAGGGACTCCGGGGACGCGCTGGGACGAGCGGCCACGCAGGCCGTCATGTCGGCGGGTGACGTCCTGGAGCCGGCCGAGGTCGCCGACGCCGTCCTGACCGCGATCGCCGACGAGCGCTTCCTGATCCTGCCGCACGAAGAGGTGCTGGACATGTACCGGCACAAGGGCGCGGACTACGACCGGTGGCTGCGCGGAATGCGCCGCTACCAGAGCTCCCTGCTGGAGCAGGAATGACCGGCGCGAGCGGCGAGCTCGTCCTCGCCGAACACCGCGGGCCGGTGCTCGTGCTCACCTTCAACCGGCCCGCCAGGCTGAACGCCTGGACCGACGAACTCGAAGACCGCTACTTCGCGCTGCTCGACGCCGCCGAGGACGACGCGGACGGCACCTACGCCGACTCCGTGGCCCGCGCGGAGAGCCTCATGCTCCAGGCCTTCCGTGGGGCCGATGTCGTCGAAGGCGTGGCCGGTCACCTCGAGAAGCGCCCACCGAGTTTTCCTCCCCTACCCCCCGTCAGGAGTTCGGATGTCCCTGTTTGAGACGTCGGATCGCGCCAAGAAGTACCAGGCGGATCTGCTGGAGTTCATGGACTCGCACATATACCCCGCCGAGTCGGTCTACCACGAGCAGATGCGCGCCTCCGGTGACCCGCACTTCCAGCCGCCGATCCTCGAGGAACTCAAGGCGGAGGCACGGCGGCGCGGACTGTGGAACCTCTTCCACCCGCACCCGGAGTGGGGGCCGGGGCTGACGAACCTCGAGTACGCGCCGCTGGCGGAGATCATGGGGCGCAGTCACATCGCCTCCGAAGCGTGCAACTGCAACGCTCCCGACACCGGCAACATGGAGGTGCTCACGCTGTTCGGCAGCGACGAGCACAAGGAGAAGTACCTGAGGCCCCTGCTCGACGGGACGATGGCCTCGGCCTTCGCGATGACCGAGCCGCAGGTCGCCAGCTCCGACGCCACCAACATCGAGCTGCGGATGGAACGCGACGGCGACGAGTACGTGCTCAACGGCCGCAAGTGGTTCGCGTCCAACGCCCTGCACCGCAACTGCAAAGTACTCATCGTCATGGGCAAAACCGACCCCACCGCCGCTGTGCACCGGCAGCAGTCGATGATGGTCGTCCCCATCGACGCCCCCGGGATCACGGTGATGCGCGGCCTGCCGGTGTTCGGCTACCAGGATCGCGAGGGACACGCCGAGATCGACTTCACCGACGTACGGGTCCCGGCCAAGGACCTCCTCAAGGGTGAGGGAGAGGGCTTCGCGATCAGCCAGGCCCGGCTCGGACCCGGTCGGATCCACCACTGCATGCGGGCCATCGGCGCGGCCGAGCGGGCGCTGGAGCTGATGTGCCGGCGCGCCCAGTCACGGGTGACCTTCGGCAGCCCGGTCGCCGAACGGTCCAACATCCAGGACTGGATCGCGGAAGCACGCATCGACATCGAGATGATCCGGCTGCTCACGCTCAAGGCCGCGTACCTGATGGACACGGTCGGCAACAAGGAAGCGCGCACCGAGATCGCGGCCATCAAGGTGGCCGCACCGAACATCGCCCTGAAGATCGTCGACCGCGCCATCCAGGTGTACGGCGCTGCGGGCGTGACCGAGGACTTCCCGCTGGCGATGATGTACGCCCACCTGCGGACGCTGAGGCTGGCTGACGGTCCCGACGAGGTCCACAAGCGGGCCATCGCCAAGCAGGAACTGCGCCAGTACCGCGACGCGGCAGTGGTGAGCTGACATGGCCGGACCGGATCTCACCGGCCGCACCGCCGTCGTCACGGGTGCCTCACGCGGTATCGGGCTGGCGATCGCCCAAGCCCTCGCCGCCGCCGGCGCGAACGTCGTCCTCACCTCCCGCTCCCAGGAGGCGGCGGACGCCGCCGCGGCCCAGGTCGGCGGCACAGCGGTCGGCGTCGGGGCCCACGCGGTCGACGAGGAGGCGGCCCGGTGCTGTGTCGAGCTGACGCTCGAACGGTTCGGCAGCCTGGACGTCCTCGTCAACAACGCGGGGACCAACCCGGCCTTCGGGCCCGTCATCGACCAGGACCACGGCCGGTTCGCCAAGACCTTCGACGTGAACCTGTGGGCTCCCGTCCTGTGGACGGGCCTGGCCACCCGGGCCTGGATGGGCGAGCACGGAGGCGCGGTAGTCAACACGGCGTCGGTCGGCGGCATGGCCTTCGAGGCGAACATCGGCCTCTACAACGCGTCGAAGGCCGCACTGATCCATCTCACCAGGCAACTGGCCCTGGAACTCTCACCGAAGGTCCGCGTCAACGCGGTGGCACCCGGTGTGGTGCGCACCAAGCTGGCCGAGGCTCTGTGGGAGGAGCACGAGCAGACCGTCTCCGCCTCGACGGCACTGGGGCGTATCGGGGAGCCTGCCGACATCGCCTCGGCGGTCGCCTTTCTCGTCTCGGACGCGGCGAGTTGGATCACGGGCGAGACGATGGTGATCGACGGCGGCCAACTCCTGGGTGACGCGATCCCGTTCAGGCAAGGAGCCGGTATCGGCATCTGAGGCGTGTGGCACAGAGGCGGTTCAAAGACCTGCGCGGCTGAACGTCACATGCGTGACCCCGCTGGGCGAGGAGGTGGCCTCGACCCGGTAGTCCTTCTCGACGCTCTCCAGTCCGTCCCAGAGGCGTACGCCCCGTCCGAGCAGGATCGGGACCACAACGACGTGCAGATGGTCGATGAGCCCGGCGGCGAGGAAGTCGCGGATCACGGTGGGTCCCCCGCCGATGCGTACGTCCTGGCCGCCGGCGGCCTCGCGGGCCGTCTCCAGCGCCTCGGCGGGCGACGTGTCGAGGAAGTGGAAGGTCGTGCCGCCCTCCATCTCGATCGACGGGCGCGTGTGGCGGGTGAGGACGAAGGTCGGTGTGTGGAAGGGCGGGTTGGGCCCCCACCACCCCTTCCACTCCTCGTCCTCGTGCCATCCGGGGTAGCCGTACTTCCCGGCACCCATGATCTCGGCGCCGATCCCGGGCGTGAACTGCCGCACGAAGGCGTCGTCGAGGCCGCTGGTCCCGCCCGGCTCGCCGGTCATCTCGTGCCACCACCGGGTGGCGAACATCCACTGGTGCAGCCTTTCACCGGCGTGGCCGAACGGCGCTTCCTGGCTCAGCCCCTCACCGGTGCCGAAGCCGTCGAGCGAGACGGAGAAGTTGTGGACGCGGGCGAGTGACATGGCTGGCGGCTCCCCTTCTTCTGCTGGTCACGGGCCGGGCGGTGCCGACAGATGGATCAGGATGCCGCACACCTCGTCCACTATCTCCCGGGCCTCCGTCTCATCCCGGCAATCGCCCAGCTCGCGCGCCGCCCCGCCGATGACGGTGGTCAGTACGCTCACCCGGACCCGGCCGGCACGTCGTCGCTCGTCCACCTCCAGCAGCCGGGCGTTGCGCCGTACCCATGCGCGGTCCCACTGGCGGCGCAGCGCGTCGAAGCCCGCGGGGCCGTCGTCCTCCACGAGGAGCATGCCGAGCCTGCGATTGTCCCAGGCGCCCTCCAGATACGCCCTGGTTCCCGCCACGAACAGAGCGATGGGGTCGTCCACACCACGGCCGCGCTCGGCGGCCAGCGTGGCCGCGGTCCTGCGCTCCTGTTCCTCCCGGAACTCCTCCCACAGGGCCAGGTAGAGCCCTCGCTTGCCGCCGTAGTGCTGGAAGAGGCTGCCCACCGGGATACCGGAGCGCGCCGCGATCTCGGTGAGGCCGGCGTCGGTGTAACCGCGCTCGATGAACACCTCCAGCGCGGCGTCCAGCAGCGCACGCCGGACCGTTCCGTTCTGCTCCGCGTGCCCCTCCGGCAGGGCCGACTCTCCCTGCTCGCCCGGCAGTTGACGCGCCGCCTCGGTTCCGGCGGACTCCACGATGCCGCTCACCGGCCCTCCTCACCTTCCCTGGCGCCGTCGCGGATGGCGAGGGCGACCAGTAGTTCCAGCAGGTCGGCGATCCGGCGCGGATTGCGGCCGGTGCGTTCCTCGATCCGGCGCAACCGGTAGTGCGCCGTGTTGTGATGCACCCGCAGCCGGTCGGCGGCCAGCCGCAGATTGAGGTCGGCCTCCGCGAAGGCCCGAATGGTGGCGGCCAGCGTGTCGCCCCGCCTGCGGTCCTCCTCCAGCAGCACCCGCACCCGCGGATCGACCAGCTGACGGGCCAGGTCGTCGGCCCGCAGCGCGAGGTAGTCGAAGGGGGAAAGCCGCGGCAGCGCAGCCACCCCGCCCCCGCTCGGCACCAGGTCGAGGGCTGCCCGCGCCTCCTCGTACGCGCGCGGCAGTTCACACGCGCCCTGCGCGACCGTACTGATCCCCATGCACAGCATGGTCCCGCCCCGCGCGAGCCGCTGCTGCACGGCCTCGAAGTGGGCGCAGATGTCGTCCGCGGTCATGCCGGCCCGGACCACGGGCACGGCCACCACCTCTTCGTGGCGTACGACGACCAGGGTCCGGCCCGCCCACGGCCCGGCCACGCTCATCGACGCGGTGGTGGCATACCCGTGCTCGGCCGACGTGAGGTCCCCGGTGCGGGTGTCGCCCACACACACCGCCACGACCGCCATCATCGGCGAGTGCGGCCCGATGCCGTACGCCTGGGCGGCGGCGGACAGCGGACCGCGGGTCGGTGCCACGCCGGCCAGGAGCTGGTCAAGAAGGTCCCGGCGCTCCCGGTCGGCGTCCGCCACCACGTGCTGCTGGTACTCGACGTAGGCCTGCGCGGCATGGGTGCTGGCGTAGTCGACGTACCGCATCAGCGGGGTGACCAGGGACAGCGCGGCCTGCTGGGCCTCGGCGGACGTGCCGGCGCAGTCCAGCAGCGCGTCCCACAGCACCTGCCGGCCGACCCGGAAGGCACTGATCCAGTCCTCCAGGGCGAACCCGGCCCGTGCCCGCCGCATGGCCGCGGCGCGGCTGAAGACCAGGTCCTCGGGGGCGATACCGCGATCCCCGGCCAGCGCCGCCAACTGCATCCGGTAGTGCTCGAGCACCTGCTCCCGTACGTCCGAGAAGAAGCGTTCGTCCTGCAGTGCGTACGACGGGATCTCCGCACGCATCACCCCCACGGCGGTGTCCGCCACCTCCTCGACCCGGTCGTGGACGGCGTGCAGGATCCGCCACCGCTCCCGGCGGAGCGGTTCGGACAGCAGGGGAGCGCCCAGAGCGGGCCCGTGAGGCATGGCGCCGATCGTCGCCGCCCGCCTCGTGCTCCGTCAACAGGCTCGGAGTGAGACATCAGGCGTTATCTGTGCGCGGCGCACAGTCCGACGGCCGGGAAGTTGGGTGCTCGCACCCAATGTGCGCCCCGAACGCCCCCACCTACTGTGACGCTCTCCCACCCCCCAGAACGTCGGAAGGGGCGTCACTCATGCTCGCGGTCGACGGTATCACCGTGCGTTTCGGCGGGATCACGGCACTTGACGGTGTCGCGTTCACCGTCGAGCCGGGCTCCGCCGTAGGGCTCATCGGACCGAACGGAGCCGGCAAGACCACCTTGTTCAACTGCCTCACCAGGCGCTGCACCCCCGACGGGGGAGATGTGCGGTTCGAGGGCGAGGACCTGCTGGCCCTCCCTCCGCACGCCGTGGCCGGGCGCGGCATCGCCCGCACCTTCCAGAACCTGGGCCTGTTCCCTCAGCTCACGGTCCGGGAGAACGTCATGGTCGGCGCCCACAGCCGGGGGCACACCGGACACCTCGCCGCGGCGCTCCGGCTGCCCCGCGTCCGGCGGGAGGAGAGGGAACTGCGTGATCGGGCGGACGACCTGCTAGGGCGGCTCGGTCTGGCGGACGTCGCCGACCACCCCGCCGCCGGGCTGCCGTTCGGCACGCTCAAACGCGTCGAACTCGCCCGGGCCCTCGCCGTACGGCCCCGGCTGCTGCTGCTCGACGAACCCGTCAACGGGCTCAGCCACGGCGAGGTCGGCCAATTCGCGGATCTGGTCCGGTCGGTGCGTGAGGAGTTCGACCTCACGCTCGTGGTGGTCGAACACCACATGGGCTTCGTGATGGGCCTGTGCGACAAGGTGGTCTGCCTCGACTTCGGCCGCAAGATCGCCGAGGGCACGCCGGAGGAGATCCAGCGCGATCCGGCGGTCGTCGAGGCGTACCTGGGAGTGGCCGCATGAGCGAGCCCACCACCACCGAGACCACGCAGCCGGATGTCCCGACCGCGGAACCGGACTTCCTGAAGGTGTCCGGCCTGCACGCCGGATACGGCCAGGCCCGCGTCCTCCAGGGCCTCGACTTCTCCGTCGCCCGCGGCGAGGTCTGCGCGATCCTCGGACCCAACGGCGCGGGCAAGACCACGACACTGCGGGCGCTGAGCGGCATGGTCCGCGGCCGCGGCTCGGTCACCCTGAACGGCACGGAACTGCTGGGCCGTTCGCCCGAACAGGCCGCCCGGCTCGGCGTGGCGCATGTGCCCGAGGGACGGGGCACCTTCAACGAGCTGACCGTCGAGGAGAACCTGCGCGTCGGCGCCCACCTGCGCACCGGCTCCGGATGGCGGAGCCGCGCCGAGCGGGCGGCCGTGGCGGCCGACCTGGACCGGATCTACGGCCACTTTCCCAAACTGCGCCAACGCTCACGGCAGGCCGCCGGCAGCCTCAGCGGCGGGGAGCAGCAGATGCTCGCCATCGGCAGGGCCCTGATGCTGCGGCCCTCGCTGCTGCTCCTCGACGAGCCGTCCCTGGGCCTCGCGCCACTGGTCACCCGTGAGCTGTTCGAAATCGTCCGTGCCGTCAACGAGGAGGAACGCACCACCGTGGTCGTCGTCGAGCAGAACGCCCAGCTCGCGCTGGACATCGCGCACCGGGCGCACGTACTGGAGGCCGGCCGCCTGGTGCTGTCCGGGCCGGCCCGGCAGATCCGCGAGGACGGGCAGGTCGCCGAGGTCTACCTCGGTGTCTCCCTCGGCTCCCGCAAGGCCGGGTGAGCGCCGTGACCGACTTTCTCCAGCAACTGGTGGAAGGACTGGGCTCGGGCGCGGTGTACGCCAGCCTGGCTCTGGCCCTCGTACTGATCCACCGGTTCACGGGCATCGTCAACTTCGCGCAGGGCGAGCTGGCCATGCTCTCCACCTATGTCGCCTGGCAGTTGGTGGCATCCGGGATGCCGTTCTGGCTGGCGCTGCCGGTCACCCTCGCGGTGTCCTTCGCCGGCGGCATGCTGGTCGAGCGGATCGTCATCCGCCCCGTGCATGGCGCGCCCGAGCTGACGGTGGTCATCGTCACCGTCGGCCTGTTCATCTTCGTCAACGCGCTGGCCGGCCTCATCTGGTCGTTCACCGTCAAGGATTTCCCGCAGCAGTTCCCCGACGGCGGGCTCGACCTGGCCGGAGTACGCGTGGACTGGTCGACGCTCGGGATCCTCGGCGTGGTGGCCGTAGTGATGGGCCTGCTGTATCTGCTGTTCCAGCACACCTCCATCGGCCTGGTGATGCGGGCGGTCGCCTGCAATCCGGCCTCCGCACGACTGTCGGGCATCCGGGTGGGCCGGGTCCTGATGCTCGGCTGGGGGTTGGCCGCGACGGTCGGCGCCGTGTCGGGCGTGCTCGTCGCCCCACTGCTGTTCCTGGAGCCCAACATGATGGGCGGGGTGCTGATCTACGCCTTCGCCGCGGCCACCCTGGGAGGCTTCGACAGCCCCGTGGGCGCGGTCGTCGGCGGCCTGTTCGTGGGCGTCGCCGAGACGCTGACCGGGGCGTACGTCGATGTGGTCGGTGCCGATCTGAAGGTGGGCGTACCCCTCGTGATCATTCTGGCGGTGCTGCTGGTGCGGCCCCAGGGCCTGTTCGGACGGGCGGCGGTGGAGCGCGCATGAGCACCCTCACCACGGCACTCGGCACCGACCGGGCCCGGCGGCTGCGAGCCGCCCTCACCGCGCTGCTCGCGGTGGCGGTCGCCTGCGGCGCACCGTTCTACTTCGCCCCGTTCCAGGTCTTCCAGCTGACCATGGTGCTGCTGTACACCGTCGCGCTGGCCGGGCTGAACCTGCTGGTCGGCTTCGGCGGGCAGATCTCGCTCGGGCACGGCGCGTTCTTCGCGGCGGGGGCCTACTCGGCGGCGGTCATGCTCGACCGGTACGACACCGGCCACCTGGCCACGCTTCCGGTCGCGGCCGCCGGTTGCTTCCTGCTGGGCCTCGGGTTCGGAGTGCCCGCGCTGCGGCTGCGCGGGCTGTATCTGGCCCTGGTCACCCTCTCCTTCGCGGTGTTCCTGCCGCCCCTGCTCAAACGGCTCGAACCGGTGACGGGCGGTTCCATGGGCCTGACCGTGGACAAACTGCAGCCACCCGCGTGGAGCGGTCTCGCCGAGGACCAATGGATGTACTTCGTCGTCCTCACCGTCGCCGCGGCGGCCCTGCTGCTCGCTCGCAACCTGCTGCGCTCCCGGGTCGGCCGGGCCCTGCTCGCCGTACGGGACAACGAGAGCGCCGCCGAGGTCATGGGCGTACGGCTGTCCATGCACAAGACGCTCGCCTTCGCGTGGAGCGCGATGTTCGCGGGGGTCGCCGGGTGTCTCTACACCTGGGTGATCGGCTTCGTCTCGCCCGACTCCTTCAGCTTCGTGCTGTCCATCACCCTGCTGGCCGGCCTGGTGGTCGGAGGGCTCGGCTCGCTGTACGGGCCCCTGCTGGGCGCTGCGTTCGTGATGTACGTGCCGAGCGTCTCCCAGGACCTCAGCGAGGCCGCGCCGGGAGTGGTGTTCGGCCTGCTGATCATCACGGTGATGTTCGTGGCCCCGACGGGACTGGCCGGTCTGCCGGGCCGTGTCCTGGGCGCCGTCGCCCGCCGCCTGCCCCGTACCGCAGCCACTTCCACTGCCACCGCCGTCGACCGGACGCCGGAGAACGAATCCGTGCCCGATCCGGAGCCCAACGCGCAGGCCGAGACCGGTTCCTCCGCGACCCTCACCCCCGCGGACCCCGCAGTAGCCGACGCCGAACCCGTGGGCGCCCCGCCCCGCACGGAAAAGGACTGAATCACATGCGTAAGACCATCGCTCTGCGGGCTGCCGCAGCCGCCACCGCCGCCCTGCTCACCGCGACCGCCTGCAGCAGCCGGCGAGGGCAGGACACCCAGGACACCGCCGCCGATGGCGCGTGCAAGGGGCAGCAGACCACCGGCATCACGGACAAGACCATCAAGCTCGGCGGGATCTACCCGCTGTCGGGACCGGCCTCCGCGTACGGCACGATCAGCAAGGGCGTCGCCGCCTACTTCAAGTACGTCAACGACAAGGGCGGCATAGACGGCCGCAAGGTGCAGTTCGTCGTCCGTGACGACGGCTACCAGCCGCCCAAGGCGGTCGAGGAGGCCCGCAGACTCGTCGAGCAGGAGAAGGTCTTCGCGGTGTTCCAGACCCTGGGCACCCCGTCCACGGCGGCCGTGTGGGATTACCTCAACAAGCAGAAGGTGCCGCAGCCCTTCGTCGCCACGGGCGCCTCCGTCTGGGGCACCGACGACCAGCATCCCTGGACCATCGGCTGGCAGCCCAATTACGTGGCCGAGGCCCGGGTGTACGCCAAGTACCTCAAGGAGGAGAAGCCGAACGCCAAGATCGCGGTCCTCTACCAGAACGACGACTTCGGCAAGGACCTGCTCGGCGGGTTCAAGAAGGCCGTGGCCGGCAGCGGCATCAAGGTGGTCGCCGAGGAGAGCTACGAGGTCACCGACCCGTCCGTGTCGGCACAGATGGCGAGCCTCGCACGCTCCAAGGCCGACGTGCTGCTGAACATCACCACTCCCAAGTTCGGCAGCCAGGCCCTCGCCGCCGACGCCAAGAACACCAAGTGGAACCCGCTGCACATCGTCAACAACGTGTCCTCGTCCGCCGCCGTGCTCCAGCCCGTCGGGTTCAAGAACGTCCAGGGCGTGGTCTCGGCGACGTACTTCAAGGACCCCGCCGACCCGCAGTGGGCGAACGACCCCGAGATGAAGAGCTACACGGCCGCCCTGCACAAGTACGCCCCGGACGCCGACCCGGCCAACCAGTTCAACGCCTACGGCTGGGCCGTCGCCTCCAGCCTGCACAAGGCCCTGGACGCGATGAAGTGCCCGACCAGGGAAGGGCTGCGTGACGCGGTGCGCAATCTGAAGGACGTGAAGGTGGGGCTGCTGCTGCCCGGCGTCACCCTGTCCACGGGGCAGGGTGACGCCTTCCCGCTGGAGACGATGCAGCTGATGCGGTTCAAGGGCGAGCGGTGGCAGCTGTTCGGCAAGCCGGTCGACACCCGCAAGGAGTTCGGCCCGCTGGCCAAGTGAGCCGGCGGGGGCGGTCCCGGTCGATGCCCTGACCCTCGGGACCGCCCCCGCCCCGTCCGCTCCGTGCGGACAGACTGCCTCGTGCTCAGACGGCGTTCAGCCCTCCGTCCACCACCAGGCTCTGCCCGGTGATGTAGGAGGCCCGCTCGGAGAGCAGGAACGTGACGGCTTCGGCCACCTCCCGGGCGGTGCCCTGGCGCCCGAGCGGTATGCGGGTGAACGAGGCCGAGCGCGATGCCCGCCCGGCCGAGGCCTCGCGGCCCATCGGCGTGTCGATCAGACCGGGCACGACCAGGTTGGCGCGGATCCCGCGCGGCGCGCCCTCCTTGGCGACATGGCGGGTGAGTCCGAACAGGCCCGCCTTGGAACTGTCGTAGGCGGGCGAGTCGGTGGCCGCGCGCAGTCCCGCCACGGAACCGACGAAGACGACCGAGCCCCCGTCGGCGAGCACGGGCAGTGCGTACTTGGCGGCGAGGAAGGGAGCGCCCAGGTTGAGCGAGAGCACGCGTTCCCACTGCTGCGGTGAGGTGTCCGCCAGGCCCGCGCCGAGTCCGATGCCGACGTTGACCACGAGCGCGTCGAGCGCACCGAGCTCACGGAGGGCCTCGGCGACCATGGACGAGGACTGGCCGGGATCCGTGGCGTCACCGACCACGGCGATGCCTCGGGTGCCCTCCTCATCGACCAGGGCGGCCGTGGCCGCCGCGGCGGAGGGGGAGACGTCGGCGCAGGCCACGGACGCTCCCTCGCGGGCGGCGAGCACGGCGATCGCCCGCCCGTTGCCCACGGGGGCCTTCGGATCGTCGCTGGGACGCGTGCCCGCGCCGACGACCAGTACGTTCCGGCCGGTCAGGAGACCGGCCGGGTGGGGCGCGGGGTGCAGGGTCTCAGGCATCGCCGTGTGTCCCGTCCGCCGTGTCCGTGCCGGCTCCGGTGGGCGCGGGCAGGGTTTCCGTCTCGAAGTCGGGCTCGAGCCGGGTACCGGCGGAGTTCAGGAAGAACGCGACCATGTGGTACTGGCCGACGAGCATGGTGAGCTCGATCAGCTGTTCCTCGTCGTGGTCGGCCGCGAGAGCGGACCAGGTGGCCGCGGACAGGCGTGCGTCCCGGTGCAGTTCGTCGGCGGCGCGCAGCAGATGGGCGTCGGCCGGCGTCCACCCCCGGGCGTCCGGGCCCGCGCCGATCCGCCGGATCTCCTCGTCGGTGACCCCGGCGGCCCGGGCCGGCGGTGCATGCCGTCCCCATTCGTAGGCTGCCCGGGTGTGGTACGCGGTGCGCAGGATCAGCAGTTCCCTGGTCCGGGCGGGAAGACGGCCGTCGCGCAGCAGATGGCTGCCGAACGGCAGGAAGTGCCTGAAGAGGTCGGGGTGCCGTACCAAGGTGGTGAAGACGTTGGCGAGGCGGCCGTCGGCGTCCCGGGGAATCAGGGCGAGCAGCTCCCGGGCGGCCGGGTCCCAGTCGTCCTCGGCCAGCGGCGCGAGGCGCGGGCCGGTGTCGGCGCCGGGATGGTGGGGGCGGTCATGGTGCTCGTCGGTCATGGCGGTCTCCGCACGGTTCGTCGGGGTGGGCCGGTGGCACGAGGGCGGGGGTGAGCACGGTCGATCGGCGCCTTGCCGCGTGCGCCGATGGGCTCCTTGCCCGCCGTGCCACTGTGCTTACAGGGGCGCGGAGTTGTCGACGGCTCCCCGGCCAAGGCCGGAGGGCCGCACATTGTTCACTCGCACAACGGCCGGGTGCCGGAGGGGAGAAGGTGAGGTCCATGCCCGGACAGTCGGGCGCGGCGGCGCCCCTCGAACAGGTCATCGCCGCGATGGCCGCGCAACAGCGGTATGTGGGCGGGCGGTTGCACGGGGATCTGGCGGACCACATCCCGTCCTACCGTGCGGTCCCGCGCGAACTCCTCGGCCAGATCTGGCATCGGCACTTCCAGCGGGCTCTCACCGTGCTGAGGGAGGGGACGGTGCCCGCGCCGGAGGACTTCGACGAAGCCGACGTTGCCCGGGACCGGGTCGCCCGGGGCGTCCCGCTCGACGAAGGGCTCCGCGCCTTCCGCCGGGCGCTGAGCGCGATCCGGGATCTGTTCATCGCCGAGGCGACCCAACACGGTCTGGACCCCGGCCTCGTCGTCGACCGAACCAAGTGCCTGTGGGAGCTGGCGGACGTCGCCAGCCTGCGGATCGCCGCGGTCCACCGGCAGGCGGAGGTCGCCTCCGCCCTGTCCGACGCCCGCCGCCGCGCCGACTTCCTGCGCGGACTGCTCTACGGCACGCTGAGCGCCGTAGAGATCCACAGCGGTGCGGCGATCTACGGACTGGACCTCTCGCGGCCGTACCGGGCCCTCAGAGCCGTACCGAACGGCGACCTCGGTCCTGACGCGCTCGAACGCTCCCTGGAGGCCCACGCCCGCAGGAACGGCCGAGGCGCGCTGCTCACCGTCCTTCCGATCGGCCGGCCGGCTGCTGGATGCCGCCCGTGCGTACGGTCTGCGCGGCGTGTACGACCTGAGCGACCTGTCCTGGCGGGTGGCCGTCGTCTCCGAACCGGAACTCGCCGAGTTGCTGATCGACCGCTATCTGCGCCCACTGGAGGCGGAGGGTGAGTTCGGAGCGCTCATCGAGGAGTCGGTGCGGGGATACCTGGAGAAGGGGCGGCACATCCGCGAGGTCGCCCGCAGCGCACACGTCCATGTCAACACCGTCCGCTACCGGCTGCGCCGGTTCGAGGAGCTGACCGGTGTCGGCCTGGACAGTGCGGATACCGCTGTGGAGCTCAGCTGGGCCCTGGCGGCACGCGACCTGAGGACACCCCCGCGCGGCCCGGCGGGCCCTGTTCATGGCGCGGTCCCGTAGCGGCGGGCTATGGACGTTGCCAGAGTGGGACTGTCCCGGCACAGCGGTGGAGAAGCGGATGACGGAGTTCAGCGAAAGCCACGACGATCCATTCGCCCTGCACCTCGTCGCCCTGGCGGTGCTCGACGACCGGGGAGTCGTAGTCGGATGGAACCAACGGGCTCAGGAGCTGCTCGGCCACCCGGACACGGCCGTGATCGGTCGTCCGGCCTTCGAGGTTCTTGTCGGCCCGAGCGAAATGCCGGCCGCCAGGGAGGCAGCGGCAAAGTGCAGGAAGGCCGGCGGCTGGTTCGGGGTGCTGAAGGTGCGCCACCGCGACGGGCGGCTCGTGGAGATGGGGCTCAGGGCCCATGCGCTCTCCCGCGACGGCCAGACCTGTGAGTGGCTCCTGGCCGGGGCACTCGCGGGCGACGTCCTGGAGTGGCAGCGGGACCGTGCGGTCCTCGACGGTCTGTACCGCCAGTGCCCGATCGGACTGGTCGTGCACGGCACCGACCTGAGGCTTCTCAGGGTCAACCGGGCCATCGAACGCTTCAGTGGCGTCCCCGCGGCGGGCTTCGAGGGGCTGCCCAGCGGGCAGATGCTCATCCCCGACGACGCACGCAAGGCCCTGGACCGGGTGCGCCAGGTGATGGAGACCGGCAGACCGCTCGTCTACTCCGAGCAGTTCGTCCGACTGGAGCAGGATCCGGCACGGGAACGGGTCGCCCTGGTCTCGTCCTTCCGCATGGAGGATCCCGCGGGCCGCATCCTGGGCGTGGCCGAGATGATCGAGGACATCACCGACCGTCATCGGGCCCAGCGCCGGCTCGCGCTCCTCGACCAGGCCGGCAGCCGTATCGGAACCACCCTCGACGTGGCGGAGACCGCCCGGGAACTCGCCGAGGTGATGGTGCCCCACCTCGCCGACCACGCGTCGGTGGACCTGCTCCAGCTGGTGACGCGCGGCGAGGAACTGGCACCGGCCCTGGCGGGGCCCGTCGTACGGCTCGGCGCCAGCAGCGTGGGGGCCCAGCAACCCGGCCCACCGCACCCCCACGGCGAGCCGGTGGACTTCGCGCCCGACTCACCCCAGGCCCGGTGCCTGTCCGAAGGGCGGCCCGTCCTGGAACCGGTGCTGCCGCCCGACTGGCTCTCGACGCAAGGCCACCAGGGAGCCCACGCTCCGGACCTGGGCGTCCACTCGCTGATCGGCGTACCCCTCGCCGCGCGCGGCATGGTGCTGGGCGTGATGACCCTGTGGCGTTCGCGCCGCCCCGACCCCTTCGAGGCGGACGATCTCACCCTCGCCCAGGAACTCGCCTCGCGCGCCGCCGTCGCCATCGACAACGCCCGGCGCTTCACCCAGCAACAGCAGACCGCGTTCACCCTGCAGAGCAGCCTGCTGCCCCGGGCGGTCCCGGACCAGCACGCCGTCGAGGTGGCGCTGCGGTATCTGCCGGCCAGCGCGGCTCCGGGCCTGGGCGGCGACTGGTTCGACGTGATCCCCCTGTCCGGGGCCCGGGTCGCCCTCGTCGTCGGCGACGTGGTGGGGCGTGGCATCCACGCAGCCGCCACCATGGGCCGGCTGCGGACCGCCGTACACACCCTCGCGAGCCTCGACCTGGAACCGGACGAGGTCCTCTCCCGGCTGGACGACATGGTCAACCTGCTGGCCGTCGAACAGGAGGCGGCCGGCGAACGGCCCGTAGGTGAGCAGGTCGTCGGCGCCACCTGCCTGTACGCCGTGTACGACCCGGTCTCGCGGCGGTGTTCCGTGGCCCGCGCCGGCCACCCGCCGCCCGTGGTGACCACTCCGGACGGACACGTCGCACCGCTCGACCTGCCCGCCGGCCCGCCGCTCGGCCTGGGCGGCCTGCCCTTCGAGGCCCGGGAGGTCGAACTGGCCGAGGGAAGCCTGCTGTGCCTGTACACCAACGGTGTCATCGGCGAACGCCACCTCGACCCCGACGCGGGCCTGTCCAAACTGTGCGCGGCGCTCACCCGCCCGGCGGACGCCCTGGAGCGAACATGCCAGGCTGTGGTCGACTCGCTCGTACCGTCGCGCCCCAGCGACGACGTCGCCCTGCTGATCGCCCGTACGCGCACGCTGCGGCAGGACGACGTCGCCTCGTGGCAGCTGCCGCCGGAGCCGGCCAGTGCCGCCCGCGCACGGGCGCTGACCTCGGCCAAGCTGACCGAATGGGGTCTGGAGCATCTGGCGTTCACCACCGAGCTGATCGCCAGTGAACTGGTCACCAACGTGTACCGGTACGCCGGCGGCCCCGCGACTCTGCGGCTGATCCGCGAACGGACCCTGGTGTGCGAGGTCAGCGACACCAGCCACACCTCCCCCCGCCTGCGCCGCGCCCGTACGACCGACGAGGGCGGGCGCGGCCTGTTCCTGGTGGCGCAGATGGCCGAACGGTGGGGTGCCCGCTACACCCGCGAGGGCAAGACCGTGTGGACCGAGCAGTCACTGACCGGCATGCTCACCTGACCCTCTCGGGCCGCGGTCATTCCGCTGCGGCGAGCAGCCGTGCCTCGCTCTCGTCGTACAGTCGCCGGTTCACCCGGCTGTCGGCGGCGCGGCGCCGGTGGTCCAGGCGGCTGCCCAGCCACCCGGCCAGGTAGCCGAACGGGATGGAGATCAGCCCGGTGGACTGCATCGGGAACAGGTCGAAGTGGGCGTTCGGGAAGACGGCGGACGGTGTGCCCGAGACGGCCTTGGAGAAGATCATGAGCAGCAACGCGCAGGCCGCACCGCCGTAGAGGGTGGCGAGCAGGCCGGTGCGCGTGAATCCGCGCCAGAACAGGGAGTAGGTGAGCGCGGGTGCCACCGCGGACGCGCCCACGCAGATGGCCAGAGTGGTCAGCACACCGACGTTCCAGTTCTGGACGAGCGTGGCGAGCCCGATGGCCACGGTTCCCACGCCCACGCTCGTCCACGCCGCCACCGTCATCTCCGTACGCGGCTCGGCCTGTCCCCGCCGGGCCGCGTGGGCGAACAGGTCGTGGGCGAGCGAGGAGGCCGCGGCCAGGGTCATCCCCGCGACCGACGACAGCAGGGTGATGAACACCATGCCCGCCACGGCCGAGTAGAGAATCGTCGCGCCCGCCGAGGAGGAGGCTCCGCCGAGCACCTGCGACAGCATGAGCACCGACGTCCGGCCCTGCGGATCGGCCGCGGTGATGTACCGCGATCCCACCAGCGCCGCCGCGCCCGTACCCATGACGATCACGAGCAGACAGAAGGTGGTGACCGTGCCGACCGCCCACGACATGGAGCGACGCACGGCCGGCACGTCCTGCGCGGAGTACAGACGCATCGTGATGTGGGGGAGACAGGCCACGCCGAGGACCACGGTGATCTGGAGACCGACGAAGTCCAGCCGGTCGACGGCCGAGGTGCCCAGCTGAAGGCCCTGATGGAGGAAGGCCGGGCCCGCGCCGCTGCCCTGCTGGGCCGCCCTGAGGACGTCGCCGGGATTCCAGTCGAATCGGTTCAGCACCAGAGCGGCGACGACGAAACTGGTGCCGATCAGGATCACGATCTTGATCATCTGGATGAGCGCGGTGCCCCGCATACCGCCGAGCGCCGCGTAAATGATCATCAGGCTGCCGACGATGACGATGCAGGCCGTCCTGGCGCCCGTCATGTGCGGGATGCCCAGGATGAAGGTGAGCAGTGACCCGGCTCCGGAGAGCTGGACGACGAGGAAGGGCACGGTCGCCGAGAGCGTCACGACGCAGGCGGCGACCCGCACCGCCCGCCCGGGCATGTTGCGGGCCAGGACGTCACCCATGGTGAATTGGCCGGCGTTGCGCAGGGGTTCGGCCAGCAGGAACATCAGCAGGACCAGGGACAGGGCCGTGCTGACCGCGAGGACGTAGCCGTCGTAACCGGCGAGCGCGATGATGCCCGTGGTGCTCAGGACCGTGGCCGCTGAGATGTAGTCGCCCGCGATGGCCAGGCCGTTCTTGAGCGGGGTGAGCGAGAGGTAGCCGGTGTAGAAGTTCGTCAGATCGTCGCGTTCCGGTCCCGCCATCACGCACATCATCAGCGTGACGGTGACCAGCGTGGTGAACAGGACCAGGACGACAGCCTGCGTCCCGGAGCTGAAGTCGTTCATCTCGCCGTCCCCGCGTTCCGGCCGGCGGGGACCGCCCGCTCCCTGACGGCCAGGGCCAACGGATCCACCGAGCGCTGTGCGCTGCGTCCGTACCAGGCGACCGCCCCGAAGGTGACGACGAGCTGGAAGACCCCCAGGGTCATTCCCAGGCTCAGCTCCCCGGCGACACTGGCCCCCATCAGGCCGGGCGCGTAGCAGGACAGCACGACATACACCACGAAGGAGCCGAGCGCGGTGAGGGTGGAGATCCGGCGGAGCGCGCGGTAGGCCGAGCGCAGGGCGGCGAGGTCGGCGTTGGGCCGCTGGGTCTCGTGCGCGTACGGCTCGTCCCAGGAAGCCTGTCCGTACGGCTCGGTCCACGAAGCCTGCCCGTACGGCTCGGTCCAGGGGGCTTGCCCGTACGGCTCGTACCGCGGGGCGTTGTGTCCGTGCCGCTGGTGCTCGGTGTGGGGCGGCGGCCACCCCGTGTCCGAGGGTGGATACCGGTTCTCGTCGGCGAATGTCATCGCAGGGCCTTCCGCTACGGCGATGGCTGTGAGCGGCGCACAATACCGACTGGTTGGAATGCCCATAAGGTCATCGCGGGTCACGTTTCGGGGTCGGTACGGCTCTCCGGGTACAGGTCGGCGGGCGGCGGGCCGGCGTGTGGCGAACATCATGCACCAGGCATACCTACTGGTCGGTACCCTGCGGCGGAAGCCGTGAACAACAGGAGGCGCGATGTCTGCGACCAACCGCCAGATCCGTCTGGCAGCCCGCCCCGTGGGCGAGGTCAAGCCCGAGGACTGGGAGCACTTCGCAGGACCCGTCGAAGAGCCGGGCCCGGGCCGATTCGCGGGCCGCACGCGCGTGATCTCCCTGGACCCGGCGATGCGGGGCTGGCTGGACGACCGTCCCTCCTACCTGCCGCCGGTGGGCATCGGCGAGGTGATGCGCGCCGGGTCGGTCATCGAGGTCACCGCGTCGAACCACCCCGACTTCCAGCCGGGCGATCACGTGGTCGGCACGTTCGGCGTCCAGGAGTACGTGGTTTCCGACGGCAAGGGTGCCCTGAAGGTCGACACCTCCCTCGCCCCGCCCTCGACGTATCTCGGCGCGCTGGGCATGCCCGGCATGACCGCCTACTTCGGTCTGCTGGACGTCGGGGCGCTGAAGGACGGTGAGACCGTCGTGGTGTCGGGGGCGGCCGGGGCGGTCGGCACGATCGCCGGCCAGATCGCGAAGGCCAAGGGCTGCTGGGTCGTGGGCATCGCCGGAGGCCCGGAGAAGTGCGCCATGCTCGTCGACGAGCTGGGCTTCGACGCGGCCATCGACTACCGCGCCGAGGACGTCAGGAAGGCGCTGCGCCGGGAGGCCTCCCACGGCATCGACGTCTACTTCGACAACGTCGGAGGGGGCATCCTCGACGCGGCCCTGACGCGGCTGGCGATGCACGCGCGGGTCGTGGTCTGCGGTGCGATCAGCCAGTACAACAACGCCACACCGGTCAAGGGCCCCTCCAACTACCTCTCGCTGCTGGTGCGCCGCGCCCGCATGGAGGGCTTCGTCGTCTTCGACTACGCCAAGCGCTACGCGCAGGCGGCGCAGGAGATCTCCGCCTGGATCGGGGCGGGCCGCATCAAGGTCAAGGAGCATGTGGTGAAGGGGAGCGTGGACGATTTCCCCGAGACGCTGGGGATGCTCTTCCGCGGGGAGAACGTCGGCAAGCTCGTCCTGGAGCTGGCGTGACGGCCGTCGGGAGCGCCGTCGCCGCCCGGCCGGGACAGGTGGAGGGCGCCGCGCTCCAGGGCAAGGTGGCGATCGTCACCGGCGGTGCCAGTGGACTGGGCCGGGCCACGGCACTGGCGCTGGCGGAGGCGGGGGCACGCGTGGTCGTCGCGGACCTCGACGCGCGGGGCGGCCGCGAGGTGGCCGACATGGTCGGCGGCCGTTTCCGCGCCTGCGACGTCTCCGATCCCGAGGCCAACCGCGCGCTGGTGGCCTTCGCCCAGGAGCAGTACGGCGGCGTCGACATCGCCTTGCTCAACGCCGGGGTGGCGACCGGATGCGGCGTCGGTGAGGACTTCGACCTGGCACGCTACCGTCGCGCGATGGGAGCCAACCTCGACGGCGTGGTCTTCGGCACCCATGCGGTGCTGCCGGCGCTGCGGGCGCGCGGGGGAGGGGCCATCGTGGCGACCGCGTCCCTGGCGGGCCTGGCCGCCGTGCCGCTCGATCCTCTGTACGCGGCCAACAAGCACGCGGTCGTAGGGCTTGCCCGCTCCCTGGGGCCGGCTCTCGCGGCGGACAACGTGCGCTTCAACGCTGTCTGCCCCGGCTTCGCGGAGTCGCGGATCATCGATCCGCTGCGCGACATGCTCTCCAAGCAGGGGCTGTCGGTCATTCCGGCCGAGGTCGTGGCGGACACCGTGCTGCGGATCCTCACCGGGGACGGCACGGGGGAGTGCTGGTTCATCCAGCCCGGCCGCGATCCGGAGCCGTTCCGGTTCCGTACGGTCCCTGGTCCCGGCGAGCCTGTCGGCGTCTGAGAAGACCCTCAGGCAGCGGTGGGCTGAGAGGTGAACGCGCGCTCGAGCAGTGCGTACAGAGTGTCCTGCTCCTGCTCGCTGAGTCTGCTCAGCCCGGCCAGCGTCTTGTCCATTTTCCCGCGGATCACGTCGATGACCTGCTCGCCCTCCTCGGTGAGCAGGACGTTCTTGACGCGCCGATCGGAGGGGCTCGGCTCGCGGCGCACCAGACCGCGCTTCTCCAGCCGGCCGACGATTCCGGTCATGTTGGAGGCGTCGCAGGTCAGCGTGGTGGCCAGCGTGCTCATGGAGGCGGGTCCCCGGCGCAGCACGTTGAGCGTCTTGCCCTGGCTGGCCGTGAGGTTCTCGCTCGCGGCGGCGACCGTGAAGTCGCCGTAGTAGGCAGCCAGGGACACCGAGAGCAGCTCCATGAGCCGGGAGGTGTCGACGCGAGAGGGTGCTGTCATGAGCGTCACCTTACGCCTGAAAACTTGACGATCTCAAATATCGATGGCTACGGTCTCCCCCATTACTTGAAGTTCTCAAACATCGATGTTCTCAAGTAGTTCGTCGAGCTCTCACGTAGGGAAGAGATCCGTGCCTCACGCGCAGCAGACGGCGCCCCGGAGACAGCCAGCCGACACCGCGGTCGTCCTGGTGCTAGGCCTCGCCGCGATGGTCGTCTCGATGATGCAGACGCTCGTCGTCCCGATCCTGGGAATCATCCAGAGCGACCTGCGGGCGACCACGGCCAATGTCAGCTGGGTGACCACCGCCACCCTTCTGTCGGCCGCGGTCTTCACACCGCTGCTCGGCCGCTTCGGCGACCAGCACGGCAAGAAGCCCACCCTCGTGGGCGTGCTGCTCGTGATGATCGCGGGCTCGGTGCTCGCCGCCACCACCACCTCGCTGACGTGGCTGATCGTCGCCCGAGTGATGCAGGGTGCGGCCACCGCGATCTTCCCGCTCGCCCTCTCCATCCTGCGCGAGGAGATCAGGCCGGAGAAGCTGCACGGCGCCATGGCCCTGGTCAGCGGCACGCTCGCGTTCGGCAGCGGACTCGCGCTGGTCGGCGCCGGGCTTCTCACCCGCGGCTCCGACCCCGACTACCACCGGGTCTTCTGGCTCGCGGTGGTGCTCGCGGTGATGGCGCTGGCGGGTGTGCTGTTCACCGTGCCCGCTTCCCGGACGACCACGGGCGGGCGCACGGACTGGCTGGGCGCGGGCACCCTGGCGATGCTGCTGGTGCTGCTGCTTCTGCCGGTCTCGCAGGGACACGAGTGGGGATGGACGTCCGGCCGTACGCTCGGCTCCTTCGCCGGGGCCGTCGTCATGGCGGTGGTGTGGGTCGTCGCCGAGCGCCGGGTCAAGGAACCCATGGTGGACATGAAGATGTTCGTCCACCGGCCCGTTCTCTTCACCAACCTGGCCGGACTGCTGCTGGGCTTCGCGATGTTCGCCCAGTTCATCGGTGTCTCGTACCTCGTCCAGATGCCGGAAGGCGTCGTCGGCTACGGCTTCGGCGCTTCCGTGCTCGAAGCGTCCGTCGTGTATCTGCTGCCGACCACACTCGTCTCGCTCGTGGGCGCCCAGTTCGGCGGGGTCCTGGTGCGCCGGCTCGGCGCGCGCTTCACCCTGGCCGCCGGGGCCTGCTTCGGAGTGCTCGGCTTCACGTGGCTGAGCGTCGCGCACGATGTGACGGCCTCGGTGATCGGCGCCGGCATGGTCATCGGCCTGGCGATCAGCTTCGGCTACGCCGCCATGCCCGCGCTCATCGTCGCCGGCGTGCCCGCCCACCAGTCCGGCATCGCCAACGGCATCAATTCCATCTCCCGCTCGGTCGGCAGCGCCGTCGCAAGCGCGGTGATCACCTCGCTGCTGGCGTCGAAGACCATCCCGCTGCCGGGCGGAGGGCCCGCGCTGCCGCAGGAGAGCCAGTTCACGACGACCTTCGTGATCGCCGGAGCGGCCTTCGGCCTGGTCGTCGCCGTGGCCCTCGTCGGCATCAAGTCGGCTCACGCCCCTCGTACGTCCGTGCCGAGGAAGGTCGCGGACTCCTCGACGGCGGGGCTTGCGGAGGCGGAGGCCGGTGCCGAGCTCGTGTGACCGTGTTCAGGCGCTGCCGCTGTCTTCAGGCTCTGCCACTGTCTTCAGGCGTTGTCGCCGTCCGGAATCATCGAGAGCTTCAGCCAAGACAGAGCAGTCCTCATCCAGCCGTCTGCTTGAACCCGCAGTCTCCTTGAACCCGCAGTCTCCGAAAGGCATGTCACGATGACGACGTCCGACCACACCCAGCACGCGCCCGCTGCCACCTCGGTCGATCACCGCGCCGCGGTCGCGGCGGAGACCGCCCGGTTCGTCGCGGCGGTCAAGGACGCCGACCTGGCCACGGCGGTGCCCAGCTGTCCCGGCTGGACGCTGGCCGAGCTGGTCAGGCACACGGGCAGCGTCCACCGCTGGTTCTCGGTCCTGCTGCGGGCGCGCATCCAGGAACCCCCGCGCACGCGTGACGTGGACCTTCAGCTCCCCGCCCAGGAGGACGGATACATCGACTGGCTGGCCGAGAGCGCGACCGTGGCCGCGGACGCCTTCGCGGTCACCGACCCGGACCTGCCGATGTGGGCCTGGGGCGCCGACCAGCACGCCCGATTCTGGGCACGCCGGATGCTCTTCGAGACCCTGCTGCACCGGGCCGACGCCGAGGTCGCACTCGGACTCCGGCCCGCGATCGACCGCCCGGTCGCGGTGGACGGGATCGACGAGTTCCTCGTCAATCTGCCCTTCGCCACCTTCTTCGCGCCCAAGGTGGCCGACCTCCGTGGCTCCGACACGACCATCCGCTTCCGCACGACCGACGGGGACGACGCCTGGGTCGTCCGCCTGCGGCCCGACGGCTTCGGGCTCGACCCGGCTCACCCGACGGCGGCCCCCACTGACGCGACCGTCCAGGGAACCGCGGCCGACCTGCTCCTCCTCGTCTACGGCCGACTGCCCTACCAGGCAGGGGCCTTCGCCCACGAGGGCGACGAGCACTTGCTGACCCACTGGTTCGCCAACTCCGCGTTCTGAGAAGCCCGGTCGCGTTGCCGGTGGCGCCGACCTTGCCGAGCCGCCTTCCGGCACTGACCTTCTGACCGGCCTTCACCCGCCGTTCCGAGAGATGGCAGTGAAGCATGGCTTGAGTGTGGCTGTCGGGGTTCTTCACCGCATCAAGTACAGGGCGGTACGGCCCGTTCGGTGCCGTACCGCCCTTCCGTGATGGGTCAGACGGCGGGTTCGGCGGCCGGCGCGGCCGCGGTTGCCTCCGCCTGTGCCGCGGCGGCCCGGCCGGGCAGGGTGAGCACGGCCAGGAATCCGGCGACCGCCACGGCGGCGAAGAAGTAGAAGCCCCAGGGGTGGCCGATGCCTGCCGCCACGAGGGCACCGGTGATCGACGGGCCGACGATGGAGCCGATACGGCCGATGCCCGAGGCCGAGCCGAGGGCGGTGCTGCGGACCGAGGCCGGATAGAAGCTCGTCACGTACGCGTAGATCAGCACCTGGGCGGAGAAGACGAACACGCCGGTGAGGAAGACGACGATGTCGAGGAGCAGGGTGCTGTGCATCCTGATGCTGAGGCAGGCCAGCATGGCCACCGATATCGCGAACCAGCCGAGCGCAGTGGGCTTGATGCCGCGCCGGTCGGCCACGAAGCCGCCCAGCACCAGGCCGGCGACCCCGCCGACGTTGAGGATGAGCAGTTGGGTGACCGCCGTGGGGATGGGGTAGCCGGCCTCGTTCATGAGCTTGGGCAGCCAGGTGTTGAGGCCGTAGACCAGGAGCAGGCCCATGAAGGATGCGACCCAGATGCCGATGCCGGCGCGGAGGTAGGCCGGCTTGAGGAGTTCGCTGAAGGCGACGCGCTCGGAGGCGGGCGCTTCCTTGGCACGGACGAACGCCTCCGACTCCGGCAGGCGGAACCACTGGATGACCGCGATGACGAGTCCGGCGATGCCGAGGACGTAGAAGAGGACCTGCCAGTTGTCGGTGACCTGCAGGGCCAGCAGGGACGTGATCACGGCACCGGTGTGGTAGCCGGTCATGGTCAGGGTGCTGGCGCGCGCCCGGCGTGCGGCGGGCATGTGCTCGGCCATCATGGTCAGAGACGCCGGCATGCAGGCGCCGAGACCGATACCGGCGACCAGCCTGAGCGCGGCGAACATCCCGACGGAGGTGGCCTGGGGCAACAGGAGGGTGAAGACGGAGAACTCCACCACCGAGCCGATGAGCAGCAGGCGTCGTCCGAAGCGGTCGGCGAGCGGGCCGACCAGAATGGCGCCGATGGCGACGCCCACGAGGGAAAGCGTGGCGACCGTGGTGGCGTCCGCGGCCGTCATGCCCAGGTGATGGGTCTTGAGCAGGGTGGGGATGATGGCGCCGAGGACGACGAGGTCGTACCCCTCGAGCATGACGGTGATCCAGCACAGGACCACGGTCCAGACGTTGCGGTCGGACGTGCCTGTTCTCGAGGCGGCGTCGGTGGTGTTCGGTGAGGTGATGGGTGTCATGGCTGCGTTCCCTTTGTAGCGGCTACGGGGACGGGGGAGCGGGGATCAGAACGGGTAGTCGGCGATGTCCGGGCGGACGGTGACCCACTGGGCCTCGGTGAAGGCCTCGACGTTGGCGGCGGCTCCACCGAAGCGGGACCCGGTGCCGGAGGCCTTGACTCCGCCGAACGGGGCGTTGGGCTCGTCGCTGACGGTCTGCTCGTTGATGTGGACCTTGCCGGAGTCGATCTGGTCGGCGAGCTTCATCGCCGTACCGACGTTGCCGAGGATGCCGACGGACAGGCCGTACTCGCAGTCGTTGACGATCCGGGCGGCCTCTTCGAGCGTGGAGAAGCCGATGACGGGTGCGACGGGGCCGAAGATCTCCTCGCGCCATGCCCGCATGTCGGTGGTGAGGCCGGTCAGGACGGTGGCTGGGTAGCAGGCGCCGTCGATCTCGCCGCCCGCGGCCAGCGTCGCGCCCGCAGCGACGCTGTCGGTGACGATGCCGTGCACCCGCTCCAGCTGCCGCCGGTCGATGATCGGGCCGAGCGCCACGTCCTCGCGGGCGGGGTCGCCGACGGGCAGCGCCCGGGCCTTTGCGGCCAGCGCGGCGCTGTAGTCGTCGAGCAGTGACTCGTGCACGATGTGGCGGCCGGTGGTCATGCAGATCTGCCCCTGATGCAGATACGAGCCGAACGCACCGGCGGAGGCCGCCTTCTGCACGTCCGCGCCCGGCAGCACCACGAGCGCGTTGTTCCCGCCGAGTTCGAGGTGGGCGCGCTTGAGCAGACGGCCTGCCTGTTCACCGATCGCGCGGCCGACCGGAGTGGAGCCGGTGAAGGAGATGACCCGTACCTCGGGTGCTTCGACGACCGCCTGGCCGACCGTGCTGTCGCCCGGCAGCAGGTGCAGCAGTCCGGAGGGCAGCCCGGCCTCCTCGAAGATCCGGGCGATGACCACGCCACCGCTCACCGCCGTACGCGGATCGGGCTTCAGTAGCACCGCGTTGCCGAGCGCCAGCGCGGGTGCCACCGAACGCAGGCCGAGGGCGAGCGGGAAGTTGAACGGCGCGATCACGCTCACGACGCCGACGGGGCGGCGCCGGGCCAACGACCAGCGGGCCTCCTCGGAGGTCAGTACTTCTCCTTGAGGGTGCGTGGGCAGTGCCGCGCACTCGAATGACTCGCCGATCGCCAGCTGCACCTCGAACGCCGCCTTGGCCCGTACCGAGCCCGCCTCGCGTATCAGCCAGTCCTCGATCTCGGCGGCGTGCTCGGTGAACAGCTCGCCCGCGCGGCGGAGTACGGCCGCCCGCTGCTGCGGGGGAGTTGCCGCCCAGGACCGCTGCGCCTCGGCGGCCCGGGTGGCGGCGCGGCGCACGTCCTCGGGCGTGGCCAGGCCGGCGGTGCCGAGCTGCGCGCCGGTCGCCGGCTCGGTGACCTGGTGCTCGCGGGTGGCGTCCTGCCAGCCGTCGCTGAGGAATTTCTTGCTCCAGACGTCGTTGTCCAGAAGTGTCATCGGTCTTCCTTCCGTTACCTGAGGGGAGTGACTTCTGCGAGGTGTGTCCGTGGGGTGGGCATCGTGGTCAGGACGGTGTCGTGAGCGCTGTGTCGACCTGGACGAGCCGGGGTCCGTCCGGGCGCCTGGACAGCACCGCCCGTAGTTCGTCCACGCTCTCGACGTGCTGGGCGGACACGCCGTAGCCCTCCGCGATGCGGGTGAAGTCCAGGCCCGGGATGTCCATGCCCGGTGCGTCCGGGACACCCAGCAGGCCGCTGAACCAGCGCAGCGCGCCGTAGGTTCCGTTGCGCAGCAGCACCACGGTCACGGGCAGGCGGTGCTGGGCGGCCGTCCACAGGGCGGTGATGCCGTAGTTGGCCGAGCCGTCCCCGATCACGCCGACGACCGGCCGGTCGGGCTGGGCCATGGCGACCCCGACGGCGCCGGGCAGGCCGAAGCCGAGTCCGCCCGCTGCCGGGAAGTAGTAGGAACCGGGCCGCCGCAGGTCCATCTGGCGCCACCACGAGGAGTTCGTCGAGGTCGACTCCACCACGTACGCCGTGTCGTCGGGCAGTTCGTCCCGAAGGGAGGCGAAGACTTCCTCGGGATGCAGCCGCGTCCCCTGCCCGGTGGCCGGCGCGGGGGTGGGCCGGTAGTCGCCCGCCGGCTCCGTCGCCGCGTCGAGCTCCTTGAGCAGCAGGTCGATGACGGCGGCCGGGTCGGCGACCAGAGCCTCGCCCATCGGTGCGCGGGCGGCGGCGGAGGCGTCCTCGGTGACCTGGATCAACCGGGTGCCCTCGGGCAGATACCGGCCGGGCAGGTACTCGTGGTAGCGGAAGACCGGGGCTCCGAGCACCAGCACGAGGTCATGACCCTCGAAAGATTGGGAGATGGGGTCGATCCCCGCCGGCAGCACCCCGCGGAACTGCGGGTGGCGGTTGGGGAAGGGCAGCCGGAACAGCGACGGTGCCGCCCACACCGCAGCGCCGAGCCGCTCCGCGAGCCGCACCGCGTCGTCGAAGAGACCGTCGGAGTCGATGTCACCGCCCAGCACCAGCGCGGGCCTGCGCGCGGCGGTCACCGCATCGGCCAGCCGGCGCCCCTGCTCCGCGCCGGGCACTGCGGCACGGTGCACCTGCCGGTCCAGCACGGCCGATGCGTTCTCGTCCGCATCCACCGCCCAGTCGTCATAGGGGACGGAGAGGTAGGTGGGCCGGCACTGCAACTGCGCCTCGAAGACGGCCTGGGCGAGGGCCCGGGGCACGTCCTGGGCACAGGCCGGTTCGGCGGCCCAGCCGACGAGCGGCTTCATCAGCGACGGGGCGTCGACGTTGGCGAGGTTGGCCTCCGGTCCGATGGCCGGCCGCACCTGCTGGCCGGCCACGACGACCAGCGCAGTGCGCGAGGCCACGGCGTTGGTGAGCGCGCCCATCGCGTTGCCGGAGCCGGACGCGGCGTGCAGGTTGACGAGCACCGGACGTCCCGTGGCCTGCGCGTAGCCGTCCGCCATGCCCACCACGGCACCCTCGTGCAGGCCCAGGACGTACCGGAAGCGGTCCGGCAGCTCGGCGAGGAAGGGCAGCTCGTTGGAGCCGGGATTCCCGAAGACGGTGGTGAGCTCCTGGCGTTGGAGGAACTCATGGCAGACACTGCGCACGGAGGGCACAGACGTTCCTTTCGCGGCGACGTCGAAGTGACGCAGGCCACGCTAGGCAGCGCAGGATATTCGGACCAATAGATGTTGGCGGGCTGCGATATAGACTCGCTCGATATGAGCAGCTTCGATCTCAACCTCGCCCGCGTCTTCGTGCTGCTCTACGAGACCGGCAGCGTCACGGCGACGGCGGAGACGCTGCACGTCACCCAGCCCACGGTGAGCTACAGCCTGGCCAAGTTGCGCCGGCACTTCGACGACGAGCTCTTCCGGCGCACCGGCCGCGGCCTGACCCCGACCGCCGGCGCTCAGCGCCTCTACGAGCCCTTGCAGCGCGCGCTGGCCGGCATGGACGCCGTGATCCGCCAGGACAACGACTTCGACCTGACCGCCATGTCAGGGCGTTTCACCGTCGCCCTCTCCGACCTGGGCCAGGCCACCCTGCTGCCCCGGCTGGTCGCGGCGGCCCGCGAGCGGGCTCCCGGTGTGTCCCTCACCGTCCGCCCGTTGGATGTGGACGCCGTCGAGAGCCAGCTGCGCCGCGGTGAAGTCGACGCCTTCGTCGCCACGCCGGTCCTCACGTCCCACCGCACCGTCCGCATCCCGCTCTTCCACGAGCGTTACGTCGGTATGGTCGCCTCCGACCATCCCCGCATTCGCGGCGCCTCCGTCACGCTGGCGGACCTCACGGCCGAACACCACGCGACGGTGTACGGCCCCCACGGCCACGTCGTGCCCCGCTCGCTCCTTGCCACGCACGGCCTCCTGGAGCGCGTCGCCGTGGACGCGACCCGCTTCACGGTGTTGCCCTACCTGCTGGAACACACCGACCTCATCGCGATCGTCCCCGAGTACGCCGGTGAGGTGTTCACCGCCTCCCACCGCCTCCGCCTCGTGAGTCTCCCGTTCGACACGGAACCGATCGAAGTGGCGCTCTACGCCCGGCACGAGGCATCACGCAGTCCGTCTCAGCGGTGGCTGGTGGAGTTCATGGCTGATGTTCTGGGGGAGCTGGTCAGCCCTGCACAGCTGCCACCGAGTGCGGGCTGAGCGATCGGCCGCGCTCTCGCCATGCGCAAAACGCGCCGGTCGTGCCTTGCCGGGCGGCCTGGTCGGCGGCGGACGGCCCGGTGGGCCGGAAGAACAGCCGGCAACTCGCCGAGCACACGGGCCATGCCACCCCGTGCGGCTTGCAGCGGCTGCTGTCGTGGTGTCAGTGGGATCCGGACGAGATCCGTGATGACTTGCAGGCATACGTCGCCGATCGGCTCGGCCGGCCTGACGGTGTCCCGATCGTGGACGACACCGGCTTCCTGAAGAAAGGCACGGTCTCAGCGACGACCGCTTGTACGGCGGGCCCTGACCCGGCAGCTGTCAGATGTTCGTCAACTGCCCTCATGGCCGGGGCGGATGGATACGATTCGGCCCGTTCCGCAGGTCGTGAGGCGGGTGAAGGGGGCGTCGGGTTGGCCGCGTTCGAGGAGCTGACGGCAAACGATCCGGGACAGGTGGGCCGGTACCGGATCGTGGCCCGGCCGGGGGGCGGCGGCATGGGCCAGATGTCAGAACGGTTCCGGCAGTTGGTGAGACTGATTCGGGCCGGTCAGAACGGCGACGCTCCGCAGTAATGAGGGTTGCCATCCCCGGCGCCCCCTGCCAAGTCAGCAGGGAGTTTGGCTGGAAACTCGAGCAGGTCGGACGGCTCTTCCGGGAAGTTGGACACTCCCTGCTGTCCTGTCGACCCGTTGTCGATGGACGGGTGTGTGGACTGTCGGTGACCGCCTTCGAAACCGGGCCGCGCACGGCCGGTGTGCTCGCCGTCGTACGCGTCGACCTCGCCGAGACTCAGCAACTCCAGTCACCGCAACCGTTGGAGCGTGGCATGTCCGGAGTGAAGCCTCGTGTCCGCAAGGCTGTTACCGGTCGCGAAGCGGTGTGTATTGAGCGTTCGCCGTCCAGGGCTGTGCGGCCACCGAGGTCGATGTGCCACGTGAGAGTGGGGCCGGCCGTGTCTCTGCCCACGGTGACAGCGCAGTCGGCTGTTGATCGATCGTGAGATGCAGGCGGTGAGTCCTCGACTGATCCCCGTCGTGCCGACGTCCGCGTCCCGCAGGCTCCGGTGCGGCAGGGGTCTCGTCCACGTGCCGAGCGGAACGCGGCACCCCATCGCCCAGATTGTCGAAAGTGACCCTTGACTTCCCTGTGGTCCGGAGCGGGCAGACTGTGAAGCCTCGGTGTCCGCCTGGTTGAACAGAGCGCTGAGATTCCGCTTTCTACGTGCAGTGGAGCGCTCCCACCCGTAACCGCAGCCCCGTGCTCACCGACAAGATCCCACCGGGCAGAGCCTCTTCACGCCCGGCAGCACAGGTCACAGGCGCGTCCTCCGTCGCCGCGGCACCCGCAGGCGGCCACCGATCCATTGGAGCCATCTTCAAATCTCCGGCACAAATTCCACACGTTCCACTCTCCAGATGGGTTCCGATGGTCTAGATTGACCTTGCTTCGCATGCTGGGACACGAGGCGACAAATGGTGATCCATGGGTCGGCGTTGCAGAGAGCCAGTAGCCGTGTATCTGGCGCCGACGTGGGGGTGATCAATTCTTGGGGCCCGAGAGGGGCTTCGGGTGCGGGGAGCATCCGAGGTGTCGACGGGTTTCCGTGCAGCTCGAGATTCTGGCCGGGCACGTGAGTGTGCTGCGGCCAGGGTGAGTTGTTCAGGCGGGCTGCAGTAGCCGTGATGTCGTGCGCGGGAGGCGGGGGCCTCCCACGGGAAGGGACAGCGCATCGCGGGGGGCGGGGACCTCCCAAGGGGAGGAAGCGTGCGGGAGGCGGGGGCCTCCCGTGGGGGAGGGGCAGCAGTGTTGGGCGAACACGTCGTATCACTGGGGACCGGGGGGTTTCTGTGCGGCAGGGGGGAATAGTCGACCCTTTTTCGTCGGCGCGCGGGCGTCTGGCGAAAGAGGCGATGAGCCGGCCCGCGAGCGACTGGGAACAGCGGTACCGCCGTACCGTGATCACCAGCGACATGGTTGCCACCGCCTTGGTGGTGGCTGCGATAGGCGACTTCTTCGGGGCGCGGGACGCGGCCAACTGGCACGAGAAGTGGGGGATACTCGCCTTCGGCACCTGGCTGCTGGTGCTGGGAGCGCTCGCGGTGGGGCGGGCGTGGGCTCCGGCCGTGCTCGGCCAGGGCGCCGAGGAATTCCGAAGACTCGGACGCTCACTGTTCGCGGCGACCGTCGTGCTGGCGCTCGGCGGGATAGCCCTCACCTCGCGCAACATCAAGCTCTGGATCTTCGTCGCGATCCCCGCGATCGCGCTGGTCACCATGACCGCGCGGTATGTGCTCCGCCTCTGGCTGCACAAGGAGCGCAAGGAAGGCCGGTGCCTCAGGCCGGTGCTCGCCGCCGGAAGCCCGGCCACCGTGCGCGACCTGATCACCCGGACCCGCAAGTTCCCGCACATCGGCTGGCGCGTCGAGGCCGTGTGCACGCCGGACGGTCGCGGGCGTGACGGCGACCAGCTGGACGGTGTGCCGGTCGTCGGCCGGCTGACGGACGTCGCCAAGCACGTGCACCACGACGGTTACCGCGTCGTCGCGGTCACGCCGGACGCGCACTGGACGCCGGACCGGCTGCAGCGGCTGGCCTGGAACCTCGAAGGCAGCGATGCCGAGATGGTCGTGGCGCCGGTGCTGATGGAGGTGGCCGGCCCGCGGCTGCACGTCGACGCGGTGCTCGGTATCCCGCTGCTGCGGGTCAGCCTGCCGGCCTTCACCGGAGGCCGTCGTGCCATCAAGGCCGTCGTCGACCGGGTCGGCGCGGCGGTCCTGCTGATGCTGTTCGCGCCGCTGATGGTGTTCGTGGCGCTGCTCGTGCTGGCGGACAGCCGGGGCGGGGCCTTCTACCGCCAGCGCCGGGTCGGCAAGGACGGCCGCGAGTTCACCATCCTCAAATTCCGCACCATGGTCGTCGACGCCCACCGGGCACGTGCCGAACTCGCCGACCGCGACGAGGGCGCGGGGCTGCTGTTCAAGGTCCGCCACGATCCGAGGGTGACCCGGGTGGGCGGGGTGCTGCGCCGGTACTCGATCGACGAACTCCCGCAGCTGTTCAACGTACTGACGGGATCGATGTCGCTGGTCGGCCCACGGCCTCCCCTTCCGGAGGAGTGCGCCGCGTACGACCCGGACATCCGGCGGCGGCTGCTGGTCAAGCCCGGCCTCACCGGTCTGTGGCAGATCAGCGGACGCAGCGACCTGCCGTGGGAGGAGGCGGTCCGCCTCGACCTTCGGTACGTGGAGGACTGGTCGCTCGCCCTCGACACGGTGATCTTGTGGAAGACATTGCGTGCGGTGCTGCACGGGCAGGGGGCCTACTGATGCGCGGGGGGCGTCGTCCGGCAGACATGTGGACGGCAGGCCACAAGGGCCTTGCTGGGGGGACCGCAGGCCACAAGGGCCTGCGTGGGGGGAGGAACGGGTCATGAGAGTCAGCGTTTTCGGGCTCGGCTACGTGGGCTGCGTATCGGCCGCGTGCCTGGCCAGCATGGGGCACGAGGTCATCGGCGTGGACGTCAACCAGGTGAAGGTCGACCTGGTCAACGACGGCAAGGCGCCGGTGGTCGAGGAGCGGATCGGCGAGCTCATCGCCGACGTCGTGCGCACCGGCGCCCTGCGCGCCACCGCCGACGTCCGCGAGGCGATCATGGACAGCGAGATCTCGCTGATCTGTGTGGGCACCCCGTCGGAGCCCAACGGCAGCCTGTGCACCACCTACTTGGAGCGGGTCACCGAGGAGATCGGCGCCGCGCTCGCCGAGCGCGGCGGACGGCACACCGTCGTCTTCCGCAGCACCATGCTCCCGGGCACCTGCCTGAACCTGCTGGTGCCGATCCTGGAGAAGAACCTCGGCGGCACGGTCGGCGTGGACGTCGGGGTCGCGGTCAACCCGGAGTTCCTGCGCGAGGGCACCAGCGTGCGGGACTTCTTCGACCCGCCCAAGACCGTCATCGGCGAGATCGACCCGGCCAGCGGCGACGCGGTGACGGCGCTGTACGAGGGCCTGCCCGGCGAGGTGTTCCGGGTGCCGGTCCCCGTCGCTGAGGCGATCAAGTACGCGGACAACGCGTTCCACGGCCTGAAGATCGGCTTCGCGAACGAGCTGGGCGCGGTGTGCCAGGCGCTCGGGGTGGACTCGCACCAGGTCATCGACGTGTTCCTGGCCGACCGCAAGCTGAACATCAGCCCCGCCTATCTGCGGCCCGGCTTCGCCTTCGGCGGCTCCTGCCTGCCCAAGGACCTGCGCAGCCTGGTCCACGCGGCACAGCGGGCCGACGTCTCGGTGCCCATCCTCTCCCATGTGCTGCCCTCCAACGCCGACCACCTCCAGCGCGCGGTGGACCTGGTCGAGCGCACCGGCAAGCGCCGGGTGGGAATGTTCGGGCTGTCCTTCAAACCCGGCACCGACGACCTGCGCGAAAGCCCGCTCGTCGAGCTGGCGGAGCGCCTGTTCGGCAAGGGGTACGACCTCAAGATCTACGACGCCAATGTCAGCCTGTCCCGGCTGCTCGGCGCGAACCGCGAGTACATCGAGAACCGGCTGCCGCACCTCGCGCAGCTGCTCGCGGAGTCCGTCGAGGAGGTGCTCGACCACGCCGAGGTGTGCCTGGTCGGCACCAGGGACCCGTCCGTGCTGTCGGTGCTGCCCCACGGGAACGCCCCGGTGATCGTCGACCTCATCCACCTTCCCGACGCCGATGAGCGCCGGGCCGAACCTGGGTACGTGGGCCTTGCTTGGTAATGCAATGAGCGGTGAGGGGTCGGGGCGACGCGCCCTGATCCTGGTGGAGAACCTGTCGGTGCCCTTCGACCGGCGGGTGTGGCAGGAGTGCACGACGCTGCGCGACGCGGGCTGGACGGTGGACGTCATCTGTCCGCAGGGCACCAAACGCGACACGGAGCCGGAGGCCGTGATCGACGGGGTGCGCATCCACCGCTACCCGCTGCGCGCGGCCACCGGAGGGCCGGCCGGCTATCTCAAGGAGTACGGAACGGCGCTGTGGCACACGGCCCGGCTGGCCCGCAAGGTCGGCCCGGTCGACGTGGTGCACGCCTGCAACCCGCCCGACCTGCTGTTCCTGCCGGCCCTGTGGCTCAAGCGGCGCGGCGCGCGGTTCGTCTTCGACCAGCACGACCTGGTGCCCGAGCTGTACCTCTCCCGCTTCGACCGCGGCAAGGACCTGCTCTACCGCGGCGTGTGCGCGCTGGAGCGGCGCACCTACCGGGCCGCGGACATCGTCCTCGCCACGAACGAGAGCTACCGCGAGGTCGCGGTGCGCCGCGGCGGTAAGCGGCCGGAGGACGTCTTCGTGGTGCGCAGCGCGCCGCAGATCGACCGGTTCCAGCCGGTGCCGCCCGAGCCGGAGTTGAAGCGCGGCAAGCCTCATCTGCTGTGCTACCTGGGCGTCATGGGCCCCCAGGACGGCGTCGACTACGCCCTGCGGGCTCTGGCGAAGCTGCGCGACGAGCTCGGGCGGACCGACTGGCACGCGGTGTTCGTCGGCTCCGGCGACGCCTTCGACGCGATGGTGGAGCTGTCCGAGGAACTCGGTCTCAGCGAGCAGGTGCAGTTCACCGGGCGGATTCCGGACGCCGACCTGGTGCGCTACCTGTCCACCGCGGACGTGTGCCTGTCTCCCGACCCGCGCAACCCGCTCAACGACGTGTCGACCATGAACAAGGTCCTCGAGTACATGGCGATGGGCCGGCCGATCGTCTCCTTCGACCTGAAGGAGGCACGCGTCTCCGCCGGTGAGGCCGCCGTCTACGCACCCGCCAACGACGAGGGCCGGTTCGCCGAGCTCGTCGCGGAGTTGATGGACGACCCGGACAAGCGGGCCCGGATGGGCAAGATCGGCCAGGAGCGGATCAGCGGACCGCTGTCCTGGGAGAACTCACAAGCGTCGCTGCTCGCCGCCTACGCGGCCGCCTGCCGTGACCACACCCCGGTGTCGGCGCACGACCCGATCCGGACAGGGAAGAGGCAGCGCAGTTGAGCGAGGACACGATACGCCTGGTCACCATCGGGCGGATATTCAGCCGGCGTTGGCGGCTTCTCGCCGTCCTCGCCGTGGTGGGCGCGCTGGTCGGCTTCGGCGCCTCGGTCGTGGTGTTCCCACCGCGCTACACGGCGTCGGCCCCCGTACTGCTGCCGGGACTGTGGGAGGAGCGCGAGCTGCTCACCCAGGTGGACCTCGCGACCAGTTCGGCGGTGGTCGACCGCGCGGCCGACGCGCTGCACTGGTCCGGCGTCAGCACCACCGAGCTGCGGGACCAGGTCAGCGCCAAGGCCGCGGACGGAAACATCATCACCATCGCCGGAACGGCCGACACCCCCAAGCGCGCGCAGCAGCTCGCCGACCAGGTGGCCCAGCAATTCGTGCAGTACACCGCGCAGATCGCGGGCAGCGGCACGGACTCCGCAACCAGCACGGCGAACGAGGCGTTGCGCAAGAAGGTCGAGGAGACCAACCGCCGCATCAGCGACCTCGCCAAGGCTGCCAATCCGGGACAGACCGTGGAGAGCGTGCAGGCGCGCACCGAGCTCGAGAACCTGCGCACCTCGCTGGAGGGGGCCATGAAGAAGGTGGACGAGTCCAACCCGGCGACCAACAAGGCAGGCATGGTCGTCATGGGGCCCGCCGCCCCGCCGACCGGTGAGGCCGCGCCGACGAGGGTCCAGCTCATCGTCGGCGGCGCGTTGCTGTTCTTCCTGCTCGCGGTCATCGGCCATCTCGTCGCCGCACGGATGAACCGTCGGCTGCGCACCGAACCGGAGATCGCCGCGGCGCTGGGCTCGACGCTCCTCGGCACCGTCGACGTGGCCGGTGAACGGCGCGCACGCCGGCCGGAAGGCGGGGGCTCACGAGCCCGCATCCGCCGCTTCCTCGGCCTCGACACCCCGTGGGACCTGCCGGCCCCGCAGAAGTCCGGCGACGAGGCCGGCCGACGTCTGCGCTACCGGCGGGTGTGCGCTCGCCTGAAGGAGCGACTGCCCTCCGCCCAGCGGCTGCTGGTCGTCGTACCGCAGGGCGACGACATCGCCCGCCGGGCCGCGGGACAGCTCGTCGCCGAGGCCAGGAGCGCTCCGATGCTGCGGATGGTGGAGGTGTCGGTGGACCGGCCGGTGGTGCCGGACCGCGAGAACGAGTCCGGTGCCGTGGTGGTCCTCAGCGTGGACAGCTGGACCGCCGAGGAGCTCGCCGGCATCGCGGAGGCCTGCGCGGACGGCAGGCACGAGGTCGTCGGCATCGTCGTCGCCGACCTGGTCCAGGCCCGCCCCACGAGGTCTGCCGGCCCGCTTCCGGACGACGCCACGCTGGCGCTCGCGGTGCGCGGCCACGCAACGGGAGGTTCAGCGTGACGACAAGCACGACCTCGGAGTCGTCGCCCGCCACTCCGCTCATCGACCTGCAGGGGTTGGTGGTGGCGGTGCGCAGGCGCCGTCGCCTGTGGACGGCCATGGCGCTGCTCGGCCTGCTGGCCGGCGCGGCGGTGGCGGTCCTGATGCCGCCCCCACCGACCGCGGTGACCAAGGTGCTGGTCGCGCACGCGGAGGACCAGCCGAACGACACCGGCACGCTGATCCGTACCGACGTCCAGCTGCTGCAGACCACGCAGATCGCCGACAAGGCCCTGCGGTCCCTGAAGTCCTCGGAAAAGCCGGAGGACTTCATGAAGGACTACCAGGGCGCCGGTCTGACCAACAACCTGATGCAGATCACCGTGACCGGCGACACCGACGCGCAAGCGGTGGCCCGCGCCAAGGCGCTCGCCGACTCCTTCATCGCCGACCACGTACGGCGGATGAAGGACACCGCGCAGGCCGAGGCCAAGGCCCTGCTCGACCAGCGTGACCGCATGCGCGTCGAACTCGCCCAGGTCAACAAGCAGATAGGAAACCGGTCCCCGGACACCGACCCGAAGGCGTCGGCGGGCATCGAGACGCTCTTCGCCCGCCGGGCCGAACTCAACGCGCGCATCTCCGACTTCGACCAGCGCGCCGCGGACGCCCGCACCGGAACCCCCCAGGTCATCGCCGGCACGCAGATCGTGGACGCGCCGCGCGCGGTGCGCCACTCCCTGCCCAAGGCCCTGGTCACCGACGCCGCCGTCGGGGGGATCCTCGGGCTCGTCCTCGGCCTTGCGCTGGCCGCGGTCGGCACGGTGGTGAGGGACCGCCCCGTGCTGCGCCGGGACATCGCCGCGAACCTGGGCGCCTCGGTCATCGCGGAGCTGCCCCGCCGCTCGGGCAAGCCGTGGCAGCGCCGCCGTACCCGGGTCACCCGCGAACGGCTCACCGCGACCCTGGCCCGCACCACCGGCGACCTCGCGGAACCCGTGTCGCTGCTGGAACTGGGCTGCGCGCGCAGCACGAGCGTGATCGCCCTGGACCTCGCCAGGGCCATGGCGGCACAGGGTCCGGTGACCGTCGTCGACGCTCTGCCCGGCGGGCAGCTCGAAGGCCGTAAAAAGCCGGGAGATCCGCCCGTGGTCAGCGGCGAGCGTGCCGCCGCCCTGTCGCCTCAGGAGCGCCGCATCGGCGTCGGCTCGGTGGCGCCCGGCACGGCATGGACCGACCTGCGCCACCTCGGCACCCAGACGGTGCTCGTCGTACGGGCCGGACACGGCAGCGCCGCCTGGCTGCACACCGTGGCCCGGCAGCTCGCCGACCAGCGCATCCCGGTGATCGGTGTGGTGCTGATCGACCCCGATCCGCGCGACCGCACCGACGGCACCCTGTGGGACGGACTGCACACCGCCCTGCGCGGCCGCGCCGAACGGCCGGCTCGGCAGAACGGCACCAACCAGCCGCGGACGGAGCGGCAGCCGATCTGGGCCACCCGCGTCCCGGGCAACGACCAGGACGGGCGGTAGCACATGTGTGGCATCGCAGGCACCTACCGCTGGCCGGACGGAAAGCTGGTGACCGACCGGCTCACCGAGACCCTCGCCCACCGCGGCCCGGACGGGGCGGGCCGCTACGGCCACCCCGTCGGTGACGGCGAGGTGCACCTCGGGCACCGCCGTCTGTCCATCATCGACCTGACCGAGACCGGCGCCCAGCCGATGGTCTCGGACGGCCTCGCCCTGACCTACAACGGGGAGCTGTACAACGCGCCCGAGCTGCGCGCCGAGCTGGAGGCGGCCGGGGTGCGCTTCCGCGGCACCTCCGACACCGAGGTCCTCCTCGAGGCCTGGCGGCGCTGGGGCACGGACTGTCTGCCCCGGCTGCGCGGCATGTTCGCGTTCGGGATCTTCGACGAGCGCACCGGTGAACTGGTCCTGGTCCGCGACCAGTTGGGCATCAAGCCGCTGTTCCTGCTGCGGCGCGGCGAGGGCCTGGTGTTCGCCTCCGAGCTGAAGGCGCTCGCCGCCGCCACCGGCGGCAAGCTGGAGGTGGACCACGCGGCGCTGGTGGCCTCCCTCCTCTATTACTGGGTGCCGGACTCGCGGTGCGCGTTCCGCGAGGCGGAGAAGCTGCCGCCGGGCAGCTGGCTGCGGTGCCGGCCCGACGGCCGGGTGGAGCGCGGCCGGTTCTGGGACCTGAAGGAGGTCGCCGCCGAGGGCCGGGAGCGGGCCCGGACGGGCGAGCAGCCCGACCTGGCCGCCGTCATCGAGGAGTCGACCCGGCGCCACCTGCTCTCCGACGTGCCCGTGGCGACCTTCCTCTCCGGCGGCCTCGACTCCAGCTATCTGACCGCGCTGGCGGCCCGCCACCAGCCCGGGATCTCCGCCTACACGATCGGATTCCGCGCCGAGGACGCCAAGTTCGAGGCGATGCCCGACGACCTGCGCTACGCCCGGCAGGTGGCCGCGCAGTTCGGCGTCGACCTGCACGAGATCGAGATCGCCCCGAACGTGCTCGACCTGCTGCCGCAGATGACGTACAGCCTGGACGAGCCGATCGGCGACCCCGCCGCGATCAACACGTATCTGATCTGCACGGCCGCACGCGAGGCCGGGGTCAAGGTGATGCTCTCGGGGATGGGCGCCGACGAGCTGTTCGCCGGCTACCGCAAGCACCTGGCCAACCTGATCGCGCTGCGCTACCAGCGCGTCCCGCGGCCCCTGCGGCGCGGGGTGTCCGCGGCCGTGGACCGGCTGCCGGTCGCCACCTCCCGCCGGGGATTCCGGTCGGTGCGCTTCGCCAAGCGGTTCCTGTCCTTCGCCGACCTGCCGGAGGAGACCGCCTTCCGGCGCAGCTACACCATGTACGACCAGGACGAGCTGCTCGCGCTGCTCGATCCCGAGCTGGCCGGCACGGTCGACGACGTACTGACCGAGCACAGGGACGTCTACCAGGACAACGACCTCGACGACTTCGTCAACCGCATGTGCCTGACCGACGCCCGGATGTTCCTGCCGGGTCTGAACCTCACGTACACGGACCGTTCCAGCATGGCCGCGTCGACCGAGGTACGCACGCCGTATGTGGACGTCGAGGTGGTCAAGGCGGCGTTCGCGATCCCCGGCGACCGCAAGATCGCCGGACGGCAGAGCAAGGCGGTTCTGAAGGAGGCGGCCACCTCGATCCTGCCCCGGGAGATCGTGTACCGGCCCAAGGGCCTGTTCAGCGCCCCGCTGCGGGCCTGGATGAGCCGGGACCTGGCGCCGCTGGTGCGCGAGGTGGTCAACGACGGCGAACTCGTCCGTTCCGGGATCCTGCGCCGCGACGCACTGAAGCGGATGGTCGCCGAGGACGCGGCCGGGCAGCAGGACTTCTCCAAGCATCTGTGGCACGTACTGACGCTCGAGTACTGGTATCGCGACGCGACCTCTGGGTCCGGCCAGAGCACTCGTTTGACGGCTTAGGAATTTCAGAGGAGTTCGGGTGAAACAGGTAGTACAGAACTACAAGAGCGGCGAGCTGGCGGTGCTCGACGTTCCGGTGCCGGGGTGCAAGCCGGGCGGGGTGCTGGTCCGCAGCGCCTACTCGCTGATCTCCACCGGCACCGAGATGATGAAGGTGTCCGAGGCCGGCATGTCGATGCTGGGCAAGGCCCGCTCCCGCCCGGACCAGGTCGCCAAGGTCATGCAGAGCGTGGCCACCAACGGGGTGCCCGCCACCTACCGCAAGGTGATGGGCAAGCTGGACTCCTACACACCGCTGGGCTACTCGCTGTGCGGGGTGGTCGAGCAGGTCGGCGCCGGGATCGACGACGTGAAGGTCGGCGACCTGGTGGCCTGCGCCGGCAACGAGCACGCGCTGCACGCCGAGCTCAACTGGGTGCCCAAGAACCTCTACGTCCCGGTGCCGGACGGCCTCGCGCCGCAGCACGCGGCCTTCGGCACCGTCGGCTCGATCGCCATGCAGGGCGTCCGCCAGGGCGAGCCGCAGCTCGGCGAAGTGGCCCTGGTCATCGGCCTCGGACTGATCGGGCAGCTGGTGGTGCAGCTCCTGGCCGCCTCCGGCGTCCGTGTCGTCGGCGCCGACCCCGACCCGGCGCGCTGCGAGCTCGCCGAGCGCCTCGGCGCCGCGGCCTGCGGCGACCCCGCCTCCGCCGCCGTGGAGAACGCCGTCGCCGAACTCAGCGACGGCCATGGCGTGGACCAGGTGTACCTGGCCGCCGGGGGCGGCAGCAACCAGCCCGTGGAGCTGGCCGCCAAGCTGGCCCGCGACCGCGGCCGGGTCGTCGATATCGGCAAGTGCCGCCTCGACCTGCCGTGGAACGCGTACTACGAGAAGGAACTCGACGTCCGCTTCTCCCGCTCGTACGGCCCCGGACGCTACGACCCGGAGTACGAACTGGAGGGCCGCGACTACCCGATCGGCTACGTCCGCTGGACCGAGCGGCGCAACCTGGCCTGCTTCCTCGACCTCGCCGCCCGCGGCAAGATCGACGTGGAGCCCCTGATCTCCCACGTCGCCGACTTCGACGACGCGGTGGAGACCTACCAGCGCCTGAAGGACGGCGAGCTGAAGGCCATCACCGCGCTGTTCCGCTACCCCGAGCAGGCGGAGGAAGCCGGGGAAGCCAAGGCACCGGCGGTCGCGGTGCCCGCGGTGAGCGTGAAGCCGAACCCGGCCCGCTCTGCCAGGACGCCGGTGAAGCTGGCGTTCGTCGGCGCCGGCAACTACGCGACGTCGATGCTGCTGCCGCACCTGGCGCAGCGCGAGGGCGTCGAGTTGTCGACCGTCGTCACCACGACCGCGCTCTCCGCGGCCAACGCGCAGCGCAAGTTCGGCTTCACCGAGGCGACCACCGACCTCGACGCCGTGCTCGGCGACAAGTCCATCGACGCGGTGTTCGTGGTCACCCGGCACAGCTCGCACGCCGACCTGACCCGCAAGGCACTGCTGGCGGGCAAGACGGTGTTCGTGGAGAAGCCCCTGGCGCTCAACGAGGACGAGCTGGCCGGAGTGCTCGCGGCGGTGGAGGAGTCCGGCAACGACCGGCTGCAGGTCGGCTTCAACCGCCGCTTCGCACCGCTGTTGCAGGAGGCCAGGAAGCAGTTCGGCACCCGGAGCGGCCCGGCGAGCCTGCGTTACCTGGTCAACGCGGGTCAGCTGCAACACGGCAGCTGGTACCTCCAGCAGGGCACCGAGGGCTCACGCTTCGCCGGCGAGGGCGGCCACTTCATCGACACGGCGAGCTGGCTGCTCGACGCCGACCCGGTCTCCGTCTACGCGGTCGCCCCGTCCGGCAACGAGGACCTGCAGGTCGTGCTGCGCTACCCGGACGGGTCCACCGCCACCATCAGCTATGTCACCACCGGCGCCCCCGGCTTCCCCAAGGAGACGCTGGACCTGGTCGCCGACGGCAAGGTGCTGCGGCTCGACGACTTCGTCCGCGCCTCGGTCTACGGCCGTAAGAAGTGGGTCAGTTCACGGCTGCCCAAGGCCCGCGACAAGGGCCAGAACGCCGAACTGGCCGCGTTCATCAAGGCCGTGCGGACCGGCGGCCCGATGCCGGTGCCGCTTCAGTCGCTGGTCGCCACCACGGCGGCCACCCTCGCCGTGCAGGCCGGCCTGGCCGGCGGCGCGCCGGTGACGTTGGAGAACGCACGATGACGATGAGCGCGGGCTGGTACCTGCGACGGCTGTCCCGGATGGGACCGCAGGAGGTCGCGGGCCGGGTGGGCGACACGCTGCGCAGACGGCGCTGGCGGTCGACGCCGCCGGCCTGCCCGAGCGTGACCGGTGCCCGGTTCACCGCGGTACTGCCCGCCGGGGCGATCGCCGCGGTGCCGTCGGACGCCGCGAAACGCCTCGTGGCCGAGGCGGACCGGCTGATGGACGGGCACGTCGAGTACTTCGGGGTGGCCCGCGACGACCTCGTCGACCCGGACTGGTGGTACGACCCCAAGACCGGGCGCCGGGCCCCCTCGGGCTACGCCTTCGACGTGCCGTACCGCAGCGAGGACGCGGTCGGGGACATCAAGCAGATCTGGGAGCTGTCCCGGCACCACCACCTCACCCAGCTCGCCGCCGCCTACGCGGTCACCGGGGACGAGCGGTACGCCGAGCGCGTGGCCGCGCACCTGCGGTCGTGGTGGGAGGCCAACCCGCCGCTGCGCGGCGTCCACTGGATCAGCGGCATCGAACTGGGCATCCGGCTGCTGTCGTGGGTGTGGGTGCGCCGGCTGCTGGAGGGCTGGCCGGGCGCGGCCGGGCTGTTCGAGGACAACCCGGTGGCGCTGAACCAGATCTGGCACCACCAGCGCTGGCTGGCCGCCTTCCCCAGCCGGGGATCGTCGGCGAACAACCACGTCATCGCCGAGGCCGCCGGGCAGTTCGCCGCGGCCTGCGCGTTCGGCTGGTTCCCCGCCTCGGAGCGCTGGCGGGCCGACGCCCTGCGCTCGCTCGACCGGCATCTGCGCAGCAACACCTTCCTCTCCGGCCTCAACCGTGAACTGGCCTCCGAGTACCACGGCCTGGTGCTGGAACTCGGCCTGGCCGCCGTGGCCGAGGCCGATGCCGCCGACGTGCCGGTCCCCGCGACCCTCCGCCTGGTGCTGCTGCGGATGACCGACGCGCTCGCCGCCGTCGTGGACAACCGGCTGCGGCCGCCGCGCCAGGGCGACGCCGACGACGGGCACGGTCTGATCCTGGACGGCGAGGGCACCGACCGCTGGGGCTCGCTGCTGTCCACCGGGGAGGCGGTGTTCGGCCGGCTCGACTGGTGGCCGAGGGTGACCGGCACCGATGTGCGCACCCCGCTGCTGGCCGCGCTCATCCAGCCGCATCAGAAAAACGGAACCGGACCGGCCGTGTCCCGCCCGGCAAGCAGGCCTGCCCACTTCGCCGATGCAGGTATGACGATCCTGCGGGGCCCGGAGGAGATCTGGTGCCGCTGCGACGGCGGCCCGCACGGCTTCCTGTCCATCGCCGCGCACGCCCACGCGGACGCGCTGTCCGTGGAGGTCCGCCACGACGGGGTCGACGTGCTCGCCGACCCGGGGACGTACTGCTACCACGGGCAGCCCGAGTGGCGGCAGTACTTCCGCTCCACCCTCGGCCACAACACCCTTGAGCTGGACGGCGCCGACCAGTCCGTCTCCGGAGGCCCGTTCCTGTGGACCCGGCACGCCAACACGCGCGTACTGGCCGCGGAGACGTCCGGCGAAGGGGCGGCCCGCTGGAGCGCGGAGCACGACGGCTACCAGGGCTCGGTGCACCGCCGCCAGGTGGAACTCACCGCCGAAAGCCGGCAGTTGAAGGTGGTCGACGAGGTGCGCGGCCCGGGCGGCGCCGTGCGGCTGGCCTTCCACCTCGGCCCGACGATCACCGCGGAGCTGGTGGAGAACCGGGCCGAACTGACCTGGACCCGAGACGGCGAGGACCGCTCCGCGGTGCTCGACCTGCCCGGCCAGCTGTCCTGGCAGGCGCACCGCGGCGAGAGCGAGCCACCGCTGGGCTGGTACTCCGCAGGATTCGGGCGCAAGGAACCCGCCACCACCCTGGTCGGCACCGGCTTCACCGACGGCACGGAGGGCTTCACCACCGTGCTCAGGTTCCGCGGCTAGGGAGGGGCACGTGCGGATCAAGAGGCGGCCTTGGGCGTGGGCGGTGGCACCGCTGACGCTGGCCCTGCTCGCGTTGGCGGGCTGCGACGGCACGCAGCCCGCCGAGGCAAAGGCGACGACCGCCGCGCCCACCATGTCCGGGGCGCGGTCCACCGCCCTGCCCCGGGTGTGCGCCAAGCCCGAGACCGGGCCGGCGAAGGCCCCGGCGGGCGCGGTGACGGTCGACCCCGCGAAGGTCGGTGACCTGGCGGCGAAGACCAAGAGCCACCCCGCCAACACCACGTTCTGGCTGCGACCGGGCAAGCACCGGCTCGACCCCGACCGCTACGCCCAGGTCGTCCCCAAGAAGGGGGACCGCTACCTCGGCGCGCCCGGAGCGGTGCTCGACGGCCGGAAGACCAACCAGTACGCGTTCGCCGGCACCGCCCAGGGCGTGACCATCGCCTACCTGACCGTGCAGGGCTTCGTCCCGCCGCAGAACGAGGGCGTCGTCAACCACGACTCGGCGGACGGCTGGGTGATCGAGCACTCGACCATCCAGAACAACCTGGGCGCCGGGCTGATGGCCGGAGCCCGCCAGCAGGTCCGCGCCAACTGCCTGCGCGCCAACGGCCAGTACGGCATGAACGCCTACAAAGGCAGCGGCCGTATCAGCGGCCTGGTGGTCGAGGGCAACGAGATCGTGGGCAACAACACCGGCGACTGGGAGCGGCGGCAGCAGGGCTGCGGCTGCACCGGCGGCATCAAGTTCTGGGCCGTCGACGGCGCCGACGTACGCGGCAACTGGGTGCACGACAACCGCGGAACCGGACTGTGGGCGGACACCAACAACAACGACTTCCGCATCGAGGACAACGTGCTGGAGGCCAACGACGGCGCCGCACTGATCTACGAGACCAGCTACAACGCCGTGATCCGCAACAACACCATCCGGCGCAACAACTGGGTCGAGGGCCGCAAGGCAGCCGGCCGCGGCGACACCTTCCCGTTCGCGACCGTCTACCTGTCCGAGTCCGGCGGCGAACCACGCGTCAAAGCCCGCACGAACAAGATCGACATCTACGGCAACCTGCTGGAGAACAACTGGTCCGCGATCACCCTGTGGGAGAACGCCGACCGGTTCTGCAACAGCCCGGCCAACACCTCCTCCGGCGACTGCACGCTGCTGGTGAAGAAGACCAGCCGCTGCACGAAGTCGACGATCACCAAGGCACCGCTCTACGCCGACTGCCGGTGGAAGACCCAGCGGGTGGACATCCACGACAACCGCTTCGTGCTGGACAAGTCCGTCCTCAAGTGCACGACGAAGTGCGACCGCATGGCCGTGCTCTCCAACTACGGCACCTATCCGGACTGGTCGCCGTACAAGGGCGAGAAGGTGGCTGACGCGATCACCCTCAAGCAGCACAACCGCTGGCACGACAACGTCTACGTCGGGCCGTGGGCCTTCGTCGTCCACGACCCCAGCAAGGTGCTCGACTTCCAGAGCTGGCAGGGCGCGCCCTACCGGCAGGACGCGGGCAGCACCATCAGCGGACAGGCGGGTGGTTGAGATGAGCACGCTGTCCGGCGCCGAACCGCGCCCCGCCGCCACACCGAGGATCATCGGGATCGTCTGGGGGCTGCTGGTCCTCAACACGCTCGGCTCCGCCGGCGCGAAGACCATCGTCCCGCTGCCCCGCTCCCTCATCCAGATGGTCACGATGGGCGCCCTGGTCGCCGCGTTCACCCTGGCGCTCACGGTCAACCTCCGGGTGCGCATCCGGCCCAGCGCGTACGTCTTCACCCTCACCCTGCTGCTGGTGTCGAGCGTGATCTCCAGCGCGAATCTGGAGTCGGGGTTCGGCGCGCTGTTCCGCTGCTTCCGGCTGGCTCTCTTCGTCGGCACCCTGTGGCTGCTCACCCGCTGGTGGGACGGCGGTCTGACGTTCGTGCGGCACCACATCCGGATGTACTTCGCGGTGCTCGGATCGGTGGCCGCGGGCCTTGCCGTCTCACCGGGCGCGGCCCTGCCCGACCTCTACGGCGGACGCCTGGTCGGCGCGCTGTGGCCGCTCACCCCGCCGCAGATCGGACAGTACGCCGCGGTGATCATCGGACTCACCGTGCTGCTCCTGCTGGGCCGCCGGACCGACAAGAAGAGCGCGGCGGTCATCATCGTGCCGTCCCTCGTCCTGCTCGCCCTGACCCACACCCGCACGGCCACGCTCGGCCTGCTCGTCGGGCTGGTGCTGGCCATCGGCTCGCTCATGCTGACCAGCGCCGCCGCCCGCCGCTTCTTCACCTGGGCGGTGCTGTTGGCCACGGTGGCCGCGGTGGGGTTCGCCTCCATGCTCCAGTCGTGGTTCCTGCGCGGACAGAGCAAGGAGAACTTCTCCAGCCTCACAGGCCGCGCCAAGGTCTGGGACGCCCTGCTGGCCGCGCCCCGCTCGACCTCGGAGCAGCTGTTCGGCGTGGGCCTGGGCGACAAGTCGTTCGGCGGGCTGCCGATCGACAACAGCTGGCTGGCCGTCTACAACGAGCAGGGTCTGATCGGCGTGACCCTCGTCGCGGTGATCATCGTGGTGCTGGGCGGAGTCGCGCTGCTGCGGCCGCCGTCGTTGCAGCGGGCCTGCGCGATCTTCCTGATCAGCTACTGCGCGATGGCCTCGTACACCGAGGCCGGCCTCGGCGACGCCTCGCCGTATCTGCTGCACCTGGCCCTGGCCGCCTCGCTGCTGGCGGCACCTGCCCAGGCCACCGTCCTTACGACGCCCGAAGTCCCCCGGCTCTCCACGCCGGAACTCCCTCGACAGCGCCTCCCGCGCTGGGCCCGCCGATCGGAGGCGACCTGAGCATGCACATCCTCGTGGTGCACAACCGCTACGCCTCGGCCCAGCCGAGCGGCGAGAACAAGGTCGTCGACCAGGAGGTGGAGCTGCTGCGTGCGGCCGGCCACCGGGTCGAGGTGTTCGAGCGGCGCAGCGACGACATCGGCGCCATGTCGCTCCTCGGCAAGGTCGCGGTGCCCCTGCGGGTGCCGTGGAACCCGGCGGTGCGCACGGAACTCGCCGACAGGCTGCGCTCCGAGCGGCCGGACGTGGTGCACGTCCACAACGTCTTCCCGCTCCTGTCGCCCGCGGTCCTGGCCGCCTGCGCCGACGCCGGGGTGCCCGCCGTGGCCACGCTGCACAACTACACCCAGGTCTGCCCGCCCGGCACGCTCCAGCGGGACGGCCGGCCGTGCACCGAGTGCGTCGGATCGGCGGTTCCGCTGCCCGCCGTCCGGCACGGCTGCTACCGGGGCTCCCGCCTCGCCACGGTGCCGCTCGCGATCAGCCTCTCGGCCAACCGGCGGCGCTGGTGGTCGGGCGTGGAGCGGTTCTTGTGCATCTCCGCGGCGCAGCGCCACACCCTGGTGCAGGCCGGCATGCCGGCGGAACGGCTGGCGGTGAAGCACAACTTCGTACCCGACCCGGGCGCCACCCGGGAGGGCGAGGGAGAGCATCTGCTCTACCTCGGCCGGCTCGCGGAGGCCAAGGGCGTACGGCTGCTCATGACCGCGTGGGACGAGCTGGCGGCGAGCGGCGGGGTGGGCGTGCCGCTGGTGATCGCCGGCACCGGGCCGCTGGAGCCGGAGGTGACCGCGTGGGCGGCGGGCCGGGACGACGTGCGCTACGTCGGCCTGCTGGACACGGCGGAGTGCCAGAAGGCCATCGCGCGATCGGTTGCCGTGGTGGCTCCCTCGACCTGGCTGGAGGCCTTCGGCCTGGTGGTCGTGGAGGCGATGGCGGCGGGCGTCCCGGTGGTCGCCGCCGGGCACGGCGCCTTCGTCGAACTCGTCGAGGACGGCGTGACCGGGCTGCTGCACCAGCCGGGGGAGTCCGCCTCGCTCGCGTCCTGCATCCGCCGGATCACGGCCGAGCCGGACGGCAACCGGGAGATGGGCCGAGCGGCCCGGCTCCGTTACGAAAAGGGTTTCAGCCCGGCGGTCGGCCTCGACCGCCTGGTTGATGAGTACCGCACCGCGATCGCGGGGCGGTCAGCACAGACTCGCGACGGGGACACCCGCGCGAGCAGGGGGGATGGGAACAGCAGATGACACGATGCCGACTGTGCGGCTCGGAGGCGACGGCGAGCGTCGTCGACCTCGGGGCGACGCCACCTTGCGAGAGCTTTCTCGCCGCGGACCAACTCGACCAGCCGGAACCGGCGTACCCGCTGCACCTGCGGGTCTGCACCGACTGCTGGCTGGCGCAGATCCCGCCGCTGATCACGCCGGAGGAGACCTTCAAGGAGTACGCGTACTTCTCCTCGTACTCGACCTCCTGGGTGGAGCACGCCCGCACGTTCGTCGCCGACGCCGCAGAGCGCGTGGGTCTCGGACCTGACGCCTTCGTCGTCGAGGTCGCCAGCAACGACGGGTACCTGCTGAAGCACGTGGTGGACCGCGGGATCCGCTGCCTGGGCATCGAACCGTCCGTGAACGTCGGCGCGGCGGCACGGGACAAGGGCGTGCCCACGCTCACGGAGTTCCTCAGCCCGCAGACCGGCGCGGCCGTCCGCGAAGAGCACGGCCCGGCGAACCTGGTCGTGGCCAACAACGTGTACGCGCACATCCCCGACGTGGTCGGCTTCACCCAGGGCCTGCGCGCCCTGGTCGCCGACGACGGCTGGGTCTCCATCGAGGTGCAGCACCTGCTGACCCTGATCGAGGAGAACCAGTACGACACGATCTACCACGAGCACTTCCAGTACTACACGGTCGCCTCCGCGATCCAGGCCCTGGCCAGCGGCGGACTCGCGCTCGTGGACGTCGAGTTGCTGCCCACGCACGGCGGCTCCATCCGGCTGTGGGCCCGCCCGGCCGAGGTGGCCGGCGAGCCGACCCAGCGGGTGGCCGACGTCCTGGCCCGGGAGAAGGCCGCCGGGCTTCAGGAACTGTCCGGCTACACCGAGTTCTCCGCCCGGGTCGCCAAGGTGCGCCGGGACCTGCTGAAGTTCCTCATCGAGGCGGCCGAGCGCGGCGAGACGGTCGTCGGCTACGGCGCCCCCGGCAAGGGCAACACCCTGCTCAACCACTGCGGCATCCGGCCCGACCTGCTCGCCTACACGGTCGACCGCAATCCGTACAAGCACGGCCGGTTCACCCCGGGCACCCGCATCCCGATCCTCGCGCCCGAGCAGATCGCCGTCGACAAACCGGACTACGTCCTCGTCCTCCCGTGGAACCTGCGGGCCGAACTGGTCGAGCAGCTGTCCTATGTGCACGAGTGGGGCGGCCGGCTGGTCTTCCCCATCCCGGAACTGAGCATCGTCGAGGCCGCGTCGGAAGAGGTCACAGCATGAAGGTCGTCCTGTTCTGCGGCGGTTACGGGATGCGGATGCGCAACGGAACCTCCGACGACGTGCCCAAGCCGATGGCGATGGTCGGCCCCAGGCCGCTGATCTGGCACGTCATGCGCTACTACGCGCACTTCGGGCACAAGGAGTTCATCCTGTGCCTCGGCTACGGCGCCCACCACATCAAGGACTTCTTCCTCAACTACGAGGAGACGACGTCCAACGACTTCGTGCTGCGCAAGGGCCAGACCGAGCTGCTGTCCACCGACATAGCCGACTGGACCATCACGTTCGCGCAGACCGGTATCGAGTCGCCCATCGGGGAGCGGCTGCGCAGGGTGCGCCACCACCTGGACGGCGACGAGATGTTCCTCGCCAACTACGCCGACGTCCTCACCGACGCCCCGCTGCCGGACATGATCGACAACTTCGCCCGGCGCGACGCCGGGGCTTCGATGATGGTGGTACCGCCCCAGTCCTCCTTCCACTGCGTGGATCTGGGCGAGGACGGCCTGGTGGGCGGCATCACCGCGGTCAGCGACATGCCGCTGTGGGAGAACGGCGGCTACTTCGTGCTGCGCCAGGAAGTCTTCGACCACATCCCGGAGAACGGCGACCTGGTCGCCGACGGCTGCGCCCAACTGGCCAAGCGGGGCCGCCTGGTGGCCCACCAGCACCGCGGCTTCTGGAAGCCCACCGACACCGTCAAGGAGCGGGCAGCGCTCGACGAGGCCTACGCCCGCGGCGACCGTCCCTGGGCCGTGTGGGAACACGACAACGCCGGGGTGCACGCGTGATCCGCCTCGAAACCGGCAGCCTGGACCGGATCGTCGCCGTGGGCGCGCACTGCGACGACATCGCCATCGGCGCCGGCGGCACCCTGCTGACGCTGTGCCACGCCCGGCCGGGCCTGCGCGTCGACGCGCTGGTGCTCTCCGGCGGCGGCAGCGAGCGCGAGCAGGAGGAGCAGGCCGCTCTCGCCGCCTTCTGCCCGGGCGCCGACCTGCGGCTGACCGTGCACAAGCTGCCCGACGGCCGGCTGCCCGTGCACTGGGACGAGGCCAAGGCCGCGGTCGAGGAACTGCGCACGCAGACCGACCCGGATCTCGTCCTCGCCCCGCGCACCGACGACGCCCACCAGGACCATCGCGGCCTGGCCCAGCTGATACCCACCGCGTTCCGCGACCACCTGGTCCTCGGCTACGAGATCGTCAAATGGGACGGCGATCTCGGCCGCATGGCCGCCTACCAGCCGCTGTCGACGGAGATCGCCGAGGAAAAGGTGCGGCTGCTGCAGGAGCACTACGCCTCGCAGCGCCACCGGCCCTGGTACGACCGCGAAGCCTTCCTCGGTCTTGCGCGAATCCGCGGCATCGAATGCCACGAGCGATACGCCGAGGCGTTCGCCGTCACCAAACTCACGCTCAACCTGGGGGGTTGAACCATGCGCGTACTCCTTACCGGACACCAGGGCTACCTGGGCACCGTGATGGCCCCGGTCCTCGCGGCCGCCGGACACGAGGTCGTCGGCCTCGACTCCGGTCTGTTCGCCGACTCCGTCCTCGGCGAGACACCCGCCGACCCGCAGGGCCACCGGGTGGACCTGCGTGACGTCACGGCCGAACACGTGGCCGGCGTGGACGCCGTGATCCACCTGGCCGCGCTGTCCAACGACCCGCTGGGCTCGCTGGCGCCGGAACTCACCTACGACATCAACCACCACGCCTCCGTACGGCTGGCCCGGCTGGCGCGCGACGCCGGAGTGCGGCGCTTCCTGTACGCGTCCACCTGCTCCGTCTACGGCGCCGCGGGCGGCGACGACCTGGTGGGCGAGGACGCCCCGCTGCGCCCGGTGACGCCGTACGCGGAGTCCAAGGTGCGGGTCGAGGACGACCTGCACGCGCTGGCCGACGACGACTTCACCCCGGTGTACATGCGCAACGCCACCGCCTTCGGCTACTCGCCCCGGCTGCGCGCCGACATCGTGCTGAACAACCTGGTGGGCCACGCGCTGCTGTCCGGCGAGGTGCTGGTGCTCTCCGACGGCACCCCCTGGCGCCCGCTGGTGCACGCCGCCGACATCGCCCGGGCCTTCACGGCCGCGCTGACCGCGCCGCGCGAGGCGGTCCACGACCGGCCGTTCAACATCGGCAGCGAGACCAACAACGTCACGGTCGCCGAGATCGCCGAGCAGGTCGCCGAGGCGGTGCCCGGCGCCAAGGTGCGGATCACCGGGGAGAACGGGGCCGACCCGCGTTCCTACCGGGTGGACTTCTCCCGGTTCCGCGCCGCCATCCCCGGCTTCGACATCGAGTGGTCGGTCAAGCGCGGCGCGCTCGAACTCGCCGACGCCTACCGCAAGTTCGCACTGACCAAGGAGGACTTCGACCAGCGCTTCACCCGGCTCGCCGTGCTGCGTGCCGCGTCCGAGGCCGGCACCGTCGACGACACCCTGCGGTGGCGCCGATGACCCCTCCCGGCGAAGAGATGCACGCCCTGGTGGAGCGGATGTACCCGCTGTGCCGGAGCATCACCGGCGACGGCGTCCGCGCCACCCTGGACATCGTCGGCGAGTACCTGCCGCTGCAGGTGCACGAGGTCCCGACCGGGACGCAGGTGCTCGACTGGACGGTGCCGCAGGAGTGGAACATCCGCGACGCCTACATCGCCGACAGCGCAGGCAACCGGATCGTCGACTTCGCCACGTCCAGCCTGCATGTGCTCGGCTACAGCGTCCCGGTGTCGGCGACCATGCCGCTGTCCGAGCTGCGCGACCACCTGCACACCCTGCCGGACCACCCGTCGTGGGTGCCGTACCGCACCAGCTACTACAAGCCGGAGTGGGGGTTCTGCCTGGCCCAGGAGACCCTGGACGCGATGCCGGACGGCGAGTACGAGGTCCGCATCGACTCCACGCTCGCCGACGGTCACCTCACCTACGCCGAGCACGTGGTCCCGGGGCAGGTCTCCGACGAGGTGATCGTCTCCTGCCACGTCTGCCACCCCTCGCTGGCCAACGACAACCTGGCCGGCATCGCGGTGGCGACGTTCCTGGCCCGCGCCCTGGCCGAGGAAACCCCGTACTACACCTACCGGTTCATCTTCGCGCCCGGCACCATCGGGGCGATCACCTGGCTGGCCCGCAACGCCGAGCGGGTGGAGCGGGTCAAGCACGGCGTCGTGCTGGCCTGCGCCGGGGACCGGGGTCAGTTGACGTACAAGCAGAGCAGGCGCGGCGACGCGGAGATCGACCGGGTGATGCGGCACGTCCTGACCGCATCGGAACGGCCGCACCGCGTCAACGAGTTCACTCCGTACGGCTACGACGAGCGGCAGTACTGCTCGCCCGGGTTCAACCTCGGCGTCGGCTCGCTCACCCGGACCCCGTACGCCGGTTACCCCGAGTATCACACCTCGGCGGACAACCCGGACTTCGTCTCCCCGGAGGCGATGGCGGACACCCTCGCGGTCTGCCGCGAGGCGTTCGCCGTCCTCGACCGCAACCGGCAGTACATCAACCTCAGCCCCCACGGCGAACCACAGCTCGGCCGGCGCGGGCTGTACGACGCGCTCGGCGGCCGCAGCGACACCAAGCAGGCCCAGATGGCCATGCTGTGGGTGCTCAACCTCTCCGACGGCGAGCACAGTCTGCTGGACGTCGCCGAGCGGTCCGGGCTGCCGTTCGACACCGTCGCCGCCGCGGCCGACGCCCTGCACGGCGCCGGTCTGATCAAGGCGTGACGCCGATGACGATCGAGGGGGAGAAGACGACCAGACCGGCCGGGTCCGCCAAGCGGGCCCTGGTCGGCCGGCTGTCCTGGGGGCTGGCCGACCAGGCGGCCTCCAGCATGTCCAACTTCGCGGTGGGCATCTACGTGGCCCGCTCGCTGGGGGTGACCGCGTTCGGCGTGTTCAGCCTGGCCTGGGTGACGTACGGCGTCGTGCTCAACGTCTCCCGCGGCCTGTCCACCGACCCGCTCGTGGTGCGCTTCAGCGGCGTGGCGGACGCGTCCTGGCGCGGGGCGGTGGCCCGCTCCACGGGGACCGCACTCGGCGTCGGCACCGCCATCGGCGCGGTGTGCTTGGCGGCCGGGCTCGGTCTCGGCGGCCGGCTGGGGCCCGCGTTCGCCTGCCTCGGCGTCATGATGCCGGGCCTGCTGCTCCAGGACGCCTGGCGGTTCGGGTTCTTCGCCGCGGGCAACGGGCGCAAGGCGTTCGTCAACGACGTCGTGTGGGGCGTCGCGCTCGTCCCCGCCATGGTCGTCGCCGCCCATGTGGGCAGCGTGGCCGCCTTCGTGCTCGCCTGGGGCGCGTCCGCCGCCGTGGCCGCCGCGTACGGTTGCCTCCAGTCCGGCATCCGGCCCCGGATGGCAGAAGCACGCGGCTGGCTTCGCGAACAGCGCGATCTCGGCTACCGGTACCTGGTCGAGAACGTCAGCCTCAGCGGCGCCAGCCAGCTGCGGGCGTACGGGCTCGGCGCGATCGTCGGGGTCGGCGCGGTGGGTGCGGTGCGGGGCGCCGAGCTCCTGATGGGCCCGTTCCTCGCCGTGCTGATGGGCCTGTCGCTGGTCACCGTCCCGGAGGCGGCACGCGTGCTGCGCCAGGCCCCGCACCGCCTCGGCGCGTTCTGCCTCCGGCTGGGCGGCGGACAGGCCGGCGCCGCGCTTCTGTGGGGCGGGGCCCTGCTGCTGATGCCCGACCGGCTGGGCGAGCTCGTGCTCGGCGATGTGTGGCACTCCTCCTCGCATCTCATCGTGGCGATCACCTTCAGCGTCGCCGGCGCGGGCCTCGGCACCGGCGCGGCAGCCGGGCTGCGTGCGCTCGGCGCGGCCCGGCGCAGCCTGCGCTGCCAGCTGTTCGCCTCCGTCTGCTACGTCGGCGGCGGGCTCGGCGGCGCCGCCCTGGCCGGCACGGTCGGCTCGGCCTGGGGTGTCGCCGCCGCGACCGTCAGCGGCTCGGCCGTGTGGTGGCTGCAACTGCGGTCGGCCCTGCGTGAGCGCGACCACAACTCCGTTCCCGAAGTGAGGACCTCATGACGGCCCAACCCAGGCTGAGCATCGGCCTGCCCGTGTACAACGGCGAGGAGTATCTCGCCGAGTCGCTCGACGCCCTGCTCGGGCAGACCTACGAGGACTTCGAGCTGGTCGTCTCCGACAACGCCTCGACCGACGGAACCGAGGACATCTGCCGCAAGTACGCCGCGCAGGACTCCCGCATCCGCTACATCCGGCTGCCCCGGAACGTCGGGGCCACCCCGAACCACAACTACGTCTTCACCCAGTGCCGCGGCGAGCTGTTCAAGTGGGCCTCGCACGACGACCTCTACGCCCGCGACCTGCTGCGGCGCTGCATCGAGGCCCTCGACGAGCAGCCCGACGTCATCCTCGCCCACGCCGACCAGGCCGTCATCGACGGCGACGGCCAGGTCAAGGTGCCCTACGAGTACACGCTCGCCACCGACTCCCCGCACGCGCCGGACCGCTTCCGCAGTCTGCTGTTCGAGCCGGGCGGCGACGACTTCTACGGGGTGATGCGGGCCGACATGCTGCGCCGGGTCAAGCCGCTCGACAGCTACCACCACGCGGACCGCACCTTCGTCGCCGAGATCACCCTGCACGGGCGCTTCCACCAGGTGCCGGAACTGCTGTACTTCCGCCGCGACCACCCCAACCGCGCCGAGCGGGCGAACCCGTCCAAGCGGGCGCGGTGCGTCAACCTGGACCCGCGCCGGGCGGGCCCGCTGCACCCGACGCCCCGGCTGCTCGCCGAGTACATCTGGGGCTTCGCCGCGGCGATCCGGCGGGCGCCGATTTCCCCGGCCGACCGGCGCGAGTGCTACCGGCACATGGGCGCCTGGATGACCAGCCGGGTCCGGCCGGGCGCCGGCGAGCGCGTCGAGGACCGCGCCCCGATCGACCCGGCAGCGCTCGGCGTCTCCGTCGACGCCCTGGTCGCGGGCCGCGAAGGGCGGCGGGCATGAAGACGGCACCACGGGTGGGCGTGTTCGGCCTCCTCGGCTCCGGCAACCTCGGCAACGACGGCTCGCTGGAAGCCGTACTCGGATACCTGCGCACCGAGCACCCGGACGCGGCCGTGGACGCCCTGTGCGGCGGGCCCGAAGCCGTGACGACCCGGTTCGGGATCCCCGCCACACGGCTGCACTGGAACCGCGCGGAGTACCGCACCGCGTCACGCGCGGGCGCGATCGCCTCGAAGGGCCTGGGCAAACTCGTCGACGTCTTCCGCACCGCCGCGTGGGTGCGCCGGCACGACGTGGTGATCGTGCCGGGCATGGGCGTCCTGGAGGCCACCCTGCCGCTGCGGCCCTGGGGCTTCCCGTACTCGCTGTTCCTGCTCTGCGCGAGCGGACGGCTGCTCGGCACCCGGGTCGCGCTCGTCAGCGTCGGCGCCGCCGAGATCCGCAACCGGCCCACCCGGGCCCTGGTGCGCTGGTCGGCGCGGCTGGCCGCGTACCGCTCCTACCGGGACGCCCAGTCCCGCGACGCGATGCGGGCGATGGGCGTGGACACCGCACGCGACGAGGTCTACCCCGACCTCGCGTTCTCCCTGCCGACCCCGCCGGCGAGCCCGCCCTCGGGCGCGCCGGGCACGGTCTGCCTGGGCGTCATGGACTTCCACGGCGGGAACGACGACCGCGCCCGGGCCGACGAGATCTACCGCCGCTACCTCGACGGGACGATCCGCTTCGTCCGCACACTGGTCGAGGAGGGCAGGCCCATCCGGCTGCTCACCGGCGACCAGTGCGATGTGGCGGTGGTCGAGGCGATCCTCGACGCGGTGGACTCGCCGCTGGTCACCGCCGCCGAACCGGCGTCACTGGCCGACCTGATGAAGGAGATGGCGGCGGCCGACACCGTGGTCGCGGTCCGCTACCACAACCTGATCTGCGCGCTGAAGACCGGAACCCCCGTGCTCGCGCTCAGCTATGCGGCCAAGAGCGACGCGCTCATGGACCGGATGGGCCTGGGCGCCTTCTGCCACCCCGCGCGCGAGGTCGACGCCGACCGGCTGCTCGAACAGTTCCGGACGCTGGAGAAGCGATCGGGGGAGCTGCGCCAGGTCCTCACCGAGCGCAACAAGGCCGCGGCAGAGCAACTCGCCGAGCAGTTCGCCGCGTTGACCGCGGCCCTGTTCCCGACGACCGACCCCTCTCACACCCTGCGGAAGGCTTGATGAAAGCGACCGAAGTCCCGGAGATCGCCGGCGCGTACCTGTTCGAGCCCACGCCGTACGCCGACGAACGCGGCTTCTTCTGCCGCACCTTCGACGCCGACGTGGTCCGCTCGGTGGGCCTCGACCCGAACGCCTTCGTCCAGGACAGCGTCTCCCGCTCGGTCCGGGGCGTGCTGCGCGGCCTGCACCTGCGCTCCGGCGCGGGCGAGGCCAAGCTGGTGCGCTGCTCGTACGGGAAGATCTTCGATGTCGTCGTGGACCTGCGCCCGGACTCTGCGACGTACCGCAACTGGGCCTCTTTCGAGCTGTCCGGTGAGACGCAGAAGACCGTGTACATCCCGGCGGGATGTGCCCACGGCTTCCAGGCTCTTACCGAAATCGCAGACACCTCTTACCGTATCGATCGTCAGCACGATCCGTCCGAGGACGTGACGATCGCCTTCGACGACCCGGAACTAGCCATCCCCTGGCCGCTGCCGGTCACGTCGATGTCCCAACGGGACCGTGAGGCGCCGAGCCTCAGCGAGGTCCTGAAGCACAAGGAGGGTGAAGTCGGTTGACCACCGAACACACCGTAGAGACATCGGAGTTCGTCCTGCCCCGGTCGCGGGCGGCGAACGAGCGGCTGCACGCCATGATCCCCGGAGGCGCGCACACCTACGCCAAGGGCGACGACCAGTACCCCGAGAACCTGGCCCCGGTCATCAGCCACGGCCGCGGCGCCCATGTGTGGGACGTCGACGGCAACCGCTACATCGAGTACGGCTCCGGCCTGCGCTCGGTCAGCCTCGGTCACGCCCACCCGCGCGTGACCGAGGCGGTGCGGGGGGAGCTCGACCGCGGCAGCAACTTCGTCCGGCCGTCCATGGTGGAGGTCGAGGCCGCGGAGCGTTTCCTGGCCACGGTGCCGACCGCCGAGATGGTGAAGTTCGCGAAGAACGGCTCCGACGCCACCACCGCCGCGGTGCGCCTGGCCCGCGCCGCCACCGGCCGCACGCGGGTGGCCCTGTGCGCCGACCATCCGTTCTTCTCCACGGACGACTGGTTCATCGGCACCACCCCGATGTCCGCCGGCATTCCGGAGACGACGAACGAGCTCACCATCTCCTTTCCCTACGGGGATCTGGCCGCCACGGAGGAGCTGCTCACCCGCTACCAGGACGAGGTCGCCTGCCTGATCCTCGAACCCGCCACCCAGACCGAACCGCCGCCCGGATACCTCGCCGGGCTGCGCGAGCTGGCCGACCGGCACGGCTGCGTGCTGATCTTCGACGAGATGATCACCGGCTTCCGCTGGTCCGAGGCGGGCGCCCAGGGCCTGTACGGCGTCGTCCCCGACCTCTCCACCTTCGGCAAGGCGCTGGGCAATGGGTTCGCCGTCTCCGCGCTGGCCGGGCGCCGCGAGCTGATGGAGCGCGGCGGGCTGCGCCACTCGGGCGAGCGGGTGTTCCTGCTGTCCACCACGCACGGGGCGGAAACGCACTCGCTGGCCGCCGCGATGGCCGTGCAGAGCATCTACGCCGAAGAGGGCGTCACCGCTCGGCTGCACGCCCTCGGCGAGCGGCTGGCGGCCGGGGTCCGCGAGGCCGCGGCCGGCATGGGCGTCGGCGAGCACATCGTCGTCCGGGGCCGGGCCAGCAACCTGGTCTTCGCCACCCTCGACGAGAACGGGCAGCCGTCCCAGGAGTACCGCACCCTGTTCCTGCGCCGGCTCCTCGAAGGCGGGGTGCTCGCCCCGTCGTTCGTGGTGAGCAGCGCGCTCAGCGACGCCGACATCGACCACACCGTCGATGTGGTGGCCCAGGCATGTGCGGTGTACCGGAAGGCACTGGACGCCGGTGACCCCACCCCCTGGCTGGCCGGACGACCCGTGAAGCCGGTGTTCCGCCGCCTGGCGTGACGTCAGCGATGCTCCAGCCGACCGGCGTCGGCCGTGCGAACGGCCCGCCGGTCGGCCACACGGTCGACGAGCCAGGCGGTCGGCGGTACCACCGCGAGTGCGGTGCACCAGCCGCCCAGCGCGTCGGTCGGGTAGTGCGCACCCAGGGCGACCTGCGCCCACCCCATCGCGGCGCCGGCCACCAGCGCCGCGCCGAGCACGAGTGACATGCCTGCCGCCCTGCCGAGGCCGAGCCGGCCGGTCGCGGCCAGTGCCGCCGTGAGGGCCAGCGCGGTGAAGAAGGCGGTGTGCCCGCTCGGGTAGGACAGGTTGCCCGCGCCGTGGATGGTGCGCCCCACCACGTGCTTGAGCAGCGTCGCCGTCCCCACGGTGATGCCGACAGCGGCCACGGCGAGCACCGCGACGCGAGGACGCCGAAGCAGCAGGCAGCCCACGACGGCGACCACGATCACCATCGCCGATCCGGCGGGTTCCCCCAGGAAGTCCAGGGTCAGAGCGACGTACCGCCACGGCGGCCGGACACTGTCCGCGGTCGGTGGGACGATCCACCGGTCCACCCTGCCGGGCTCGCCGTGACCGGCGTACAGGACCCCGATCGCGGCGACCACCAGGGCGGCGAGGACGGCGGTCAGCCCGAGCCACGGCCGCAGCGACGGGGACAGTACCGCGGGCTCCGGCCGGCCGGTCACACGCTCACCGCGCCCGGTCGGCCTGCGCCGCCGTCCAGGTCCGCTCCTGCCAGGCGATCCAACGCGAGCCCCCCCGCCGTGTCCGATTCCCCCCTCCAGCGATCATAACTGCCGGGCGGACACCCGTTCCGGGTCTCCTACGGATAGCTGGTCAGGTTCGCCACGTTGGTGCCGGAGTTGGACGGGCCGCCCGTGTTGTTGATGACGTGGCTGATGGTGCCGGTGCCGCCGAGGGAGACCGTCACCATGCTGGTGAAGCGGACGCCGGAAGTGTTCGGCGCCTCGATGGCGTGCGCGGCCACGACAGCGGGGTTGACGTTGAAGTAGCAGTAGCTGCCCAGGCCGTAGGCCTGGTGGCTGGTGACCGAGTCGGCGACCTTGTAGGCGGCGTAGCCCTGGGTGGAGCCGTTCATCCAGGCCGCCTGGTTCGGCGGGTCGTAGGGCATCTCGTTCTGGAAGAAGTACGTGCGGCCGCCGTTGCCGTTCCAGACGGTCTGGTACTTCTGGAAGTGCTCGACGAACAGGCCGTACATCGTCACGTCGTCCCCGTTGACGATCACTCCGGTGTCCGCGGTGTTGCTGGTCCAGCCGACGCCGCTGCCGTGGTCGGCGCGCCAGATCCACATGTGGTCGCCGATGACGTTGTCGCTGTTGACGATCAGGCCGGTGGTCACCTTGCCGACGCCCGCGCCGCCGACGCGGAAGTAGACGTCGTGCAGGGAGGTCGGGTCGGACGCGTGCGAGGCAGATGCGCTCGACGGTCCGACCTCCAGCAGGCTCGGCGAGTTGGTGGTGCCCGCGTCGAACAGCAGCCCCGCGATCTTCACGCCGTCGACGTCGGCGACCTTCATGGCGGTGATGCCGTTGTCGGGCACGAAGGTGGCCAGGCCCAGGCCGAGGACGACGGTGTCGGCGCGGTTGATCTGCAGGGTCTGGTCGAGGTGGTAGACGCCGGGCGTGACCAGGAGGTTCTTGCCCGCCGCGAGGGCGGAGTTGATCTGCGAGGCGGTGGCGCCCGGCTTGACGACGTAGAAGGAGTCCAGCGAGAGCGAGGAGCCCTGGGTGCCGCCCGTCCAGCTGGTTCCCGAGGAGTTGGACCGCAGGGACGGCACGAACACCTGGTAGTTGCCGGATCCGTCGACGTACAGGAACGGCTTCTCGCGGGAGACCGGGCTCTGGGCGACCGTCGTGTACGGCGGGTTGGGGAAGCTGGTGCCGGGGACGCCCGTGCTGCCGGTGAACACCATGTTCCAGTTGGATCCGGTCCAGCTGCCCAGCTGGGAGTTGCGGGTCAGCCACTGCTGCTGGCTGCCGGAGTTGACCTGGCCGTCGATCTTGCTGTCGGCGAGGAGGCCACCGCTGGACCAGCCGCCGTCGTCCAGGGCGAGATTGCCGCGCAGGTGCATCCGGCGGTACGGCGCCGCCTGCGAGACCGCCCAGCGGTCGCTGCCGCCGGTGGGGTTGACCGACAGGTTCTCCGCGCCGCGCCAGAAGTTCTGGGTGGCGTTGCCCTGGAACCAGTCGGCCTCGGCGTGCACCGCACCGTTGATCGTCACCGCGTCGGGGGAGAGGCCCAGGCCCAGCACCTGCGTGTAGAAGCCGACGTTGACGTCGGCGCTGTAGGCGCCCGGCTTGAACAGCACGGCGTAGCGCTGGGAGCCGAACTGGTTGGTCTCCTGCTGCTGGAAGATCGTGTTCAGTCTGCTCTGGATCGTGGAGGACGACATCGACGGGTCGAAGACGACCACGTTCGGACCCAGGTCGGGGTTGGCGGCCGACTGGGTCACGGGGACGACCTGGAAGCGCTGGGCGGCGGTGCCGTTGCAGGTGTACTGCACGAACTGCACGCTGTCGGCGGTCGAGGCCGCGGGGTCGTCGAGGCACTTGCCGCTGTTGCGGTTGACGAAGCGGTAGGCGCCGCCGCCCTCGTCCACCGGCAGCCACTGCTGGTTGGCGCCGCCGCCGTAGGCCCACAGATGGACCGGGGCGTTGTCGGCCGTGGAGACGTCGGCGACGTCCGCGACCTGGCCCGTGTCGTTGGCGTTGTTGATCCGGACGTATCCGTCGCTCGTGGCGGTGAAGCTCCACCGCTGCGCGGTGGTTCCGTTGCACGCGTACTGCTGCACGACGGTGCCGTTGGCGGTGGCGGCCGCCTTGGCGTCGAGGCACCGGCCGCTGGCGGCGTTCATGACGGTCGCGAAGCCGGTGGGCAGGGTGGTGGCCGCGGCGTGCGCGGGGGCGCCGGTGAGCAGGGACGCGGCGGCCGTGGCCACCACTGCGGCCGCGGCGGATCTGCCGCGCCAGGGGATGGAAGGCATGGGCAGTTCTCCTGGTCTCGTGCGGGGAGGTCAGCCGGTGTATCCGGCGAACACGCGGGTGTAGTCCCAGTCGGACTGGCTCACGCCGGAGCAGCTGTCGGCCGAGCCGCCGGTGCAGGGCCGGTCGCGGTTGGTGGACCAGAACGTGAGCCGGGCCAGATGGTGCTGCTGGGCGTAGCCGAGGATGGTCCGGAAGTCGGCCACCGTGACGGTCTCGTTGTTGTCGGTGATGCCGTTCATGGACGAGATGCCCATGTCCCGGTAGGCCGTGTCGTCGCTGTAGCCGTACGCGTTCTTCAGCGCGTTCTTGAGGCCTTCCGCGGCCCGGGTGGTGAGGCTGCCCATGTTCTGGCCGGCCCCGCCGAAGTCGAACGGCATGATGGCCCAGGCGTCGACGGTCAGCCCGGAGGACGCGGCCCGGTTGATGAGGCTCGTGTCGGGACCGCTCTGGCCGGTGCCGATGGTGATGTACACCTTCAGGCCGGGGTTGTTGGCCTTCACGGTCTTCAGCGCGTCCACGGTCCGCTGCTGCACGGTCCCGTTGCTGTAGGCGTCAGCCTCCAGGTCGATGTCGATGGCCTTGAGGCCGCCGTAGGCGTTGATGACCTTCTGGTACGCCGCCGCCAGCTCGCCCGCGCCGGCGCAGGAGCTCTCCAGCTTGTTGCCGCTGTAGCCGCCGAAGGAGGGGATCACGTCGCCGCCGTTGCCGCGCACGGTGTTGATCGTCTGCTGGTCGACACCGCCGGTCAGCGCCCGGCTGCCGTCCCACTGCGGGTTGCAGTAGCCGTTGCTGAGGACGAAGGCGAGTGTGTAGTACTTCACGCCCGTCGCGTTGGTGATCGTGGTCGGGCTCGGCGGGTCGCCCCAGCCGTTGTAGAGGTATGGCGCCACGGCCATCGGCGCGGACGGCGTGGTGCCGTCACCGGCCGCGGGAGCGGTCCACTTCTGGTTGGCGGCGCCCGTGCAGGTCCAGATCTGGGCGCGGGTGCCGTTGGCCGAGGAGTTGTCGGTGACGTCGAGGCACTTGTCCGCCTGCGGGTTGACGATGTCGTGGGCGGCGGTGACGGTCCACTTCTGGTTGGCGCCGCCGGTACAGGTCCACAGCTGGAGCTTGGCGCCGTCGGCGGTCGAGTTGCCGGTCACGTCGAGGCACTTGCCGAGGGCGCGGAGGGTGCCGTCGGAGCCGACGGTCCACTGCTGGGCTGCGGTGCCGTTGCAGTCGTAGAGCTGGACGGCCGTACCGTCCGCGGGGTTGGCGCCGGCGACGTCCAGGCACTTGCCGGCCAGCCCGGTGATCGTGCCGGTGGCGGCGTGCGCGGGGGACGCGGCGAGCAGGCCGGTGGACAGGGTGAGAGCGGTGACCGCCAGGGCGGCCGATGCGGGCAGTGGCCTGGGTCTGGGCATGGCGGGGGAGCCCTTTCGTGGGGGGTGGGGTGCTCGGGCCGCGTTCACCTTGTGAACGGGCGAGTACACGCGCGGGGTTGGGGCTGCCGGTGAAACTAAAGGTACGGACCACTTTCGTCAAGGTGTGAAGTAAGAGTTGAGGGAAGGGAGTTGCCGCGGTCCGGCCACCGGTTGCAAACGGAAGCCCCCGTGTTGCCTGTGCCGGGGGAGTGACGCGGGGATACCTCCATGTCAGAAGGGTGTGACGTAATGTCCTCAAGGCGGTCTGCGAGGCCGATCCGTCCTTCTCGAACACCTACCGTCGGCAAGGTGCTTCGCATCGCGCGTCGACACGAAGGTGCCGACAGGCGACAGCGACCGTGGGGGCCGCTGCACCGGCTGCCGGCGCGGCGCAGCAAGACGGCGCGGACTACTGGGCGTTCTGCTGGATGGCACCGCCAGGATCGGTGAAGGTCACGTTGGCCGCCGCATCCTGCGGCGGCGCACCGCTAGAGATCATCAAGGAGTACATCGAGAACCAGAAGCGACCCGACTGAGGGCAACAGTGCAGACCCATGCGCCCGTGCAGGTCACCCCTGTCTTGAAAAGCGCTTCCTCCCGGGCGTGAACGCCCGGGGGTCCGCGCTAAATCATGCTGAACACCGCCCCCTGACCCCGACCCCGAGCCGGACCTCGGGAGGCAGTGTCCGCCCGCGCTGTGAGTGCGTGCGGACACTGCCGCGTCGAGTGGCGGGGCGTCAGCTGCGCAGGAGCCGCAGGTCGATCGCGTCCGCCATGGCCTTCATGCCCGTGTCGTTGGGGTGGATGTGGTCGCCGGAGTCGTACGACGGGTTGAGGGCGGCCGGGTTTGCGGGGTCACGCATGGCCCGGTCGAAGTCGATGACGCCGTCGAAGGCGCCGCCGGTGCGGATCCACCGGTTGACGCTCTGCCGGATCGCCTCGGCGGCGGGCGTGTAGTAGCCGTTGCCCTGGTCGGGCATCAGGGTCGCCCCGATGATGTTGACGTGGGCGGCGTGTGCCTGGTCGATCAGGGTGCGGTAGCCGTTGATGAGGTCCTGGGCGGTGAGCGGTCGGCCGTCGGGGCCGGCGTTGTTGCCGATGTCGTTGATGCCTTCGAAGAGGATGACGTCTTTGACGCCCGGTTGTCCGAGGGCGTCGTGGCCGAAGCGCTTGAGGGCGCTGACCCCCTGCCACAGGTTCGGGACGTCGGTGAGGACGCGGTTGCCGCCGATGCCGGCGTCGACGACGCTCAGCCCCTGCGGGCCCGGTCCGGCGCCGAGCCGGCGGCCGAGGAAGTCGGGCCACCGGGTGTAGGTGCCGGTCGAGGAGTGGTAGCCGTCCGTGATGGAGTCGCCGACGGCAACGACGGTGCCCCTCGCGGTCGATGACAGAACGTCGAGGCCCGCGAGGTAGTACCACGAGGTCGTGGTCGTGCCGAACGCGGCGGCGCTGTCGTCGCCGGTGTGGTTGCCGGAGGCGATGTAGGTGGTGTCGAAGGCGTCGGAGTGCCAGGTCGACATGCCCGGCGCACCGGGGAGGTAGAGGCTGACGAGCAGGTTCTCGCCGGCGCCGACCGGGATCGGGACGACGTCACTGACCACCTGCTCGCCGGCCGGGATCGTGAGGCGGCGGGAGCCTGCGAAGGTGACGTTGCGGATGGTTCCGCGTGTCGCCTCGCCGCCGTCGGCCTGGACGGCCATGTCCACCTCGCCGACTTCGAGGGGGGCGCCGCTGTACCGATTGGACAGGGTGATGCGTGCGCCCCAGCCCGCGACGCTGCTGTGCACCACCATCCGGATGGTCTGGTTGTCGAAGGACGGGCCGCCGGTCGTCATGCTGGGCGACCAGGCACTGACCCTGGTGGTCTTGCCCTGCGACGAGGAGGTGGTCGCGCCTGCCACGGTGGCGGTGCTCAGCGGAACGACCGCGAGCGCCACGCCGGTCAGTGCGCCGCACACGGACAGCAGTGATCTGCGGCGCGGTGGGCGACCCACCGCCGGTCTTCCCTTTGCAGAGGACATCGTCGTTCTCTCCGCTCTTGTCGTGGTCCCATCGGGAGCAGGGCCGGACCGGACTCAGCCGAAGTTGCTCAGCATGACGGACGCCCCGGGCTTGAGGCTGACCTTCCGAGAGGTGCTGCCCGCGAAGACGGTCGTGTCGCGGCCGCCGACGCTTCTGAGCGTCAGCTGCGTGACCTTGCCGCCCCGCCATTTGAGGTCGGCGACGAAGCCGCCGCGGACACCGACGCCGGACACCGAGCCGGAAGCCGCCCAGGCGGCGGGCAGGGCGGGCAGCAACTCGACGTGACCGGGGCGCGAATAGACCAGCATCTCGATCATCGCGGAGGGGGTGCCGAAGTTCGCGTCGATCTGGAAGATGCCGCGGCCCCCTCCCATGTCCATGATGTCGAGGAGGTTGGACGCGCTGCCGTTGCTGCCGTTCACCGACGGCTTCAGGTTGTTGACGACCAGCTGGTAGGCCTTCTCCGCGTTCTTCAGCCGTGCCCAGCACAGGCTGCGCCAGGCGTTGGACCATCCGTAGCTGTTCATGCCGCGGGCGGTCAGCAGGGCCTTCGCGCCGGCGAGGATGTCCTTCGGGGTGGAGTCGTCCGGGCGGATCCGGTCGCCGGGGAAGAGACCGAACAGCGGGGAGAGATGACGGTGTGTGGTCTCGCCGAGGTTGTCGGGCGACATCCACTCCTCCAGCCAGCCGGTCTTCGGGCTGACCACGGGCAGGTAGAGGCGCTCACGCAGGCCGTCGACGGTCGTGCCGTAGGAGAGGTCCTTGCCGAGTACGCGGGTGGCGTTGCGGTAGTTGCCGAAGAGGTTCCAGACCGCTTCCTGGGCGTAGGTGATGCCCTTGGCGTCCTGCGGGCCCTGCTCGGGCGACCAGTCGCTGTCGTCGACGAGGACCTCGCGCGAGGCTCCCGAGGCGTCGGTGACGGTCGTGGTGATGAGGCGGGCCTCCCAGAACTCCACGGCGCCCTTGAGAAGGGGATAGATCCTTTCGAGGTAGGCGCGGTCCTGGGTGAACTCGTAGTGCTCGAACAGGTTCTGGCAGATCCAGGCATTGCCCGCGGGGTGCCACCACCAACCGCTGCCGCCGTAAGGGTTGGTGGAGAAGGCAACGGCCCAACCCGCGACCTTCCCGCTGGAGTTCCGGAACCTGTTGGCCGAGGTGTTGAACAGCCGCTGCGTGACGTCCGTCCACGAGGGAAGCTGTGCGAGGCAGTAGTCCGCGAAGGCGTCGAAGCACTCGGAAAGGCCCGTCCGGTCGGCCATCCAGTAGTTCATCTGGACGTTGACGTCGGTGTGGTAGTCGCCCATCCAGTCGGGGTCGTTGCCGTCCAGCCAAGGGCCTTGCAGTCCCATCGGCAGGCTGCCCCGCGATCCGGAGATCATCAGGTAGCGGCCGAACTGCAGGTAGGCCGCCTCGAGTTCGGGGTCGGGGACATCGTCCCGGTAGCGCGCCTGCACCCGCTGCCAGGTGTCCAGCCCGCGCTGGGCGGCGGACGACGTACCGAGATTGATGTCCTGCTGCTCGAACACCGGGCGGAAGTCGGCGACATGGGTGTGCAGCAGGGTGCTCGCGGCGTGACCGGCGGCGGCCAGGACCTTGGTTCGCGCCAGGCGTTGCGGCTCCACTGACGGGTCGCGGAAACCGGCGGCCGCGTCAGGGGCGTAGTTGGTGCCCCCGCTGACCACGACGGTCAGGTCCTTGCAGTGGCGGAACGAGATCGACGTTCCGTCGACGGCGACCGAGCCCGCGCTGCTGTAGGCCGTGACGGCGGCGCCGTACTTCAAGCCGTTGGCGAAGGACGCCCCGAACGAGGCACAGCGCTCCGTGCGGTTGGCCGTGGTGGTCTCACCGTGGGTGCCGGTGAGGGAGACGGTGCCGGTGTAACTGCCCCCGCCCTGCTGGGAGAAGTACAGGACGATGACGTCGTCCGGGCGGCTGGCGAAGACCTGCCGCTGGTAGGTGACGCCGGACAGGTCGTACGAGGCGCTGACGAAGCCCTGGGCCAGGTCGAGGGTACGACGGTAGTTGTTGACCGAGCCCAGGTCGTGCGCGGGGATGTCGACGGTGAGTTCGGCCAGCAGGGTCAGCGAGCCGAAGTCGTCACGGCCGTAAGGGAATTGGCCGTCGCTCTGCAGGGTGTCGTTGAGTCCGCCGGTCCACAGGGTGGAGTCGGTGATCGTCAGCAGTTCGGCGGCGGGGTCGTTGCTCGTGAGCGCTCCGAGGCGCCCGTTGCCGACCGGCAGACCCTGTTGGATCATCGAGCCGGGGGAACCGGGGGCCCGCCACCACAGCTGGTTCCTCGCGGCGGCGGCCGGGGACAGCAAGGGGGAGGACGCGGGCCGGAGGGGGGCAGCCGAGGCGGTGAAAGCGGGCAGACCGCCGAGGGCGGCGACCGCGCCGGCCGTGGAGGCGAAGGTCAGAAAGCGTCTGCGGCTCGGGTGGTTGTCGGATGACTCGGGGTGCTGAGTGTCCACGTTGTGCACTCCATGTCCGGGAGGGAAGGGCGCATGCGGGAACGACGGATGGGGGCCGTCGGGAGGTGTACTGATCAGGACGGGAGGCCGATCAGGCGGACTTGGGTACGTCGATCCGGTCGATGTCGGGGGAGTAGTCCCAGCCGCTGTCGAAGGTGATCGTGTTGGAGCCCGCGTGGAGGGCCAGCTGGACGCTGACGGTCTCGACCGTGTTCCAGTCACCGGTGGACGGGAACCTCAGGCTCGTGCCGTGGCCGCTGTTGGAGTAGACGGTCACCGAGCGGGCGTCGCCGCTGACGTAGCCGACGTCGACGGTGTAGATGCCGTCCTTCTTCACCGTGATGTCGTTGAACTGCAGCTTGCTGTCGAGGTAGAGGTTGCCGATCTTCTTGCCGCCGGAGCATGCCTCGCAGGAGGCGACGGAGGCGTTCCCGGTCAGGGTGTTGTTGCCGGACTCGGCCTCGTAACGGGTGGTCGCCAGGGGAGCGCCGCCGGGCTTCACGGTGAACAGCCGGGAGCCGTGCGCGGGCAGCGTCGAGGTGATCCGGTTCTTGTACGTGCCGAGGTTCTGGTGGTTCCACAGGTCGCGCACGGCGGCCGCGCCCGTGAAACCGAAGGACGCCCAGTCCGCGGTGACGGAGGCCGGCGAGCCGCCGAGGTTGAACAGCGCGACGGTGTAGCTGCCGTCGGGGTTCCTGGTCCCCCAGACCTGCTGGTCGCCCATCGGGGTGACGGGACGCGCGACGGGCGAGGTGTTCTGGTCGACCGCTATGACCTCCTGGTTGGTGAGCAGGGAGAGGCCGTAGCTGTCGAGCCGAGTGAGGTCGTCACCGGTGAACAGGGGCGACTTGTTGATGGCCCACAGCGTCATGTAGCTCTGTCGCTCGGCCTTGGTGAGGCCGTCCATCGCGCCGTTGCCGACGTCGATCGCATCGAGGTCGTTCCAGCCGCCGGGGCCCGCCTTGCGGCTCCACGCGGGGGCGTCGTTCCACCGGTCGTCGACCGAGTTCTCCCAGGTGACCAGGGTGTTGCAGTAGCACTCGACATCGGTGTCGATGCGCCAGCCGTTGGAGTACTTCTTCCAGTCCGCGGCGTGGGAGATGTCGAGCGACCAGGACAGCTCCAGGTGGATCGGCCGCCCGGTGCCGGCGATGGCCTGGTGCCAGGCGGCGACGTCGGCGACGTTGTTGTAGTTGTCACCGGACTTGGACGAGCCGGGGCCCACTCCGTCCAGTTTGAGGAAGTCGTAGCCCCAGCCCGCGAGCAGCTGCGCCTGCGAGTCGATGTACTTCTGCGCGCAGGGGTTGTCGAAGTTCAGCTTGTAGGCGCTGTCCCAGCCGTTGGTGGTGCGCAGGTCCGGGTAGACGACGTTCGCGGTGGTGCAGCCCGGGGCGTCGTGGATCGGTGTCCTGCCGTCGCCGTACGCTCCCTTCTCCAGGCCCACGGGGAGGTAGATGCCGGCCTTGAGGCCCTTGGCGTGGATGTGGTCGGCGACCGACTTCATACCGTGCGGGAAGCGCACCGGGTCGGGGGTCTGCCGGCCGTACTGGTCGAACTCGGAGGTCCAGTTCTTGTCCATCCACCAGCCGGCGTCGATGTTGACGTGGTCGTAGCCGTACTTCTTCAGCGTGGCGGCCAGGGCGTCGGTCTGCTTCAGTACGTTCGCCTCGGTGAGGTAGCTGTAGTTGCCGTCCGGGTTCAGGCCCGGGTACTGGGAGGACTGCATACTCCAACTCGACCAGCCCATGTACGGCTTGGCCGCCGGGCCGGAGGCGGTGTCCGCCGTGGCCGGAGCCGAACCGGCCGCTGTGGTCGCCGACTTGGAGGCGAGGGGCGCTGCCTGAGTGGCGGCGGCCGGCACCGCGGTGCCGAGCCCGGCCGTGACGGCCAGGACCAGCACGGCTCTGAGGGGACGGCGCGTGAAGCCGGGGAGGGCTCTGGAGGGGGATGAGGGCATGGCTCGCCTCCTGCTTGTGCGGTGAGTGGAGTGGTGCGGCGGTACCCGGTGGGGGCGGGGTATCGGTGAATTCGGGCTAAGGGAGGTCGGTGACCGTGGCGGACTGCGGGTTGCGGCTCTGCAGCATCGTGGCTACTCCTCGTACGTCTCCGACCCCATGAAGGACTGGATCGCGGTGGCCGCGGCCCCGCGCGCCCACTCCTCGAAGGGCAGCGGACGGGTCATCACGTCACACTGCGAAGCGGTACCGAAGGCGGACGCGGCGAACGCGTCCCGGATGCCTTCGGCGAACAGGTCGTACGCGGCCAGGCCCTCCCCGGAGATGACCACCCGCTCGGGGCCGAGGAGGTTCACCAGGGAGGCGATGGCCTTGCCGATGGCCTCGCCGGCCTGCGCATAGACCGCTCGGGCACCCGGGTCTCCGCCGTGGGCCAGGTCCAACGCCTCGCCCACATCGGTCAGTTGCCTGCCCGTGGCCGCACTCACCGCGCGGAGGATCGCGGGGTCCGCCGCGATCGCCTCCACGCACCCGTGGTTGCCGCAATGGCAGAGCGGACCCCTCGGGTCGAGGGACAGATGCCCGATCTCACCGGCCACGCCGTGCGCACCCGACACCACCCGGCCGTGCACCACCAGGCCACAGCCGATGCCGGCGCCCACGGTCACCAGGGCGAAGTCCGAGAGCCCGACTCCGGCCCCGAACCAGTGCTCGGCGACCGTGAGCGCCCGCACGTCGTTGTCGACGGTGACCGGCAGACCGGTCGCGGTTGCGGTGAGCTCGGCGAGCGGTACGTCGCGCCACTCCAGGAAGGGCGAGTAGCGGACCACACCGTTCGCGCGGTCCACGTCCCCCGAGATCGCGAGGCCCAGCCCCCGTACCTGCACACCGAACCCGACGGCCTCGATGAGCAACTCCTGTACCAGCGCGGTGATGGCGGGCAGCACGGCCTCCGGCTCGCGCCCCGAGAGGGCCACGTGCCGGGACACACGGATACGGCAGCACAGGTCGGCCAGCACGCCGATGATCTCGTCGCCGGTCACCTTCACCCCGATGAACAGCGCCCTTCCCGCGTCAACCGACACCAGGGTGGCCGGCCGCCCCACCGCGGGCCGCGCCTCTTCGTCCGCGCCCTCGACGAGATAGCCGAGTTCCATCAGCGGACGGACGGCCTTGGTGACCGCGGCCGCAGAGAGCTTGGTGCGCCGCCCCACCTCGGCCCGGGTGAGCGGGCCGTGGGAGAGCAGCGTGGTGAAGACCAGGGAGGCGGCCGGGGTCATGCTGGGGGCCGACTGCCGGGAGAAGGTCGGGCGCATGGCCGGAAACCTAAGGTCGAATCTTTTCCGCTGTCAATGAAAAAACCATTCTTGCTCTGAGTATCGGTACAGGCGACGCAAGGCCGCTGAAGAAATGGTCCATCGCGACATGTGCCGTTGAATCAAAGGTACGGATCTTGGGGCGCACCACTCCTGGCGGGCGGGATCTTGCACATCCATGTGTCACCCGTCAATATGGTTACGTGAATCATGCATTTCCCTGCGGGACCCTCCCTTTGGACTTCGTCGGCACGTTGCGGGCGCGACGCAACGGCGAGCCGCTCGAGAAGCTCGCCACTCCCGAGCTGCTCGACGACTGGTTCCTGGAGTCCGGGATGCTCGATCTGGCGCCCGGGGCGAGCGAGGTCGACCTCTCCCTCGCCGTGGAGCTGCGTGAGGCGATCTACTCCCTGGTGGCGGCCCGTATCGAACGGCGGCCGTTGCCCGCCGAGGCGGTCGCCGAGGTGAACCTGCAGGCGTCCGGTCTCCCCGTGACCGTGCGGCTCGGTCCCGACGGTACGACCCGTACCGGCACGGTCGTCCAAGGGCTCGCCGCCCTCGCCCGTGAAACCGTCGAGATCATCGGCGGTGAGGAGGCGGCGCTGCTGCGCGAGTGTTCCCGCCCCGAGTGCACCCAGGTCTACCTCGATCGTTCACGGGGCCACCGACGGGAGTGGTGCGCCATGCGAACCTGCGGAAACAGGGTCAAGGCCGCCGCGTACCGGGCGCGCCAGCACGGCGCGAAGAGCTGACGCCGGGGGAGTGAACGGTTGTGACCGGTCAAGCAGCCACCTCTCTCCGGGCGCGCTACGTCGAACAAGCCGTGTCCGACCTGGCGGAGAACCGCCGACGACAGCGCGAACTGACCGAGAAGATCAAGATGTTGAAGCAGGAGGAAGCCCTCCTGACGGACATCCTCCGGCTCGCCGAACGGAACGAGGAGCCGAGCCCTTCTCCGGCGCGTCCGCTCGGAGATCTCCTGATCGAACTGCTTGGCACCCAGGACCGGCCGCGGCCGGCGAGGGCTCTGTGTGACGAGCTGAAGCAGCGGTATCCGGACCGTTCGCCCACCCCGCAGGTCGTGCGCGGCACCCTCGAGTCACTCGTCGCGCAGGGGCGGGTGACTCGCCACAAGCAGGAGCGGGCGGTGTCGTACTCCCTTGCGGAGCGCGCGACGGACTGACTTCCCCCGTTCAGAGGCGGTCCGCGTCGACCACGGCCTGGGCGAAGGCCGTCGGTGCCTCCTGAGGCAGGTTGTGGCCGATGCCGGTCAGTGTCCGGTGCTCGTACCTGCCGGTGAACTTGTCGCGGTACATGGAACCGTTGCCGGGCAGAGTGAAGGGGTCCTTCTCGGGGTCGAGGGTGAGGGTGGGCACCGTGATGGGCGGTGCCGTGGCCAGCTTCTCCTCGTAGCGGTCGTAGCGGGGTTCGCCCTCGGCCACGCTGAGCCGCCAGCGGTAGTTGTGGATGACGACCGCGGCGTAGTCGGGGTTGTCGAAGGCAGCCGCGGTGCGCGCGAAGGTGGCGTCGTCGAAGGCCCAGGTCGGCGAGACGAGATCCCAGACCAGCCGGGTCAACTGCATGCGGTGGTCGAGGTCCTCCATGGCCTTCTTGCCGCGCTCGGTGGCGAAGTAGAACTGGTACCACCACGTGTGTTCCGCGGCCGCCGCGAGCGGTTCGAGCTGGGCCTTGCGGTCGGTGATGAGGTAACCGCTCACCGAGACCAGGGCCTTGACGCGCTCGGGCCACAGCGCGGCGAGGATGTCGCCGGTCCGTGAGCCCCAGTCGAAGCCTGCGATCACCGCCTTGTGGATCTTGAGGGTATCCATCAGCGCGATGATGTCCAGGGCGATCGCCGACTGCTGTCCGTTGCGGAACGTGTGGGAGGACAGGAACCGAGTGGTGCCGTGGCCACGGAGGTAGGGCACGATCACGCGGTAGCCCTCGGCCGCCAGCAGCGGAGCGACATCGACGTAACTGTGGATGTCGTACGGCCAGCCATGCAGGCAGATGACCACCGGGCCGTGAGCGGGGCCCAGTTCGGCGTAACCGACGTCCAGCAGACCTGCCTTGACCTGTTTGAGCGAGGGGAACGAGGTGGGGGCGCCCGCAGTGGCCGCGAGGGCCGGCGCGGCGCTCGCAACACCCTGAAGGCCGGCCAGTGAGGCGGCGGCCGCTCCCGTGCCCAGACCCATGGCTGCGTTGAAGGTGCGCCTGTTGATCATCTGAAGTCTCCACTTGTAGTGGGCCAAGTGCCGCACTGCTGCTGCGAGTTCGGCGGGGCGACTCTGACACGGAGTGCGTCACCTGTCAAAAAGGTTACGAAGTGAGATGAGTAACCGATTAGACAGGTGACCACCCTTGTGGCTGCCGACGTCACCTGTCAGAGTGGTTACGCTATCGAGGCATCGCCCGATGAAGAAATGGAGTTCGGCCATGAACAAGGAACCGTTGACGGACCCGGCCGCGTCGGCGCGGCACGCGCGCTACGGCTCGCTCCCCGAGCGCATCCGCTTCGAGGACATGACCGAAGAGGTGGAAGCCGGCCACGGTGGCGGGGTCGCCTCGTACAACCCCGAGGGCTCCTGGAAGTACTACTCGTGCCTCGCCCTGGACCTGGGGCTGTAGGCGTCCGTTCGTCATGACAGGAAAGCCGATGAGACGACTTCTGACCTTTCTGGCGGCCGGAGTGCCGCTGGCGGCCGCCTTGTGTCTGCCGACCGGAGCTTCCGCCGACAGCCGGGGCTCCGCCGCCCCCTTCAACTGTTCGACCGTCTCCGTGCCGGCCCCGGCCGGCACCGAGGTGGAGTCCGTGACGGTGACCCGCCAGGAGGGCGGCACCGTCAACGGGACCGGGATCCTTGGCGGTTCGGTCACCGACGTGCCGGCCTACTGCGAAGTGACCGTCACCCTCACCCATCCCGGAGACGGTGACCACGCCAAGGTGCGGACGTGGCTGCCCGCGCAGGGCTGGAACGGCCGTTTCCAAGCGCTCGGCGGCAGTGCCTACGCCGCCGGGGACAACGGAGTTGGCCTGGCAACAGCGGTCAAGAACGGCTATGCCACCGCCACCACCGACGCCGGCGTGGGCGACGTCCTGGACACCGGCTGGGCGCTGAACGGCAAAGGGCAGGTCGACACCGCGCTGCTGCAGAACTTCGCCGACCGCTCCCAGCACGAGATGGCGCTCGTCGGCAAGCAGGTCGTCGACGAGGTCTATGGCAAGGCCGCCTCCTACTCCTACTGGAACGGCTGCTCCACCGGCGGACGCCAAGGCTATATGGAGGCCCAGCGCCACCCGGACGACTTCGACGGCATCCTCGCCGACGCACCCGCCGTCAACTGGGACGCGTTCGAGGTCGCCACCCTGTGGCCGCAGGTGGTGATGAACGAGGCGAAGACCCGCCCGGGCATCTGCAAGCTCAACGCCTTCAACCAGGCCGCCCTCAAGGCCTGCGACAAGCTCGACGGAATCAAGGACGGCCTGGTCGCCGACGCCGAGCGGTGCACTTACGATCCCCGCAGTCTCATCGGCACCAAGGTCGTCTGCGCCGGCGAGGAGGAGACCGTCACGGCAGCCGACGCGGCCGTGGTGCGCAAGATCTGGGACGGCCCGCGGACCACCTCGGGCAAGAGGCTCTGGTACGGCCTGCCGGTCGGCGCCGACTTCACGTATCTCGCGGGCGACGCCCCGTTCTCCGTCCCGGCCGCCTGGGTCGCGTCATGGGTGAAGAAGCAGCCGTCCTTCGACACCTCGAAGCTGACGTACGACCAGTTCACGCAGACGTTCAGGCAGTCCCGGGACGAGTACGGCAAGCTCATCGGTACGGACGACCCGGATCTGTCCGCGTTCCGTGACGCCGGGGGCAAGCTCCTCACCTACCACGGTCAGGCGGACCAGCTGATCCCCACCCAAGGCACTGTCGACTACCGCGAGCGCGTCGAGCGGAAGCTGGGCGGCTCGCACCGGGTCGACGACTTCTACCGCCTCTTCCTCGCTCCGGGCACCGCCCACTGTGCACTCAAGGGCGCGGTGGACGACCTGGCGGCTCTGACGAAGTGGGTCGAGCAGGGCAAGGCGCCCGCAACACTCACCGCGTCCCTGACCAACGCCTCCGGCCGGACACTCACCCGCGACCTGTGCCGCTACCCCTTGATCTCCCACTACAAGGGGCAGGGCGACCCGGCGGACGCCGACAGCTTCCGCTGCGTCCCGCCGCACCGGCACTGACCGGCCTCGCTGCATCAACCGTGCAGCCCACCTTCCCGACACATCCCGACCCAAGATGGGGACCCGTCATGGCAGTCAGCTACACAGCCGTCGTCAATGTCACCGGAGAGGGCCGCAACGGCGGCACCGTCCGCTCGCAGGACGGCCTCCTGGACCACAGCCTGGCCATACCCAAGGAACTCGGCGGCGCGGGCGACGCCACCAACCCGGAACAGCTCTTCGCCGCCGGCTGGGCAGCCTGCTTCCTCGGCGCCCTGCGCCGTGCCGCAGCCACCCGCAGGATCAAGCTCACCAGCACCGCCATCACCTCCGAGATCACGCTCACGCACGGCGACGACGGCGAGTTCACCCTCTCCGCCACGCTCAACCCCGTCCTCGGCGGGGTCGACGAGCACACCGCCCGTGAGCTCGCGGAGGCCGCCCACCGGATCTGCCCGTACTCCAAGGCCACCCGCGACAACATCGCCGTGACCATCAACGTGAGCACGGCCTCTCAGAACGGTGACCCGCGGTGAAGGCCCAAGAGGGAACGAAGCGCGTCGGCGGACGGCGGCTCGCGACGGTTGCCGCCGCGACAGTCGCAGCAGGTGCCGTGGCCGGTACCCTCGCCGCCACCGCGAACGGCGCATCCCGGCCTGCTGGGGAGGGCGTGCGGGCCAGGCCGACCATCGTCCTGGAACACGGTGCCTTCGCCGACGGCTCCAGCTGGAACGGCGTGATGCGAAGACTGCACGCAGACGGCTACCCGGTCGTCGCGGCAGCCAACCCGCTGCGCGGACCCCACGGCGACGCTGCCGCCCTGCGTACCGTCCTCGACCACGTCAAGGGCCCCAAGATCCTCGTCGGCCACTCCTACGGCGGCTCGGTGATCAGCGCGGCCGCCGCCGACGACCCCCAGGTCAAGGCCCTCGTCTACGTCGCGGCCTTTCTCCCGGCACCCGGCGAGAACGCCCTCGGTCTGACCAACAAGTACCCGGGCTCCACCCTCCCGGAGGCCCTCGACCCCGTTCCCTCCGTCAATGCCGACGGCACCGCCGGAACCGACCTCTACATCAAGCAGGACAAGTTCCGTCACCAGTTCGCCGCCGACGTCCCCGCGAACCAGGCCGCTCTGATGGCCGCCGCCCAACGGCCCATCGCCCAGGCGGCGCTGGAGGAGAAGGCCACCGTCGCCGCCTGGAAGGACAGGCCCGCCTGGGACGTCGTCACCACGCAGGACCTCAACATCCCTGCCGCCGTGCAGCGCTTCATGGCCCGGCGGGCCCACGCCCACACCATCGAGGTCGCCGCCTCGCACTCGGTGGCCGTATCGCATCCCCGTCTGGTCGCCGAGGTCATCGAAAGGGCGGCACAAGTCACGCGCTGAGGCCCTCGCCCCCCCCACGCACGCGGTTGCTGCGCCGGCCCTCTCGGCCGGCGCAGCAACCGGTCGGCCCCACAAGCCCGTTGCCCGCACAGTGGTGGTCACGAGGCAATCTGCACCTTGCTGTGATCGCCGAGGACGAAACGGTGGGAAGCGGGCTTGCGGGGCGCGGGAGTGACCTCGACATTGCGGCCGATGAGGGAGGCCTCCACCCGCCGGACGCCGCTCACCGAGGAGTCGCGCAGCACGATGGAGTACTCGATCTCACTGTCCTCGATCCGGCAGTCGCCGGCGATCGAGGTGAACGGGCCGATGTACGAGTCGGTGATCACGGCGTTCGCACCGACGACCGCCGGGCCCACGATCCGGCTGCCGGTCACCTTCGCCCCCGGCTCGATCCGCACCCGGCCGATGATCTCGCTGTCGGCGTCGACCGTGCCGTCGATCCGGCGCTCCAGGCTCTCCAGCACCGAGCGGTTGACCTCGAGCATGTCGGTGACGTTCCCGGTGTCCTTCCAGTACCCGGAGATGGTCGTGGAGCGCACCTCACGCCCGTCGTCGATCAGCCACTGAATGGCGTCCGTGATCTCCAGCTCGCCGCGCGCGGACGGCTCGATCGACCGCACCGCCTCATGGATCGCCGGGGTGAACAGATAGACGCCCACCAGCGCCAGCTCGCTCTTGGGATGCGCGGGCTTCTCCTCCAGGCCGGTCACCTGGCCCGACGCGTCCAGCTCGGCCACCCCGAACGCGGTCGGGTTCGGCACCTTCGTCAACAGGATCTGCGCCTGGGGCCGTTCCGTGCGGAAGGCGTCCACCAGATCGGTGATGCCGCCGACGACGAAGTTGTCGCCGAGGTACATCACGAAGTCGTCCTCGCCGAGGAACTCGCGGGAGATCAGCACCGCATGGGCCAGCCCCAGCGGCGCCGCCTGAGGGATGTACGTGACGTCGAGGCCGAACGCGGAACCGTCCCCGACCGCCTCCCGGATCTCCTCCGCGGTGTCCCCGACGACGATCCCGACCTCGGTGATGCCCGCCTCGGCGATCGCCTCCAGGCCGTAGAACAGCACCGGCTTGTTCGCGACCGGAACGAGCTGCTTGGCCGACGTATAGGTGATGGGGCGCAAACGGGTGCCTGAACCACCGGATAACAAAAGTGCCTTCATTCGGATGACCCTACTTAGGCCGGAGTCGCTGACGAGGGAATTCCGTACGTCTCCGTCTTCCGAACAGCCAGCTGGTTCGCCAAGTGAAATGCTTGACGGTGGCCGCCTACCCCGAAGAGGTCTCCCGCCGTCTCTGGGAGCGGCACACGTTCGCCCCCTTGGGCCTGGCGACGCCGTAACGGAGCTTGCTCGGGACGAAGGCATGGCGCGTCTGTCGGGCCGACTCGGCCTCTGACGACGGCTGCGGAGCCTACGGCAGGTGGCCCAGTTGCCGGGCAACGGCGTCCTGCGCGCCGGCAGACAACAGCGAGCCGGCCCGTGTGAGGAAGCCGTACAGGCCGGGGCCGTACTGCTTGGCCAGTTCCGCGTTGTGTGCCAGTACGTCGAGTTCGTTGGCGGCCGTGATGTCGAGGAACGCCCTCAGCTCGTCGGGGGAGGGCTGGTGTTCGCGGCCGGTGAAGCGGTCCCGGAAGGCGACCGCCGAGCTGCCGTCGATGCGTGGGTAGACGACGGCGCGGTCACAGCTGGCGTACAGGTAGACCAGTCCCTCCGCCGGCTCACCGATCAGGGCGACGAGCGTGGCCCGTTCGGTGAGGGGCAGCAGGGACGTGGCGAAGCCGTCGGTTCCGTACGTCGCGTGACACAGTCCCGCGGTCTGGACGTCGGGGCCGGCTCCCCATGCGGCCAGCAGCCGCTGAACCCGCAGCAGGTGCTCGAGCAGTGTGCCGCCCGGGTGGGGTGATCGGCCGGCTCCATGGTCGCGCAGGAATTCCTCGATCGCCGCCTGATCCCTCGCGCCGCTCGGGGACTGCTGCCGGGCCTGTGTCATGGTCGGACGTCCTCTCACGTGTGGTGATCTCGCAACGGGGATCAGCCTATGGCGCGGTGTTCACCAGCTGATTCCGGCCGCCACCGGCAGGTGGTCGCTTTCGGTGGCCGGCAGCACCCACGAGCTGTCCGGCTGCACACCGCGGACCAGGATCTGGTCGATCCGCGCCACCGGGAACCTCGCCGGCCAGCTGAAGCCGAAGCCGTCCCCGGCCAGCTGCTGCGCGGAGCGCAGCTGCGAGGTGAGGCCGGCGAACGCGCGGTCGTCGGTGGTGCCGTTGAGATCGCCGAGCAGCACCACCCGCTTGCTCTTCTCGGCGGCGACGGCCTTGGCGAGCATCTGCGCGTTCCTGTCCCGTGAGTCCGTCGCGAAGCCCGCTCGCGGATTCACCCGTGCGGATCCCAGATGGGCCACATACACCGCCAGCGAACCGTGGTGTGTGGCCACCGTGGTGCGCAGCGCCCGGTTGTAGGTCAGCTTGACGGCGGCCGGTTTGGTGGCCGCCAGCGGTCCGTAGTCCATCCCGGTGTCGATCGGCCGGGTGTCCGAGATCGGCAGCTTGCTCCACAGCCCGACCGTGCCCAGCACCGCGTGGTACGGGTATGCCTTCGCCAGTCCCTTCTCGTAGACGCCCCGCGCCTGCGGGGTGAGCTCCTCGAGCGCCAGCACGTCCGCGCCGGAGGCGATGAGGTCGCGGGCGGTGCCGGCCGGGTCGGGGTTGTCGGCGCCGACGTTGTGGCCGGCCACGGTGAGGTAGCTGCCCGGGTGGGACTTGTCGCCGAGCATCCCGCCGAAGAGGTGCAGCCACACCGTCACCGGCAGCAGCAGCGCGGCCACCGCGGAGGCGGAGCGGCGCCAGATCGCTCCGGCCAGCAGCACCGGGACGAACACGCCGAACCACGGCAGGAAGGTCTCCACCAGGCTGCCGAGGTTCCCCACCCGGTTGGGGACCTCGGCGTGCAGCAGCATGAGCAGGCCGAGCAGCAGCGCCGACGCCGCCAGGACCGGGCCGCGCTTCCAGGGCTCGGGCCGGGACGCTCTACGGATGGCCTGGCGGAGGGGCGCGCTCCAGGCACGGGAGCCGGTGTCCCGGCGGTCGGCGCCGTCCTGTCCGGTCTCCGCCGCGTCCACCTGCGTCATCGTCCGTCCTCGCTCACTGCCGTTCACTGCTGCATCCTCGGGTCCTCGGTGGGGTCGGCGTACATCCGCGGACAGCCACGAGCGATCGCACTGATCCGCAGTTCGTAGTGCCAGGTTTCGTTCCGGTAGATCTGGCACAGGCCGTACTCGGCGCCGTGCCGTGACAGCCACGCCGTCGCATCGGATCGCCCGAGGTCGACGGCGTCTCCCGTGACGTGCGGGGACGTGGCCGCGGTGGCCACCCATCGGGCGGCCTCGTTCTCGGATCCGTACTTGGCGACCGCCTGGCGAAGCAGCTGGTTCTGGTACGCCTTTGAACGCCAGCCGCTGTTGACGTAGAAGGTGACTCCGTCGTGAGCGGCAGCCGACGCCGCCCGGCGCAGGGCCTTGAGCAGTTCCGGATCGAGCTTGGCCACGGCCGGAATCGTGTCGTCGAAGACCGTCACGCCGTCGGGGACGATCCCGTCGGCCTCGCCCAGCGCACCACTGTGCTCACCGTGACGAGCATCCGAAGGTAATACGGCCGACGGAGGCGAAAGCGACGAGGAGGACGAGGACTTCGGCACCTGGTGGCCGAGGACCGCGGTGATCACCGCTATGACCACGATCAGGCCGACGACCATCAGGCCGCGCGTCCGGCGGTTGGTTGCAGGTGCCGATGACGGGGTTCGAGTCATACCCCCAGTCAAGGCAGCACGGTGTTGCCGGCACGTATGTGGTTTTCGATATGCCGGCGATATGCGCCGGCCGGAGCGTAAATGACGTGCGGGTGCGGGGTGTTGAGGACGAACCTGGTCCGGCAGAAGCCGTCGGGGGGCACAGCGGGGCTTCCCGTTGTCGGCCGTACGAGAGGTCCCTGTGCCGTTCTCCCAACTGGGCGAGCAGACAAGCCTGGTGGTCCTGCCGCTCCTCGCCGTCCTGACGCTCAACGTCGGCGCCGGGGCTGGTGACCGCAGCAGGCGTGCTGTTGTCGCCGGCCCTGATGGCCCTCTCGCCGCTCGCCCGCCTGGGGCGGCAAGGTGCTTATGTCGCCGATGACGCTTGAGGAAGACGTGCAGGGCGGAGAGGGACCAGTCCTCTCCGCCCTTCCGGCCGACGGCCCGAGGACCGCACGTCACGCTCCGATGACCGGTCGCGGACTACGCGTGCCCGAACCAACTGCCGCCCCACACCGCCCGGGTCCCCGCAGGGCAGGTCAGACGGAAGTCCCACCGGCCCGAGTAGGAGCGCCGGAACTCATGGCGGCCGTCGGTGCAGTCCACATACACCGGGTAGGTGTGGCTGTCGCAGGTCAGATAGACGCTTCGCTCGCCGTCCGTGCGCCCGTTGAAGCAGGCCACCCCGAGCTCGCTCTCGTCCGGGGAAGCAGCGCGCTGCACGAAGTCGAGCAACGAGTGCTCCAGCGGGGCGCTCTCCTGGACGGTCCGCCCGTCGACGTTGGTGGCCTGGGCCTGCGCGTCACCCGACGGGCCCGCAGCGCCGGCCGGTACGGACGCCCCTGCCAGCGCGGTGACGGCGATCGCCACAGTGGCGGCAACGTTCCTCATGGACGTCAAGTTCTCCTCCACAGAAGGGACAACGAGCTACAGATGCGAAGGAAGGTAGCGAATTACTCCCGGCACCTCCAGCCAGACATCCACCGGAACGCCACTGGTTGACTGGGCGTGTGTCCGAAGAACTGTTATCCGAGACCCGCCCACCGGTCTCCCAGGTATCGGGCAGGATCGTTCGGCGTCGAGGACGGGACAGTTTTCATGGGGACACAGCGCACGGTGGAGCCGGCGGCACTCGTGGCCGCCGCCCGAGGGGGCGACCCGGAAGCCCAGGAGGCCCTGGTCGGCGCGTACCTCCCGCTGGTCTACAACATCGTGGGGCGGGCGCTGAACGGCTCGGTCGACGTCGACGACGTGGTGCAGGAGACCATGCTGCGCGCCCTGGACGGACTGGGCGGTCTGCGCGCCCCCGAGAGCTTCCGTTCCTGGCTCGTGGCGATCGCGATGAACGAGATCCGCAAGCAGTGGCAGGACCGGCAGTTCACCCCGGGCACCGTGGAGGAGGCCGAGGAACTCGCCGATCCGGGCGCCGACTTCGTGGACCTCACCCTCGTACAGCTGCAGCTCTCCGGCCAGCGCCGGGAGACAGCGCGCGCCACTCGCTGGCTGGAGCCCGACGACCGTGGACTGCTGTCGCTGTGGTGGCTGGAGTGCGCCGGTGAGCTGACCCGCGCCGAGGTGGCTGCCGCAATCGAGCTGTCGCCGCAGCACACCGCGGTACGGGTGCAGCGGATGAAGGCGCAGCTGGAGGCGGCCCGCGTGGTGGTGCGGGCGCTCGACGCGCAGCCGCCGTGCCTGGAACTGCGCGGCATGCTGGGCACCTGGGACGGGCGGCCCTCGGCGCTGTGGCGCAAACGAATAGCCCGGCACGCCCGTGGCTGCGGGCGGTGCTCGGGCCTGTGGAGCGGGCTGATGCCCGTGGAGGGGCTGCTGGCCGGGCTGGCCCTGGTTGCCGCGGCGCCCTCGCTGCTGACGGGCGTGCGGGCTGCCTGGGGAGGGATGGCCGAGGCCGGGATGGCCCTGCCCGGCGCGGGGCCGCGGCCCTCCGGCAGCTCCGGTGGCCGTACCGGATCGGGTCCGGGAGCCGGACACCGTGCCGCGCGCGGGCGGGCGTCCCGGAGCGAGGTACGCCGCCGCCGGCGCAACCGGCGCCGGGCCGTCGGCGGGGCGGTCGTGGCGGCCTGTGTGGCGGGCGGCGGCCTCTGGTACTTCGGCACGGATTCCTGGGCCGGCGGCGAAGGGGCGAGCGCCGAACACGCCGCGGGCGCCCCTGTCGCTGACCTGTCGGAGTCCGGTGCCGTCGACACTCCGCCGCCGGCCTCCACGTCTCCGTCTCCCGCCGCGTCACCGACGAAGAAGGCGAACGCTTCCAGGAGCCCGAGCCCCGCGAAGAAGGACGCGCCGGCTCCCCGCCCGTCCACCCGCCCGTCACGGACGGCGACCGGCACCCCCGAGGTGTCGTCGACACCGTCGGACACCGTGGCGCAGGTGGTCGCCCTGGTGAACAAGGAACGGGCCGCGGGCGGCTGCGGCGCGCTCACCGAGGACCCCCAACTGGAGAAGGCCGCGCAGGGCCACTCCGACGACATGGCCGCCCGCGACTTCTTCGACCACACCAATCCGGACGGCCTCGACCCCGGGACGCGCATCACCGCCGCGGGCTACAAGTGGTCCACGTACGGGGAGAACATCGCCCAGGGCCAGCAGACGCCGGAGGCGGTGATGGAGTCCTGGATGAACAGTCCCGGCCACCGCGCCAACATCCTCAACTGCTCGTTCAAGGACATCGGCGTGGGCGTCCACGACGGGTCGGGCGGGCCGTGGTGGACGCAGGACTTCGGCGCCAAGCTCTGACGTGCGGGCGGCAGTTGCCGGGCAGGTGCTCAGCGCACCGGGAAACCGAACGAGTACCCCTGCTGCTTCAGCCACGGCAGGATCTCGTGCAGGGCCGCCACGGTCTGGGAGCGGTCTCCGCCGGCGTCGTGGAAGAGGATCGTCGGGCCGTTGGACAGCTCGTTCTTGACGGTGGCGACGATGGCGGCGGTGCCGGGGCGTTCGAAGTCCTTGGAGTCCACGTTCCAGCCCAGCGGCCGCATCCCCTGCTGGGCGGCGAGGTGCCTGCTGTAGGGCGTGAAGGCACCGCCCGGGGCCCGGTAGTACAGCGGCCGGACGCCCCCGGAGGCCTTGGTGATCATGCCGGCGGCGTCCAGGATCTCCTTGGACTGGTAGGAGTTGGGCTTCTTGTCCATGGTGGTGTCGTGCGACACGGTGTGGTCGCACAGCCGGTGCCCGGCCGCCACCACCGCCTTGACCAGGTCCGGGTGCGCCTGGGCCTGGGTGCCGACCATGCAGAAGGTGGCCTTCACCCCGTTGTCCTTGAGCACTTGGAGGACCTGCGGGGTCCACGCCGGGTCCGGCCCGTCGTCGATGGTGATGTTGACGCCCCGGGCGCCCCGGTCCGAGGCGTGGACGATGCTCGCCGCCACCGGGGTCGTCCGTCCGGCGCCCGCCGCCGAGGAGGGGTGGGCCGAGGCGCCCGAGTGCTGCCCGCTGAAGGGGCCGGCCTGCGCGGTCCACACCGAGGTGGCCGCCGCCACCGCCGTCACCCCGACCGCCGCCGCGAATACCCGGCCGTACCAACCCCGCCCGCCATGCCGCGCCATTTCTGCCCCGCCCTTGTCATCCCGGTGTTGCTTGTGCACCTGTCAGGACGGCGAAAGGTTGCTCCGGGATCCGTCTGTTACTGATCACGGACAATTCCGCGGGAGTTCCGGGACGGACGACCGGCACATGGGGGCGGAGCAGGGGTGATGCCTCCGCCGGGGAGCCGGTTCTGCAACGTTCTTGGGGGGCCGATGTGGCGTACGACGGCCGCGGCCCCCGCCGGGCGTCGAGGCAGGCTTGCGACCCGGACCGGCTCGTCCCTGCGGTCGCTTCTTCTACGACTACGACGGGACGTTCTCGGGGACGGCGTACCGGGTGCGGGATGTGGTGCCGCCGCCCGCCGCGAGAAGGCTGCTGCCTCTGGAAGCAGGCGAGTTCACCCGGCTCACCGTCAACGAGCCCGGCGCTGCTGACGGCTCAGTGCGACTGCCGCTGTAGAGCGGCCCCTCAGGCCGCCGGCCGTATCAGCCCCGACTCGTAGGCGAAGGTCACGGCCTGGACGCGGGCGCGGGCGCCGATCTTGGCGAGGATGTGGCTGACGTGGGATTTGACGGTGGTCGGGGCGATGGACAGGCGGACGGCGATCTCGGTGTTGGACCAGCCTGAGGCGACGGCGGTCAGGACGTCGCGTTCGCGGTCGGTCAGGGTGTTCAGTCCGGCCTCGCGTCCGGCGGGGTGGCCGGCCGGCTGCTCGCGGACCGCGTCGATGAGCGCACGGGTGAGGGCGGGCGTGATCGCCGCGTCCCCTGCGGCCACCACGCGGATGGCCGCGGTCAGTTCTTCCGGCGCGGCGTCGGTGAGGAGGAATCCGGCCGCGCCGGCGCGCAGGGCGGCGTAGGCGTGCCTCTCGTGCGGGGACGAGGTCAGGACCAGGACGCGGGGAGGGGGCCCGGCCGGCGTGGCGGCCCCGGAGGCAGAGAGGAAGCGCGGGAGCTGTGCGGGGCGTGCGATGCGCCGGATGGCTTCGATGTCGTCAGTGCCGGCGAGGTGGCTGTCCATCAGGACGACGTCCGGACGGAGCGCGGAGCACAAGCCGACCGCCTCGGCTGCGCTCGCCGCTTCGCCGGCCACGGTCAGGTCGGGCTCTGCCGTCAGGAGCATGCGCAGGCCGACGCGTTGCAGGGACTGGTCGTTGACGATGAGTACGGAGACCATGTCTGTCCTTCCCGCCTCTAAACGAAACGGTTTCGTTCACCTGAAGATCAGCATAGCCCTCCCTGCTAGCGAAACGGCATCGTTCTCCTTATGGTCTGGGTCACATCTCCCGGCCGTCGTGGACGGCGGCGACTTCCCGGGGAGCGGTCAGGGCTCGCGGTGCTCGTGTGCCGCCTGCTCAAGAGCCTCCGCCTCGGCCTCCGCGATCCGCTGCTCGGCCTCCACGTCGATCGAACGAGTCAGCAGCCAGTAGAGCGCCGCGGCGACCGGCAGACCGATGAACAGCGAGATGTCGGCTCCGTCGAGTGCGTCGGCGACGGGGCCGGTGTAGAGGGTGCCGACGGAGAAGAAGGGGATCATGACGGCGAAGCCCACCAGGTAGGCGATGATGCCGTGCCAGCCCCAACGGCCGTAGATTCCACGGGGGTTGAAGATCTCGGCGATGGCGTAGTGGCCGCGGCGCACCACGTAGTAGTCCATCAGGTTGACCGCGGTCCACGGGATGAACAGATAGAGCACCAGCAGCAGGAAGTTGTTGAAGTTCTCGAGGAAGTTGGAGGTCGCGGCCAGCGCGCCGACCAGGGAGAGCGCCGCGGTCAGCCCGATGGTCACCAGCCGCACGCCGAGCGTCGGCGTCACCCGTCTGATGGAGTCGATGGCACTGATGAGGGTCAGCGAACCGCCGTACATGTTCAGCGCGGTGACGGAGACCAGGCCCAGGACGGCGAAGAGCAGCACGATCGCGCCGAATCCGCTGAACACCTTGTCGCCGGCCGCGTTGATCGACTTGATCGTCTCGAAGTCCTTGCCCGCCCATGCGGCGAGCAGCGCCCCGAGGACCATCAGCCAGATGCCGCCGAGCGCCGAACCGAAGTAGGTCCAGTAGAAGGTCTTGCGGACGGTCACGCCCGGCGGGAGGTAGCGCGAGTAGTCGGAGACGTAGATGGCCCAGCTGATCTGGTAGCCGGCGACCACGCCGAACTGCGCGAGGAACGGTGTGGCCTTGAAGGCGCCGAGGTCGAAGGAGCCCGCCGGGTAGTGCAGCGTGACCAGGACGCCCACCGTGAAGATCCCGAAGACCACCAGGAAGGAGTACGTCAGGAACTGCTCGGCCTTGTGGATGATGTCGTAGCCGACGAGCGCGATCACGAGGGCGACGACGGTGACCACGACCACCCACAGCTTGACGCCGCCGTGCACCGTGGTGTGCATCGCCTCACCGGCGAGGATGGTGTTGAAGACGTTGAAGCCCGCGTACTGCACATAGGCGAACAGCCACACCAGCAGGGCGCCGACGTAGCCGAACTGGGGCCGCGACTGGATCATCTGCGGCAGCCCGAGCTGCGGGCCCTGGGCCGAGTGGAAGGCCATGAAGAAGGTGCCGAGAACGGTGCCCGTCACGATCGCGATCAGCGACCAGATGAGGTTGCCGCCCTCGGTGATGCTGATCAGACCCACCGCGAGGGTGGCGATCTGCGCGTTCGACATGAACCACAGCGGGCCCAGATGCCACAGCTTGCCGTGGCGCTCGTCCAGGGGGACGTAGTCGATGGACCGGATCTCCAGGCCCGACACCCGCGGTTCCGACGAAGTGGTCACGGCACCTCCAGCGTGATGATCCGCCCCTGTGGCCGGATTCATTCCCCGGAGGCGTCCGGTCAAGCGGTCATTGCCGACCCTTGACCGGACGGTTCACCGAGGTCAGACCGCCGGGCTGGGGAACGTCGGGTACTCGACCCCGGAGACGTGCTGGACGACACGGATGACCTGGCAGGAGTAGCCGAACTCGTTGTCGTACCAGAGGTAGAGGATGGCGTTGTCGCCGTCCACCTTGGTGGCACCCGCATCGATGATCGAGGCGTGGCGCGAGCCGATGAAGTCGCTGGAGACCGCGTCGGGAGCGGTGGTGAAGTCGATCTGACGCCTCAGCGGGGAGGTCAGCGACACGTTGCGCAGATAGTCGAGAACCTCCTCGCGGTCGGTCTCGCGGCCGAGCCGCAGGCTGAGGATCGCGATCGAGACATCCGGCACCGGCACGCGGATCGAGCTGCCGGTGATGGGCGCCTTGAGGTCGGGCAGCGCCTTCGCGACGGCGGAGGCGGCACCGGTCTCGGTGATGACCATGTTGAGCGGCGCGGAACGGCCGCGGCGGTCGGCCTTGTGGTAGTTGTCCAGCAGGTTCTGGTCGTTGGTGAACGAGTGGACGGTCTCCACATGGCCGCGCAGCACGCCGTACTCGTCCGCCATCGCCTTCAGCGGCGGCACGATCGCGTTGGTGGTGCAGGAGGCGCAGGACAGGATCTGCTCGTCCGGCTTGATGGTGTCGTGGTTGACGCCATGCACGATGTTGGGGACGTCGCCCTTGCCCGGAGCGGTCAGCACGACCTTGTCGATGCCGGGGCGCAGGTGCTGGGACAGGCCCTCGCGGTCGCGCCACTTGCCGGTGTTGTCGATCAGGATGGCGTTGCTGATGCCGTACGCCGTGTAGTCGACCTCCGACGGGTCGTTCGCGTAGATCACCTTGATCGCGTTGCCGTTGGCGAAGATCGTGCTGCTCGCCTCGTCCACCGTGATCGTGCCCTGGAACTGGCCGTGGATGGAGTCCCGGCGCAGCAGCGAGGCCCGCTTGACGATGTCCTGCTCGCCGCCGCCGCGCACCACGATCGCGCGCAGCCTGAGGCCGTTGCCGGAGCCCGCCTTCTCGATCAGCAGGCGGGCCACCAGGCGGCCGATGCGCCCGAAGCCGTAGAGGACGACGTCACGGCCCTCGCCGCGCTCGATCTTGTTGGCGCCGGTGGCGCCCGCGACGGCCTCCGCGGTGAACGCCTCCACCGACAGGCCGCGGTCGTCGGCCTTGTACGTCGCCGCGAGCATGCCGATGTCGATCTGCGAGGGGCCGAGGTCGAGCGCGGTGAGCGCCTCCAGGAACGGCAGGGTCTCGGTGACCGAGAGCTCCTCGCCGGCGATCTGCCGGGCGAACCGGTGCGTCTTGAGGATGCTGACCACCGACTTGTTCACCAAGGAGCGGCTGTGCAGCAGGACCGTCACGTCCCGCTCGCGGTGCAGCTTCCCGATGATCGGGATCATCGACTCCGCGATCTCCTCGCGGGTCTTCCAGTTGGTGAACGAGTCGTCGTTGACAGTCACAGATCCATCTTTCGAGCTAGGCAGCGCTCATATGTTAATCCCTGTTTGATCGATCGTTTGAGCGGGGTTGGTCACACCGCTTCTCGCAGGCGTACCGACCCGGAATCGAGACGATCCGGCCGCCCGTCCGTACCTGACGGGCATGGGGCACGCCCGCCCCGCGACCGCCACCGGACCGACCGAGGGACGTACACCATGAACGCAACCGCAGCCATCGGCGTGACCGGCCTGGGCGTGATGGGCCGCAACCTGGCGCGGAACTTCGCCCGCAACGGCTACGCCGTCGCCGTCCACAACCGCACGGCGGGCCGCACCCGCGCGCTCATGGAGGTGTACGGCGACGAGGGCACGTTCGTCCCCGCCGAGACGCCCGCGGACTTCGTGGCCGCCCTCCAGCGCCCCCGCCGACTGATGATCATGGTGCAGGCGGGGGAGGCCACCGACGCGGTCATCGACGAGTTCGCCCCGCTCCTCGAGCCCGGCGACATGATCATCGACGGGGGCAACGCCCACTTCGCCGACACCCGCCGCCGCGAGGCCGCCCTGCGCGAACGCGGGATCCACTTCGTCGGCACCGGCGTCTCCGGCGGCGAGGAGGGCGCCCTCGAAGGCCCCTCGATCATGGTCGGCGGTTCGGTGGAGGCGTACGCCGTCCTCGGCCCCATGTTCGAGACCATCAGCGCCAAGGTCAACGGCGAACCGTGCGCCGCGCACATCGGCAGCGACGGCGCCGGGCACTTTGTCAAGATGGTCCACAACGGCATCGAGTACGCCGACATGCAGCTCATCGCGGAGGCCTACGACCTGCTGCGCCAGGTCGCCGGCTACACCCCCGCCGAGATCGCCGAGGTCTTCGGCCGCTGGAACAAGGGCCGGCTCGGCTCCTACCTGATCGAGATCACCGCCGAGGTGCTCGCCCACACCGACCCCGTCACCGGCGCCCCGTTCGTCGACATCGTCGCCGATTCCGCGGGCCAGAAGGGCACCGGCCGCTGGACCGTGCAGACCGCGCTCGACCTGGGCTCGCCGGTCACCGCCATCGCCCAGGCCACCTTCGCCCGCGCCGCCTCCGGCCAGCGCGACCTGCGCGCCGCCTACTCGGGCCTGCCCGGCGGCACCCGGCCCCCGCTCAGCCGCACCGAGGCCGAACGCTTCACCTCCCAGGTCGAGCACGCCCTGTACGCGTCCAAGGTCATCGCCTACGACCAGGGCTGGAAGATGATCCAGGACGCGGCCGCCGAGTACGGCTGGAAGATCGACCTCGGCACCGTCGCCCGGATCTGGCGTGGCGGCTGCATCATCCGCGCCTCCTTCCTCGACCGCATCCGCGCCGCCTACGCCTTCGACCGCGATCTGGTCAGCCTGCTCGGCGAGATGGAGTTCGCCATGGAGATCACCGACGCGCAGGTCCCCTGGCGGGAGATCATCGCCTCCGCCGCCCGGCGCGGCATCCCCGTCCCCGCCTTCTCCGCAGCCCTCGCCCACTACGACACCCTGCGCGCCGGCCGCCTGCCCGCCGCGCTTCTGCAGGGCCAGCGCGACTACTTCGGCGCCCACACCTACCACCGCACCGACTGCCCCGGCACCTTCCACACCCACTGGACCGCGCCGGAACGCTCCGAGACGACGGTCTGACCAGCAGGGCACCCACACCCGCGCCCATGTCCGCCCGCCGCAGTCCCGGGCGAGCGTGCAGGCACAGCACGACCACCACGGCGTACAGGGCGAAGGCGGCAAAGGCGGTCATCGATCCGGTTCCTCCCTGAAGGTCCCGGTGCCCGAACGGGTACCGGGATCTTTCCTGTTCGCCCCTTCGTCGCACGAGGCCGACCCTGCGGCCCACGGGATCGCAGTCGCGTCCGGCACACCCCTCCGGTGCGGCCTTGACGCCCCGACCTGCGCCGACAAGGCTTCGGGCAACACCCGCCCGGACAGGTAGGACGACGATGGCAGACTCCCCGGACACTCCCGACAACAGAGCCGCGGGCCGGCCGCTCCAGGTCGAGACGCACGGCCTGGACGTCATCGCCGACGCCGAGCGCAAGGGCACCCCGCGGACCCTGTTCTGGCCCTGGTTCGGCGCCAACGTCTCCATCCTGGGCCTGAGTTACGGCGCCTTCGCGCTCGGCTTCCGGATCTCCTTCTGGCAGGCGCTGAACGCGGGTGTCATCGGCATCGTCTTCTCGTTCCTGCTCTGCGGGTTCATCGCGGTGGCCGGCAAGCGCGGCTCGGCGCCGACCATGGTCCTCAGCCGCGCCGCGTACGGGGTGCGCGGCAACCGCCTGCCCTCGGTGATCTCCTGGGTGCTCACCGTCGGCTGGGAGACCGTGCTGTGCGCGCTCGCCACCATGGCCACCGCGACGGTGTTCGCACGGCTCGGCTGGGGAGGCGGCACGGAGACGAAGGTGGTCGCTCTCGTCCTGGTCGGCGCTCTCACCGTGATCGGCGGTGTGATGGGCTTCGACCTGATCATGCGGCTGCAGACCGTGATCACGGTGGTGACGGGCGTCCTGACCGTCGTCTACATCGTGCTGGTCGCCGATCACATCCACTGGAGCACCGTCAGCGCCCTGCCGGCGGGCTCCGCCCAGGAGTTCATCGGCGCGCTGGTGTTCATGATGACCGGCTTCGGCCTCGGCTGGGTCAACGCCGCCGCCGACTACTCCCGCTATCTGCCCCGGAGTTCGTCGAGCCGAGGGGTGATCGGCTGGACCACCTTCGGCGCATCCGTGGCCCCGCTGCTCCTGCTGGTCTTCGGCCTGCTGCTGGCGGGCTCCTCCAGCAAGCTCGACGCGGCCGTCGCAGCCGACCCGATCGGTGCCCTCACCACCATCCTGCCGACCTGGTTCCTGGTCCCGTTCGCCGTGGTCGCGGTGCTCGGCCTGGTCGGCGGCGCGGTGCTCGACATCTACTCCTCGGGCCTCGCCCTGCTGTCGGCAGGCATCAGGATCCCCCGCCATCTGGCCGCCTTCGTGGACGGCGTCCTGATGATCGCCGGCTCGATCTACATCGTCTTCTTCGCCGACGACTTCCTCGGCCAGTTCATGGGCTTTTTGACCACCCTCGGCGTCCCCATCGCCGCCTGGTGCGGCATCATGCTCGCCGATCTCGCCCTGCGCCGCCGCGACTACGACGAGGCAGACCTCTACCGCCCCGCGGGCCGTTACGGCGACGTACCGCCCGCCCCGCTGCTCCTCACCCTCGCCGCCACCGCGCTGGGCTGGGGTCTGGTCACCAACTCCGCGGCCAGCTGGCTCAGTTGGCAGGGCTATCTCCTCGAACCGTTCGGCCTCGGCGGGAAGTCCGGCGCCTGGGCCTACGCCAACCTCGGCGTCCTCGCCGCCCTCGCACTCGCCTTCCTCGGCACCCTGGCCCTGGGCAGCGCCCGCGTCCGCGCCCAGGAGGCCGAAGCACCGAGCCCGGCCGCGGGGGAGGAGGTGCCGATCGCATGACCCCGTCCGCCACCGGACTGCTCGCCGTCATCGACATGCAGCGCGTCTTCGCCGACCCCGACAGCCCCTGGGCCACCCCCCGCTTTTCCGAGGCCGCGGCAGGAGTACGACGCCTGCTGCCGGCCTACGGCGACCGGGTCGCCTTCACCCGCTTCCTGGCCCCCGCCCAGCCGGACGGCGCCTGGCAGGCCTACTACCGGCAGTGGCCCTTCGCCCTCCAGCCGCCCGAGGCCCGACTCTGGGAGCTGGCCGACGAGTTCGCCCGCCGGACACGGTACGTCGTCGACGCCACCACCTTCGGCAAGTGGACCCCGGAACTCGCCAAGCACCTCGGCCCCGAGGGGCGCCTGGTCCTGGCCGGCGTCAGCACCGACTGCTGCGTCCTGTCCACCGCGCTCGCCGCCGCCGACGCCGGTGTCGAGGTGCTCGTCGCCGCCGACGCCTGCGCGGGCGCGGACGACGACTCGCACACCAAGGCGCTGCACATCATGGACCTGTACCGCCCGCTGATCCGCGTGACCACCGTCGCCGAACTGCTCGGAGAGGCGGGGTGAGCGAAGCCCGGCCCGGGCGCCGGTGAATCACCGAAGCACGCGACCCGGCTGCCCCCGGAAAGGAATCCACCGTGCCCCTGCCCAGCTTCCTCGGGGTTTTCGCGCACCCGGACGACGAGTCCCTTTCCGCGGGAGGCGTGCTCGCGCAGCACGCGGACTCCGGGGCCCGGACCGCCGTCGTCACCGCGACCTGGAGGGAGGGGACCTGGCGGTCCGGGGAGTTGGCGCAGGCGTTGCGGGTACTGGGGGCCGGGAAGCCACGGATGCTCGGGTACGCCGATGCGCGGGTGCCGCAGTCGGCGCCCGGGGCGGCGCGGCTGTGCGACGCGCCGCTGGACGAGGCGGTGGGGCGGCTGGTGGCGCACATCAGGGAGTTCCGGCCGGACGTCGTGGTCACCCACGACGGTTACGGCGGGCTGAGCGGGCATCCGGATCATGTTCACACCCACCGGGTGACGGTGCTGGCAGTGGAGGCCGCCGGGTGGGGGCAGCTGTATCCCGAGACCGGTGCGCCCTGGCGGCCGAGTGCGCTCTATCTCGCCACCCATCCTGAGTCCGCCGCCCGTGCCTTGGGCGGCGCGCTGCTGCGGCCGGGAAGGGAAATGTTCAGTGTGCCGGACGCGTGGGTCGCTGCCGTCGTCGATGTCGGGCCGTGGACCGAGCGGAAGATGACGGCCGTGCTGGCCCATCGCAGTGAGGTGGAGCGGGGCGCCCTGCCCGGCCGGCTGGCCGCGCTGCCGCCGGCCGAGCGCGCCCGGCTGCTGTCCACCGAGTGGTACATCCGCCACGGCACCCGGCCCGCCACGGCACCGCTGCCGCGACTGGTCCCCTGAGGCGCGTCGCCAAGACCGTCGACCTGCCGACGGCCTTGGACAGCACGCTTCAGTGGCGGACGAGACCGTCGATCATCACAGCGAGGGTGAAGTCGAACCGGTCGTGTCCCTCGCCTGCGGTGAGCTCGCCGGCGTGGCGGGTGATGTGCGGGAAGGTGCCGGCAGGCAGGGCGCTGAACCGGCGTAGCAGTTCGTCGCGGTCGACCACCCAGACGGCGTCGTCGTCTGCCGAGCGCCGACGCACGATCGATGCCTCGAGGCAGTAGGCGGCCACGTACAGCAGGAGGGCGTCGATGGCCCAGGCGGCGCTCTGCGGGGCGATGCCCCCGGCGAGCAGGATCGCCAGCATTCCTTCCGTGACACGCAGGGTCTCGAGGTTGGTGGGAGCCATGGCGAGCGCGGCGCGGGAGATCCCGGGGTACTTCAGGTACTGGTCGCGTATCCGGGTGCACACACCGCGGATCTGCTCCCGCCAGGCCGCGGGGTCGGGCTCGGGCAGGACGAGTTCGGCGCACAACCGCCCGATGAGCAGTTCGTCGAGGTCGGCCTTGTTGACCACGTGGGCGTAGAGCGAGGCGGGGCCGGTGTCGAGCGCACCCGCCAGCCGCCGCATGGTCAGGGCCTCGTAGCCCTCGGTGGTGATGAGGGCCAGCGCGGTGTCGACGACCTGTTCCACGGTGATCGGGGCCTTGCGGCGCCGTGGCCTGGGGCTGCCTTCGGCCTCGGGATTCGGCGGCTGGTGGCGTGCCGCACGTCGCTCTCTCGGGTTCACTCGCCCATCATAACTTGACACGAACACTGTTCGTAAATAGAACAGTGTTCGTGACGATGAATGTGAAGCAGGACGTGGACGTGACCGTGGTGGGAGCCGGGCCGGTGGGCCTCGTGCTCGCCGCGGAGCTGGCGCTCTCCGGAGCGAGGGTGCAGGTGCTCGAGCGACTGGCCGAGCCGGACGAGGGGATGAAGGCGGGGGCGATCAACGTGCCGACGGCCGAGGCGCTCGACCGCCGGGGCCTGCTGCACGCCGCCGAACAGATGCAGCGAGAGGTCCTGGAGCGGGTCGGCTCGTTCGCCCGGACGGACGGCGACCAGCAGCCCGGTGGCGGCCCGCGAGCGCGCGAGGCGCGGTTCACCGGGCATTTCGCGGGGATGGTCCTCGACGCCGACCTCGTGGACTGGTCCGATCCCGACCTCGCCGCGCACGCCGCGGTCGACGGAGCGAGGATGGTGCCGCAGCGTGAGCTGGAGGCCCTGCTGGCCGACCATGTCGCCCGGCTCGGGGTGCCGGTGCGACGCGGGGTGGAGGTCACCGCGCTCGAAGACACCGGCGAGAGGGTGCTCGTCGGCACCACCGCAGGCACCGTGCGCACCGGCTGGCTGGTCGGATGCGACGGCGGGCGCAGCACAGTGCGCCGCCTCGCCGGCATCGACTTCCCCGGCACCGACCCCGAACTCACCGGACACCTGGCGGTCGTCGACATCGCCGACCCGGAGCAACTCGCGGACGGATGGGTGTGGTCCGCCCAGGGGGCCTACCGCTACGGACCGCAGCCCGGGCGGGTGGTCACCGTGGAGTTCGACAGCGCTGCGGCCGACCGCCCCCACGTCCGGCCTCTCCCGCACGGGGCGCGGACCCCCGCGCAGCCGGTCACCCTTGAAGAGCTGCAGACCAGTCTGCGCCGTGTCTCGGGCACCGACGTCACGCTGACCGCGCTGCGCGGCACCGCGACCCGCTGGAGCGACAACGCCCGCCAGGCCGCGGCCTACCGAACGGGTCGGGTGCTGCTGGCCGGCGATGCCGCGCACGTGCACGCGCCGTTCGGCGGGCAGGGACTCAACCTCGGGATCGGCGACGCCATGAACCTCGGCTGGAAGCTGGGTGCCGTGGTGGCCGGATGGGCACCCGACGGGCTGCTCGACACCTACGACGCCGAGCGCCGCCCGCTCGGCGCCTGGGTCCTGGACTGGGCGCGGGCCCAGATCGGCGTGCTGCGCGGAGACGCCAAGTCGGCCGCGCTGCGCACGGTCGTCGCCGACCTGCTGAACACCCCCGCCGGCACGACCTACGCCGTCAAGAAGATCTCCGGCGTCACCCAGCGCATCGACCTGCCCGGCGACCATCCGCTGGTCGGACGGTACGTGCCAGATCTGTGGCTCGCAGACGGTTCCCGGCTGGTCGACCACGGTCACGGCGGCGGGTTCCTGCTGCTCGACCGCACCGCGGACGGCGCGTTCGCCCGCCTCGCCGCGGCCTGGGCCGGGCGAGTGCGCAGTGTGAGCGACGAACACGCCACGCCGACCGGGGTGTTGGTACGCCCGGACGGGGTGGTCGCCTGGGCCTGCGACACCGCCGACACCACCGGCCTGGAAGCCGCCCTGCACCGATGGGCCGGCGCGCCCTCGCCCTCATCCGAGCACCAGCCGCCGAGCTGACCTGCTGCCCGGCGCCTGCTCATCGGCCGGCCCCGGTCGCTCGGTGGCGATATGCGATTGCGTACCCGGCGCAGGACACGACAGGGTTTCCGGACACCCCACCCGTCAGGAGGCGCTCTCGTGGCCGTCCCTCCCGTGCGACACCACCGACTGGCCCTCCTCGGCGGCGGCTTCAGCCTCGAGGACGACGGCCTGCTCGACGACTGGCTGCTGCGCCACGCGCGCACCGCCCGGCCCCGGGTGTGCTTCGTACCCACCGCCAGTGGGGACGCCCCCGCGTACATCGAACGCTTCTACGACGTCTTCCGGTCACGCCACACCGGTGAGCCGACCGTACTGCCCTTGTTCCGGCGGGAGTTGGGCGACGACGGCCTGCGGGCTTTCGTGCTGGCGCAGGACGTCGTGTACGTGGGCGGCGGCAACACCGCGAACCTGCTGGCGGTGTGGCGCACGCACGGCGTGGACCGGCTGCTGCGCGAGGCCTACGACCGGGGCACCCTGCTGTGCGGCATCAGCGCAGGCGCCAACTGCTGGGCCGAGGGATCGCACACCGACTCCTTCGGCCCCCTCACCTTCCTCCCCGACGGCCTTGGCCTGCTGCCCGGCTCGGTCTGCCCGCACTACGACAGCGAGCCGGGCCGCCGCCCCTCCTACCGTGCGGCGGTCGCCGACGGCTCGCTGCCCGCCGGATGGGCGCTGGACGACGGGGTGGGCGCGCTGTTCGTGGACGGACAGCTGACGGAGACGGTGACGCGGGTGCCGGGCGCCCAGGTGCACCGGGTGGAGCCGGACGGGAGCGGCGGCGCCGACGAGCGGGCCCTGCCCTGCCGTCTGCTCACCTGAATCCCGGGCGACCTTGGCCTTATCCGGTCGGTACCCGCAGGGCACTTGCCGTGTTCAATCACCTCTATCGCGTGACGTGACCGACTGCCCCACCCGTCAGGAGGCACCGTGCTCGCCGCTCCCGAACCCGACCTCACCGAAGACGACATCATCGAGCGCGCCGTCGCGCTCAGGCCCGCCCTGCTCGAACGTCAGCCGGAGACCGAGCGGTTGACGCACTACCCCAAGGACACCCACGACGACTTCCTGCAGGCCGGCTTCTACCGGATGCTCCAGCCGAAGCGCTACGGCGGCTACGAGTTCGGCCTGCCGGTCTTCTACCGCGTGGTCACCGAGATCGCGCGCGGCTGCCCCTCCACCGGATGGGCGCTCTCGCTGACCGCCGCCCATGTCCTCCAGGTCGCCACCCTCTTCGACGAGCGGGCGCAGGACGAGATCTTCGGCGCCGACGGCGACTTCCGGGCCGCCTCCACCGTCGTACCCGTCGGGGTCGCACAGCCCGACGGCGACGGCCATGTCGTCCTGGACGGCACCTGGCCGTACTCCTCCGGCGCCCCCTACTCCACGCACTACGTCGGCCAGACCCTGCGCGCCCCGGCCGCACCGGGCGAGGCACCGGGACCGCCCGTGGTGTTCGTCGCGCCGCGCTCGGTGTGGACGGTCCTCGACGACTGGCACGGCGTGCTCGGCCTGCGCGGCAGCGGCTCCAACAGCATCCACATGGAGCAGGCCCGCATCCCCGCCCACCTCACCCGCGAGGCCTTCCTGCTCGACCTGCCCGTCGAGGGCGGCAGCACCGGGTCGAAACTGCACGGCAACCCGATGTATGCCGGGCGGGCGCCGAGCTTCTTCCACGGGGAGTTGGCCGCCATCATGATCGGCACCGCGTACGCGGCCGCCGACGAGTACGCCCGGATCGTCGCCGCCCGCCCCCTCACCCTGGAACCCGACCGCACCCGTGCCGACCTGCACGACTACCAGCGCCACCTCGGCGAGGCGCTCGGCATCATCGACATGGCCGAGGCGGCGCTGCGCCAGACCGCGCAGGACTGGATGGAGACCTGCCGGCGCAACGTCACCGGCCAGGCGCCCTTCACCGTCGTCGAGGACAACCGGCTCGCCCTGATGTTCCTGAACGCCGGGCGCGCCGCCTGGGACGTGCTGCAGGGCATCCTCTTCCGCACGGCCGGCTCCCGGTACGCCCGCGACGGCGAACGGATGCAGCGCTACTTCCGGGACGCGGCCACGTACTGGACACATGTGGGAGCGAGCATGGCCGAGCCCCTGACCCGCCGGGTCGGCTGCGACCGCCTCGGGCTGCCCTCGCAGGACATACCGCTGATCCCCTGAGGCAACCACCCTGGTGAATTCCCGGGGAACGGACGAATGGGCCGGCTGGGATCGGGTACGCGAGCAGGACCGTGCCGGGGGCCGATCTTTCCCGGGCGGGCCGTACGACCGCCGCTACCAGGGGATCTGCCATGGAGATACCTGCCAACGACCACACCACCACACCTGCCCGGCAGGCGCTGGACGCGCTGGCCGTGAACACCGAGGACACGGCGGCGCTGGACACGCTCGCCGGCAGTGAGGTGCTCGTTCCCGTGCCCGACGACGCAAGCCAGCAGGACGCAGTCGATCCGAGCGCGGTGGCGCTGCCGGTCCTGGAGCAGCCGGGCGGCGACCCGGTGGTGCCCGTGTTCACCTCGGAGGGGGAGATGGCCGGGCTGCTGCCGTTCGTCTCCCGCTACCGTCTGGTGCCGCTCGGTGCGCTGGCCTCGCAGTGGCCCGCCGACGATCTGTCGCTGACCATCGACGCCGGGTCCGAGCACCCGCTGACGCTCACCTCCGAGGGCGTACGGACCCTGCTGGCCCGGCCCTGACGGCCGGTGGGTGACGCAGGGGAAGGCGCCGGGCCCGGGAGATGAACGGCGCCGTCCCCGCTCATGCCCGGGCGCCCGCGCCGTGGCAGACGATACGACCGCAGCGGCCGCCGCGCCGCTCCCGGACGCGCGGCGACCACCCGCAGAACACGGCGGATTGTGGCATTACATCGTGAGCCTCTCTCCTTGAGCGGCACAGGTTCCCGGAGGATCAGAGGCTCCAGCCCGGGTTGAGGATCCCTCTCGGTCGAAGACGCTCTTGAGCCGCCGCTGCAACGCATGGGCGGCGGGCCCAAGTGCCGGCCTCCCGCTGACCTGGCACTCCGTCCCCGGCTGGGAGCCGCCGGCCACGCCCGCTCCGGGGCCGCTGGTCGCCATCGAGGACCCGTGCGCCATCCGCCGCCGGGCGATCGCGACCCTCGCCGCACACGGCGTGCCCGCCACCGTCGTCGGCGACGCGGGCTATCTCGCGGGCGTCCTCGACATCGCCCGCACCGGCGAGGGCGTGGCCCTGCTCGCCGCGGTCGGGCCCGCCCCCCACGGACTGACCCCCTACGAAGGCCTCCCGTCCGTCACCCCGATCCCCATGAGTGCCCTGGCCCGCCCCGGCGACGGCCGAGGCCGCCATCGCCGCCGTACGGGATCTGCTGCGCCAGGAGTGAGACGCAGGCGGCCGACGTAACGTGATCGCATGGAACAGCGCATCACATTGATCACGCTGGGAGTGTCCGACCTCGCCCGCGCCAAGCGCTTCTACGAGGTGCTGGGCTGGCGGGGCCAGGAAGTCGAGGAGACCGTCTTCTTCCAGGCGGGCGGTCTGGGGCTGGTCCTGTGGAGCCGCGAGAAGCTCGCCCGGGACTGCGGCCTGGAGCCCGGGGCCTCCGGGGGCTTCGGCGGAATCGCCCTCGCGCACAACGTCCGCTCCGAGGCGGAGGTCGACGCACTGCTCGCCGCCGTCCAGCGGGCCGGCGGAACCATCACCAAGCCCGCGGCCACCAACGCCATCGGCTTCTACTCCGGCGCCTTCGTCGACCCGGACGGCCACGCCTGGGAGATCGCCCACAACCCCGGCTTCCCACTGGCCGAGGACGGCTCACTCACGCTTCCCGATTTCGGCGCCGAATAGAGCTTGGTGAACCGTCCGTTCACATGCCCCGGCTCTCGGCAGGCGACGGCGGCCCGCAGAGGATGCCGTCGCCGTCTTGGAGCACGGGGGCGAGCGCCGGCTGGTCTCCTACCGCGGTCTGAGCGGCTGGGTTACGGAACGTGCGCGCCTCGCCCGGCTGCCGGCTGACGACACAGGGCCGGCCAGGAGCCGCCGTAGCCGAGGACAGGCGGCCGCTGACGGTGCCCGTCGCCTTCCTGAAGGGCGGGGCCGAGCGCGGGCTGATTGTCCTACCGCGGTCTGACGGCCGGGCGCTGAACCCGCGCTCCTCGCTCGACTGCCGGCTGACGGGGAAGAGCCGGCCAGGAGCGCCGTGGCCGGGGACGCGATTCTTCGCGGCCGCAGACGGTGCCCATCGCCTTCGTGCAGGACGAGGGCGAGCGTCGGCTGGTCTCCTACCGCCGGCTGAGCGGCTCGGTTACGGAACGTGCGCGCCTCGCCGGGCTGCCAGCCCTGGGCTGACCCGGAGCTGCCATGGCCAGGATGGCGAGGGCTCCTGGCCGCACTGAGCACGTCACCGCGCAGAGGCTATTCGAGGCCGAGCGGCCGCCCCTGTTGGTGGCCCTCCGCGAGAGGTACGGCGGCACGCCCACCGTCTCCCCGCTCCTGCCGCCCTGCCCGACCCCGCCGACCACCCGGTCCTCAGCCTCCACGGCCCTAACCGATCACCGCACGCGGGAGCGGTTCACAATGGCCGCATGACGTGGATCTCCGGCGTGGCCGGCGGGCTGCTGCTGGCGGTCATGGCCTCCAGCGTGGTGCGGACCCTGGTCGTGCCGCGAGGGCTCTACTCGGCGCTGGTGTACCGGCTGTGGTGGGTGCTGCGCCGCCTGCTGCGGCTGGCGGCGATGCGCGGCGGCTACGACGCCGTCGACCGCGCGCAGACCTGGCTCGCTCCGCTGATCCTGATCGGCATGCTCGCGACCTGGCTCGGCGGAGCCCTGGCCGGCTTCGGACTGCTGCTGCACGCCGTGTCCGGGCTCTCCTGGGGCAGTTCCTTCCGGGAGGCGGGCTCCAGCCTGCTCACCCTCGGCTTCGCCAGCGGCGACCGGCTGCGGCTGTCCGTGCTCGACTTCGTCGCGGCGGCCACCGGACCGGTCCTGATCGCCCTTCAGATCGCCTACCTGCCCACGCTCTACGCCGCCTACAACCGACGCGAGCTGGAGGTGACCCTGCTGCAGTCACGGGCCGGCGAGCCCGCCTGGGGTCCGGAGATCCTGGCCAGGCAGTGGCTGGTCGACACCGAGACCGCGCTGCCGCAGCTGTACCGGGCCTGGGAGCGGCTGGCCTCCGACATCGGTGAGAGCCACTCCACGTATCCGGTCCTGATGGCGTTCCGCTCGCCCCGGCCCTACCGTCACTGGCTGGTGGGACTGGTCGCCGTGATGGACGCGGCGGCCATACAGCTGGCGCTCAGCCCGCGCACCGCCCCGCCGGAGGCCCGCCTGGTGCTGCGGGCCGGCTTCACCGCCCTGCGCGACATCGCCCGCGTCCAGCGTTTCCCCTTCGACCCCGATCCCGCTCCGGACGCCGCCCTGCGTCTCACCTACGTCGAGTTCGAGGCTGCCGTCGCGATGCTGGAGACGGCGGGCTTCCACGCCGAACGCAGCCTCGCCGACGCCTGGCCGCACTTCCACGGCTGGCGGGTCAACTACGAGGCGATCGCCTACGAGATGTGTCGCCGCTGCGACGCGGTGCCCGCCCTGTGGACGGGACCGCGCGCCTTCGCGTCGACGCCGATCCCGCCCCGCAGACCGGCGGACCGCAGACCCGGCGAGCACCGGCCGGGGCAGCCGGGCCCGTCCGCCGGAAGCGGTCCCTGATCACGGGCTGTCCGGGGGGTACGCCCTGACCATGGCCGGCATCGGGGACAACTACCAGTTGCACACTCTCCTCGCGGACCGGTTGATCGGCGATCCCGAGCAGGGGCTGGTGGCGGGGGAGCGCCCGGCACGCTCATGCGTCGAGGCGGCCACCGACGGCGATCCGAGCCTGAGCACGGGCGATCCCGGGATACGCCGCTTCCGCCTCTTCTACGGGCACGGCGGCTATGTGTACCCCGAAGGCGTCCCGGCCGACATCGAGCCGCTCGACGGCATCCGTGTGCTCGTCCTGCATCCGTCCAACGGCACCTTCGGCATGGGACTCGGCCGGGTCTTCGAGCACATGACGCCCACGCTCGAACTGGACCGCGTACTCGAACCGGCGCAGACGCAGGTCTGGTTCGACCGGATGGCACCCGCCGTCGAGAACGATCTGATGGCGGGCTGAGCAGGCCCGGTTCGAAGTCCGCGGCAGTGCGGCAGCGCCCCTGACGGGGCGCGGGGCAGGGGGCGACAGCCGCTGCGCCGCGCGGGCGCGCTCGGCCACTACGGGCCTGTAGGCGATCGACGGCCCATGGGGGCCCCGCGGCGGAGCCGCCGTCGGCACAGCCCGCGGAGTGCTCAAGCCGGGATCGAGGCCGGCTGCGGGAAGGTCACCCCGGTGAGCTCCTCGGAGACCGTCCACAGTCGGCGGGCGGCGGCCGGGTCGCTGGCCGCCGGAGAGCGGCCGACCAGGGTCGGGGCGCCGCGCATCTCACCGAGGCCGTCGGGGCCGACGTAACTCGCACCGGGCAGGTCCTGCACGGCGGCGTACAGCGTGGGCAGCGCGCCGGCCCTGCTGTCCTGGGCCATGAAGCGGTTGCCGACCCGCATGAGGGCGCGTCGCAGGGCGCTGCCGTCGTGGCTCTGGAGGTTCGTTGCGGCATAGCCGGGGTGGGCGGCCAGGGCGCGTACGGGCGAGCCCGACTCGGCGAGGCGGCGCTGCAGTTCGAGGGTGAAGAGCAGGTTGGCCAGCTTGGACTGGCTGTACGCCTTCATGGGTGCGTACTCGCCGGTGAGGTTGAGGTTGTCGAAGTGGATGCGCGGGCTGCCCGGCATCTTGTGCGCACCGGACGACACCGTCACCACCCGGTCGGTGATGTGCGGCAGCAGCAGGTTCGTCAGGGCGAAGTGCCCCAGGTGGTTGGTGCCGAACTGCATCTCGAAGCCGTCCTTGGTGGCCGCCTCCGGGATGTTCATGACGCCGGCGTTGTTGACGAGCAGATCAAGCCCGCCCTGCCAGCCGGCGGCGAACTCGCGCACCGAGGCGAGATCGGCGAGATCGAGCCGGCGCACCTCCACGCTCCCTCGCACGCCCGCGGCGGCGGTCTCGCCGCGCTTCACGTCCCGTACGGCGAGCACCACATGCGCGCCGGCACGTGCCAGCGCCTCGACGGTGGCGATGCCGAGCCCGCTGTTGGCGCCGGTCACGACGGCAATGCGTCCGGTCTGGTCAGGTATATCGGTGATGTTCCACTTGCTGGGTTCAGTAGCCATGCCCGCCAATGTAGGCGCTGCCAACAATGCTGTCAATGACAACAATGGTGACGCCGACAACAATGTAGGCGGCAAAAACATGACCGATACACTGACGCCCATGCACACCCGCAACCGCCGCTACCACCACGGAGACCTCCGCGCCGCCCTGCTGGCCCGTGCCGAGGAGACGCTCCGCGAGAAGGGGCCGGCCGCGCTGTCGCTTCGTGAACTGGCCCGCGACCTCGGCGTCAGCCACGCCGCGCCGAGCCGTCACTTCAAGGACAAGCAGGCACTGCTGGACGCGCTCGCGCTGACCGGGTTCGAGCGGCTGATCGCCGTCCTCGGGGCCTCGCAGGACGGCGTCGGAGAGGCGTTCGCCAAGCGGCTCGACGCGATGGTGCGGGCGTATGTGGGTTTCGCCCGGGAGAACGCCGAGCTCCTCGACCTCATGTACTCGATCAAGCACGATCCGGAGGCCTCCGACGCGCTGCGCGCGGCCGAGCAGCGCTGGTCGAACCTGGTCGTGAGGCTGATCGGCGAGGGGCAGGCCCAGGGTGAGGTGCGGGAGGGGCCGATGGAGCGCGTGGGCCTCCCGGTGTTCGCTGCCCTGCACGGCTACGCCGACCTCGCGGTGACCGGCATGCTGCCCCCCGAGGTGGACGAGCACGGGCTGGACGACGTGATCGCGTTCATGCTGCGAGGCTCCGCGCCGGAGTGAGCGCGAGACTCCGTGCCGGAGTGACATGGATCACTAAAGATCTACCCGCCTGATGCAACTGCCGCCCGTGTCGTAACTGTCTGACAGGGAAGCAGGCCCCTCGGGGCCGAGGAGCGAGAGAGCGGGGCAGGTCGTGGGACGGCGCAAGGGCATAGGGATCGCACTCGTCACGGTCGCGATGCTGGCGGGCACAAGTGCCTGCGGGGGAGCCGGCAGCAGCAAGGCGAGCGCGGACGACGGAAAGGCGGGCAAGGCGAGCGCGAGCGCCTCGCCGTCACCGACGAAGCCCGCGGGTCCGCCGATGCTGCTGGAGACCATCACCCCGCAGACCGGAACCACCGTCGGCGTGGCCATGCCGATCTCGGTGATCTTCACCAACCCGGTGGCGGCCAAGGCGCGGGCCACCGTCGAGAAGCACATGAAGGTCAGCGCCTCGCAGCCGGTGGCCGGCGCCTGGCACTGGATGGGCGACCGGCGCGCCGACTGGCGGCCGAAGACGTACTGGCCCTCAGGCACCAAGGTGAAGATCGACGCCGACCTGAAGGGCGTCAGCAACGGCAACGGGCGCTACGGCGTGCACGGCTACACGCACACCTTCACCATCGGCGACGACGTGCGCGCGGACGTCTCGGTGACCGGCCACACCATGAAGGTGACCCGCAACGGCAAGCTGGTGCGCACCCTGTCGATCAATGCGGGCAGCGCCCAGTACCCGACGTGGGACGGCACCATGGCCGTCATCGACAAGCAGGAGAAGGTCCACATGACCTCCTGCAGCGTCGGCATCAGCTGTGACAAGGGCAGCCCCAACTACTACGACCTGACGCTGCCCTGGGACGTCCATCTCACCCAGTCCGGCACCTACGTCCACTACTCGACCGGCGACCCCAACCCGGGCAGCGGCAGCGCCCGCGGCTCGCACGGCTGCGTCCATCTGTCCATGGCGGACGCCAAGTGGTTCTACAGCCAGGTCAAGCAGGGCGACCCGGTCACCGTCACCGGCTCACCCCGTGGCAAGGCCTCGGCGGACAACGGCTACGCCGCGTTCAACCTGAGCTGGTCCCAGTGGCTCGCAGGCAGCGCGGCCGGGGAGCAGACGACCGCACAGCTGTGAGGTCGGTCAGGCGGAGAGCTGAGGTCGAGCTCTAGGAAGAACTGTGGGTCGCGGCCCGGCTGCCCAGCAGCCGGGCCAGCACCTCGCGCTGCAGCGGAAGCACCTCGGTGTGCAGGTCGCGGCCCTTGTCCGTGAGGGCGACGTACACCCCACGCCGGTCCTCCGTGCAGACGGAACGCTCCACCAGGCCGTCCTTCTCCAGCCGGGCGATGAGCCGGGACAGCGCGCTCTGGCTGAGGTGGACCCGTCCCGCGAGGTTCTGCACCCGGCACTGGTCGCCCTCGCCGGGCGCCTCGGACGCGAGGATGTCGAGCACCTCGAAATCGCTCGCGCCCAGGCCGTGCGGGTGCAGGACCCGGTCGATCTCGCACATGGTGCGGGCGTGCACGGAGAGGATGTCGCGCCATCTCTCCTCGAGCCGGGACTCGGCCGTCTTCGCTGCCATACCTGCACGGTAACACCGAATCAGCCGTTAGTTGACTGTGCATTGAATGCGGGCGCATACAGCCCGGCGGTGGTCAGGCGGACGGGTCCTGGAGCAGCCCGACCAGATTGCCGTCGGCGTCCTTCAGCGAGGCGATCAGCCGGCCGTTGCCGACGTCCTGGACGTCCTGCACCACTTCCGCACCCGCGTCCACCAGGGCGGCGAGCCGGCCCCGGATGTCGTCGACGTGCCAGTACGGCACCGGCCCGGTGAGGCCCTTCGCATGTCCGTTGGGGTCCAGGCCGACATCCTGCCCGGCGTCCTTGAAACCGACGTAGTACGGCGTGTCCGCGTACGGCTCGACCTGCAGCAGGGCGCTGAACAGGGCCTTCGCCCGGGCGATGTCCTTGACGGGGTAGATGATCGTCTTGAGGCCGGCGGTCATGGTGACTCCTCCGCATCGGGTGGTCCGACGGAATTCGTCGGTGGCTCCACGCTAGGGCGGGCTGTGGTCCAGCGGCTTCTCCAATCCTGACCGGTCCGCTACCGTCGGAACACTGCGTGAGGGGGGTCTCACGGAGCGTCGCGCGAGTGCGCAGGGGGACTGGGGGGAAGCAGAGATGCACGAAATGACCTTCGACTTCGAAGGCCTTATCGGGATGATCGCGAACCACCTGTACAGCGAGAAGAAGGTGTTCATTCGCGAACTCATCCAGAACGCCCACGACGGCATCCGCCGACGGGCCGCTGAGCACGGCGTGGTCGGCAGGATCGACGTCGAGACCCGTCCCCAGGACCTGGAGATCACGGTCCGGGACAACGGGATGGGCATGGACCACGACGACCTGGTCCACTACCTGTCCAACATCGGCAGGAGCCTGACCCGTGAGGGTACGGAGGAGGACGAGACCCTCATCGGTCAGTTCGGCATCGGCTTCCTCTCCGCCTTCGTGGTGGCATCCCGGGTACGGGTCGTGACCCGGAAGGTCGGAGACAGCTCCGGCTGGCTCTGGGAGAACGAGGGGAACAAGGAGTACACCCTTCAGGAGTGCGAGGTCCCCGCGGCGGGGACGACGGTGACGGTTTCGCTCGCCGGCCCCGAGGACCGCGGCATGATCCAGGAGGCCGAGGTCCGCAAGCTGATCCGCCGCTACGCCGACATGCTGACGGTGCCGATCCACCTCAACGGCTCCCCGGAGCCCGAGAACACCATGCACATGCCCTGGGAGAGGAGCGGGCTCACGTCATGGGAGTTGCAGGACGACCTGACGTTCTATGTGGAGCGCACCCTCAACGACCGGGTGCTGGAGGTCATCCCCGTCCAGTTGCGCGGCCCGGTCCACGCCGACGGAGTCCTGTACATCACCCGTGACCGTGTCTACAACGTCGACCAGCCCCGCACCATCCGCCTGTTCCAGCGGCGCATGTTCCTGTGCGAGGACCAGCAAGAGGTCCTGCCCCAGTGGGCCCGCTTCGTCAACGGCGTCATCAACACCCGGGACCTGACACCCACCGCGGCGCGGGACAACTTCCTCCGGGACGACAACTGGGCAGCCCTCCGGGACGCCCTCGGGGACCTGGTCATCAAGCACCTGGCCCACCTGCGCGACACCGATCGGCCGCGCTTCGCGAGCATCGCTCGCTACCACCGGATGAGCTTCGCCGCCGCCAGCTACTACTACGAGGCTTTCTTCGCCAAGTTCGCAGACCTGCTGCTGTGGCGGACCAATCGGCTGCCGGGAGAGGCGAGCCCAGGGGTGTCCCTGGACCCCCTGGCCGACGCGACCGCGGGTGAAGTGCTGCGGACGCTCCCGGAGATCCTGGCTGAGGTCCGCCGCCGAAGCCCCCAGTCGGCAGGACCCCAGATCTTGCAGTGCATCACCGGAGTCGATGCGGCCCGGCAGTACTTCGCCATCGCCAACGCCGCGGACACGCTGGTCGTGGACGCCAGTTACGCCTTCGAGCCGGAACTCCTCGAGGCGTACACCCGGCTGCCCGGCAAGTCGCTGCAACTGGTCCACGTCGACCGCGAGGACGCGCCATCGGGCGGAGTCATCTTCCGCTCACCCTCCGGTGACGCCAGCGCGGAGGTGGAGCGCCTCGCGGAACGGATGAGCGTGGTTCTGCACACCCCGCTCAACCAGGCGATCAGGACCGAGGCCCGTGCCTTCGACCCGAGGACCATCGCGGCGGTGCTCCGAACCGACGCACGCACCGAGGCCCAGCGCAAGGCGGAGGAAGTGATCCTCGATCCGAACGCGCTGCCCGGCATCCGGGAGATGGCGGAGGCGGTGTCCCGGATGACGCTGGGTGCGGGCCAGCGGCTCACGATCAATGCGGCCAATCCGCTTGTCCAGCGGCTGGCGGCGCTGCAGGACGCGGCGGACGAGGAGGTCCAGCAGCTGATGCTGGCGCTTTACCACAGTGCGGCCCTGGCCAACGGGCAGATGATCACGGCGCAGGCGGCGCAGGCGTTCCACGACCAGTTGCAGCGGCTGATGGGGCGCAGCCTCGAGGCCCTGGAACTCGACGCCAGGCGCCGGGCGCTGGAGGAACAACTGCATGTGCTCAAGGGCCGCAATCGGTCCGATACCCGGCCCACGCACCCGACCTTCTTCATGATCACGCCGTTCGCGGACCGGTACGCGGCTCTTGTCGCCGCGTGCCGCAAAGCGCTGGAACGGCGCGGTTGTGAACTGGTGGTCGCCAATGAACGGCACGAGGACCATCGGCTTCTGGACAATGTGCAGGTGCTCATGGACGGGGCCAGCGGCTTCATCGCCGAGATCACCGAGGCCAATCCCAACGTCATGTTCGAGCTGGGCGCCGCCTTCGCGGACCGCCGCGACCGTCCGGTCGTCCTGCTGCGGGAGAACGGCCCGTCCGTCAACGGGACGCTGCCCGCGGACCTGCGCGGCCTGCTCTACGTCACATACGATCCCGACGATGCGGAGCTCGTACAGCGCCTCGGCGACGGCCTGGCCAAATCCAGCGCCATGCGGGAGCTGTTGGAGGACAAAAAGCGCCTGTACTACCTCTCGCCCAGGACGATCAAGGAGCAACTGGGTGTTTTGATCCTTCCGGAGGAGAAGCTCGCCGCCCTCGCGCGCCGCTTCCCGACGGCGGAGGACTGGCGGACCGCCGAAGAACCGGACGTGGCACAGATCCTCGGCCAGCAGTACGAGGACCTCGCGCCGAACGTCCTGAAGCGGATGCGGTAGTCGGGAGCCGTGCCGTGAACAGCCGTGAGTTAAAGGAGCTGGTCCAGCGGGCGAAGGAGGCGGTCGCCGCCGACGACCTGTGGACAGCGGCCCTGTTGTACGAGCGGGTGCACGAGGTCGCGTCGGCGCAGGGCCGGGAAGACTGGGCCCGCTGGGCGCTGCGTGAGGCCGCCGGGTGCTGGTCCGTCTCTTCCGAGCCGGACCGCGGCCTAAGCCTGCTGATGCACGGGCTCCACGAAGCAGGTCCACCCGATCAAGAAAGCTACTGGCTCCACGCGCTGTTCGTGGGATACGCGATGCACCTGGACGTGGTGGTCGACGACATCGATGGACAATTGGATCAGTTGTCCGAACTCGCGGTGGACGTCTGGGGAGACGAAGGGGCGAATACACCGTTCCTGCAAGGCGAACTCCTAAGGCGGCGCGGCGACTGGAGCGGGGCACTCGGGGCATACGAACGAGCCTGGGCAGACCGCGAAACCGGGGGCCCGGGATGTTCCGCCGCTGAGATTGCGTCATGGGCGGCCGACGCAGCTTTGCGGTTGGCCAGGCGTGAAGAAGCACAACGGTGGACGGAGTTGTGCGCGCTCCACGCACGCCGGGTGTGGGAGCGTAACCATGTTGCAGCGCGGCATGTGAACCTCGCGTTGTTCGACAATGATGCTCCAGCGGCACGAGCGGCGTCGCGGGCCTTGGATGCGATCATGTCGCGCCAACGGCCCATCTACCGTGGCGTTGCCACCCTCCAAGCGGTCCACGCTCTCCTGCTCGACCCGGGGCAGGAAGATCCCGCCGAACCCGCACACCTCACCCGTCTGATGCTGGACCGGCATGCTGACGAGGGCGCTCTGTCATTCGACGTCCGCTACCGCTGGCTCCGCACGCGCGTCTGCCTCGAACTCGCGAGCCTCCGCTACGCGGCCGGCATACCTCCACGAGATGACATCTACTACCGACAGCCCGACGCGATGCCCACCCCCGACCGGATCCGTCTTCCCGACGAGATGGAAAAGCGGTTGTCCGTCCTCCACGAGGCATGCGACATCGCTCTCGCTCACGCCCGTGAGGCGGACACCCGTTTTGGCTGCTCCTGGCGAGAGCACGAGATCGCCGACCTCAGGGCCCGGGGTGAGCACATCGTCCACGCCCCATGGCGCCAAGGCCGGTCCCACTGACGAGCCCGGCCCCCCCTGTGCCGGCAGCACTCGTACCATCTCGGCGCTGATGCCGTCGTAGGGCTGGCGGATCGCGGTGAGGGCGGGGACGGCCTCCGTCGCCGCGATGCAGGCCGCCCAGGGACACGTCCTCGGGAACCCGGCGGCCCGCCCGGCGCATAGCCGTTACAGCACCCCTGCGCCATCAGGTCGGAGGCGACGAACACGGCGTCCATGCCGGGGGCCTGCGCCAGCAGTCGTTCACAGCCGGCCTCGCCGCCGGCCCGGCTGTAGTCACCGGAGACGGTGAGCCGCTCGTCGATCTCGACGCCCGACTCCGTGAGCACCTCCTGGCAGCCGGCGAGACGGTCGACACCGCCCGGCGTGTCCAGCGGACCGCTCACCACGCCGATCCGACGGCGCCCCGCGACAGCAGGTGGCGCACCATGTCACGGGCGCCGTCCCCGTCGTCCGCGGCCATATGGCTCACCTTGGAGCCGAGCCCCATGGGCTTGCCGCGCTGGACGAGGGGTCCCCCGCCTCGCGCAGCTGCTCCGCGACCGGGTGACTATGAGCGCAGGGCCGAGGGCCCCTGCCCGCGGTCCGTCGGGGCCCTCGCCGTCCGGCCGGGCGGGTCCGGCGGCTCGTCGAGGTGCCCGAGCCACTCGCATATGAGTCGTCCCAAGAGGGCACCGCCGTAGACGACGAAACCCACCCCGACCAGCCAGGACTCCACCACCAGGACCGTGCCGACCGGGCCGTAGCTGATCGCGTTGGTGACCAGGAGCGGGGTGAAGACCAGATAGGAGAAGCCGCGCAGGCCCACCAGGCCCGCCATCGTGGCGAGCGCACCGGGCAGCAGATAGCGCCAGGGCACCTGGCGGTTGAGCAGGAAGTGAGGTCCCCACCAGAAGAACAGGAGGCCGACCCCCATGCTGAGCAGGATGCGGGGCGGGCCCTCCAGCACGGTCCGGGTCTGTACCTGCGCGTAGAGGTACGCCATCAGCATGATCAGCCAGATCGCGTGCCGCCAGAGGTGGTGCCAGGGAGCGGCGGCCGTTTTCCAGATCCGTTCGTAGCCGTTCTGCACGCTGGAGGCGAAGGACATGCCGAAAAAGGCGAGCAGCGCGAGGCTCAGCGCGCTGGTGGTGCTGATCACCTTGCGGGTCGGGCCGAACACATGCGCGAGCGCGTCGGCGGACCGGCCGTCGAGGGCCATGCCGTCCACCAGCCACCCCGCGAAGCCGCCGTGTCCCAGCGGGTCCGCCGCGGCCACCACGATCAGCAGCGGCGCCAGGGTGACCAGGGCCAGCGTCGCGAACCCCATGGCCCGGTGCATCAACTCAAGCTCGTTGCCGCGCCTGTGCAGCTCGGCAATCCCCAGCCGGTGCCAGCCTGCCAGCCGTGACATGGGGACCACCCCTTCCTCCGGCCGGGGCTAGCGGTGGTGGTGTCCTGAGTGGCCAGAACGCATCCCGGTAAACCTGATCGGGTGACGCGGCACCCGATGGGCATCCCTACACATGCCAGCATGAACCGTCCCGACCTCGACGTGGAGGTTTTCATGGACCGTCCCAGTGAACTCGTCCCGCTCCGGTACGTCGCCATCGGCGGCCGCGGCCCCGAGGACGTCGTCGCCGACGCCCACGGCAGGGTGCTGACCGGAGTGGAGGACGGCCGCATCCTGCGCATCGACGGACTGGCGCGGCCCTCGGCCGCCCGCGTCGAGGTGCTCGCCGAAACCGGCGGCCGGCCGCTCGGTCTCGAACTTCTCCCGGACGACGCCCTGTTGGTGTGCGACGCCGAACTCGGACTCCTGCGCGTCGACCTCGGGGAGGGCATCGTACGGATCCTCGCCGACTCGGTGGCGGGGGAGAGGCTGCGGTTCTGCAGCAATGCGGTCGCCCTGTCCGACGGCAGTGTCTGCTTCACCGTCTCCAGCCGCCGCTACCCGCTGGACCAGTGGATCGGCGACATCGTCGAACACACCGGAACCGGTCGTCTGCTGCGCCTCGCCCCGGGCAGTGAAAGCCCAGAAGTGCTGCTGGAAGGGCTCCAGTTCGCCAACGGGCTGGCTCTGAGCGCTGATGAATCGTTCCTGGTCGTCGCCGAGACCGGCGCCCGCCGGCTGACCCGCTACTGGCTCACCGGCGACAAGAGCGGACAGAGCGAACCCTTCGTGGAGAACCTCCCCGGCATGCCCGACAACCTCTGGCGGGCCGGCCCGGACGGCCCGGTCTGGGTCTCCCTGGCCGGGCCCCGCGTCCCCCCGCTCGACCTCCTGCACCGCAGCGCCCCCGCCGTCCGCGGCGCCGCCGCCCGCATCGCCGTCCGCGCCCCCTTCCGTCCCACCGGCACCATCGGCGCCCTCGCGGTCGACGACCAGGGGGCGATCGTCCACCACCTCGCCCGCCGGCACTCCGGCTATCGCATGGTGACCAGCGTCTGCGAAGCCGCCGGACAGCTGGTCCTGGGCAGCCTGTGGGAGCGGGGCATCGCCGTGTGCGAGCGACCGGCCCCGAAATGACCCGGGCCCCGGCCGGGCGCTACCCTGTTGCCCGGCCGCGAGCACCCCTCGCGGCGCGGCGGTGGGGCCCGCCGTACCCGAACCGCGGCAGTGGTGTCGCCAACGGTCCCTACTTGCGAAGGAGCGGCGCCCGCATACCCCGGGCCCCGGCGAGTAGGAGACGTACGACCATGACAGCCCCGGAAGCCGAGAGCGTCCGCGCCCGCCCCCGCACCCCGCGACCGCCCGCCTGGCGCGCCCAGGCCCCCGTCGTCGCGGTGGTCGCGCTCGGCGGGGCCATAGGGGCCGTCGCCCGCTACGCCCTCTCCCTGTGGTGGCCCGCCCAGCCCGGCGGATTCCCCTGGGCGACCTTCTGGACCAACGTCGTCGGCTGCGCCGTGATCGGCGTGTTCATGGTCGTCATCACCGACGTATGGGCCGCCCACCGCCTGGTACGTCCCTTCTTCGGCACCGGCGTGCTCGGCGGCTTCACCACTTTCTCCACCTACGCCGTCGACATCCAGAAGCTGGTCGACGCCGGCCACCCGCTCACCGGGCTGGCCTACCTCGCCGCGACCCTGCTCGCGGCGCTCACGGCGGTGTGGCTCGCGGTCGCCGCGGCCCGCCGGGTCCTGAAGTGGAGGCAGCCATGACGAGGCTGACCGGCAGCGCGCTGCGCCTGACCGTCTTCATCGGCGAGAACGACACCTGGCACCACAAGCCGCTCTACTCGGAGATCGTGCACCGCGCCCACGCCGCGGGTCTCGCCGGGGCCAGCGTCTTCCGCGGGATCGAGGGCTTCGGCGCCTCCTCCCTGATCCACACCTCGCGGCTGCTGTCGCTCAGCGAGGACCTGCCCGTCGCGGTCGTCGTCGTCGACACCGAGGAGCGCGTCCGCGCCTTCCTGCCCCAGCTGGACGAGCTCGTCGACGAGGGCTTGGTCATCCTCGACGACTGCGAGGTCATCCGGTACGTCGGCCGCGAGGACATCCCCGGCAAAACGGACATGAAGGGTAAGAGGTCGTTGTGAACTGGCTGCTGGTCGTCGGCGGCGCCATGGTCGGAGCCCCGCTGCGCTACCTCACCGACCGCGCCGTGCAGTCCCGCCACGACTCGGTCTTCCCGTGGGGTACCTTCGCGGTGAACGTCACCGGCTGCCTGATCCTCGGTCTGCTGACCGGCGCGGTGGCCGAGGGCGCCGCCGGTTCCCATCTGCAGCTGCTCCTCGGCACCGGCCTGTGCGGAGCCCTGACGACGTACTCGACCTTCTCCTACGAGACCCTGCGGCTGACCGAGACCGGGGCGGGGCTCTACGCTGCCGCCAACGTCGTCGGGAGCGTGACGGCGGGCCTCGGTGCGGCATTCGCCGGGGTGTCGATCGCCCAGGCCCTGTGGGGGTAGGCGACCGGCCCGACTCCCGCGCGTAGTAAGACTGTCTACAGCACTGTCGACCAACTCCTCAGAACTGGATCCCATGAGCGTCATCAACGTCGGTCAGGCCGCCGTCCTCGGAGTAGTGGAAGGGCTGACCGAGTTCCTTCCCGTCTCCTCCACCGGACATCTGAAGATCACCGAAGGGCTCATGAGCATCCCGGTCGACGACAAGGCCGTCGTCGGCTTCTCGGCCGTCATCCAGGTCGGCGCGATCGCCGCCGTGCTCCTGTACTTCTTCAAGGACATCGTGCGGATCGTCTCCGCCTGGGGGCGTGGCCTGCGCAACAAGGAGGAGCGCTACCACCACGACTACAAGTTCGCCTGGTGGGTGATCTACTCGACCGTCCCGATCGTGATCGTGGGCCTGGCCGCCAAGCCCCTCATCGACGGGCCGCTCGCCTCGCTGTGGGTGGTCGCCGCCTCGCTGATCGTCGGCAGTGGCGTGATGTGGGCCGCGGACCAGATGGGCCGGCACAAGCGCGGTGAGGACGACACCACCCTCAAGGACGCGATGCTGGTCGGCTGCTCGCAGATCCTCGCCCTGCTCTTCCCCGGCTTCTCCCGCTCCGGCGCCACCATGTCCACGGCCCTGATCCTGGACCTGGACCGGGTCGCCGCCACCCGCCTCTCCTTCTTCCTCGGCATCCCGGCCCTGACCGGCGCCGGCCTGTACGAGCTCAAGGACGCCCTGGGCACCGGCGTGGGTGCCGCCCCGCTGGCCGTCGGCACCATCGTCTCCTTCGTGGTCGCCTATGCCTCCATCGCCTGGCTGCTGAAGTTCGTCGCCAAGCACTCCTTCAACGCCTTCGTCGTCTATCGGATCATCGTCGGTGTGCTGCTCCTGGGCCTGCTCAGCACGGGCGGCCTCAGCAGCTGACGGCGGTCGCGGAAACGGGCGCCTGTCGGTGAGCCGGCCATCGTCGCGGACCAGCCCTCGGTGCGCGGCGCTGCCGAGCAGGCGCCGTATCCGCCGGTTTCCTGAAGCGCTGCCCCGGAAAAACGCGCATGCGTACGGGATCTCCGCCGTGCCACGATGGCCCGGGGAAGCGAGGTCTCGTGGACGAGATGAGGCGATTTCGCCGGGCGCTGGCCGTGTGGGCGGCCGGGGGAGCGGGGGCGAGCGCGGCCGCCGAGGCGGCCCGGCAGCTGGCCGGCGGCGGTGTGCGGACGATCGTGCTCGTCGAGGGAAGCAGTGATCAGGTCGCGCTCGAAGCGCTGGCCGCGCGCCACGGCCGCGACCTCGCCGCGCAGGGCGTTGCGGTGGTGCCGCTCGGAGGCGCGACCAACATAGGGCGTTTCCTGGACGTGTGCGGCCCTGAGGGGCTCGGCCTTCCGCTGGCCGGACTCTGCGACATCGGCGAGGAGCGGCACTTCCGGCGTCATCTGGAGCGCGTCGGGCTCGGTTCCGCTCTCACGCGCGCCGGACTGGAGGCGCTCGGATTCCAGCTGTGCGTCGCGGACCTGGAGGACGAGCTGATCCGCGCGCTCGGGGCCGAAGGCGTGCAGCAGGTGATCGAGGCCCAGGGCGAGACGCGCCCCTTCCGCACCTTCCAGGGCCAGCCGGCCCAGCGGAACCGGCCGGTGGAGCACCAGCTGCGGCGCTTCATGGGCACCCACAGCGGCCGCAAGGCGCTCTACGCGCAGGCACTGGTCGAGCACCTGGACCTCGCGCTCGTGCCCCGGCCGCTGGAGCGCCTCATTGCACACGTGTGACCACGGCTCGGATGCGTGAGGGACGCCTGGCTGGGGACTTGGGGGTGAGGCCGGGTTGCGCGGCGTACCCCTGGGGGCCGACTCGGCCAGGCTCCTCTGGTTCAGACCACGAGCCGGGGGAGCCGCCGTGCGGTCAGGACACGCTGCCCTGCTCGCAGACTCGGCGGGCGACCTCGTGGAGCTTGATGTTGTTCTCCTGTGAGAAGCGCCGAAGGGTGTCGAATGCCTGCTCCTCGGTGAGCTGGTGGGCGCCCATGAGGATGCCCATGGCCTCGCCGATGGTGTGGCGGGTGGCGACCGCCCGTTCCATCTGGGCGTGCGTACGGGCGCTGGAGAAGGCGACCGCGGCGTGGGAGGCCAGCAGCCAGCCCGCCAGCTCGCTGGCCTCGGTGAAGGCGCCGGGCTTGCGGGAGTAGAGGTTCAGCGCCCCGAGCTCCTCGTCCTCGGTGAACAGCAGGAACCCCATCATGCTGCCCACGCCGAGGGCGCGTGCCTGCGGGGCGTAGGCGGGCCAGCGCGGCTGCTCCAGGGTGACGTCGGCGATGCGGAAAACCCGCTCACCCTCCGCGGTGCGGGCGGCATCGAAACACGGCCCCTCGCCCAGCCGTTCCTGCAACTGGTCGCTGTCGACGACCAGCTGCTGCGTGGGCGCCAGCGTCTCCACCGTCTTGCCGTGCAGCATCAGAATCCCCGCGGCATCGCAGCCCTCCACCAGCTCGATGGCCGAGTGGGTGATCCGTTCCAGGGTGGCGTGGACCGAGTCCTGGGCGAGGAGATCCCGGGCCATCGACGCCATCTGCTGCGCGAACCGACCCCAGTCCATACCGTCCTCCGTGTTCCGGCCCGTGCTCGTCAAAAGCCGTCTACCCAGCTTCTCTGTCGCCTCCCTTGACAGTTCCCGTTCGTCACCCCCAGGATCACTCCCGTGAACCTGTCAGACAGCAAGACAGCCAGTCAGGGTCCGCGGCGCATCAGCGCCATGGAGGCGGTCCTGGCACACCTGCGCTCCGCCATCGAGAACGGCGAGTACGCCGTCGGGGACAAGCTGCCCTCCGAGGCGGAGCTGTGCCGCACCCTCGAGGTCAGCCGGCCCGTGCTGCGCGAGGCCCTCAGGGCGCTGCAGACGATGGGCCTGACCGTCTCCAAGACGGGCAAGGGCACCTTCGTCGTGGCCAGCACCGTCGAGGACCCCACCTTCGGCGACTACGCGGCCAGCGACCTGCTGGAGGTGCGCCGCCACGTGGAGATCCCGGTGGCGGGCTACGCGGCCGTGCGCCGCACGCCCGAGGACCTCGACCACCTGGCGCACCTGCTGGAGCGCATGGAGCAGGAGACCGACACCACCTCCTGGGTCGCCCTCGACACGCTGTTCCACCTCGCTGTCGCCCAGGCCGCCCAGAACCCGGTCTTCCGCCGGGTCATCGAGGAGATCCGCGACGCACTGGCGCGTCAGTCGGCCTTCCTCAACGAGCTGGGCGGACGCCGCGAGCAGTCCAACCGCGAGCACCGGGCGATCGTCGAGGCGCTGATGGACGGTTCCGAACTCGACGCGGTGGACGCCATGGCGCACCACCTCGACCGCGTCGAGACGACCCTCACCGACATCGTGCGCCCCGCGCGCACGGACATCCCCACGGAAGGCGGACCCGAGGCGTGAGCGAGCACCTCAAAGAAGAGACGCGCACACCGGCCGCACATGTCGACGCAGGCGACGCCGGCTACAGCAAGTCGCTGAAGTCCCGGCACGTCAACATGATCGCCATCGGCGGCGCGATCGGCACCGGTCTCTTCCTCGGCGCGGGCGGCCGCCTCGCCGACGCCGGCCCCTCCCTGTTCATCGCCTACGCGGTCTGCGGCATCTTCGCCTTCCTGGTGGTGCGCGCCCTCGGCGAACTCGTCCTGTACCGGCCCTCGTCCGGCGCCTTCGTCTCCTACGCCCGGGAGTTCCTGGGCGAGAAGGGCGCCTACACCGCGGGCTGGATGTACTTCCTGAACTGGGCGACCACCGGTATCGCGGACATCACCGCGGTGGCCACCTACACGCACTACTGGGGCATGTTCTCCGACATCCCGCAATGGTTGATCGCATTGATCGCCCTTGCCGTCGTGCTGACGGTCAACCTGATCTCCGTCAAGATCTTCGGTGAGCTGGAGTTCTGGTTCGCCATCGTCAAGGTCAGCGCGCTCGTGATCTTCATGTGCATCGGCATCTACCTGCTGGTCACCCAGCACCCCGTCGACGGCACCCACCCCGGACCGGCCCTGATCACCGACAACGGCGGCGTCTTCCCCAACGGCCTGCTGCCCATGCTGCTGATCATCCAGGGCGTCGTCTTCGCCTACGCCTCCGTCGAGCTGGTGGGCGTCGCCGCGGGGGAGACCCAGAACCCCGAGAAGATCATGCCGAAGGCGATCAACTCGATCATGTGGCGCGTCGGCCTGTTCTACGTCGGCTCGGTCGTCCTGCTGTCCATGCTGCTGCCCTGGAACAAGTACAGCGCCGCCGAGAGCCCCTTCGTGACCGTGCTGTCCAACATCGGCATCCCGGCGGCCGGCGGCGTGATGAACCTCGTCGTCCTCACCGCGGCCATGTCCTCGCTCAACTCCGGCCTGTACTCCACCGGCCGCATCCTGCGCTCCATGGCGATGTCCGGCTCCGCCCCCAAGTTCACCTCGGTGATGAGCCGCAGCCAGGTCCCGTACGGCGGCATCCTGCTCACCAGCGGTATCTGTGTGCTGGGCGTCGGCCTCAACTTCGTGGTCCCGGCGGACGCCTTCGAGATCGTCCTGAACTTCGCGGCGATCGGCATCCTCTCCACCTGGGGCATGATCATGATCTGTCACCTCCTCTTCTGGCAGAAGACCCAGAAGGGCGAGCTGACCCGCCCGAGCTACCGACTGCCGGGCTCCCCCTGGACCGAACTCGTGACGCTGGCTTTCCTGGCCTCCGTCCTGGTCCTCATGTACGCCGACGGAGGCGCCGGCCGCACCACCGTGCTGTGCCTGCCGCTGATCGTCGGAGCGCTCGTCGCAGGCTGGTACGCCATCCGCGGCCGAATGCGGCGCACCTCAGCCAAGGCCGACGCGTAACCCCGGCGCCGGCTCCAGACCACTCAGAAGTGAACAGGCAGTGATGTACAGCAGCTCTCACGCGGACGCCCCCGCGATCCGTGAACCCCTCCACGCGCCCGTCGCACACGTCGTCCGCGGCGGAGTGACCGAGGGCATCCACTACGGCTCCGTGGTCGTCCTGGGGGCGGACGGTGAGGTCGAGTTCCAGCTCGGCGACATCGAGGCCGCCTTCTACCCGCGCTCCTCGCTCAAGCCCGTCCAGGCCGCCGCCATGGTGCGGGCGGGGCTGCCGCTGGAGGGGGCACTGCTCTCGCTCGCCGCCGCCAGCCACTCCGGCGAGGAACGCCACCTCGCCGGGGCCCGGCGGATCCTGGAGCTGGCCGGCGTCACGGAGGACGACCTGCGCAACGTCAAGGACATGCCGTACGACCCGGCGGTCCGCGACACGTGGATACGCGAGGGCCGCGAGCCCTCCCGGCTGGCCCAGAACTGCTCCGGCAAGCACGCGGCCATGCTGTACACCTGCAAGCTCAACGGCTGGTCCCTCGACGGCTACCTCGACCCGCAGCACCCGCTCCAGCAGGCGATCGCCGAGATCGTCGAGGACCTCACCGGGCAGCGCATCGCCCGGGTCACCGTCGACGGATGCGGCGCTCCCCTCTTCTCCATCTCCCTGCACGGCCTCGCCCGGGCCACCGCCCGCATCGCCACGGCGGCCCAGGGCACCCCGGAGGCCCGGGTCGCGGACGCCATGCGCGAACACGCCGAGATGGCCTCCGGCGCCGGCCGTGACGTCGCCGCCCTGATGCGGGCCGTCCCCGGGCTTGTCGCCAAGGACGGCTTCGAGGGCGTGGAGGTCGCCGCACTGCCCGACGGCCGTGCGGTCGCCGTCAAGATCTCCGACGGCGCGAACCGGGCCCGGATCCCCGTCACCGCCGCCGCCCTCGCCCGGGCCGGTGTCGACCCCGCCATCCTCACCCCGTTCGCGGGCGAGACCCTCCTCGGCGGAGGCGAACCGGTCGGCGAGATCCGCCCGGTCCGCGCGCTGGAGCCCCTCACGGTCCGGGCCTGCGCCTGAGAGCCGGTGCCACATTCCCGCCCGGTCGCGCCTTGCCCGGCACACGCCTGGTGACTCCCTCGCTCTCGACTTCGCGCGAGCGGGCGCGCCCCGGCCGCCGAGCGGTGATCCGGCCGGGGATGTGGCACAGGCCCTGACGGCTCCGGTGGCCACCGAGTGTGCGCGGTGGCCGCCGGCGGACCACCCGCGCCGGTCGCGCACCGGCCGGATCGACCCAGCGGGCACGCCACCCGCCGGCCCACGAACCACCGGCCCCGTCACCACCGGGCCGGTGCCTCGACCGGCTCGGGCGGGCGTCACCCCGTACCGCCCGAGCCGGCTCCACCCCACCCCCGACGTCGCCAGCCACCCAACCCTCACGCTCTGAAAGAGGACCCGCACCTCATGACCGCCGCCACCCGCAGCGAACACGACCTGCTCGGAGACCGCGACGTCCCCGCCGACGCCTACTGGGGGGTGCACACCCTTCGCGCCACGGAGAACTTCCCCATCACCGGCACCCCGATCTCCGCCTACCCGCACCTGATCGACGCCCTCGCCGCGGTCAAGGAGGCCGCCGCCCTCGCCAACGAGGAACTGGGCCTGTTGGAGCCGAAGAAGGCCGCCGCCATCGTCCAGGCCTGCCGCGAGATCCGTGCCGGCAGGCTGCACGACCAGTTCGTCGTCGATGTCATACAGGGCGGCGCGGGCACCTCGACCAACATGAACGCCAACGAGGTCGTCGCCAACCGGGCGCTGGAACTGCTGGGCTTCGAGAAGGGCCACTACCAGCACCTGCACCCCAACGAGGACGTCAACCTCGGCCAGTCCACCAATGACGTCTACCCGACCGCCGTCAAGATAGCGACGGTCTTCGCGGTCCGTGGACTGCTCAAGGCGATGTCGGTATTGCAGGATGCTTTCGCCCGCAAGGCCGTTGAGTTCCGTGGCGTGCTCAAGATGGGCCGTACCCAGTTGCAGGACGCGGTGCCGATGACGCTGGGGCAGGAGTTCTCCGCGTATGCGGTCATGATTGACGAGGACCGCAACCGTCTTGACGAGGCCGTCCAGTTGATCCATGAGATCAACCTGGGCGCCACGGCGATCGGCACCGGACTCAATGCACCTGCCGGATATGCCGAGTCGGCCCGCCGTCACCTCGCGGCCATCACCGGGCTGCCGCTGGTCACCGCGGCCAACCTCGTGGAGGCCACCCAGGACTGCGGGGCGTTCGTGCAGATGTCCGGCGTGCTCAAGCGGATCGCCGTCAAGCTCTCCAAGAGCTGCAACGACCTGCGGCTGCTGTCGTCGGGGCCGCGCGCGGGTCTGGGGGAGATCAACCTGCCGCCGGTGCAGGCCGGTTCGTCCATCATGCCCGGCAAGGTCAACCCGGTCATCCCCGAGGTGGTCAACCAGGTCGCCTTCGAGGTGATCGGCAACGATGTGGCCATCACCATGGCCGCCGAGGCCGGACAGCTCCAGCTCAACGCCTTCGAGCCGATCATCCTGCACTCCCTGTCGGAGTCCATCACCCATCTGCGCGCGGCTTGCCTGACCCTCGCCGAGCGGTGCGTGGACGGCATCACCGCCAACGCCGAGGCGCTGCGCAAGTCCGTGGAGGACTCCATCGGCCTGGTCACCGCCCTCAACCCGCACATCGGGTACACGGCGGCCACCGACATCGCCAAGGAGGCCCTCGCCACCGGCCGCGGTGTCGCCGAACTCGTTCTGGAGAAGGGCCTGTTGCCCGCCGAACGCCTCACCGACCTGCTGCGGCCCGAGGTCCTCGCGGGCAGCGGCCCCACCCTCGCCTGAACCACGGCCGCGCGCCAGGACCGACCCGGAGGCACAATAGTGATCATGACAACGACGTCGTCCTACGCCTACCAGCCGGTCCTGGAGCGCATCGCCGAGGAGATCGGGCGCACCCCCGGCCGAGGCCGCCCCGCCGACTACATCCCGGCACTGGCGGCCTGCGACCCGCGCCGCTTCGGCATGGCCGTCGCAGAACTGGACGGCACGGTGTACGGCGTGGGGGACTGGCGAGAGCCGTTCTCCACGCAGTCCCTCACCAAGGTCTTCACCCTCGCCCTCGACCTGGCCCGCGAGGGCGACGAGCTGTGGGAGCACGTGGGCCGCGAACCCTCCGGCAACCCCTTCAACTCCCTGGTCCAGCTGGAGTACGAGAACGGCATCCCGCGCAACCCGTTCATCAACGCGGGCGCCCTCGTCGTCACCGACCGCCTGCAGACCCGTACCGAAGACGCGTCCGGCGAACTGCTGGCCTTCCTGCGCGCGGAGAGCGGCAACCCGGCCCTGGACTTCGACAAGGACGTCGCCGCCTCAGAGGCCGCACACGGCGACCGCAACGCCGCCCTCGCCCATTTCATGGCGTCCTACGGCAACATCGACAACCCGATCCCGGTACTGCTCGACCAGTACTTCCGTCAGTGCTCCCTCACCGCCTCCTGTGCGGACCTCGCCCTCGCCACCGGCTTCCTGGCCCGCCACGGCATCCGCGCCGACGGCAGCCGGCTGCTCTCCCAGAGCCAGGCCAAGCAGGTCAACGCGGTGATGCTGACCTGCGGGACCTACGACGCCGCGGGCGAATTCGCCTACCGCGTGGGCCTGCCCGGCAAGAGCGGTGTCGGCGGCGGCATCATCGCGGTCGTCCCCGGCCGCTGCACCCTGTGCGTGTGGAGCCCCGGCCTCGACGAGCGCGGCAACTCGGTCGCGGGCGTCGCGGCGCTGGACCGCTTCACCACGCTGACCGGCCTGTCGGTGTTCTGAACCGGCCCGGGGTCCTGTGCCGAACCGGCCCAGCACCCCGGTCGGCCCGTCGCTGCCCCGGGGATCGCTGCGGCCGTTCGCTCACGAGCCGGTCACGCGCAGGCCCCCGCCCCGAAGGCGGCGCGTCAATTTCCGGCCACCCGGCGTTGACACGCTTCCCGAGTGTTGGCCATGGCTTTCCCCGTCGATCTCCGCCGCTGTCAGGTGCTGGGCCTGGCCGGCACCGCCTTCCTCGCCCTCGGGGGTGAGACGGCCGGCGCCCTGCCCGTGCGCGATCTGCTGGCGCCGGCAACCGCCCGCGCGGCGCTGGGCCTGGTCGGCGTGTACTTCGGCGTCGTGCTGCTGATCGCCGCCTGGGTGCTGCTCGGGCGGCTCGTGCGCAGCGCCGATGCGCCCACCCCGCGCGAACTGCTGCTCGTGCTCGCCGTCTGGGCGGCCCCGCTGCTGCTGGCCCCGCCGCTGTTCAGCCGGGATGTCTACAGCTACCTCGCGCAGGGTGCCATGGTCGACGCCCACATGGACGTCTACGCATACGGCCCCGCCCAGCTCGGCGGCCCCCTCGCCGACGAGGTCGCCCCGCTGTGGCAGCACACTGGCGCTCCCTACGGCCCGGTGTTCCTCGCCGTCGCCTCCGCACTGTCCGGGCTGACCCGCGGTGAACTGCCCGCCGGACTGGTCGGGATGCGGCTGCTCGCGCTGATCGGCGTGGCACTGATGGCGGCCGCGCTGCCCCGCCTCGCCCGGCACAGCGGCGCCGATCCGGCCGCCGCGCTCTGGCTCGGCGCCCTCAACCCGCTGGTGCTGCTCCACCTGGTCGCCGGTGCCCACAACGACGCCATCATGCTCGGCCTGCTCGGTGTCGGCCTGGTCGCGGCCCTCGGCCGGTGGCCGGTCCTGGGCGCCGTGCTCGTCACCCTCGCGGCCCTCGTCAAGGCGCCCGCCGTGCTCGGGCTCGCCGCGGTCCTCGTCCTTCAGGTGCGGGCCGGCCGCCACCCGGCGAAGGCCGCCGTGTCGACCGCCCTGGCCGCCGCGGCCACCACGGTCGCCGCAACAGCCGCCGCCGGCACGGGATACGGCTGGATAGGCGCCCTCGACACCCCCGTCTCCCCGCACAACTGGGCGCTGACGAGCCTCCTCGGCCGCGCCACCGGAGCCGTGCTGGAACACCTCGGCAGCGACCTCGCCCCCCTCGCCCTGCCGGTCTGGCACCTGCTCGGCCTTGCGATCACCGCGCTCGTCATCGCGGCCATATGGTGGCGGCTGCGCCCCCGCCCGGTCTACGCGCTCGGCCTGAGCCTCGCGGCCGTGGCCGCCTTCGGACCGGCGATCCGCCCCTGGTACGCCCTGTGGGGGCTGTTCCTGATCGCCGCCGCGGCCCCCACCACCTCGGTACGGCACCGGGTGGCGGCCGTGACAGGCGTGCTCGCGCTCGCCACCCTGCCCAGCGGCGGGCCCGTCGACACCGGGCAGCTGATGCTGGCCGTCTCCGGCGGGGCGCTGGCCGTGGTGGTCCTGTGGCAGGTCCACCAGGCGGCCCAGGCGCCCGCGCTGGGAGAAACCGCATGACCCCGCCCCGCACCGACCGCGGCCGACTGCTCCTGGTCCTCGCCCTCGCCACGGCCGTCACCGCCTTCACCGCGACCGTGCCGCTGCTGCGCGACTGGTTCGACCTGCGCGTCTACTACGGCGCCGTCAACACCTGGATCCACCACGGCGGACGGCTCTACGACTACCGGGTGCCGGGCACGGAATACGGCTTCACCTACCCGCCGTTCGCCGCCGTCAGCATGCTGCCCATGGCCCTCGTCGGCCTGGGCACGGCGATCGCCGGATCCCTGCTGCTCAACCTGGCGGCCCTGGCCTGGGTCCTGCACATCCTCACCCAGGGGGCCTGGCGCCGCTACGGCTGGTTCGGCTGCGCCCTGGGCGCGTGCCTGCTCGCCCTGTTCGAACCGCTCCGCGACACCTTCAGCTTCGGCCAGGTCAACCTCCTGCTGCTGGCACTGGTCCTCACCGACGCCTGGCTGCTGACCACCGGGCGGGAGCGCTGGGCAGGCATCGGCATCGGCCTGGCGGCCGCGGTCAAACTCACGCCCGCCCTCTTCATCGGCCTGCTCCTGCTCGCCGGCCGCCGGCGTGCCGCGGCGGTCGCGACGGCCGTCACCGGGGCGGCGACAGGCCTCGCCGCCTGGGTGGCCCCGGACGCCTCCCGGTTCTACTGGACCGAGGCTCTGTGGGACACAAGCCGGGTGGGCCGCCTCGACTACGTCTCCAACCAGTCGCTGCAGGGCATCCTGGCCCGGCTCGGCGTGGCGGACCGAGCGGTGTGGGCGGCGGCCGTCCTGGTCGTCCTCGGCATCTGGGCCCTGCGCACCCGCCGGGCCGTCACCGCCGCCGACTGGCCGGCCGCCTTCGCCCTCACCGGTCTGACCGCCTGCCTCGTCAGCCCCATCACCTGGGTGCACCACCTGGTGTGGCTGCTGCCGTCGTTCGCCGTACTGATCCGCGCCGGGCACGCGCGCGTGACGGGCGTTCTGTACGGGGTGCTGTGCACGAGCGTGGTGTGGCTCTGGTTCCACGACGCGTCCGGCGTCGACGGCTTCCTCGGCAGCAACACCTACACCTGGATCACCCTGGGGCTGCTGCTGTGGCTGCCGGTGGGTCAATTCCGCGCCGACAGCACGCCCTTGCGCCGCAGCACCAGCACCACCGCCCCCGCGCCGAGTGCCACGGCACCCGAGATGACCCCCGCCCTCGGCCACGGTGACCCGCCGTCCGGCGCGACGGCCACGGGCGTGGCGCGCGGCCCCGGGCGGGGCTTGTCCAGCAACGCGTCCAGCGAGCCCACCGGTTCGACCCTCCCCGCCGCCTCGAACCCCCAGTCCAGCAGTTCCCGCGCCTCCTCGTAGACGGTGAAGCCCCCACCCGCCTGAGGGTTCATCACGGTGACCACGAGCGTGCGCCCGCCCCGGCGGGCGGCGGCGACGAGCGTGTTGCCCGCGTCGCCGGTGTAGCCGTTCTTGACGCCGATCAGCCCCGGGTACGGCCGCACACCGTCCGCCCCGGTCAGCAGCCGATTGGTGTTCTCGATCTCGTACGACCAGCCGCCCCCGCCGGGGAACCTCGCCACGGCCGTACCGCAGTACCGGGCGAAGTCCGGATCGCGCAGCCCCGCCCGGCCGAACACCGCCAGGTCGTACGCCGACGACACCTGGCCCGGCGTGTCGTACCCGTCGGGCGAGCGCACCTGCGTGTCGCGGGCCCCCAGCGAACGGGCCCTGGCCTGCATCTGCCCCGCCGTCGTCTGCCAGCCGCCGTTGAGCGAGGCCAGCACGTCCACGGCGTCGTTCCCGGAGTTGAGGAAGACCCCGCGCCACAGATCCGCGATCCGGTACGTCCGCCCCTCGGCGACCCCGACCCTGCTGCTGCCCTCACCGATGTCCTCCAGCTCCTCATCCCGCACCGTGTGCCGGGCGTCCGCCGGCAGCGCAGGCAGCACCGTCAACGCGAACAGCGTCTTCAGCGTGCTGGCAGGCGGCAGTTTGCGGTGGGCATCGTGCGCGGCCAGCACGTCCCCGCTGCGGGCGTCCGCCACCAGCCAGGACAACGCGGACACGTCGGGGATCTCAGGCGCCCCGTGGTGGGGCCGCACCTGAGTGCCCTCGCGATACAGGAACGAGGGATCCGGCAGCGCCGCCCGCGGCACGCCCGGCGGGGTGGGCTCCGCGCGCGCGACGGGCGTGAACGCAAGGACACCCGCCGCGCAGAGCGCGCAGGCGGTGACGGCCGTCCGGGACGAGAAGTGGATGATCACACGATCAACGTAGGAATCGGCCTGCCGTACGCGACGGTGACCGGGCCGGGGGCGGGGCTCCAGCACCCGGATGCCGCAGTGCGGGGCCTGCGCGGCGGCCGGACGACGGCTGCGAACGGGCGGAGCCCGCGAGCGAGGACACCGACGGTAGCGGCGTAGTACCGCGGTACTACGCGCTCAGCCCGGGTCGGCCTCCCGGTACCACGGGATCGGGCGGATCGGCTCCTAGCGTTGCCGGTGAGGCGTCGGAAGCGACGGACGCCGTAAGCCGACAGAGAGAACGCGCATGATCGACGCACGGCAGCTGACCAAGAGATACGGCGACAAGACGGCCGTGGACGCGCTGGACTTCGTCGTGAAACCGGGTACGGTGACAGGCTTCCTGGGCCCCAACGGCGCGGGAAAGTCCACCACCATGCGCATGATCGTCGGACTCGACGCCCCGACGAGCGGCTCCGTCACCGTGAACGGCCACCAATACGCCCGCCACCGGGCCCCGCTCCAGGAGGTCGGGGCCCTGCTGGAGGCGAAGTCGATCCACCCGGGCCGCTCGGCGTACAACCACCTCAGGGCCCTCGCGCTGACCCACGGCATTCCGCGCCGCCGGGTCGACCAGGTCATCGACCTCGCCGGCCTTGCCAGTGTGGCGAAGAAGCGGGCCGGCGCGTTCTCCCTCGGGATGGGCCAGCGACTGGGCATCGCGGCCGCGCTTCTGGGCGATCCACAGACGGTGATGCTGGACGAGCCGGTCAACGGGCTGGACCCGGAGGGCGTCCTCTGGATCCGCAATCTGCTCAAGTCGCTCGCCGACGAGGGCCGCACGGTGTTCGTCTCCTCGCATCTGATGAGCGAGATGGCGCTGGTGGCGGACCATCTCATCATCGTGGGCCGGGGGCGGCTGCTGGCCGACACCACCGTCGGGGAGCTGATCCGCGAGGCGGGCGGCGACACGGTGAAGGTCGCCACCCAGGACCCGGCGCGGCTGCGGGACGTCCTTGCGGGCCCGGGCGTCGACATCACGGGGCGGGTGGGCTCCGAGGAACTGCAGGTGACCGGGCTGAGTGCCCGCAGCATCGGCCTGAAGGCGGCCGAGCACGGGATACCGCTGTTCGAGCTGAGCGCGAGGACGGTGTCCCTGGAGGAGGCGTTCATGGACCTGACCAGGGACGCCGTGGAGTACCACGGCTCCACGACCGGGATCGAGACCCTCGGGAGGCCGGCATGAGCACCCTCACCGCAACCGCCGAAGAACCCCGCACCGCCCCCGCCCGCCCCGCCTACCGGGTGACCGGACGGCGCGTGCTGTCCTCGGAGTGGGCCAAGCTGTGGTCCCTGCGCTCGACCTGGATCACCCTGGGCCTCGGCCTGCTGTTCCTGGTGGCGTTCGGACTGATCGCGGCGAGCCGGTACAAGTCCGGGATCAACTCCGGCCACATGGACCGGGACTTCGCCACTTCGACGGCCGTGAGCCTGTCCCTCTTCGGTACGAACTTCGCCCAGCTGGCCCTGGGAGTCCTCGGCGTGCTGGTCACGGCGGGGGAGTACTCGACCGGCATGATCCGCTCCACTCTCGCGGCGGTGCCCCGCAGGCTGCCCGTGCTGTGGTCCAAGGCGGCCGTGTTCGGGCTGGTCGCCCTTGCGGTGGGGACGCTGGGCGCGTTCGTCGCCTTCCTGTTCGGCAGCGGCATCGTCTCGGGCACACCCGCGGCCATGGGCCTCTCGCACACGGGCGTGCTGCGCAGCCTGCTGGGCGCCGGGCTGTATCTCGGCCTGGTCGGAGTGATCGGCACCGCGCTGGGCGCGCTGCTGCGCTCCGTGGCCGGCGGGATCTCGGTGCTGGTGGCCACCTTCATGCTGATCCCGGGACTGATCTCGCTGCTGCCGAGCTCCTGGCAGGACAACATCAGCCCCTACCTGCCCTCCAACGCGGGAGAGTCGATGTTCGCCCTGACCCACGACTCGACGACCCTGTCACCCGGCGCAGGGCTGCTGGTCTTCCTCTGCTGGACGGCGCTGGCGCTGGGCGGCGCGGCCTACCGGCTCGCACGCAGCGACGTCTGACGCACCATGGACAGGTGACGTCCGTGACCACCGATGACATCAGCGGGATGGGACCGCTGGTCGCCCGCTTGTCCCGGGGCGGCCAGCGGCTCAGGCAGGCCGACCGGAACCGTCCGTGGGTGCTGGACACCGCGGTCGTGGTCCTGGTCTTCCTGATGTTCTGCCTGCCCGACCTGCTGCACGGCGGTGCCGGCGACGGCGACGGCCCGCGCCGCTTCCGGCTCGCCTTCACCCAGCTGCCCCTCGCCGGGACGCTGGCACTCCAGGCCGGACTGGTCCTGCCCCTGCTGTGGCGGCGACGCAGGCCCCTGGCCGCCTTCGGCGTCATCGCCGCGGTGTTCGTTCTGCAGTGGTCCCTGAACGCGGTGCTGCGCGCGGACATCGCCCTGTTCGTCGCCCTGTACAGCCTGGCCCTGCACGGACGGCTGAAGCAGCTGCCGTGGGCCTGCGCCGCCATGGCGGGCGCCATGGTGCTGGTCGCCCTGCGGGTGTCCGCGGCCATGTCCGTCTGGGACGCGCTGTTCTTCCTGCTGAGCACCACCACCGCGGCCCTCGCGCTCGGCCTGATGGTCCGCATCCGCCGGGCCCAGCTGGCCGGACTGCGGGAGCGGGCCGCCCGGCTGGAGATCGAACGGGACCAGCGCAGCAGGCTGGCCACCGCCACCGAACGCACCCGGGTCGCCCGCGAGATGCACGACATCGTCGGCCACAACCTGTCCGTCATCATCACCCTTGCCGACGCCGGCGCCTACGCCAGTGACCTCGCTCCCGAACGCGGCAAGGAAGCCCTCCAGCTCATCGGAGACACCGGCCGCCAGGCCCTGGGCGAGCTGCGGCGCGTACTCGGTGTGCTGCGCGAGGCGGCGGACGGCCCCCAAGCCGGGCCCGAACTCAGCCCGCAGCCCGGCATCGCGGACATCGACGCCCTGTGCGCCAAGGTGCGCGCCGCCGGACTTGAGGTCGTCTACCGGACCTCCGGCGACGTGGACGCCCTCGACAGCGGAGTGCAGCTGACGGCGTACCGCATCGTCCAGGAAGCCCTCACCAACACCCTCAAACACGCCGATGCCCACACCCGGGTGCACCTGGCGATCGTCGAGGCGGACACCCGGCTGACCATCCGGGTCCAGGACACCGGCCCGGCGACACCGCCGGGCCCGCACGAAGAAGGGCACGGACTGGTGGGCATGCGGGAGAGGGCGGCGCTCTACGGCGGCACCGTCAGCGCGGGACCGGCGGGCGGCGGAGGCTGGAGCGTCGAGGCCGTCCTCGACCTCACGCCCCAAGGCGGTGTCCGGTGACCACAGTGCTCGTCGTGGACGACCAGCCGCTGCAACGCTACGGCTTCCGCATCCTCCTGGACTCCGTCGCCGAGACCGAGGTCGTCGGTGAGGCCGCCCACGGCGCCGAGGCCGTCCGCAAGGCCGCCGAACTGCGCCCGGACGTCGTCCTGATGGACATCCGGATGCCCGGCATGGACGGCATCGAGGCCACCCGCCGCATCGTCGCCACCGGCGAGCGTTCGCGCGTCCTCGTGCTCACCACCTTCGACCTCGACGAGTACGTCCACGCCGCCCTGCGCGCCGGGGCCAGCGGCTTCCTCCTCAAGGACGTGCGCCCCGAGGAACTCCTCGCCGGCATCCGTGCCGTCGCGATCGGCGACGCGGTGATCGCGCCCGCGCTCACCCGCCGCCTCCTGGACGAGTTCGCCCAGTACGTGCCCGCGCACCGGGGCGGCCTCGCCGAGGACCCGAGGTTGACCTCCCTCACCGACCGCGAGCGCGAGATCCTCGTAGCCGTCGGCAAGGGCTGGACCAACGGCGAGATCGCCGCGCACTTCGTCCTGTCCGAATCCACCGTCAAAACCCATGTGGGCCGTGTCCTCGCCAAGATCGGCGCCAGGGACCGCATCCAGGCCGTGATCTTCGCCTACGACCTCGGACTCGCCCGACCCCGCACGGACTGAACGGCCCGGGGCCGCAGGCGAGGCCCGGGTCATGACCATCCCCCGGATCAAGAACGTGACGTCGCATTTCACGATGAAGACCGTCAAGCCCCGCCCGTAGTGGGTGCGGGCACCTGTGGAGGGGGACCCTGGGTCCACACCACCCGCAGGCTCGAGGCGCAGATCCGCCACCCCTCGGCCGTCCTGACCAGTTCGGCATCGGCATGCCCGGCGGAGATGAAGACGCCGCCGGTGCCGTCCGCCAGAACGTGGGTGCTCAGCTGGGCGCCCCGCGTGGTGGCCCGATCGCCGTCGATCTCGATGATCGCGTTGGTGCCCATATGCACGGTTCGGTCGAAGAGCGCCATGCCCTGCCGGACCCGGGCCAGCAGAGCATCGCGGCCATGGACGGTGCCGATGGGCATCTCGGCGGTGACGTCTTCGGTGTGGAAGGCGCGAGCCCATTCCTCGTCGAAAACCCCCTCGTCCAGGGAACGCAGGTAGCGGTCCAGCAGATCGGTGATCTCGGCGCGGTCGGTCAGGGTGTGCAGCTGCCGCTGCATCTCTTCGATGTCCATGCCTGAAGGCTCGTCCCTCAAGCGCAGTTGAGGTCAAGGGGGCTGATGGGATGCCGTGATGACCCCGAGTTCTTCTCCTCAGGGGTGGGCGCGTGCTGAGCGGCTGGATGCCCCCCGCATGGTGGACGCCCTGCACGCGCAGAGCGGTGTGCGTCGATTCGACCTGGTCACCCTGCGCTCCGGTATCCACGCCCAGGCAGCCGACCCCGGGGTGACACAGCCGGTCCGCGTAAGATCACGCAGGCCCGATTTCCGGTTGATGAGGAGGCCCAACGGCCATGACGGACAAGCGTGTTGTAGTGGTAACCGGCGGAGGCACCGGCATCGGCGCCGCGACTGCCCGGCTGCTGCGGGCCGCCGGACACGACGTCGTCATCGGTGGCAGACGGCCCGAGCCGCTACAGCGCGTCGCCGACGAAACGGGTGCCCTTCCGCACGTAGCCGATCTCACGGATGCGACCGCCGTGGGTGAGCTCGTCGAGGCCACGGTCTCCCGCTACGGCAGGCTCGACGGACTGGTCCTCAACGCGGGTGTCGGACGCAGCGGCGCGGTGGGAGATCTCTCGGACGAGACATGGGAGTTGGTGATGCGCACCAACCTGACGGGGCCCTTCCTGCTGCTGCGCGCCGCACTCCCGCATCTGCTGGAGACCCGCGGTTCGGTCGTTGCCGTCGCCTCCGTCGCGGCACTGCGCAACGGGGTCGGCAACGCCGCGTACGCCACCTCCAAGGCCGCGCTGCTTCAGCTGTGCCGCTCCTTGGCCGTCGACTACGGCAGCCAGGGTCTGCGCGCCAACACGGTGTGCCCCACCTGGGTGCGCACCGAGATGGCTGATCGTCGTATGGCCCGCTTCGCCGAGGAGTCCGGGCTCGGAGGCGGCGTGGACGAGGCCTACGAAGAAGCGACGAAGCTGGTGCCCGCGGGGCGCCCCGGCGACCCGTCCGAGGTCGCCGAGGCGATTGCCTGGCTGCTCTCGCCCGCGGCGTCGTTCGTCAACGGCGCGGTACTCACGGTGGACGGCGGAGTCTCGGCACGCGACGCGGGAACCCTGGCGTTCGACTTCAGCGTCGAGCGCAGGGACGCTGGTTCCTGACGGGCATCGCTTTCGTGCCGGCGGCCGCCTGAGCGGGACGATCAGAGGAGGAGGGTGCGTGAGCACTCGGGACAACGCACCGGACGGGCCGTCCGGCGTTCGCGGCGCAGCCGGGCGCGGCGCACTGGAGGGTCTGCGCATCGCCGACTTCTCCCGGGTCCTCGCGGGGCCCTACGCCACCATGCTGCTCGCCGATCTCGGCGCCGACGTGGTGAAGGTGGAGCGGCCGGGCACCGGGGACGACACCCGGGCCTGGCAACCCCCGACGGACCGGGACGGCACGTCGACGTACTTCCTGAGCGTCAACCGCAACAAGAGGTCCGTCACCCTGGACCTCACGACCGAGGCGGGCCTGGAGCAGGCCCGTGCCCTGGTCGCCGAGTGCGACGTCCTGGTGGAGAACTTCCGCCCGGGCACGATGGAACGACTCGGGCTCGGGCATCGCGAACTCCTCGCCCGGCACCCGTCGTTGGTCTACTGCTCGATCAGCGGCTTCGGGGCCGGTGCCGGAGCGACGATTCCCGGATACGACCTGCTCGTGCAGGCCGTGGGCGGTCTGATGAGCGTGACCGGGGACCCGGCAGGAGAGCCGACCAAGGCGGGCGTGGCACTCGTCGACGTGATCACCGGGCTGCACGCCACGCTCGGCATCCTTGCCGCCCTCCGGCACCGGGACGCGACCGGGGAAGGGCAGCGCGTCGAGGTCAATCTGCTCGGCTCGCTGCTGTCGGCCATGGTCAACCAGGCGTCCGCGTTCGCCGTCGCCGGTGTGGTTCCGGGGCGCCTCGGCAACGCCCACCCGAGCATCGCGCCGTACGAGACGTTTCCGGCCGCCGATCGTCCCCTCGCGATCGCGGTGGGCAACGACCGGCAGTTCGCGGCGCTCGCCGAGATCGTCGGCGAGCCCGGCCTCGCGCTCGACGACCGCTTCCGCACCAATGCCGATCGGGTCGCCCATCGCACCGAACTGAGGGACATCCTGAGTGAACGGCTGGGCGCCGCGGGCGCGGACCACTGGTCGTCGGTCCTGCTGGCCGCGGGCGTGCCCGCCGGACCGGTCAACACCCTTGACGAGGCCTTCGACTTCGCGCGGAAACTCGGTGTTCCCGGCATCGTCGACATTCCCGCCGCACCTGCCCACGGAGCCGACGGCACACCCTCCCGCCAGATCGCGAACCCCATCGCACTGAGCAGGACACCCGCCCAGTACCGCCTGCCGCCGCCGCACCTGGGACAGCACACCGAGGAAGTTCTCCACCGCAGTGCCACGCAGGCCTCCACGCCGGACGAGTCGGCCACCTGATCGTTCTGACGCGGGCCCCTGTCGTGGGCCGATGAGCGGACGGGTCAGGTCGCCCTTGCGGTCGAGTGCACTCCAAGTCCTAGAGTCACGCTTCCGACCCGCCCCCATCCGCGACGGAGCACCGCAATGCGCTATCGAGTCCTCGGCAAGACCGGCATCGAGGTCAGCACGCACTGCCTCGGCACGATGATGTTCGGTGCCGTCGGCAATCCCGACCACGAGGACAGTGCCCGCATCATCCATGCGGCGCTCGATGCGGGCATCAACTTCGTCGACACCGCCGACATGTACTCGGCCGGCGAATGCGAGGAGATCGTCGGCAAGGCTCTCAAGGGCAGACGCGACGACGTCGTGCTCGCCACCAAGGTGCACTTTCCCCTGGGGGAGGGGCGCAACCGCAGCGGCAACTCGCGCCGCTGGATCCTCAAGGCCGTCGAGGACAGCCTGCGGCGCCTGGACACGGACTGGATCGACGTCTACCAGGTGCACCGCCCCGACCCCACCACCGACATCGAGGAGACGCTGTCCGTCCTCACCGACCTGGTCAGGGCGGGCAAGATCCGGACATTCGGCTGCTCCATGTTCCCCGCCGAGGACCTCGTCGAGGCCGATCATGTGGCGGAGCGGCGCGGACTGATGCGGATGCGTACGGAGCAGCCGCCGTACTCGATCCTCGCGCGCGGTATCGAACGGGCCGTGCTGCCCACCGCGCAGCGCCTCGGCATGGGCGTGCTGACCTGGTCTCCGCTGGCCTCGGGATTCCTGTCCGGCGCCTACCGCGCGGGCCGCCCCGTCGACCTCACCACCGGCCGCGCCAGACTTACCCCGCACCGCTTCGACCCCGAAGCCCCGGGCAACCCGGCGAAGTTCGAGGCCGTCGAGCAACTCGTCGCGCTCGCCGAGGAGATGGGCCGCACCCTGCCGGAACTGGCCGTCGCCTTCCCCCTGGTGCACCCGGGCGTCACATCGGTGATCATCGGTCCGCGCACCATGGACCAGCTCACCTCATTGCTCAAGGGGGCCGATCTGCTGCTCGACGACGCGGTGCTCGACCGTATCGACGAGATCGTGGCGCCCGGCACCGATCTCTATCGGGCCGACGGCGTCTGGCAGCCCCAGTCGCTCACCGAGCCCACCTTGCGCCGCCGCCCGGCCGGGGAGCGGGCGGCCGCGGAGTGACAGAGCCGGACGTGATCGACCTTGCGGTCACGGCCGGGAGTGGTCGGTCACTGGATGACCGCCGGGCGGCGATCTAGTGGGGTCCGCTCGGAGACGAGGACTGCGGTGTGCCGGGAAGTCGAATCGTGACGGCCAGGCCGCCGGTCGGACGGGGTGCGAGGTCGAGGGTGCCGTCGTGGGCCCGGACGATGCTGTGCACGATGGCCAGGCCGAGGCCGACGCCGGCATGTTCGTCGGTGCGTACGCGTTCCGTTCCGCGCTGGAAGGGTTCGGTGAGGGTCGGTACCAGCTCCGGCGGGAGTGGCGGGCCGGTGTTCTCGACCCGCAGCACGCCGACGTCGTGCTGCGTTTCGGTGTGGACCGTCACGGTGCCGTCGGCGGGAAGATTGTGCACGATGGCGTTCTGGACGAGGTTCGTCACCATCCGCAGGATGAGCGCCGCGGAGCCCACGGTCCGTGTCGGCTCGCCGGTGACGTCGAGCGTGATCCGGCGCTTCTCGGCGAGAGGAAGCAGCGTTTCGGCGGCTTCTTCGGCCATGAGGGAGAGATCGACGGGCTCGCGGGTGAAGCTCCTGGCATCGGCGCGGCTGAGCAGCAGAAGGGCCTCGGTGAGGTTGATCGCCCGCGCGTTGACGGTGTGAAGGCGCTCGATGAGTTCACCCTGGTCCCGCGTCGGGTCCTTGCGGGCGGCGTCGAGGAGCGTCTGGGAGATCGCCAGCGGGGTGCGCAGCTCGTGGGAAGCGTTCGCGGCGAACCTCTGCTGCTCGGCGACGTGTGACTCCAATTGTTCGAGCATGGTGTCGAACGTGTCGGCGAGTTCGCGGAACTCGTCCTCGCGGCCCTCCATATGGATCCGGTGCGCCAGCGACCCGCTCGCGGCCATCCGTGCCGCCTCGCCGATCCGGGTCAGTGGTACGAGCATCCGGCCGGCGAGGAACCATCCCCCCAGGAGGCCGAAGACGAGGAGGAAGGCCAGTGCTACGGCTGCGGCGGGCACGAAGCCGCGCAGGGCGTCGGAGCGGTTGAAACCGGTGATGATGACGACGCCGAACTTGTGCTGGATGGCTTTGGGGTCGTCGGTCCGCAGCCAGCGCAGCACGAACACCCACATCACGGCCAGCAGGAGAGCGCCGGCAAGGAGAAGGAATCCGGCGTAGCTGAGGGTGAGTTTCAGCCGGGCGCTGAGCCCGGGGCGTCTATTCATGCGTGCCGCCGGGTGGGGTGCCGGTGTCGATGCGGTAGCCGACGCCGGGCACCGTGGCGATGAGCCATGGTTCCCCCAGTCGTTTGCGCAGGGCGGAGACGGTGATCCGGACGGCGTTGGTGAAGGGGTCGGCGTTGTTGTCCCAGGCCCGCTCCAGCAGCTCTTCGGCGCTGACGACACCGCCTTCGGCGGCGACGAGGACCTCGAGCACCGCGAACTGTTTACGGGTGAGCGCGACATAGCGTCCGTCGCGGAAGACCTCCCGGCGGAAGGGGTCCAGCCGCAGGCCCGCGATCTCGCGGACCGGGGGCCGGGCGTGCGCGCGTCTGCGGTCGAGTGCCCGCAGCCGCATGACCAGCTCTCTCAGCTCGAACGGTTTGGTGAGGTAGTCGTCGGCACCGAGCGCGAAGCCGGACGCCTTGTCGTCGATCCGGTCGGCGGCGGTGAGCATGAGGATCGGGATACCGCTGCCGGAAGCGACGATGCGGCGGGCGACCTCGTCACCGGACGGGCCGGGGATGTCCCGGTCGAGGACCGCGAGGTCGTAGGAGTGGACGCTGAGCAGCTCCAGGGCGGAGTCGCCGTCGCCGGCGATGTCGGCGGCGATCGCCTCCAGCCGCAGACCGTCACGGACGGCTTCGGCCAGGTAGGGCTCGTCCTCCACGATCAGCACACGCATAGGTGCAGCCTAGGCAGCGGAACATATCGCCGCCGTATGCAACGACTCGCCGTTCTTGGCGCCGGAGTTGGTGAACCCGGCGGTGCTCTGCCAATTCGGGGGATGGTTGCCGGCATGGCACCGGATGCGCACCTTGTGAGGGGCAGGAAAATTGCCCCGGTACGGGATTCTCCGAGGTGAATGGCCCTGCCACCCATGACGACCTGGCAAGGTTGTGCATTCCATTGACGGCAGCGAAAAAAGAGCCCTACATTCCTCGACGTGTTCGCTCAGTGCACTGAGCATCTTCTCCGGCCCCGCCCGCCCCGCACGCCCGCACTCGCCCCGAGGAGCCGCACCATGCCCGCCGGAACCCGCACCCGCATTCCCCGCACTCGTCTGCGCATCGCCCTGACCGCCCTGGTCACGCTGGCGTCCGCGGCGCTCACCACCCTGCCCGCCCCGGCCGCGCAGGCGGACACCCCGGCCACCACCCACCTCACCGGCACCCTCGCCGACGGCGCCACCTGGATCGCGGACGTACCCGACCGCTGGAACGGCACCCTGCTGCTGTTCAGCCACGGCTTCGGCCCCACCGTCGCCAGGGACGCCCCCACCGACGCCGTGCGCACCGAGCTGCTCGCCGAGGGCTACGCCATGGCCGGTTCGTCGTACGACCCCCACGGCTCGATGTGGGCACTGAGCAGCGCCGAACGCGACCAGTTCGCCACGCTCGGCGCCGTCACCGCGAAAGTCGGGACCCCCCGGCGCACTCTGGCCATCGGCCAGTCCATGGGAGGACTCGTCAACGCGCAGCTCGCCCGCGACGGCGGCGGGCGCATCGACGGCGCGCTCGGTCAGTGCGGACTGGTCGCGGGCGGCACGGATCTGGACAACTACCAGCTGGACGCCGAGTACACCATCGCCCGCCTGCTGCTGCCCGGTCAGGACGTGAAACTCGTGCGGTTCGGCACGTCCGCCGAGGCGTCCGCCACCGCCGACCTGCTCACCAAGGCGGTCACCACCGCGCAGTCCACCCCGCAGGGCCGGGCCCGGACCGCGCTGGCCGCCGCCTTCCTCAACCTACCCGCCTGGTCGCCCGGCAAGGACCGGCCCGCCGCGACCGACTGGGCGGGCCAGGAAGAGCAGCAGTACGACTGGTTCGCGCAGGGCATCCTGTCCTTCGTCGAGGGCGGCCGGTATGCCGTCGAGCAGTCGGTCGGCGGCAACAACTCCTGGAACCGGGGCGTGGATTACGCCCGTCTGCTGGACGGCTCGGAACATGCGTCTCAAGTGCGTGCGCTCTACGGGGCAGCCGGTCTCGATCTGCATGCCGAACTGCGCACGCTGACCGAGGGCGCCACGATCAACGCCGACCCCGCCGCCGTCGGCACCGCGCAGCGGACCTCCTCCGCGGGCCAGGGCCTCGAGGTGCCCCTGCTCGACGTGCACACCACCGCCGACAACCTGGTCCCGGTGGAGCAGGAGAACCGCTTCGCCGCCCGCGTGCGCGCCTCCGGCGACGGCGCGCTGCTACGACAGGCGTACGTCGAGCGGCAGGGCCACTGCGCGTTCACGACCGCCGAGACCGTGGCCGCCCTGCACGCTCTCGAACACCGCGTCAGCACCGGTCGCTGGGACGACGCAGCGACCCCGGAAGCGCTCCAGCGGTCCGCCACGGAACTCGGTCTGGACGGAGCGGCCTACGTCCCCTACCGCCCGGCCCCACTGACGGTCGGCCGCGACCGCCCGGCGCACCCCACCGGCCGCTGACGTCGGGACTGCGAACGCTCAGTGCCGTCGGCGGGCGTTGAGGCGAGCGGCCTGGCGGGTCAGATGGTCGCGTTCGGCGAGGTTGGACGCCTTGTGGGCCGCCTCGGCGTACAGCCGTGCCGCCGTCGCCAGGTCGCCGTCGCGCTCGTGGAGATAGGCCGCCACCGCGGCGTGGCGGGGCAGTGCGGCGTCCAGCTCCGCGAGCGCCGCAAGGCCCGCGCGCGGGCCGTCGGCCTCGCCGACGGCCACCGCACGGTTGAGACGGACGACGGGACTGTCGGCCACGCGCAGGAGCTCGTCGTACCACTCGACGATCTGCACCCAGTCGGTCTCCTCGGCCGCGGGCGCATCGGCGTGCAGGGCCGCGATGGCGGCTTCCGCCTGGTACTGGCCCAGCCGGTCGCGGGCGAGGGCGGCCTGCAGGACGACCACGCCCTCGGCGATCAGTTTCGTGTCCCACCGGCTGCGGTCCTGCTCGGCGAGCGGCACCAGGCTGCCGTCGGGCGCGGTCCGGGCGGCACGCCGGGCATGGTGGAGCAGCATGAGGGCGAGCAGCCCGGCCACCTCGGGATGGTCGAACCGGGCCGCGAGCTGCCGGGTGAGCCGGATGGCCTCGGCCGCGAGGTCGACATCGCCGGAGTAGCCCTCGTTGAAGACCAGATACAGCACGCGCAGCACGGTGGCCACGTCGCCGGGCTGGTGGAAACGCACCTCGGAAACGGTGCGCTTGGCCCGGCTGATGCGCTGCGCCATGGTCGCCTCGGGCACCAGGTAGGCCTGGGCGATCTGGCGGGTGGTGAGCCCGCCGACGGCACGCAGCGTGAGCGCGACCGCCGACGACGGGGTGAGCGAGGGGTGGGCGCACAGGAAGTAGAGCTGGAGCGTGTCGTCCACCGCGGGCGCCGGACCGGGAGCCGGCTCCACCTCGACGCGGTCCTCACGCCGACGGCGGGCATCATCGGCACGCCTTGCGTCGAGGAACTTGCGCCAGGCGACGGTGATCAGCCAGCCCTTCGCATCCCGCGGCGGATCGGCCGGCCAGACACGCAGGGCCTCCACCAGTGCGTCCTGTACGGCGTCCTCGGCCGCCCCGAAGTCCGCTCCGCGGCGGACGAGGACGGTGAGCACACTTGGCGTGAGGCTCCTGAGCAGGACCTCGTTCACCGGTGGGGGCACTCCGTGGTGCTGGGGTTCGCGGCCAGGAACGGGCGCACCTCCAGCCACTCGTGGATCGGCTTGCCGCCCGCCCCCGGGGCGGCCGACAGCTCCCCGGCCAGCTCGACAGCGCGCTCGTAGCTGTCGACGTCGATGACCATCCAGCCGGCGATGAGGTCCTTGGTCTCCGCGAACGGTCCGTCGGTGACCGGCGGACGCCCCTCACCGTCGTAGCGAACCCATGCGCCTTCAGGGGCGAGCGCCTGACCGCCGACGAACTCGCCGGTCTTCTCCAGCCGGGCCGCGAAGTCGTTCATGTACTGCAGATGCGCCGAGATCTCCTCCGGGGTCCACTGGTCCATCGGCACGTCGTTGACCGCGGCGGGGGCGCCTCGGTAGTGCTTCAGCAGCAGGTACTTGGCCATCGTGGTTCTCCTCGGTGCTCGTGCGACCCATTGTGGTCGAGTTCACCCCGGGGACGGAGCCGGAGGCGGGTTCTCGACATCGCCGTCCAGATCTTTTCTGCGGGGTGGCCGGTTCCCTGTCGGGTGGCCGATTCACCCGAGGTGGCAGAGCGGGTACCTAGGATCGTCGGCATGGCACTGCGACCTGTTCACGTGAACATCAAGGCTGTCGACCCCTCGGCGGTCGGCCGGTTCTGGGCGGAGGCGCTCGGCTGGAGCGCCTACAGCCCCGGCGTGACCACCTACGTCGGGCCCGCCGGCGGCCTCGTCTGGCCGCACCCGGCCGTCCTCGGTATCGACGTCGTCCCTGTCCCGGAACCCAAGACGACGGCGAAGAACCGTGTGCACCTCGACCTCGCCACCACCTCCGCGGCCCATCAGGCGGAGCTGGTCGCGCGCCTTGAGGCTCTCGGTGCCACGCCCGCCGACGTGGGGCAGGACCAGGTGCCGTGGACGGTCCTCGCCGATCCGGAGGGCAACGAGTTCTGCGTGCTGGAGCCCCGGGAGATCTACCGGGACACCGGTCCGATCGCCGCGGTGGTCGTCGACTGCGTGGATCCACGGGCCATGGCCCGGTTCTGGGGCGAGGCGCTGGACTGGGCCGTGCACGAGGTGAGCGACGATCATGCGTCGCTGCGCTCGGCCAAGGGTGTCGGTCCGTATCTCGAGTTCCTCCGCACGCCCGACGGGAAGACCGTGCCGGACCGCGTCCATCTCGACCTGCTGCCGTACGCCGGGGACGACAAGGCGGCGGAAGTGACGCGGCTGCGTGCGCTCGGCGCCACCGACCTCGACCTCGGGCAGGGTGACGTCCCGTGGACGTGCCTGAACGACCCGAAGGGCCACGAGTTCTGCGTCCTGGCCCTGCCCTGACGCGAGGGCCGGACAACTCGCGGCCCGCCCACGGCAGTTGGGCGGCGGTGGTCCAGCGCGTCGGGCCGGGCTGCGGGCACGCGGGCAGCAACGTCCCCTGTCCCTAGCCCGGGGCAGGACATGGTCGCCGTACTCGCTGCGACGCTAGCGCCGACTCGCCTCGGCGCCAAGGACGTTCAGCAGAGCCAGGGCGTCGGCGCCGGGGGAGCCGGGCGGCGCGCTGTAGAGCACCAAGTGCTGGTCGCGGTCGGTGAGGGTGAGCACGTCGCAGTCGACGGTGATCTCGCCGACGGCCGGGTGGCGGAAGGTCTTGGTGAGTGTCGGCGCGGCCTGGACGTCGTGCCGTTCCCACAGCCGGGCGAAGTCGTCGCTGCCGGTGCGGAGTTCGTCGACGAGGCCGGTCACCGCGGGATCCGCCGGGTAGCGGGCGAGGGCGGTGCGCAGCTGCATGACCACGTGGTGGCGGAACTCGGCGGCGTCGGAGACCCCGTACAACGGGGCATCGGCGGACGTCGGACCGAGGAATGCCCGGCGTGCGAGATTGCGGTCGTGTTCGGCGAGGGGTGCGAAGTCCTCCATGAGCGCGGCCGCGAGGTCGTTCCACGCGAGCACCTCGAACGCGGCGGATATCACGAAGGCCGCAGTCCGCGGCAGCCGATCGAGAAGCGTGAGGATGCTCGGGCGGACGTCGCGGCGGTGCAGCCGGGTACGGGTCGGCGCGGTTCCCGCGAGGACGTGAAGGTGGTCGGTCTCGGCGTCGGTGAGGCGCAGCGCGCCCGCGATCCCGGCGAGGACCTCGGCGGACGGCCTGGGCGCCCTGCCCTGTTCGAGCCGGACGTAGTACTCGGTGGAGATGTGCGCGAGGACCGCGGCCTCCTCGCGGCGCAGACCCGGCGTCCGGCGCCTCGGGCCGGCGGGAAGACCCACGTCCTGAGGCTTGAGCCGCTCACGGCGGCTGCGGAGGAACGCTCCGAGTTCCTGCTTGTCCATACGGCAAGTGTGCCCGCGGCGCGGCGGCGGATCCTGGTACTGGCTGTGCCTGTATCCGGTCGTGAGCCGGGCCGACGCTGCTGTCATGACGAACACCACTGACACTGACGTCCCACCCGTGGGCCTGCTCACCGGCAAGGTCGTACTCATCACCGGCGCCAGCCGCGGCATCGGGGCGGCCGCGGCCCGGCTCTTCGCCGCCGAGGGCGCCGCGGTCGTGCTCGCCGCCCGCAGCGCCGGCGCACTCGACGCGATCGTCGCCGATATCCGCGCCGACGGCGGAGCCGCCGACGCCGTCACCCTGGACCTCGCCGACCGTGAGAGCATCCGCTCCGCCGTCGACCACGTCGAGAAGCTGCACGGCCGGCTGGACGGCGCCTTCAACAACGGCGCCGTCCCCCAGCAGCAGTTCGGCCCGCTCGACACCACCAGCGACGAGGACATCGACGAGCAGTTCGCCGTCAACTTCCGCGCGCACTGGACCGCCATGACCGCCCAGGCCGCCCTCATGCGACGAGGTGGCGGCGGCGCGATCGTCAACACCTCCAGCATCGGCAGTCGCCGCGCGAATCCCGCCCTGCCCGCCTACGGCGCCATGAAGCGCGCGCTCAACAGCCTCACCGAGACCGCGGCGGTCAACTGGGCCGGCGACCGTATCCGGGTCAACGCCATCACTCCCGGCGGCACCTCCACCCAGATGATCGACACCTGGGAGGCGGCGACCCCGGGCATCGTCGAGCAGATCACCGCGAGCATTCCGCTCGGACGGATGGCAGAACCCCGGCAGATCGCCGAAGCGGCGGCGTGGCTGCTCAGCGATCGCGCCTCTTACGTGACCGGCGCGATCCTTCCGGTCGACGGCGGCGCCGGCGCCTGACCAGCGGCTCCACCTGCTCCGCGTCCAGCCACCGTCAGGCCCCGAATCGCCGTCGGGCGGACTCGATGTGCTCGAAGTACCGGTAGGTCCATTCGCACATCCCGTCGACTGTCGCCCGCAGCGCGTGGCCCGCCTCGGTGAGGGTGTACTCGACGCGGGGCGGGACGGTGGGGTGGACGGTCCGTTCGGCCAGGCCGTTGCGCTCCAGCATGCGCAGGTTCTGGGTGAGCATCTTGTGGCTGATGCCCTCGACCCGGCTGCGCAGCTCGCTGAAGCGCAGGGTGCCGTCCCCCAGCGCCTCGATGATCAACAGTGCCCACTTGTTGGCGACGTCGGAGAAGATCTCCCGCCCCAGGGAGTCGGCACGGCGCAGGTCGGCATCCTCGGGCGAGCCGCTGAGCTGCTTGGTCACCATCTGGTTCCCCAGTCACTGAAAAGTGCGTTCTTCCATGTCAGCGCACACTCTCCTACGGTTCCTGAGTAACCACAAGAGACCACGTGCTGGTCTGGCGGACACGGGCTCGAAGGAGCCCGCGCAAGGAGGCGGACACCATGGCCATCACCCTGAAGAACCCTCAGGGACTGCCGAAGATCGACGTCTACCGGCAGGTGGCGATCGCTTCCGGTTCCAAACTGGTCTTCATCGCCGGGCAGGTCGCCTGGGACGCCGATGGGGTCACGGTCGGTGAGGGCGACCTCGCCGCCCAGGTCGAGCAGTGCTACCTCAACATCGACACCGCGCTGGCCGAGGCAGGCGGTTCCTTCGACGACGTGGCGAAGCTGACCTTCTACGTCGTCGACTGGACCGCCGAGAAGATGTCGCCGCTCCTGGAGGGGCTCTCCCGGGCGGCCGCGAAGCTGGGGGTCACTCCGGTGCCGCCGACCACGCTGATCGGCGTAGCGGCGCTGGACGTCCCCGAGCATCTGGTCGAGATCGAAGCCACCGCGGTCCTCGACTGAACATGGCCGCCGAGCCGGCCATGGACCGCTGAGTGCCGAAGCGGCCGGTCTCCCCGCCACGTGGCGAACTGCTCGTCACGCGTGGACAGTTCACCGACCAGCTCGTGGCATGCGCTCGGGCCGGATCAGTCGGTGGGCAGAGTCGGCTGGATGCGGCGCAGGAATGTCGCGTTGTCGGGGGTGTCCCGCATGCGCTCCAGGAGGGTTTCCAGGCCGGCCTGGCCGTCGCGGGTCTGCAGCGCGCGGCGCAGGCCGCGCATGGCGGTCAACTCGGCTGCGGGCAGCAGGAGTTCCTCGCGGCGGGTGCCGGACGGGACGATGTCGACGGCCGGGAAGACACGGCGGGCGGCGAGGTCGCGGCTGAGGCGGAGCTCCATGTTGCCGGTGCTCTTGAGCTCCTCGAAGAAGTAGTCGTCGGCGCGGGAGCCGGTCTCGACCAGTGCGGTGGCGAGGATCGTGAGCGAGCCGCCCTCCTCGGCCAGCCGGGCGGCGCCGAAGAACCGCTTGGGCCCGAGCAGTGCGGTCGCGTCGACTCCGCCGGTCAGGGTGCGGCCACCGGCGGCGGCCGCGTTGTTGTGCGCCCGGCACAGCCGGGTCAGTGAGTCCAGCAGGATGATGACGTCCTCGCCGGCCTCGACGAGCCGCTTGGCCCGCTCGATGACGAGTTCGGCCAGGGCGATGTGCTGCTTGGCCGGCCGGTCGAAGGTCGAGGCGTACACCTCGCCGCGCACGGAGCGCCGCATGTCGGTGACTTCCTCAGGCCGCTCGTCGAGCAGCACCACCATCAGGCGGCACTCGGGGTGGTTGCCGGCGACGGCGGCCGCGATCTGCTGGAGCAGCACGGTCTTGCCGGTTTTGGGCGGGGCCACGAGCAGACCGCGCTGGCCCTTGCCGACGGGTGCGATCAGATCGGTGACCCGCCCGGTCAGACCGGCCGCCGGGTGTTCCAGGCGCAGCCGGTCGCGCGGGTGCAGCGGGGTGAGGTCGCGGAAGTGGCGGCGGCCGCGCAGTTCGTCGGGCGTGCGCCCGTCGACCCGTACGACCTCGGTCAGGGCGCGCCGGCCGTCGCGTACGCCTTCGACGAGGTCGCCCTTGCGCAGGCCGTGACGGCGAATCAGCGCGGGGGAGACCGAGACGTCGGAGGGCGAGGCCAGCAGGCTCGCGGCGCGCAGGTGCCCCTTGCCGCCCGCGTCGATGTCGAGGACACCGGTGGTTGTCTGGGTCGTGGGCTCCTGCTTGACAGGGGGTTGTTCGAGAGTGGTGGTCATGGTGGTCGGTCCTTTCGAGGACGGATGGCATGAGACATGCGGAAGGAAGGGGTGGGATGCCGCGGAACGGAGGCGCACGGAGCGCCTTCGGCGGCAGGAACAGCACCTCGGGTACGGCACAGCCGTGCCGGTCGCGAGGCGGTGCTGGAAAGCCGGTGCGCCGACCGGGAACGGTGGGCGATGCGGCGAACTGAAGAGGAACTGGCACCGGCGCCCTCAAAGGGGGGCGTACACAAGTGCTGTCAGGACCGTACCACAACGGGTACGTCGCCAAACCGCTCCTCTGCACACACCCAACGCGTTGACGTTCTCGTCTATTCCGCGCATCCGGCGGAACTCGACGACATGCAGCCGGCCGCGGCCCGGCGCGGGCGGGAAGAACTCCGGAGCGGTCACAGTTGGCGTGGGACGAGTGTCCGACGACGAGAAGGGCAAGTCATGCGCGCACTGATCGTGGACCCCGCGGCACCTGGACGGCTGCGTCTGGGAGAGGCCCCTGATCCGCGGCCCGCGCCGGGCCAGGTGCTCGCCGAGGTCCGGCACACCTCGCTGAACGCCGCCGAGCTGTGGTTCGCGCAGCAGGCGGCGCCGGGCGAGGTGATCGGCTTCGACGCGGCCGGCGTCGTCGTGGACGCCGCGGCGGACGGCACCGGGCCCGCCCCGGGCAGCCGGGTCGTGGGCTTCGCGGAGGGCGGCGGATTCGGGGCGCTGCGGGCCATGGACGTGGCCGATGTCGCCGTGGTTCCGGACGCCGTCGACCTCGGCGAGGCCGCTACGCTGCCGGTCGCCGCGGGCACCGCGCTGCGGGCGCTCGACCAGGCGGGGCCGTTGCTGGGCCGCCGGGTGCTGGTGACCGGGGCCTCCGGCGGGGTGGGCGGGTTCGCGGTACAGCTCGCGCGGCTCGGCGGGGCGCAGGTCATCGCGTTGGCCGGTTCCGAGGAGGGGCGGCGGTGGGTCGCCGAACTCGGGGCGGACGAGGTGGTCGGCGGGGTCGGTGAGGTGACCGGGCCGCTCGACGTGGTCATCGACACCGTGGGCGGCGATCAACTGGCCGCGGCCTACGGCCTGTTGGCGTCCGGCGGCAGCGTGCAGAGCATCGGCTGGGCCTCGGGGCGGGAGGCCGTGCTGCCCGTCGGGTCGACGCTGGGCAGCCCGGCGCCCAAGGCGATCGTGTCGGTCTACAACGGCGGCGGACTCACCGACCGGCAGGCCCAGTTGGAGCGGCTGCTGAGCCTGGTCGCCACCCGGAAGCTGCGCGTGCCGGTGGGCTGGCGCGGCCCCTGGGGCAAGATCACGGAAGCCGTGGAGGCGCTGGACAGTCGCAGTCTGCGGGGGAAGGCGATCCTCGACATCGAGTGAGTTCCGTCCGCCTCGGCGAATGATGCGTCTGCGCGCGCTCCGGGCAGACATCGGATCCACCAGCCTGGTCCGCGAGTTTCGGGCAGACCCCCGGGCCCGCTGTGATCAGCATCGTCGATGTGCACCGCCTCCTCGGTCCTGTTCGGCAAGCTCGGCGGCGGGGACGCCGGCATGAAGGCCGCCGCCGGGCCCCGGCGTTCCGGTCAGGCGTTGGGGTCGAAAGGGATTCCGGCGGGCATCGAATGGGCCAGGGCGTAGGAGAAGTCACCGTCCTTGATCTTGATGGTGGCGGCTCCGAAATCCGCGCTCAGGAGCTTGTCGCGGAAGCCGTCGGGATAGCCGTTCCAGCCGACCAGGCGGGGGTAGAACCAGCCGCCGGTGGCGTTCTCCGGTGGCTCGTCGTTGGTGTTGGCGAAGCGGAAGCAGTGCGTCGAGACGCCGTCCTTGTGGTAGACGATCTTCGGGTGGGTGCCGTCGAAGCGCACCGAGGAGCGGGCCGCCACCTGATAGCCGCTGTGCTGCGACACCGACACGTACTGGACCTCGTTGTTGCTGATCCACACGACCACGTGCTCCCAGTCGTGTCGGTGCCCGATGGCGGCCGGACCGAGGGTGGCCTGGTCCTTCTCGAAGTAGCTGGCATACATCACGGCGCACCAGCCGTTGTTGCACTTCTCCCGCGAGTAGGTGTTGGCGTTGGCCAGCTGGGCCATGTCGTGGCAGTGGCCGTTGACGTCGCCGCCCAGCTTCAGGCCGGGGTTGATGGTGCCGTCGGCGCCGATGGCGGCGGTGGCGTAGCAGCCGTCGCCGTCGTAGTCGTAGGCCGGGGAGAAGGTCTGCTCCAGGCCGTCGGCGTTCTGCGGCAGCAGCTGCAGGACGTTCGCGTGGGCACTCGCCGGGATCGCCACGACGAGTGTCAGGGCGCCGAGAGCGCCGACGACGGCCTTCGTGAGGGAGGTCAACTTGCCCATGGCGGCTCCTGGTTGGACGGATCGCGTCAGCCTTGCAGCTGGTCCAGACCATGACAGGATCCCGTCACAGTCGTCAACACTTAAGGAAAGAGATGAAGTTGATGGCTGGAAAGGTGGGTCTCATCGTGAGACTGGCTATCGTGAATCCATGAAGCGGACGTCGTTCTCGAACTGGCCGTGCTCCATCGCCAGAACCATGGACCTGGTGGGTGACGCGTGGACTCCCCTCGTGCTGCGCGAGGCCTTCTACGGGATCCGCCGTTTCGACGAGTTCCAGAAGGAGCTGGGCATCGCCCGCAACACGCTGGCCGACCGGCTGCGCCTCCTCGTGGCCGAGGGCCTGCTCGACAAGCGGCCCTACCAGGACGAACCCGTGCGCCACGACTATGTGTTGACCGAAAAGGGGCAGGACTTCTTCGGCGTACTCGCCGCGCTGTCCCGGTGGGGCGACCGCTGGCTGGCAAAGGAGGCCGGCGCCCCGGTCCTCTTCCATCACGACGCATGCGGACACGACACCGAGGCCGAGGTGGTGTGCGCCGAGTGCCGCCGGCCCCTGCGGGCCGAGGAGACCTCCATGCGGATGGGCCCCGGCTATCCCGAACGGCTGCGGCAACGGCCGGACGTCCAGCGCCGTTTCGGCGCGGCCTGACGAGCATCACAGGTACCGGCGGAGGACCCCGGCCCCCCCTTGACACCCAAGTCCTATAAAGCAACTCTGAAGGTCAGACCCCTTAACGGCGAGGAGGCTGACCGGTGTGAAGTGGACCGGCGCGCACTACACGGACAAACCCACCGTCGAGGTCCGGACCTGGATCGGCGCCCCGCCGGAGCGGGTGTGGGCGCTGGTCACCGACATCGCGCTGATGCCGAGCCTGAGCGACGAACTCCAGTCGGTCGAATGGCTCGACGGCGCCACCGGGCCGGCGGTCGGCGCCCGCTTCCTCGGCCGCAGCAAGCACCCGGCGTTCGGAGAGTGGGCCACCACCTCGTACGTCATCGAGTACGAGCCGCAGCACGTCTTCGCCTGGGCGGTGCAGGACCCCGCCGAGCCCTCCGCGGTCTGGCGTTTCCGGCTGCACGAGGGAGGCGGCGGCACCGAGCTCTCCCAGTGGATGCAGATGGGGCCCGGCCGCTCCGGTCTGTCCGTGGCGATCGACCGGATGCCGGAGAAGGAGCAGAAGATCGTGTTCGTGCGGATGCGGGAGTTCGAGCACAACATGACCGTCACCCTGGAGCACATCAAGAAGCTGGCGGAGGCCCACTGATGCGCACCGCGACCACGATCGAGGCCTCGGGCGGTGAACACTGGTCGCAGCAGGCCGACTTCGTCGTCGAGGCGGAGAAACTCGGCCTCGACATCTGCTGGGTGGCCGAGGCATGGGGCTCCGACGCGCCCTCCGCCCTCGGCTACTACGCGGCCCGCACCGACCGGATGCTGCTGGGATCCGGCGTCCTGCAGGTCGGCACCCGCACCCCGGTCGCCGTCGCACAGACCGCGATCACCCTGTCCAACCTCTCCGGCGGACGGTTCCTGCTGGGCCTCGGGGCATCCGGCCCGCAGGTGATGGAAGGACTGCACGGGGTCCCCTTCGCCCGGCCGCTGTCCCGGATGCGGGAGACCGCGGAGATCGTGCGCCGGGTGCTCGACGGCGGCAAACTCTCCTACTCCGGACGGGAGTTCACCATCCCGCTGCTCGGCGGCGACGCCGTCCCCATGCGCCTGTCCACGCGGGCCGAACACGACATCCCCCTCTACCTCGCCGCCCTGTCACCGGCCATGCTGCGCCTGACCGGCGAGATCGCCGACGGCTGGCTCGGCACCAGCTTCGTGCCCGAGGGCGCTGCTGCCGCGTACTTCACGCACCTCGACGAGGGCCTGGCCCTCGGCGGCCGCAGCCGCAGCGACCTGGACGTCTGCCAGGGCGCCGAGGTCGCCTTCGCCCCCGACGAGGAGGCACTGGGCGCGATGGTGGCGGGCCGCAAGAAGGAACTGGCCTTCAGCCTCGGCGGCATGGGCTCGGCGTCGACCAACTTCTACAACCACGCCTACAGCCGGCAGGGCTGGGCGGAGGTGGCCGCCGAGGTGCGCGAGCGGTGGCAGGCCGGCGACCGGGACGGCGCGGCCGGCCTGGTCACCGACGAGATGGTGCTCGGCACGACACTGATCGGCACCGAGTCCATGGTGCGCCGACGACTGCGCGTGTGGCGGGACGCCGGAGTGGACACCGTACGTCTCTATCCCGCCGGGCAGACTCTGGACGACCGGCTCGCCACCCTGGGCCGGGCGATCGAACTCGTGCGGGCGGTCGACGGCCCCGGCTGAACCCCTCCCAGAATGGTTCACTCGGGGTGTCGATTGCGGCGGCCCCCGTTCGTCGGTGGGGTGCAAGAAGCTCATGACGACCGGGAGGACCCATGAAGTACATGCTGCTCGTCTGCGGAGACGACACCGCCGACGCCTCGGGCATGGCACCCGTCGAACCCTGGGTGGAGGAGCTCGGTGACCGCAGCGTCCGGCTGCACGGCCACCGGCTGGCCCTGCCCTCGGAGGCGGTCACCGTGCGGGTGCGCGACGGCGAGGTGCTGCGCACCGACGGCCCGTTCGCGGAGACCAAGGAGTACGTCGCCGGATTCGACGTCCTGGAGTGCGACAGCCTGGAGGAGGCCGTGGAGGCCGCCGCCAAGCACCCGGTGGCCACGATCGGGGCCATGGAGGTACGCCCGTTCTGGCCGATGTGGGACGAGGAGGACGAGGAGACGTCGATCCGCCGGCTCGACGCCGAACTGACCGAGGCGGCCCGGGAGCGCGACGTGGAACGGCTGCTGGCCTGCTACGCGCCGGACGCCGAGATCTTCCACCTCGCCGACGGCGGCGGGCGGCAGGGCCTCGACGCCTTCCGCAAGACGGTGGAGGAAGAGTTCGCCGCCGTCACCGGGCCCGTGACCCGCGAGGTCATGGAGCTGCGGATCCACGTCGACGAGAGCATCGCGTTCGCCCATGCCCTCGTCCGCACCCGTGCCACCCGCACGGACGGCACCCCGCTGGACGAGGTGCTGCGCGTCACCACCGGCTACCGCAACGCCGGCCTGCGCTGGCTGATCACCCACGAGCACGTCTCGCCGGCCCCGGACGCCGACTCGGCGAAGGACAGGCCGTGAAGTACGTGCTGTTCGTCTGCGCTCCCGCGGACGAGGAGGAGCCGGCCCCCGCACGGGTCACCGCCCGCCTGCAGTCGCCCGCCGACGCCACCACCGTGCGCGTCGCGGGTGACGAAGTCCTCCTCGGCGACGGGCCGTTCGCCCGCACCGAGGAGTACATCGCGGGCGTGGACCTCGTGGAGGCCGACGACCTCGACGAGGCCATCGCCCTCGCCGCGCGGCACTCCACGGCCCTCGGCGGCGCCACCGTCGAGGTGCGGCCGGTGCGGGAGTGAACGTGCCCGATGCCGAGGAGGCCGTCGCAGCCGCCTTCCGCGAGGAGTGGGGCCAGGTCGTCGCCACCCTGATCCGGGTGACCGGCGACTGGGACCTCGCCGAGGAGTGCGCGCAGGACGCCTTCGCCCAGGCCCTGGACCGGTGGCGGCGCGACGGAGTACCGCGCCGCCCCGGTGCCTGGCTGACCACGACGGCCCGCAACCGCGCCCTCGACGTGCTGCGCCGGGAGGCCGTGGGGGCGGCGAAACTGCGGGAGGCGGCCGTGCTGGCGCGCGACGAGGGACCGTACGACCCGGACCACGACGGCGACGACAGCGGCGTCCAGGACGACCGGCTGCGGTTGATCTTCACCTGCTGTCACCCGGCGCTGGCCATCGAGGCGCGCGTCGCCCTGACCCTGCGCACCCTGGCGGGACTGACCACTGCGGAGATCGCCCGCGCCTTCCTGGTCCCCGAGGCGACCATGGCGCAGCGCCTGGTGCGCGCCAAGAAAAAGATCCGCAACGCCGGCATCCCCTACCGGGTGCCGCCCGCCCACCTCCTGCCCGAACGCACCACGGGTGTGCTGGGCGTGCTCTACCTGCTGTTCAACGAGGGGTACGCGGCCACGACCGGCGGCGACCTCGTACGTACGGACCTGTGCGCGGAGGCGATCCGCCTCGCGCGCGTGCTGGTCCGCCTGATGCCCGACGAGCCGGAGACGCTGGGCCTGCTCGCCCTTCTGCTGCTGCACGACGCCCGCAGGCACACGCGCGTGGACGCCGCCGGGGAGCTGGTGACCCTGGAGGACCAGGACCGCAGCGCCTGGGACCGCGCCGAGATCGACGAGGGCGCCACCCTGCTGGAGACGGCACTGCGCCGCGGCAGCCCCGGCCCGTACCAGATCCAGGCCGCCATCGCCGCCTGCCACACCACCGCCGCCACCGCCGAGGACACCGACTGGGCCGATGTCGCAGGCCTGTACGGCGAGCTGGCCCGCTTCGTGCCCTCCGCCGTGGTCCGCCTCAACCGGGCCGTGGCCGTCGGCATGTCCGAGGGCCCCGACGCGGGTCTCGCCCTGGTCGCCGAACTGGAACACGAGGGCGACCTGGTCGGCTACCACCTGCTGCCCGCCACCCGCGCCGACCTGCTGCGCCGCAGCGGACGTACGACGGAGGCGGCCGAGGCGTACGAGCGGGCGCTGGAGCTGGTGGAGAACGACGCCGAACGGAGGTTTCTGGAGAAGCGGCTCGCGGAGTGTCGATCTGCATAGCGGCCGTTCGTCGGTGGGGTGAAAGCAACCCCACGACCCGGGAGACCCCGATGACCGCTCACGCTCCGCGCCCCAGCAGGCTTCGCCGGCTCCTCGCCTCGCTGCGGCGGCCGCGCCCGACCACCGGCACACCCGACGTCTGGCTGGCAGCCCTCCGGCTGGGAGGCTGACCGTGATCGCCGACAACGCCCGCCGCTGGTACGCCCTCGCCCTGCTCTGCGTCGCCGGGTTCATGGTGATCCTCGACGCACAGATCGTCCTGCTCGCCCTGCCGTCGATCACCCGCGGCCTCGGCCTGTCCGCGGACGGCGCCCAGTGGGTGATGAGCGCCTATTTGCTCACCTTCGGCGGGCTGCTGCTCCTCGGCGGCCGCACCGCCGACCTGCTGGGCCGCCGCCGTGTCTTCATGACCGGAACGCTGCTGTTCGGGCTGTCCTCGCTGCTGTGCGGATGCGCCTGGAGCGCCGGAGTGCTGATTGCGGCACGTGCCGTCCAGGGGGTGTCGGCCGCCGTCATGGCGCCCAGCGCGCTGTCCCTCCTGGTGGACACCTTCGAGGAGGGCCACGACCGCAACAAGGCGCTCGCCATCTGGTCCGGCAGCGGCGGCTTCGGCGCCACCGCCGCCCTGCTGATCGGCGGGCCCCTCACCGACGTACTCGGCTGGCAATGGGTCTTCTTCCTCAACGTCCCCGTCGCGCTGCTCCTGCTGACCCTGAGCCCCCTCCTGCTGCGCGAGAGCCGCACCGGAACACGCTCGCGCGCCTACGACCCGGCCGGCGCACTCACCGCCACCGCCGCGCTCGTCGCCTCTGTGTACGCCGTCGTCGAGGCGCCCCGCGCCGGATGGCTGTCGGCGCGCACGACGGGCCTGCTGGCCGCGGCCGTGCTGCTCGCCGTCATCTTCATCCGTGTCGAGGCTCGGTCGACGGCACCCCTCGTCCCGCTGCGTCTGCTGCGTGCGCGGACGGTCGGCGGCGGCAACGTGGTCGTCTTCCTGCTCGGCGCCGCCGCTTTCGGGATGTCGTACACGCTGTCCCAGTACGGGCAGGGCGTCCTCGGCTATTCGCCGCTGCGGTTCGGGCTCGCCAACGTGGTGATGCCGGTCGGCGCCGTCGTCGGCTCCTACGCCGGGCAGGCGCTGGTCACCCGCGTCGGCGCCCGCCCGGTCGCCGTCGGCGGACTCGCCCTGGTCGGCGCGGGCAGCCTGCTGCTGGCCGAGGTCCCGGTGGACGGCGCCTTCGTCCGCGATCTGCTGCCCGGGCTGCTGCTCTTCGGACCGGGCCTGGGCGCCTGCGCGGTGGCCGGTTCCATCGCCGCCCTGACCGGTGTGGGGGAGCGGGAGTCGGGGGTGGCCTCCGGCATCAACACCGCGGCCTTCCAGATCGGCGGGGCCTTCGGCGTCGCCGTCGTCACCTCTGTCGCCCTCTCCCACAGCGGGGGCCCGGAACGGCTCGGGGCCCTGACCGAGGGCTACCGGTCCGCGTTCACGGCATGCGCCGCGCTTGCGGCGGCCGGTCTGGCCTGCGCGCTGGTGCTGCTGCGCAGGCCGCGGGGACGGCAGCCGCAGCACGTACCGGCCGCCGGGGCCACGAGGCGCCGCGTGCGCTCTTGACCGCCTCGCCGTGGAACCTTCTCCACGCGGCAGGGCGCCATTCCGACCTCGGTGCTTGCCGCGGTGGATTTGCGGCTATATCTCCGGTGCGGGACTCGATCCGAGGAAGGCGGGCAGCATGGATCGCGCGGATCCCTTTACCGGTGATGTCGTGGTCAAAGCGGCGGTGGACGGAAAGCAGTGGGAGCTCCAGCGGGAGTTCTGCTACAAGAACCCGGAGCATCTCGAACACGGCGGCACGACCGGTCCCATTCCGGTACACGCCCTGCTCGAGACGGACTTCGCGTCAGTGCCGCGTGTCTTCGTCTGGCTGTTTCCGCGCTACGGGGTGTACACCCGCTCGGCCATCCTGCACGACTCTCTGTGCAGGGACCACTCGGTGCAGCGGGCCGAAGCCGACAGGATCTTCCGCGTCTCGATGAGGGAACTCGACGTGGCGCTGCTCCGTCGTTGGGTGATGTGGGCCGGAGTCCGGGCGGGCGGCATGTGGGAGGTCGTGAAACGAGGCGGAACGTGGCGGGCGGTCCGCTCGCCCGCGGTCTTGAAGAGAGCCGCGGGATGGCTCCTGGTCGCCGTACCGGCCGCGGTGTTCCTGGCCGTGCCGGCCGTCGTGATCAGCGTCTGGCTCCTCCTCTTCTGGCTGATCGAGAAGGTTCTCTACCACGCGCTGAAGGCCTTCAGGAAGGAACCGAACCACCCCAAGCTGCTCTTCAAGACCGGCTGAGCCGTCAGGACCGCGCCTGCGCCTCCTTCTCGATCCGGTCGAACTGCGCGCCCATGGCCGCCGCCAGGGCCTGCGCGGCGGACAGCGGGCGCACCATGACGGTCAGTTCGTCGATCAGGCCCGCCTCGTCGAGATGGATGAAGTCGCAGCCGCTCAGCTCGCGGTCGCCCACCCGTGCCGCGAACACCAGCGCGTGGTCGCGGCCGTCGGCCCCGGCGAGCTCGCGCTCGTAGCGGAAGTCCTCGAAGACCTGCGAGACCGCGCGCAGGATCGCCGCGGTGATCGCCTTGCCCGGGTAGGGCTTGAACACCACCGGGCTGGTGAAGACGACGTCCTCCGCCAGCAGTGCCTCGACGGCGTCCATGTCGCCTGCCTCGACCGCTTCGCGGAACGCACGCATCCGATCACCTCATAGTGAACTAGTTGAGTATGTGTCGATGAGAATAATCAGCCGCGGAGGGACGTGTCCAGCGCCCGTTCCCCTAAGCTGACGCTGATGTTCAGCCCCGAAGGTCCCAGTGTGCGCGAGCTCGCCGTCCAGGCGCTCTCGTCCGTCGAGCACGGCTACGACCTGCTCGCCCCGAAGTTCGACCACACCCCCTTCCGGACGCCCGACGCGGTGCTCGACGCCGTCGCCTCGGCGCTGGCGCGGACCGGGCCCGTCGACGCGGGGCTCGACCTGTGCTGCGGTACCGGGGCGGGAGCCGACGTGCTGGCGCGGGTGTGCCGGCGCAGCGTCACGGGGCTCGACTTCAGCGCGGGCATGCTCGCCGTGGCCCGGCGGGACGTACGGCCGACCGGGCCGGCGGTGTCCTGGGTGCGGGGGGACGCCCGCACGCTCCCGTTCGCTCCCGGCTCCTTCGACCTCGTGGTGAGCTTCGGGGCGTTCGGGCACTTCCTGCCCCGCGAACTGCCGGGGCTGTTCGCCCAGGTCCACTCCGTGCTGCGGCCCGGCGGCCGCTTCGCCTTCCCGATCCTGGCCCCGCCGAGGCCCACCTCCCCGGCGTTTTGGATGCTGCTCGGCTTCGACGCCGTCATGCGGGTGCGCAATGCCCTGTGGCGGCCGCCGTTCGTCATGTACTACCGGGCTTTCCGGCTCGGGGACGTGCGGCGGGAGCTGGAGTGGGCCGGGTTCCGCGTGGGCCTTGAGGAGCTGCCCGAGTTCGGGCGACGCGGCGACGGCAGCCCGCGCGTGCGGATGGTCACGGCCGTGCGTTCCTGACCAGGGCCAGGCGACTCGTCACAGGCCGTTCGGGTCGGCCATGCCGCCCAGCGCCAGTGCGATCGCCGCGTCCGGCCCCAGCTCCCGCCCCTCGCGCACCGCTTCGGCGAACCGGGCGTCCCCCAGCGAGGCCCGCAGCCTGCGCTCGTACTCGCGGTGGAAGACCGTCAGGTCGGGCCTGCCGAGCTGCGGCAGGCCCGCCGCGTGCCACAGCCGCCGGCTGATGCCCAGCAGACGGGCGGCGAGTTCCTCCTCGCCCCGCGAGGCCTGCGCGACCACCAGCAGGTCGGCGACCGCCGCCGCGCCGATCCGGTCGTGCACCCGCCACTTGGCGGCCAGTGCCTCGCGCGCCGACAGCACCGCCTCGTCCGGATGGCCGAGACCGATCCCGGCGAGAGAGACGAAGAAGTCGCCCCAGGCCCGCATCCACAGCTCCCCGCGCTTGGCGCACTCGGCACGCAGCCGCGCCGCGACCGCCGCGCACCGCTCGAAAGCGGCCTGGCTTGCCAGCAGATACGCCTGCACGGCCAGCGTCAGCAGCTGGAAGAACTCGGCGCCGCCGTCCCCGGCCGGCGCCTGCCGGACACTCCCGTACAGCACCGCCGACCGCGCGGACTCGCCGCGCACCGCCAGGCTGGCCCCGGTCAACGGCAGCGCGGGCACCGGCAGTCGACGCTCCTCGGCCAGCCACACATAGGCGGCGCTCACCGACTCGGCCGCCTCCAGGTCGTCCGGGACGACGGTGACCAGCCGGTGCGCCCAGACCGCCAGGGTGTGCTCGGGCCCGCCGCCCTCGGGGGTGTGGCGCAGCGCCCGCTCCAGATAGGTGCGGCCCTCCTCGGCGAACCCGCAGGCGAACCAGAAGAACCAGAGGCTGCCGGTGAGTTCGAGCGCGGTCTCGGGCTCGTGCGCGGCCAGGCACTCCTCGATCGCCAGCCGCAGATTGGCGTGTTCCGCGGTCAGCCGCTCGGCCCACATCCGCTGGCCGGGCCCGAGCCATTCCGCCTCGCCCTGGCGGGCGATCCAGCGGAAGTAGTCCCGGTGGCGGCGGCGCACTGCCTCCGCCTCGCCGAGGCCGGTCAGCCACTCGGCGCCGAACGAGCGGACCGTGTCCAGCATCCGGTAGCGCACCGCCGCGCCCTCGCCGTCCCGGGCGACGATGGACTTCTCGGTGAGCGAGGCGAGCAGGGCGAGGATCTCCTCCGCGTCCAGGGGGCCGCCGTGGCACACGAATTCGGCCGCCTCCACGTCCCAGCCGCCCGCGAACACCGACAGCCGCGCCCACAGCAGCCGTTCCAGCGGTGTGCACAGCTCATGGCTCCAGCCGATCGCGGTGCGCAGCGTCTGGTGCCGGGCAAGACGCGGCCTGGCGGGCGAGACAAGCAGGTCGAAACGGGAGTCCAGGCCCTCCAGGAGCCGGTGCAGGGGGAAGCCGCGCAGCCGCACGGCGGCCAGCTCCAGCGCCAGCGGGATCCCGTCGAGACGGGCGCAGACCGCGGCCACATGCACCCGGTTGGCGTCGGTGAGCGCGAACGAGGGCACCGCGGCCGCCGCCCGGGTCGCGAACAGCGCCACCGCGTCGTCGCGTTCCCCGAGCGGCAGCGGCGCCACCGTCAGCAGATGCTCTCCGGGCACGCCAAGCGGCTGCCGGCTGGTGGCGAGAATCCGCAACTCCGGAACGCTCGCGAGCAGTTCCTGCGCGACCCGCGCGCACTCGTCCAGGACATGCTCACAGGTGTCGAGCACGAGCAGCACGGGCGCCCCCGCGAGGTGTTCGGACACCGCCTGCAGCAGGGGCCGCAGTGTCTGCTCGGTCAGCCGGGTCGCCTGCGCCACCGTGTTCGTCAGCAGATCCGGATCCCTGAGCTCCGACAGCTCCACCAGCCACGCCCCGCCCGGGAACCCGGCCTTCGCGGCGTGCGCGGCCCGCAGCGCAAGACGGGACTTGCCCACACCCCCGGGCCCCGTCAGCGTCACCAGCCGCTCGGTCCCCAACAGCCCCGATATTTCTGCGAGTTCGAGCCGACGGCCGACGAACGCGTTCGCCTCGGCGGGAAGGTTGCCGATCCTGCCGCCCTGCACAGAGGCCGCCATCGTCCCCCCTCACCCGGAACCGATGGCGGACACGATAACCCCTCACGGCAGGGCTGCTTCCGGCGTAGCGTGGAAGCGGTCCGTCCACCGAGGGAGGTACGGGGATGGCCGTCCCACCCACCCTGAAAACCGTGGGGCAGATGCGCCAGGGAGACCACCTGTTCCTCGGCTACGACACGGACGAGGAACGCGAGACCGTCCTCGTCGCTTTCCTGCTGGACGGCCTGGCCAGCGGGCAGCGCGGCCTCCTGCTGCCGCCCGCCGACATCCCGGCCGGCGTCGCCCTGTCCTTCCTGGAGGCGCACGGCTGCCGGGTGGACGAGGAACTCGCGGCCGGCCGGCTGCGCGTCGACCCGCACCTCGCGGGCCCCGAGGGACTGTGGGACCTGGACGAGGTGATCCGCCGCGAGACCCGGCGCGCTGTCGGCGACGGCTTCCTCGGCCTGCGCGTGTGCACGGAGATCCTGCGCGCCCGGGCCGGCAAGGAACTCAAGACCCTGCGCGACAGCGAACTGCTGCTCGACCCCGTCTTCTCCTCGCTGCCGGTCCTCGGCATCTGCCAGTACGACCGCCGCATCTTCGACGAGACGGAACTCGCCCCGCTCGCCGGGCTGCACCACGGCCGGGTCGGCGCCGACGACGTATGGCGCGACGACCTCCTCGTCATCACCCGCACCTTCGCACCCCCCGGCCTCGCCCTGGCCGGAGAGATCGACGACACCAACGTCACGGCCGTCGCCCGCGCCTTGCACACCGAGACGGCCCGTGCCCGGGCCCGCGCGGCGGACGGCCCCCGCATCCACCTCGACCTGCACGAACTGCGGTTCATCGACGTCGGCGCCCTGCGCCTGCTGGTGTTCACGGCGCTCGCCCTGTACGCGGCGGACGGCACCCTTGAACTGTCCGGCGTGGCCCCGGGCGTCCAGCGGGTGATGCGGGTGACCGGCTGGGACCGGGTGCCGGGCCTGCACCTCCAACCGGAAGGGCAGGAAGCAGAAGGACCGTGACCGGCTTCGCCACGGCCGCACCGCCGCCGCGCGCTCGCCGCGTACGCCCGCCGCCCGGGGCTGACCGGGCGGCGGACGTACGACCTGGTGACGGCGGTGCACGAGAGCGTCGTCAACGCTGTCCGCTACGGCGGCGGACACGGCCTGGTGCGGCTGTGCCGCCCCGGGCTCACCCCGCGGCGGGCAGCGTGAACTCGTAGACCAGGGCGTCCGGTTGGGCGTCCACGACCAGGTCGGTGATCTCCAACGGTCGCGCGTACTGGTCGTGCACGCGCCGTCTGACCCGCACCGAGGGCTCGTCCGCGAGCGGGGTGATGGAGTCCCGGTGGTGCAGGGTCAGGCCCGCCCTGCGCATCCAGTCGTAGGCGCGGCGCAGCTGGGCCGATGCGGCGCCGTCGGCACGGTCGCGGTAGCGGGCCAGCTCCTCGACCTCGGCGAGCGCCACCGCGGAGAACGAGGTGACGGCCGTGCGGCGGCCGCGGCCGTCGGCGCCGGCCGACTCGTAGCGGTGCACGAGCGTCTGCGAGCGTGGGGCGAGCCCCAGGGCCTCGGCGTGCTCGGGCGGGGGCGTCTCCCAGGTGACCGTGGCCCGGTCGACGGCACACGGGTCCGCGACCCGGGCGCCGACCGGGAAGGTCAGCGAGGACGCCGTCTCCACCGGCAGACCGGGCAGCGTGGCGTGGCTGCCCCGCCGGTCGGTGGCGACCAGACCGTCCCGGCGCAGCACCTCCAGCGCCTGCCGGACGGTCTCCCGGCTGACACCGAAGTGCCCTGCCAGCTGCCGTTCGCCCGGAAGCCGTTCACCGGGCGGGACGGTGCCGTCGCGCAGCTCGCCGAGCAGCTGCCTCGCGACGCGCCAGTACAGCGGGTCCCCTCGGTGGTCGCCTTCGGTGGGGGGAGGGTCGTGCGGGGTGGTGCGGGCCATGCCGCGCCTCCTGTTGGTGACGGAACGTAGCCGTGCGGGCTCATTGCGCCACCAGATCTAGCATTGGTCTAAACCACCAGGGAAGACCGGCTTGGTGGTTCGGCCGAAACCGGCCCGCGCCGAGCGCTGCTCACAGCGCCCGGTACACGGCCTCGACCAGAGCCATCTTCCGCGGGTCGTCCGCGATTTGAGGCCCCATCCGGTTCATCACATACCCCACCGACACCCCCGCCTCCGGGTCGGCGAGCCCGCAGGAACCGCCGAAGCCGTCATGTCCGAAAGCCCGCGGGTTCGGCCCGTACGAGCCGTTCGCACCGCTCAGCCACAGGCCGAGGCCGATCTCCGTCTCATGTCCGAGCCCGGCGCCGAGCACCAGGTCCAGGCAGCTGCCCTGCCCCTCGCGCACCCGCTCGACCGCCTCGGGGGACAGGATGCGGTGGCCGTCGTACGAGCCCTGGCCCGCGAAGATCCCGTACAGCGCGGCGACGGCCCGCGCCGTGCCGTGCCCGTTCGCGGCCGGGATCTCGGCGGCCCGCCACTCGGGCGTGTTGGCCTCGCCTGCGCCCACCAGCGGATTGGCCAGGGCGGCGAGCGCCTCCGGCCCCAACTGGCTGAAGATCGCCGCCTGTTCGCTGCTGGAAGCCGCCGGCGGATGCACCAGCTCGGCCGCCCGCCCGGCATCCTTCTCCGGCAGCCCGACGGTGAAGTCGATCCCCAGCGGCCCGGTCACCTCCCGCTCCAGAAAGGCCCCCGGCAGCAGCCCCGAGACCCGCCGCACGACCTCGCCGACGAGGAATCCGTAGGTGAACGCGTGATACCCGGACCGCGTCCCCGGCTCCCACCAGGGCTCCGTCGCCGCCAGCCGCCGCGTGGTCAACTCCCAGTCGTAGAGCTGCTCCAGTGAGTGCGGCTCCCGCAGCCCGGACAACCCCGCCCGGTGCGACAGCAGATGCCGCACGAGAACCTTGTCCTTGCCGGCCTCGGCGAACTCGGGCCAGTACGCGGCCACCGGCGCGTCGAAGTCCAGCAGTCCCCGGTCGGCGAGGATGTGCGCGCACAGCGCGGTCGGACCCTTGGTCGTCGACCACACGTTGACCAGCGTGTCGCGCTCCCAGGGCCGGGTGCGCGCCGCATCGGCCCAGCCGCCCCACAGATCCACGACGGTCCTGCCGCCGACGGTGACGGCGACGGCCGCACCGAGCTCCGCCCGCTCCCGGAAGTTCTCCTCCAACGCCGTCCGCACCGCCGCGAACCGCTCGTCGCAGTAACCGTGCACCTCGGGCTCGTGTTCCGCCATGGGGCCCTCCGTCGTCCGCCGGGAAGCCGGGCCGCGACGCTGCGGCCCGGGCAACCTGAACGTACCGACTGGTCGGACTGGAGGGAAGGTCAGAGGAGGAACAGCTTCCCGGCGGGCTCCTGGTGACCCTCGGCCGTATGCCAGTAGTCCCGCGTCTCGACGGCCAGGCCCGCCCCGTCGAACCGCACGAACACACAGCCTGCCAGGGCCGAGGCGACGCCGCCCTCCTCGGCCAGGACACGGAACTCGGCCACCGCCACCCCGTCCTGGCCGACGACCGGCGGTGAGAACCGCACGTCCGTCGCCCGCTCCTGTGCGAACGACCAGCGCAGATACCCGGCCAGCTCGCCCCGCCCCCGATGCGGCTCGCGGAACGGCATCGAGCGGTGGACGCAGTCCTCGGCGTACAGCTCAAGGAGCGCGTCCACGTCGTGCGCGGCCCACGCCCGCTCCCAGACCCGCACGAAGTGTTCGGCGGCCTCACGCGTGTCCATGCCGCTCACTCCTCACACGTACGACCGCAGCCACTTCAGCTTGGCCGCCTCCTGGAAAGGACCGCCGCCCTCGTGGTCGTTGAAGTCATACACCTCGATCGCCTTGTCGTCGTGCGCCCACGCGTTGAACGCGGCGAAGACGGTGGAGGGCGGGCAGGTCTGGTCCTCCAGGGCCGCCGAGAACAGGGCGGCGGCCCGGCCACGGGAGGCGAAGTGCACCCCGTCGAAGTAGGACAGGGTGCGCAGGACGTCCGCGGTGCGGCCGCGGTGGGTCTTGAGGAACAGGCCGATCTCACGGTACGGGTGCCGGTCCGTCACCGTCGCCGCGCGCGGGAAGTCGCACAGGAACGGCACGTCCGGGGCGATCGCGGTCAGGTCCGGGACGAGACCGCCCACCGCGAGGGTGATGCCGCCGCCCTGGCTGCCCCCGAGGGCGGCCGTGCGGGAGGCGTCGGTGAGAGGGTGCGAACGGGCCGCCTCGACGGCACGCACCGCGTCCGTGAACACCCGCCGGTAGTAGTAGTTCTCGGGCGCGTCGATGCCGCGGGTCATGAAGCCGGGGTAGGCGGGCGCGCCGCCCACCGGGTCCGCGGTGTCCCCGCCCCCGCCCCAGCCGCTGCCCTGCCCGCGCGTGTCCATCACGAAGTGCGCCCGGCCCGTGGACGCCCACAGCAGGTGCTCGTGCGGCAGGCCACGCCCGCCGCCGTAACCGAGGAACTCCATCACCAGCGGTATCGGCTCCTCGGTCGCGGCGGGCAGCGTCAGCCAGCCCTTCACCGGGTGCCCGCCGAACCCCGCGAAGGTCACGTCGTACACGTCGACCGTCGTCAGACCCGTGTCGACCGGTTCGAAACGGGCGTCCAGATCGTGCTCGCGGGCCTCCTGCAGCGTCTTGGACCAGAACGCGTCGAAGTCCTCTGGCTCGACGGACTCGCTGCGGTAGTCGCGGAGCTCGCCGAGGGGGAGGTCGAACAGAGCCATGTAGGACCGCCTTTGCGAAGGGGCAGTTACCGAAGGACACTGCGGACGATCACACCGTACGTGGGTGGTCGGACGACTCGCCAGGTCTGTGCGGCGGTACCTGGCTACGATGGGCGCCATGACGTCAGCCGTGGATCTGCTGGTCAAGGACGCCGCTCTGGTGGTTGTCGACGGGGAGAGCGAGATCCCCGGCGGCTGGGTGGCCGTCAGCAATGGTCGGGTCACCGCCGTGGGCACGGCCGGGACCGAGCCCGAGGCCCGTACGACCGTCTCCGCGGCCGGACGGCTCGTCACCCCCGGCCTGATCAACACGCACCATCACATCTACCAGAACCTCACCCGCTCCTACGCCCCCGCCGTGAGCGGCACCCTCTTCGACTGGCTGACCACCCTCTACCCGCTGTGGTCCGCCCTGGACGAAGAGGCCGCCTACGTGTCGGCGTACGTCGGCATGGCCGAACTGCTGATGGGCGGCTGCACCACCTCCTCCGACCACCTGTACGTCCACCCCCGCCCACGCCTCGTGGACGCCGAGATCCGCGCCGCCCGCGACATCGGCTTCCGCTTCCACGCGACCCGCGGCTCCATGACCCGCTCCGTCGAGGACGGAGGACTGCCCCCCAGGAGCGTCACCCAGACCGTCGACGAGGTGCTCGCCGACAGCGAGCGGCTGATCAAGGCCCATCACGACCCGGCGCCGGGCGCGCTGATCCGGGTCGCGCTCGCGCCCTGCTCGCCGTTCTCGGTGACCAAGGAGGTCATGACGGCGACCGCCGAACTCGCCGAACGCCACGACGTGCGCCTGCACACCCACCTCGCCGAGGACCACGACGAGGACGCTTACTGCCTCGAGACCTACGGCTGCCGGCCCGTGGAGTACTTCGAGGACTGCGGCTGGATGAGCGACCGCACCTGGGTCGCCCACTGCATCTACCCCAACGACGACGAGCTCGGTCGGCTCGCGGCAGCGGGCGTGGGCGTCGCGCACTGCCCCAGCTCCAACATGCTCATCGGCGGGGGCACCGCGCGCGTCAAGGAGATGCGCGAACTCGGCCTGCCCGTCGGCATCGGCTGCGACGGCTCCGCCTCCACCGACCACGCCTCCCTCTGGATGGAGACGCGCGGCGCCCTGCTGCTGGGCCGCTACCGCGGCGGACCCGGTGCGATGACCGCCCGCGACGCCCTCGACATCGCCACCCGCGGCTCCGCCCGATGCCTCGGCCGCGCCGACGAGCTGGGACATCTGCGCCCGGGCGCCTGCGCCGACATGGTCGTCTGGGATCTCCACGAGGTCGCCCTCGCAGGCGCGTTGAGCGACCCCGTCGAGGCCTGGCTGCGCTGCGGACCGGCCCGCGCCTGGACGACGGTGGTCGGGGGCCGGGTCCTCATCGACCGGGGCGAGCCGGTGCTGCCGGGCCTGGCGGAGGCGCTGCGGGACCACGGGCGGATCGCGCGGAGGATGCAGCAGGGGGCGTGACCGGGACATCCCGCGCCCGGGCACTGTGCCTACCCCGATCCCGGATGAGAACCCGACCCGCGGAGGTCTACGCCGCCGCCGCGACTCCGAGCGAGTCGAGGGCGGCGGCCACCGTCCTTCGCAACGACGCGGCGTCGGCACCGGCACGCGAGCGCAGGTTGACCCCGTAGGCGAGCAACGCCAGCAGATCCGCGGCAGCACCAGGATCGACCCCGGGGGCGAGCTGCCCCTGGCGCCCGGCGGTCACCAATGCCGCGTACAGCGCCTCGCGCAGCTCCCGGTGGTGCTGGTCCAGGACGCGGCGCACCTCCGGATCACCGTTCTCGGCCCCGGCGTGCGCGTTGGAAACCATGCAGCCCCATCGGGCGTACTCACCCGAGCAGCGCGCCTCGATCAGGCCGGCGAAGAACTCGGAGACGGCCGGCAGACCCCGCTCGTCCTCGGCCAGGCGCCGGAACACCGGCTGGGAGCGCTGCTCCAGATAGCGGCGCAGCGCGGCAAGGTACAGCTCCTGCTTGCCGCCGAAAGTGGCGTACAGGCTGGAGCGGTTGAGCCCGGTCGCGGTCACCACGTCCTGGATCCCGGTCGAGGCCATGCCCTGCCGCCAGAACAGCCGCACCACGGTTTCCAGGGTGGCGTCCGGATCGAAGTGCTTGATGTCCGGCATGGTCCACCCCACCATCCTGAAATGAGGATTCCAAGATACTCCCGGTTCGCACGCCGCCGTTGAGCAGTCCAACTCGCCGCTCTCATCAAGGCGTTCGCTCTGACCGGCCGTCACCCACCCACCAGCCTATGGCCGATGAGTGCCGCGGCCGGGCTGGCGCGGGACCACGCACACCCTTATCTTGGAACGGTCATTTCAAGATTGACCGGTCCCGCTCCAGTCGCCGACCAGGAGGAACGAGCACCATGACCACCCTGAACGCCGAACTGCGCACCTTCTACGAAGCGCGTCAGCAGCAGATCCCGGCCGAAATACGGGAGATCATGCGCCGGGCGGGCCAGGAACTCGCCGACTCCGGCCAGGCCGACCACGCCCTGACCGTCGGCGCCCAGGCCCCACGCTTCACCCTCCCCACCGCGACCGGACAGACCGTGAGCCTCGAGAGTCTGCTGACCGACGGCCCGGTCGTGCTGACCTTCTACCGCGGCGCCTGGTGCCCGTACTGCAACATCGCCCTGCGCTCACTCCAGCGCCACCACGAGGCCATCACCGCCCGCGGCGCCCGCCTGGTGGCCGTCTCCCCGCAAATCCCCGACGGGTCCCTCACCCTGACGGAGAAGCACGCCCTCACCTTCGACGTCCTCAGCGACGTCGGCTCCGACACCGCCAAGCAGTACGGCCTCGCCTTCGACCTCCCCGACGACCTGGCCGCCGTCTACGACAAGCTCGGCTTCGACCTCCAGCGCGTCAACGACGGCCACCCGCGCACCCTCCCGCTGCCCGCCACCTACGTCATCGACCGCGAAGGCACCATCCGCTGGGCGTTCGTCGACACCGACTACACCACCCGCGCCGAACCCGCCGACATCCTCGCCGCCCTCGACGCACTGGACTGAAGACCCCGGCTGCTTCAAGCGCATCCGCTGCGGCCAAGCACCGGCGGCGAAGCAGGCGTGGTACCGGTTCGGCCGATCGCCTTCCTGGCAGGATGGCGGCATGGAACGTGTGCTTGGAATCGGTGGTTACTTCCTGCGCGCCGCCGATCCGGCGGCCCTGAGCGCCTGGTACCGCGACTGCCTGGGCCTGGACGCCGACGAGAACGGTCTGTGGCGCCCGGAAGCCGGGCCGACGGTGTTCGCGGCGTTCGAGTCCGAGAGCGATTACTTCGGGTCCCCCTCCCAGCAGACCATGCTCAACTTCCGGGTCCGCGACCTGGATGCGATGCTCGCGCAACTGCGAGCCAAGGGAGCGGACGTGGCCGAAGAGACACAGGACATGGAAGGTGTCGGCCGATTCGGCTGGGTCACTGATCCCGAAGGCAACCGGATCGAGTTGTGGCAGCCCGCCTGAGCGCGTCGCGTCCCTGAGGCCGGCTTGTACATGAGGCCGGGGCGGGGCCGGATCTTCGTGGCTTCTGTCAGTACGGCGGTCAGCCGGCGAGCCGCGAGACTGCCCGTCGGTGGCTGCGGTGTGCCCGGGGCGCGGGGCCCGGAGCCCAAGGGCATGGCCAGGCACAGGGGAGAAGGCAACGCGAGTGTCCAGCGGTCGGTGCCGACGTCTGGGCGGACTTCACCGCCAACACGCCACTCGAGATGCCGCGCTGCCGCGCCTGACCAACGACCGGACGCTGTGCGGCCTGCCTGCGGTCATCGCGCCGGGGCAGGTCCGCGAGCGGGTCACGCCCGGCGCCGCGTCCACTCGGGCTCCGTCCGTGCCCACTCCCGCTCCCATTCGTCCAGCCGGTGCCTGGTGGACACCCGCCGTACGACCGTGTGGGCCACCAGGACCGCGGCGACCGCGCCGCCCGCGGCGCAGATGCCGATGGTCACGGTGTGCTGCCAGACCTGGGTCTCGCCCGGCGGCGGGGGAGCGGCCCTGCCTGCGCCGTCGAACCACACGTCGACCGTGTCGCCGTGTTTGGTGCCCGCCGGGACACGAGCGTTCGCGGTGTGTGTGCCGGTCGCGTCCGTCCAGCGCACATCCACGCGGTACGAGTTGTCCCGGCTGCCCTGTACCGACGGCAGCCGCTCGGGCGTCCTGCCGACGACCTCGGCCCGCACCCGGTGGCGTTCGGCGCGCTGCGCCGACGCCACGGCCCGCGCCTCGTCATGGGCCCACCAGCCCGCGAGCGCTCCCGCCAGTGGCGCGCCCACGAGCAACAGGACGGCGACGACCAGCGCCGTCCACGCCTCGACCACGTCCGACCGGCGCCGCAGCGGATTGCGCCGCCAGCGCCAGCCGTGCACCCGGGTTCGCATGTCGACCTCCTCGCCGTCGCCGGAGCCGGAGGGGCCGTATGGTCTTTGGTTCGTATTGTCCCTCCCCACCGCGTATATGCGCGAGTGCCCAGGAGAATCAGGTACCCAGCGCAGGGGAGATCGCTCAATCTGCCGGGCCCCGCCATCGGGAGTGTCAGCCGAAGCGTTCGATGCGGATCCGGTCCACGGGCTGGCCCGCCTCGACGAGCAGCCGTGAGGCATGCTCGGCGAAGGCGTTCGAGCCGCACACATAGGCCTCCCACCCGCCTGGGGGTTGCTCGGCCAGGAGCGGTGCCACATGTGCGGCGGCCAGACGGCCCACGGGCGTACCCGCCGGTGCGCGGCGCGTGAACACGGGTGTCGTCTCGGCGCCGAACTCCCGGGCGTAGATGAGGTCTTCGGGAGTGCGCGCGGACACCAGCAGCCGCAGCGGCACCTCCAGCCCGCGCGCCCGGTGGTGCCGCACCATCGACATCAGGGGTACGACCCCGGAGCCCGCCCCGAGCAGCAGCGCGGGCCGGTCGCCCGGCCAGGCGAAGAAGCCGCTCAGCGGGCCGCGGACCTCGACCTGGTCACCGGGCTCGGCCACGGTGTGGAACCAGCCCGAGACCTCGCCGCCCTCCACATGGTCCAGGGTCAGCTCGATGTGCCCCGGGTCGTCGGGCGCGGACGCGAGCGAATAGTGGCGCTGGGCCACATAGCCGTCCGGTGCGGTCAGCCGCAGCATCAGGTGCTGGCCGGGCAGATGCCCCTCCCAGTCGGGCACCGCGAACCGGAAGGTGGCCGCGTGCGGGGTCTCGCGGCGGATCTCGGTGAGCGTGGCGGTCTGCCACACCGAGGCCGCCCGGATGCTCACGGCGATCCGGCCGGGCACGGCGAAGCGGGTCGGGGGAGTGAACCCGGCGGAAGGGGACGGTTGCGTCAGTTGCTCAGTCACCGGAGTACCGCTGCTCCTGCCAGGGGTTGCCGCGCGCGTGGTAGCCGTTCTGCTCCCAGAACCCCGGCTCGTCGTGGTCGAGGAGCGTCAGGCCCGCGATCCACTTGGCGCTCTTCCAGAAGTACAGGTGCGGCACCAGCAGCCGGGCGGGCCCGCCGTGCTCGGGGGCAAGGGGCTGCCCGTCGTACTCCCAGGCGATCCAGGCCCGCCCGCCGGTCAGGTCACCGAGGGGGAGGTTGGTGGTGTAGCCGGTGTGCGAGTAGGCGACGGCATGGGTGGCCGACGTATGGGGGCGCACCTCGTCGAGGAAGGCGTCCAGGGACACACCCGCGAACCGCACCCCGAACTTCGACCAGCTCGTCACGCAGTGGATGTCGCCCTCGTACGCCGACTCCGGCAGCGCGTGCGCCTGCTCCCAGTCCCAGGTGTGCGGCCGTTCCACCAGGCCGTCGACGCGGAAGGTCCAGTCGGCGGGCGCCAGTTCGGGGGTGACCTCGGCGGACAGGACGGGCCAGTCGTCGCCCGCGTCGTACTGACCGGGCGGCAGGCCCGGATTGTCGACGCGGGCGCGCCCGGCGAAGCCTCGGGTGACGTTCATGCGGATCCAGCGGGACGGAAGTGATTGCTTACGCATCCAACCGTACGGGTTCGTGAGGGGTGCTCCGGCCCCGGGCCGGGCCTCGATCATTAAGGCCGTATGAAGACTCCGGCGGCCCGGGAATAGCCGACCTCGGCTCCTCCTTGCCGACTGGTGCCGGAACCGGTGCCCCGTACAACCGGTGACCAGGCGGCAGCGAAGGAGAGTGGGAGCAGATGCCCAAAGCGTACGTCTTCACGCGCTACGGCGGACCGGAGGCCGAGGCCCTCGTCGACGTGGACCGGCCGAGCCCTGGCCCCGGTCAGGTGCTCGTCGCGGTGCGCGCCGCGGGGGTGAACCCCGTCGACTGGAAGCAGCGCACCGGTTACCGCCGCCCCGGCGAGAGCGGCGAGCGCGACTTCCCCGCCTACTTCGGCAACGAGGTCTCCGGCGTCGTGGAGGAGGTCGGCGAGGGAGTCGAGGGGTTCGCCGTCGGGGACGCGGTCTTCGGTCGGCCCGTCGTCGGCGGATACTCCGAGTACGCGCTGCTCTCGGTCGACCTGATCGCGCCCAAGCCCGACGCGCTGTCCTTCGCCGACGCCGCCACCCTGCCCGTCGCGGCCGTGACGGCGTACGACGGAATCCGCCAGCTCGACCTGCCGGCGGGCGCGACCCTCCTGGTGACCGGCGCGGGCGGCGGGGTCGGTGTAGCGGCGGTGCAGATCGCCCGCGCGCTCGGCCTGCGGGTCGTGGGGCTCGCGAGCGAGGCCAAGAAGGACTTCGTCGCATCGCTCGGGGCCGAGCACGTGGCCTCCGGCCCGGGCTGGACCGGGCGCGTTCCGGGCGGTGTCGACGGCGTGTACGACCTGGTGGGCGGCGACGTCCTGGAGGAGGCGGCGACGCTGCTCACCGACCGGACCAGGCTGATCACGGCCGGGGCCCCGCCCGAGGTCGTGGAGAAGCTGGGCGGTGCCCGCGTCGCGCGGGTGCGCACCTCGGAGCGGCTCGCGGCGGCGGCCGACCTCGTGGTGCGCGGCGACCTGGACCCGCACGTGACGCAGACCTTCCCGCTGGAGCGGGCCGGCGAGGCGCTGCGCGCCGTGGAAGAGGGCCACGCCCGTGGCAAGATCGTGATCGAGGTCGCCAAGTGAGCCACGTTCTGGACAACCCCGCCCTCGCCTCGCTGACCGGTCCGCACGCGCACTTCGCCGAGCGGCGCGGCCGGGTGCTGCGCTACCCGGCCGACGTGTCGCCGTGGCTTGCGCTGCCCGACGATCCCGGCCCCGACGACTGGGCCGACCTCGCGGCGCTCGCGGGCCCCGGGGCGGAGGTGCCGCTCGCCGGCTACTGCGGCGAGCTCCCCGCGGGCTGGGACATCACCTTCCATGTGGACGGCGTGCAACTCGTCGACGACGGTATCGCCGCCGCACCGGACCCCGAGGCCGTCCGTCTCGGCGCCGCCGACGTGCCCGAGATGCTCGACCTGGTCGAGCGCACCAGGCCGGGCCCCTTCCTGCCCCGCACCGTCGAGCTCGGCACCTACCTCGGTATACGCCGGGACGGCGCCCTGATAGCGATGGCGGGGGAGCGGCTGCACCCGCCGGGCTGGACCGAGATCAGCGCCGTGTGCACCGACCCCGCCTTCCGCGGCGAGGGCCTCGCGACCCGGCTGATCCTCGCGGTGGCCCACGGCATCCGCGAGCGCGGCGAGACGCCGTTCCTGCACACCGGGGCGGGCAACACCAACGCCATCCGCCTCTACGAGTCCCTCGGCTTCCGGCTGCGCCGTACCACCGCGTTCCTGGCGGCCCGGCCCGGCAGTGCGGACGCACCGTGGCTGCCCGTGCCGGGCCAGAGGGACGAGAAGCCAGCCGGTCAGACCGAGCCCACCTCGCTGCCCGCGGAATCGGCGCAGCCCTCCGGCACCGGCAGCATCCCGTCCGGGGCGACGCCGACGGCCGCTGCCGCTACGACGCCCTCGCCGGGCGCGAGTGGAACCGCTCCCAGCAGGTCCGCCGGCTCCGCCTGACCGGGCGCATCCACCACCCCCGACCCGACGCAGACCAGGTCGACGACGAAACCGAGCCCCGGCGTGGACAATCCGCTCGCGCCGACCTCGACGAACCCGACGCCGCCCAGGCAGTCTGGAGGTGCCCGACCACCGCCTGGTTCTCACCTTCGACGGCGGCCCCGACCCGACCTGGGCCCCCCGGGTCCTGGACATGCTGGAGAAACACCACCACGCTCACGCGATGCTTCGTCACCGGCACGATGACCTCCCGCTACCCGGATCTGGTCAAGCGCATGGTGGACGACGGCCACGAGGTGGGCCTGCACACCTTCAACCACCCAGGCCAGCGCAGCCGCGTCTCCCTGGCGGTCGCCCTGCTGGGCACCCCCGACACCTCTCCTTCCAGTCCAAGAAGCGCATCGACTGGGAGCTGTCCCGGACCAGCTCACGCTCACCGGCGCGGCGGGCATCCGCACCTCGCTCTTCCCCCCGCCGTATTCCTCCTCCGCCGACGCCATGGACAACAAGTCCTGCCCGGTGACGGAGTACATCGGCGCCCGCGGCTACATCACCGTCGGGAACGACACCGACAGCGAGGACTGGCAGAAGCCGGGCGTCGACACGATCATCCCCAACGCCACCCCGCACGGCGGCAAGGGCACCGTCGTCCCGATGCACGACTCGGGCGGCGACCGTCACCACACGGTCCAGGCGCTGGACAGGGTCGTGCCGATGCTGCAAAAGCAGGCTACGAGTTCGACTTTTCGTCGGTCATGATCCTGAGTCAGTCCGGTCAGCCGATGGCGATGCGCTTCTGCCAGTAGTTGTTGGCGTCCACGACCTTGGTCCCGGAATCGGTGACCGAGGGCTTGCCGCCGGCGTGGAAGTAGACCGAGCCGTCAGGGCGCACGGACCAGATGTCGGGTACGCCGTCCTTGTTGACGTCGGGTGTGCCGAACAGGAACGGCTTGTCGCTGCTGTACCAGCCGGCGGAGCCGTACACCGCGTCGATCCCCCCAGATGAATTGGCCGCAGAGGCAAGGGAGTTGATGTCGACCCCGCCCGCGCTCGCGGCGATGCCCTTGCGTAGCAGCAGCCGGCCGGAGGCGTCCGAGCGGTAGACGATGTCGGTGACGCCGTCGCCCGAGACGTCCTGGGCGAGGACGATGTCACGGTCGTTCCAGGCGGAGGCGGACAGACGGATCGCCTGGTCCACGGTCGCGCCGTGGTAGCCGGTGAAGGCCCACAGCTCGTCGTCCGTCTTCGCACTGTTCTTGACCGTGGCGAAGAAGTCGGTACGACCGTCGCCGGTGACGTCGCCCGCTGCCACGATCTGCGTGAAGGAGGCTGGGCTCGGAGCCCCGGCGGGCAGGAGGATCTCCCGACGCCGGTCGATGTCCACGGCCCCGTAGCCGTCGCCGGGGTAGACCCAGAGTTTCCCCTCGACGCGTACGACAAGGTCCTGCAGCCCGTCGCCGCCGTAGATGTCACCGTTGTGGGTGATCAGGGCGCCCTTGAAGTGGCCGTCCGGAGGCGCCACGTACGGGGGCAGGTCGTCGCCGTTCGGGTCCTTGTCAGGGTTGGCGCGGTAGGCGCCTGCCATGGAGTAGTCCAGGTCACCCGTGCCCTTGCTCAGATCGTCCTCGTTCGCCTGCGACGGGTACAGGGCGAGGTTGCCCGCCTCAGTGACCGCCATGAGGTCGGGCAGGGCATCGCCGGTGAAGTCGCCCGGCTTGTCGGCCTGGTCGCGACCATGTTCACATCAACCCAAACGACCTGGTGTTTCTCCACGGTTCGACCACAGAATCTGCAGGTCTGACAAGTCATCACGCGTGGTCCGGCACCGGTCCCGCTTCAAGTGGCCGGGGGGCCTCGCCGTGTTCGGTCGACCTTCGCAGGCGCGTGAGCGTCGGCTCGCACGCACAGCTGTTCCCGTCATGGCAGTTGCGTTGCTGGTGGGGCTGCTGCCGACGCAGGCGCTCGCGATACCTCCGGATCCGTCCAAGGAGGAAACCGGGCGCGAGACGCTGAACCTCGAGGGACTCGAGAGCGAACTGCCGGTGCCCGGCGAGGCGTTCAGCCGGAACCTGAAGACGCTCAAAGCCATGGTTCCCAAGGACCTGCTCGCCGCACCCACCGGGACGACGAGCCCGCCTTCCAACCTGGCCGGCTCGGTCACCTTCACTTCGAGTACGACCACGACGGCCTCGGCGCGAACGGCCGCGGCCAACGCCGAGCAGTCCGCCCTCAGCCCGGTCGGCGCACTGCCCGTCAGCCTGGGCCAGGCTCCCGACCAGTCGGCGCCCACAGGCACTTGGCAGGTGAGCATCCCGGACCGCACCTCGTCGGTCAGTCAGGGTGTGGACGGTGCCGTTCTGGTCGTCCAGGCTCCCGCCGGCGGCTCGGTCCCTGTCTCCGTCAAGCTGGACTACTCCAAGTTCGAGAGCCTGTACGGCGCAGACTGGGCCTCCCGCCTGCGCTTCGTGCAGTTCCCCGACTGCTACCTGACCACACCGGACGACGAGGCCTGCCAGACCTACGAGGAACTGGAGACGACGAACGACACGGCGTCGGCGTCCCTCACCGCCACGGTCGACCCGGCAGGCGGCGACACCGTGACGGCCGCCTCGGCTCCGTCCTCACACGGCACGAACTCCGGTGTCGTCCAAGCGGCTTACCAGAAGAGTGCGTCGGCGACTCCCGCGGTGACCACGGGCGGCAGTACGGCAGTCGTCGGCGCGATGGACTCCGGCCACGGCGGCGGGGGCACCTTCAAGGCCACCCCGCTCGCCTCGGACGGCAAGTGGGAGGCGGGAGGGTCGTCGGGCGCGTTCACCTGGTCCTACCCGCTGACCGTGCCGGACTCCCCGGCCGGCCCCGCCCCCAAGATCTTTTTCAACTACAGTTCGCAGACCGTGGACGGCCGTACGGCCGTCTCCTCACCGCAGGCCTCATGGATCGGCGAGGGCTGGGACTACGATCCCGGTCACATCGAACGCCGCTACCGTGCCTGTCAGGACGATCGCAAGACACTCAAGGCCGGCACCCCCAACAACACCGCCAAGAAGGACAAGACGTCCGACCAGTGCTGGGTGTCGTACAACGCCGTGATGTCGCTGGGCGGCAAGACCACCGAACTGATCCGGGATGCCGCCTCCGGCAGCGACCCGGACAAGGACACCGAGATCTACCGCCCCCAGCAGGACGACGGAACCCGGGTCGAGCACCGGGTCGGCGGCAGCAACGACGACAACAATGGTGAGTACTGGGTCGTCACGACCACCGAAGGCACCCGGTACTACTACGGCCTGAACGCCGTCGGCGGCGGTCACGCCAACACCAACTCGGTCTCCACCGTGCCTGTCTTCGGCAACCACCCGGGCGAACCCTGCCACGCCGACGCCTTCGCGGACTCGCGCTGCGGCTCCGGCAAGCAGCAGGCGTGGCGCTGGGGCCTGGACAAGATCGTCGATGTCCACGGCAACACGATGATCGTCAACTGGAAGCAGGAGACGAACTACTACGCCGTACGCAAGAAGTTCAAGTCGCCCGAGCAGTACGACCGTTACGCCTACCCGGACTCCATCGAGTACGGCATGCGCCCGGACAGCCTGACCAAGCCGTCCGCGACGGTCGACTTCGGCGTCAAGCAGCGGTGCCTGAAGTCGGAGTCGGCCTGCGACGCGGCCAACTTCGCCAAGACCGACGACCCCGGCGCCTACCGCCCCTGGTGGGACACCCCGGGCAACCTCAACTGCAAGTCCACGTCCAAGATGTGCCCGCCCTTCCCGTCCTTCTGGACACAGCTGCGGCTGGACACGGTGACGACCAAGGCCGCTCGCGCCGGACTGAGCGGTCTGGGCCCGGTCGACAAGTACACGCTCCACCAGTCCTTCCCCGAGGACTGGTACGACACGGCGCCCGGCCTGTGGCTCAACTCGATCACGCGGACCGGTTACGGGCCCGGTGACACCTCCGGCACCCTCCAGTCCCAGGACGGCGTCAGCTTCGCGCAATACAAGATCGGTTCCACCTCGCCCCTGAAGGACCGGCTGAAGGACCGCCAGCTGCCCAACCTGGTACCACGAAGCACGAGCGAACAACGGCCCGGCTTCACCCGCCCCCGTATCGGCACGGTCTCCACGGAGTACGGCGGCGACATCGAGGTCGAGTACACCGGCGGCTGCGCAAGCGAGCCCGCGGAGGACAAGGGCAAGAACAACGGCACCTGCTATCCGGTGCGTTGGTCACCTGACGGCGACGACCGGACCCCCGCGAAGGCGTGGTTCAACAAGTACGTCGTCGATTCCGTCACCGAGATCGACAAGGTCACCTCACACGGCAAGCCGGTCGTCAGCAAGTACGAGTACTCAGGCCCGGCATGGGCCAAGAGCGACGACGAGTTCACCCGCCCCTCGCTACGGACGTACAGCGACTGGCGGGGATACCGCCAGGTCAAGGTCACCAAAGGCAGCGAGTCCAGCTCCGAACCGGGCGTTCCCCAGGCACAGTCGCAATCCGTCACACGCTATTTCCAGGGCATCGGCGGCGAGGTCAAGGACTCCAAGAGCGAGCGCACGCTGGCGTCGGACGACACGCCGCAGTACGCCGGCATGACCGCGGAGGCCATCACCTACGTCGACTCCGACGGCACGATCCTCAAGCGCACACTGAACTACCCGTGGTCGAAACAGACCGCGTCCCGCACCCGTGAGAACGAGGACGGCACCACGGCCGACCCGCTGCTCGCCCACCGCACAGGCATCAAGCGAACGGACGAGATCCAGACGGTCGGCACGAGCTGGCGCGCCGTCCGCACGCAAACCGAGGTCGACGACACCTACGGCCTCCCCATCCAGGTGGAGACAGCCGTAGTCAAGCCGAGCGGCTCCTCCGAGGTGCTCTCCGACCAGACCTGCACCGTGACGTCGTATGTGCACAACACCACGGCCTGGCTGATCGGCCTGCCGAAGACGCAGCGCACCACGGGCACCTCCTGTGCCGCCTACGCAACCGCCGACCCGGCCACCAAGCTCAAGTCGGCGGTCCAGAACACCTATGACGGACTCTCCTACGGCGCGACGCCGACGAACGGGGCGGTCACATCGGTGGCCGAGATCGACGGGACGGGCACGTCGTACTCCGTCGTCACCGACATGAAGTACGACGACCTCGGCCGGATCCGCTACATCACGAAGCCGGGCGAGGGAACCACCGAGACGCAGTACACCCCCGAGGCGGGCGGACCGGTCACCGAGACCAAGGAGTTCGACGCCAATGGCCACGCCGCCACGACCACGTTCGACCCGGGCCGCGGCCTTCCGCTGTCCGTCACCGATCCCAACGGCCGCGTGACGCGCAACGAGTACGACGCACTCGGACGTCTGGTGAAGGGCTGGTCCCCGTCGCGCTCCTCGAGCGGCAAATCGCCGAACGTCGTGATCAACTACCAGCCGGCAATCGCCACGTCCAGCGAGAACCGCCCAGCGTCGGTGACCGTCGACTCCCTCAAGGACGACGGCTCCTATGCCCGCGAGGTCACCCTCTACGACGGTTTGATGCGCGAGGTCCAGAAGCAAACCGAGGCCCACGGCCCCGGCCGGATCATCGTGGACACCGACTACAACGACCACGGTGTGGTGGCCCAGAAGACCAGCGCCTACCTCGCGAAGGACGAGCCGAGCACAGAGCTCTTCCAGCCCAGGTCAAAGTCACTGATCCCGAGCTGGACCCAGTACCGCTACGACGGTCTGGAGCGCGAGGCGCGAGCGTCGGTCTACAACGACGGCGGGTACAAGTACGCGACGTTCACCTGGTACGACGACGTCAGCACGACCGTCGACCCGCCGGGCTCGACGGCCCCGAAGACCCGGACGTACTTCGACGCCCTCGGCCGTGTCACCTCGGTCAAGCACTTCACCAAGGACGCCTCCAGCGCGACCGCGGGACGCACGACTGCCTACGAATACGACGCCCGCGGCAACCGCAGCAAGGTCACCGATCCCGCAGGCAACGTCTGGTCGTACCTCTACGACGCTCGCGGCCGGGTGAAGACCACGACCGACCCCGACACGGGCACCACGGACACCTGGTACGACGCCGCGGACCGTCCCAACCACGTGAAGGACGCGCGCGGGCAGGAGACATTCACGGAGTACGACCTCCTCGGGCGTGTCACGGCCGTACGACAGGGCTCGGCCACCGCCACCCCCGTCAGGGAGTACACCTACGACAAAGCCCCCGGTGGCATCGGCCAACCAACCAGCTCCAAACGGCACACCGACAACGGCGATTACATCGACAACGTCACCGGTTACGACTCCGAGTACCACGTCACCGGCAGCGAGACGGTCATCCCGGCCAACTCGATGACGGCGGGTCTCTCCGGTACGTACGCCTACTCCTACACCTACACACCGACGGGCAAGCCGCAGTCGGTCACCCTGCCCGCCGTGGGCGGACTGGCCCGGGAAAAGGTCGTCACCCGCTACAACACAGATGGCCTTGCTGAGTCGACCTCGGGCCAGACCTGGTACACGGCCGACGCGACGTATTCGCCGTACGGCGAGGTACTGCGCACGGTCTCCGGCCCCCAGCCCTACCGCGTCTGGACGACTAACTTCGTCGACCCGCACACGGGCCGGCTCGAGCGCACGGTCGCGGACCGCGAGACGGACGGCCCACACCGCATCACGGACAGCTACTACTCCTACGACACGTCCGGCACGATCACCTCCAACGCCCGCCAGCTCAGCGAGGCGACGGGCGATACTTGGGACACCCAGTGCTTCACCTACGACGTGATGGGCGAGCTGATGCACGCCTGGACGTCGAAGATCACGCCGGATGGCAAGGACACCGGCTGCAAGGCCGCGAACGGCACGGCCTGGGGCTACCGCACCACCTATGCGTCCTCCTCGGGCCCCGTCGCCGATGCCCCGGACGAGGTGACAGACACATCGACCCCCGACGACTCCCTGACCTCGACCCTCGCTGCGGCCGCCCCGGACACGTCCACCGTCTCCACGGGCGCAACGGCCTACCGCCAGTCGTACACCTTCGACTGGCTCGGCAACCGGGCAACGATGACCGAGCACGACACGGCGGACGCGACGAAGAACGTCACGTTCACCTACGGCTACGGCAAGACGGTCGCCGCGACGAGTACCACCCCGGCGTACAAGACACAGCCCCACACGATGACGGACGTCAGTTCCACCCCGTCCGGCAAAGGGAGCGCCTACACCCACGACGCCGCGGGCAACACCCAGATCCGGGACCTCTACAACACCACGCAGAACCTGGTCTGGACGCCGGAGAACAAGCTCGACTCCATCACGGACGACGGCAAGAGAACGACCTACGTCTACGACGCCGACGGCAACCGCATCCTGGAGAACTCGCCTGCGGGCTCGACCCTCTACCTGGGCGAAACCGAGCTGACGACGGACGCGACGGGCGCGATCACGAGGGCGTCGCGTGCCTATGCCCAGGCCGGCGCACCCACCGTCGTCCGCACTGCCACCAACGGTTCGACGACGGGCCACAAACTCAGCGTCCTGCTCACCGACCACGTCGGCACCGCGGCCACCTCGGTGGACATCGGCTCCGGCCAGACTGTCACACGCCGCGCCTTCAAACCGTACGGAGAAGTCCGCGGCGCCAAACCTTCAAACTGGCCCAACAAACGCGGTTACCTGGGCAGCGGCATCGACGACACGGCCACAGGTCTGACGCACATCGGCGCCCGCGAATACGACCAGAGTTCCGGCCACTTCCTGTCCGCGGACCCGGTCATCGACATCGCGGACCCGCTGCAGATGAACGGCTATGCGTACAGCAACAACAGCCCAGTCAGCCAGAGCGACCCGACCGGCCTGTGCCCGGTCGACCTCTGCGGCGGCGGCGAAGGAAAGGGCGGCTCGACAACTGGCGAGGTGACCAAGCCGGCCAAGTCGAGCCCGGTTTACCAGCCGCTCCCCTACGACCACGTGGTGGCGGGCACGGGAAAGCGTCAGATCTTCCCCGGCGTCTACATCCCCGCCCACTTCAAGAACTGGCAGAAGGTACGCGACCGTTTCTACCAGCTCTGGCTGACCACCATGAGCACCAACGGGTACACACCTCAGTACCTCGACGACCCGAGCAACTTGGACCAGCAGGCCCAGGTGGAGCTCTGGCTGTGGAACGCGTGCAGAGCCGGAAAGGCCTGCCCGAATGGCACTACGTCGAGCTTCATGCAGGTCACGGCTGGCGGCATCTTCTTCGCCGGTTGGAATGGCCGTGGTGGCCCGGAGGGCCTCTCGGGGCGCGGGGCCAAGGGGGCGTTCAGCGCGTGCAAGTGCTTCCTCGCCGGCACCGACGTCCTCATGGCGGACGGCACGACCAAGGACATCGAGGACGTCAAACTCGGCGACCGGGTCAAAGCCACCGACCCGAAAACCGGAAAGACGAAGTCCCGCAAGGTGACCCGGCTCATCCGCACCGAGGGTGACAAGTACTTCAATGAACTGTCCATCGCCACTAAGGACGGCATAGAGAAGCTCACAGCTACGCACGAACACCCCTTCTGGTCCCCGTCCGAGCATGACTGGGTCGAAGCCGGTGCCCTCAAGCCCGGCATGACGCTGCTCACCGACGACGGGAGCACCGTCATCGTCACGGGGAACCGCGCCTTCACGAGGCACGCACGGACGTACAACCTGACGGTTGACGATCTGCATACGTACTATGTGCTGGCGGGGGAGACTCCGGTACTCGTTCACAACAGCACATGCGTGAAGCCGGTTAACCTTCCCGGGCGGCGGAAAGTGGACATCGATATGGATCATGTCCTTGACCGGCACACCGTTGCAGGCAAGACGTACAAGCAGAGCGGAATCAAGACGAAGTTCCCGGACTACATGTCTCCAGGCGAGATTGAGTCCACGATTCGCCAGGCATACAGGTCGTCTTCGATCGCAGGGCGTTCTCAGGGAGATCGAGTCTTCCTGCGAGGCTCGGCAAATGGGCTTGATATCGAGATGTGGGTGAACAAAGAAACGCGCATGATTGAGACCGCCTACCCGGTTTGGAGGTGAGATTGGTGGGGTTCGAACTGTTCTGTGACGTGGAATCTCTCGATCTCGCTAGATCGGGCTCTATCTGGGGTGACATCTGGATCGCTATCTCCGGGTGCCACTTTCCAGAATCGAACTGGAACGACATGCCAGTCGCATTCCTCGTGGAACTGATCGACGCGGTTTCTTTTGTCCGACAGGCTGAGGGTAGACGCAGGAGAGTCAGGTTCTTCGACGGTCCATTCTGGATCGATCTGACCGGTCTGGGTGATGGTGCCGTGAATGTTTCGGCTAACGCCCACGGTGCAGACAAGAAGGCGACGGTCAGCGCTGACGACATGGCTCGATCATTGACGGCGGTTCGGATCGAGTTGGTCCGCGCATGCCTGGAGCGCGGATGGGGTGATCAGATGGACGTTCGCCGCTTGCAAGCTCAGTAACAGGCGTCCGACGAGATTCCTGATGGATTCAGAACTGCAAATGTGAAGCCCCGCCAGGTGCGTCCTGGCGGGGCTTCTGCGTGGGGTGACGGCAGTAGTTGACGGCAACGTCAGCGGACGAGGACGGTGCAAGGCGGCGGTTCGTCGCCATCGAAGCTGGCCGTCTCGGTGATCCCACCACTTCTGAGCGCGGTGCTGAGGGCGTCGATGGCGTCTCGCTGGAGTCGGAGGCGGACGTGGGCGTAGACGGTGGCGGTGACGCCGATGTGGGCGTGGCCGAGAGCTCCTTGATTACGACGAGTTCGACGCCCTGTTCCAGGAGCAGGGTGGCGGTCGAGTGCCTGAGGCCGTTGCAGCGGATGCGGCGGAGGCTGGCCTTGTGGAGGAGTGTGGTTGGTCGGGTCGATCGGTCGGCCCTGCGCTGTGGTGAACACGTGCCCGTCGTGCTTCCACGTGGTGCCTGCTGCCTCGCGCTCACGCTGCTGCTGTTCGTGGTGGAGCTTCAGCGACTGTACGCAGCGGGTGGGGAGAGCCATGCGGCGTTCAGAGGCCCGGGTCTTGGTGGCTAGCGTGGTGAGCCCGCCTGCGCTGGTGCGCTGAAGGGTGCGGCGGATGGCGGCGGTGCCCGCGTCGAGGTCGAGGTCTTCCCAACGCAGGCCGAGGAATTCGCCCTTGCGGAGTCCGGTGTGGAGGGTGAGTTCGAACAGCGCGTGCAACCGGTGTCCCCGCGTGGCCGCGAGGAAATGGCGGGCTTCGTCGACGGTGAGGGGTTCGAAGCAGCGGGTCGTGGGGTGCCGGTGTGGACGTTGCGGGCGACGTTGCGCGGGATCTCTTCCTCGCGGACGGCGTGCTCCAGGGCGGACTTGAGGACGGAGTGGATGTAGGTGAGTGTCAGCGGGGAGAGCAGCTTGTGGTAGCACTGGCTGGCGGCGCAGCAGCGGGGCTGATCGCGCCGGACGTCGAGGCCGCGCGTGCAGCACTGACAGGTGGTGCGGACCTGGTTGAGCCGGGTGCGGACTTCCTTGTCGGTGATCTTGGTGAGCCTAGGCTGCCCCGCCGTCGACCGCGGCGACAGGACCTCAGGAGCGGCGCTAACGAACCTCTCACGGACGGACGGGAGTTGGCGGCCTCCTAGCCCTCGCCGCCGGGTGGCGTCCATGCGTTGTAGCGCACGAGGTAGTCCGCGAACCGCCGTAGATCCTCCTTCGGCCAGCCCGCAAGCCGCTCCCGGAAGGCCGCCCGGCGGCTGTCGGTGACCTGGGCGAGGATCTGACGTCCGGCCTCGGTCAGGTGCAGGACCTGGACGCGGTGGTCGTCCGGGTCCAGGCGCCGCTCGATGAGCCGGGCCTGCTCCAGGGCGGCCACCTGGCGGCTGACCGTGGACTTGTCCAGGGCGTAGTGCGCCGCCAGGTCGGTGGCGCGGCAGCCGCCGCTCTCCTCCAGATGGCCGAGCAGCGTGTACGAGACCAGTGACAGCTCGGGGTGCATACGGCCCGCCGAGGCACGGGCGCGGCGGGCGAAGGCCGTCATCTCGCGCTGGATCGTCTCCACGGCTTCGTCTGCTTCCACCGGGCCTCCCTCGTTCACCACGGAATACCACCCCACCTCGCTTAGTTGTATAGTACAACTTGAAGTGAGAGTTGTATAAGCCAACCATCTGGAGGTTGTGAGCGATGAGGTCGCCGGCCCTGCGCCATGTGATCACCCACCTGATCACCCCGCTGCTGATGTGCATCGGCATGGGGCTCGCGTACATGGGTGCCTTCGTCACCCCGGAGCCCCACCACCTGCCCGTCGCCGTCGTCGGCTCCGGCCCGCAGGCGAAGGTGTTCGCGCAGACCGTCAAGGACAAGGCGGGGGACCGGCTCGACGTCCGTACCGTCGCCACTCGGTCCGAGGCCGTCGACCTGCTCGACTCCCGTGCCATCACGGGCGCCTACGTGCCCGGCGCGAAGACGCCGGAACTGGTGGTCGCCAGCGCCGCCTCCGACATGGACGCCACGGCCGTCGAGAAGGTCTTCACGCCCATCGCCGCCGGGCAGGGCGTCCCGCTCAAGGTCACCGACGTGGCCGCGCCGGTCGACGACGACCCGACCGGGCAGGGACTGTTCTTCCTGCTGATCGCGCTGAGCATCGGCTCCTACGCCTCCGTCGCCGCGCTCGGCGCCGCCGGCGCCGGTCTGCCCATGCGGCTGCGTGCCCTGCTGGCACTCGGCGTCTCCGCCGTCGTCAGCGGTATCGGCGCACTGCTCGCCGGGCCCGTCTTCCACCTCGCCCACCACGACCTCGCGAGCCTGTGGGCGATGGCCTGGCTCTACTCCGCGGGCATCCTCTTCGTCGGCGTCGGCCTGCACACCTTCCTCAAGCGCTGGACCACCCTCGCCATGATGGTGCTGTTCGTCATGCTCAACTTCACCAGCTCCGGCGGCCTGTTCCGCCCCGACCTGCAGAACGGCTTCTTCGGCACCCTGCACGCCTTCTGGAACGGCGCCGGATTCGTCGAGGGCGCCCGCAGCCTCCTGTACTTCCACAGCGACGGCCTGTCCCGCAACGTATGGACGCTCATCGCCTGGCTGCTGCTGGGCCTCGCCGTCACGGCGATCGCCGCCGCCCACGAGCGGGCGCGGGGCCGGGCCGAGACGCCCGCGACCGCCGCGGCGCCGGTGCGCGCGGCTGAGCAACACAGGGCCGAGGAGGAAGCGGAGGAGGAGGTCGAGGAGACGGTCGGCGTCTGACGCGTTGCGGTAGTGTGGGCGCCCGGCCGTGGAAGCTCCCGGCCACCGAAGACCGAGGAGGTGGGACCCATTACCGCAGTGTCAGGTCGGGTGCTCACGCCTCGAGTCGCCGCGGGCCGCCGGCAGTAGGCGACCGCGAGAGCGCCCTTCGACTCACCGAAAGGCTCTCGGCTTCCATGCCTCCCTTGTCTCCTTCACCTTCCTCCCCGCTGTCGTCCTCCGCCCGTGAATCGGTCGTCGCCGCGCTGCGCGCTGCGGGCTGTGTCTTCGCCGAGGACGAGGCGGAGTTGATCCTGGCCGCCGCGCGCACACCGGAGGAAGTGGCCGCTCTGGTCGACCGCCGGGTGTCCGGACTGCCCCTCGAACTCGTCCTCGGCTGGGCCGGGTTCCGGGGGCTGCGCATCGCCGTGGAACCCGGCGTGTTCGTGCCCCGCCGCCGCACCGAGTTCCTCGTCGAACAGGCCCTCGCCCAGGCCCCCGACGCCTCCGTCGTCGTGGACCTGTGCTGCGGCTCGGGCGCCGTCGGCGCGGCCCTGGCCACCGCGCTCGGCCAGGTCGAACTGCACGCCGCCGACATCGACCCGGCCGCGGTGCGCTGCGCCCGCCGCAACATCGGCGCCGCCGGCGGCCGGGTCCACGAGGGCGACCTGTTCGCGGCGCTGCCGGAGGAACTGCGCGGCCGTATCGACATCCTCGCGGCCAACGTGCCCTACGTTCCCACCGGCGAGGTCGGGCTGCTGCCCGCGGAGGCCCGCGACCACGAACCGCTGGTCGCGCTCGACGGCGGCGCGGACGGACTCGACGTCCTGCGCCGGGTCGCCACCGAAGCACCCCGCTGGCTCGCCCGCGGCGGCTGCCTCCTGGTCGAGACGAGCGAACGGCAGGCCGCGGCCGCCGTCGACGCCTTCACCACGGCCGGGTTGAAGGTACGCGTGGCCGCGTCCGAGGAGCTGTACGCCCATGTCGTGATCGGCGTCCGCCCCTGAGCCGCTTGGCGGGTTGGGCGCCGCATCCGGTCACGCGGAAGGGGAGAGCTGTTCGCGCACCCAGGCCGGATCGGGGTTGACGTGCGGTCGACCCGCCACGACGACAGTCGGCACCGTCTCGTTGCCGTCGTTGGCCGCCCTCACCGCCGCCGCGCCGGCCGGGTCCCGCCAGATGTCCACCCAGTGCAACTGACGGGCCCTCAGGCCCAGTCGGAGGCGCAGTCGCAGACAGTACGTGCAGCCGGAGCGCCACAGGACGACCGGTCGGCCGTCGACCGCGCTGCGGCGCTGTGCCTCCGGCCAGTCGATCGACCGAGGGAAAACCAGGGGCGAGTTCACCCCCGCGAACGCCACGAACACCAGCAGGAAGGCCACGGCGGCGGCCGGGCTGCCTCTGAGGAGCAGCCCGGCTGCGACGACCGCGCCGCCGAACACCAGCACAACCGGCAGGATCCAAGGACGTCGCATGACGACGCAGGCTATCGGTGCCTCAGGTCGTCGCGCCGCTGCCCGAAGGGCTCGGGGACGGCCCGTGATGGCGCCAGTCCCTGTTGCCGGGGCCCGGGAACCCGTCGTGCCGGTCGCCGGGGCCCTCGCGGTCGAAGATGCCGGAGATCGCGTGGGTGGCGGTCCGGGTGCCGTCGTCGGAGCGGGTGCCGGCCAGCAGGGCCGTCTCGCCCTTCTTGAGGTCGCCGGCGCCCGAACCCTTCGTACCGTCACGGAAGACGGTGGTGTCGGAGTTCACGGTCCAAGCCCACTGGGCGCCGTCCTCGCTCTTGAGCGTGACCTGGTCGCCGGCGACCTTCTCCACGGTGCCGCGCTGCCAGATCCGTACGACCCACTTGCCGGTGTCCTGGTCCTTGACCGTCGTCTCGCCGTGCACCCCCATGCCGCCGAAGCCGAAACCGAACCAGGGGCCGCCACCGTGCCGGCCGCCGGGGCGGTCGGGGGACGGAGACGCGGACCCGGACGCGGAGGGCGTGGCGCTCTGGCCGGAGCCGCCCGAGGTGGCGGCGTAGGCGACCGTGCCGCCGAGGGCCAGCACGGCGACCGTCGCCGCCGCGGCCACGGCGCGCGCCCGGCGGGAGTGGCGCCGCCAAGGCCCCGCCTCACGGTCCGGGCCGCCCGGACCGGTCATCACTTCCATGCCCGGGGGCGTCCCGAAGCGCCCGTCAGGCGGCTCGCCCCCGGCTGTGGGTTCCTGGTCCGGCTCGTGCATCACGGCTCGCTCCCATCGGCCACGGCAGGCGGCATCTGCATGCCATGCCTTGCTGTGATTGTCGGATGCGGGCGATAAGGAACCCGTAATCAGTAGCTGTGAAAGCCCGGGATCACTGGCTGTGAGAGTCCGGGCGTCCCGGCCGCCTCGGGCGGTCAGCCCGGCTTCTGCACGCGCGCGATGAGAAGCGCCACGTCGTCTGAGTTGTCGGGCTGGTGCAGGGTGCGCAGCAGGAGGTCGCAGACCTCCTCCAGGGGGCGGTCCGGCCCTTCGAGGAGGGAGAGCAGGGCGTCCAGGCGCTCGTCGAGGGGATGCTGCCGGGTTTCGACCAGACCGTCGGTGTAGAAGACGAGACGGTCGCCGGGCTCCAGGTCGACCGTGGTGGTGGAGAAGGCCACCCCGCCCACGCCCAGCGGTACGCCCGTGGGCAGTTCCAGCAGCTCCGGGGGATGCCCCGGCCGCAGCCGGGCCGGCGGCAGATGCCCGGCATTGGCGATTCGGCACTGCCGCAGCTGCGGGTCGTGGACGGCGTACACACAGGTGGCGATCGAGTGGTCCAGGCCCTCGGTGATCTTGTCGAGGTGTTCGAGGAGCCGGGCCGGATCGAGGTCGAGGGAGGCGAGCGTGTTCGTCGCGGTGCGCAGCCGGCCCATGGTGGCGGCCGCGTTGATGCCGCTGCCCATCACATCGCCCACCACCAGCGCCGTCTTGCCGCCGTCCAGCGGAATCACGTCGAACCAGTCGCCGCCGACCTCGCTGGTGGCTCCGGCGGGCTGGTAGCGGGAGGCGACCTCGAGGCCGCCGGTCACGGCCGGGTGGCTGGGCAGCAGGCTGCGCTGGAGGGTGAGGGCGGTGTCACGGGCGTTCTGGTACCAGCGGGCGTTGTCGATCTGCACGGCCGCGCGCGACGCCAGCTCCCGGGCGAGCAGCAGGTCGTCCTCGCTGAACGGCTCGGGGTTGTGCGTGCGCTTGAGGTCCAGGGCGCCGAGCACCTCGCCGCGGGCGATCAGCGGCACCGCCAGATACGAGTGGACGCCCGCCGCGGCCAGCAGCTCGGCCGCCTCGGGGGAGCGGGCGATGCGCGGCAGGTCCGCGGGCGCGACCTCCCGCACCATCACCGGCCTGCCGGTGCGCACGCACTCGGTGACCAGGCGGTCGGGGCCGTACCGGGTGACCTGCCCGGGCGGGTCGGCCGCCCGCATCGCCTCCGGGGCGCGGTCCGCCTGCACGGCGAGGGCCCGGATCACCGCCGGCTCGGCGGGCCCCAGGCTGCTACGCCTGCCCGCCACCACCGCCTCGAGCAGATCCACGGCGGCTATGTCGGCGAGTTCCGGCACGGCGACGTCGGCCAGTTCGCGCGCGGTGCGGTCCAGTTCCAGGGTGGTGCCGATGCGCGCGGAGGCGTCCGCGATCACCTGCAGCCGCCGGCGCGCGGCCTCCGCCTCGACGCTCGCCCGCTCCTGCTCGGTGATGTCCACGACCGAGGCGGCCACGCCGAGCACCGTCCCGACGGCGTCCTCCAGCCGGTACAGCGAGAGTGACCAGGCCCGCTCCTCGTCCGGATCGGCCGGGGTCCGGCCGGTCGCCTTCTGGTCCACGAGGGGACGACCGGTCTCCAGCACGTGGCGCGCAGCCCTTTCGATGGCCTCGACGTCGAGGTGCGGCAGGACCTCGCGGATGGACCGGCCGATGTGCTCCTCCGCGGCGATCCCGTTGAGGCGCTCCAGGGCCGGATTGACCGACACGTACCGCAGATCGGTGTCCAGGACGGCCAGCCCGATGGGGGACTGCGCGATCATCCGGGTGGACAGCGCCACGTCCCGCTCCAGCCGCCGTACGGTCGACCGGTCGGCGCACAGCCCCAGCGCGTACACGTCGTCGTGGTCGTCCAGCAGGCGCATGTTGCGGAACTCCACCAGACGCGTGCTGCCGTCCTTGCGCCGAATGGGGAAGGCGCCGGCCCAGCTCTGACCGGTGACCATGACATCGGCGAAGAGTTTGACCACCAGATCGAGATGCTGTTCGTGCACCATGATCCGGGCCGCGTACTGGCCGAGAGCCTCCTGCGCCGGATAGCCGAACAACTCCTCGGCCTGCGGGCTCCACAGCACGACGCGGCCCTCGGCATCCAGGACCACCGAGGCCACGCCCAGTACGTCGAGCAGCCCGCTCGGCCGTACCGACCCCTCGCCCTCGGCCACCGGAAACCCAGGTGCACTCATTCCACGCACCGCCTTCGCCCGTTCGCGCGGCACGCCGTCCCCCGTGCCGACTCCCCATGTTCTACCGCGCTCAACCGTCCCTGTGACGACCCCGTCGCCCACCTCCACCATCCCTCAACACGGCGGGGGCCGTCCCCCGGAGCGGTGACGACAGTACCCGTACGGACCGTCACCGAGCCGACAGCCCCCGTTACCGATTTGGTCTGTACATGACTAGGTCACCGGGCCAGACTGTCCGCCGAGCACGCCCCGCCCCCCATCGAGGAGCTCCCATGCCCCTGCGCGCCCGGCAACGTTGTCACGCGGCCGTGACCGCGGCCCTCGCCCTCGCGGCCGCCGCGGTCCTGTCCGCCGCTCCCCCCGCGTCGGCGGCCGACACCTGGACGGAAGTGGGCTCGGACCGGGCCGACCCCCTGACCGAGAGCCAGGGCCTGACCTCCGTCGAGGTCCCGGCCAACAGCCCCAACCGGTACACCGGCATCGGCACGATCCCCGCCGCGGTCTCCAGCCGCGGCTGGAACCACGTCGGCGACCCCGACGCCTCCTACGACGGCTACTACGTCGAGCCCTACCAGGCCGACTCGGGCACCGCGAAGATGTTCCGCGTGCAGGCGCCGGGCGGCGCCTGGTCCGAGTACGTCCACACGCTCAGCTCCGGCGAGGCCCTCAACAACTCCTGGGTCGCGATCTCGCCCGACGGACAGTGGATGCTGGCCGGCGAGTACGGCACCATGAGCCGCTTCCTGGTGCTCCCGACCCCGGGCGCCAACGCGAGCACCTCGCCCTCGGCGAACCTCCCGCAGGCCTCCACCGTCAACCTCGACCACGCCGTACGCGACGTCCAGGGCTGCGACTTCTCCGGCCCGACGACGCTGCTGTGCTCCTCCGACGACCCGGCGGGAACGCTCTTCGGCATCACCAAGCCGCTCCTCCAGGTCGACCTGTCCGCCAAGCCGAACGGCACCTCGGACGTCTTGGGCCATGTCACCGCCCTGCGGCAGCTTCCCCTGCGCAGCTCCTGTTCGGGCACCTTCGAGGTCGAGGGCATCGACTACGACCGACGGGACGGCACCCTGCGGGTGATCGTCGTGTCGCCGGGCTTCTGCGTTCTGACGGACAGCAAGACGTACCGCTTCAAGCGGAGCTGATTCCTCGCTGGTCCGGTGCGGCCAGTGGTGCTTTTCTTGGGGTGTGGCGCGATTCGCGGGGAACTCGCGGTACCGCGCCACAGCCACGAGAGGAGCGGTCACGATGGATCGTCAGCGCTCGCACGAGGAGCCGGTCTCCCTCGAGATCAGCGGATGCAGCAAGGAGGACGCCCGGATCGTGTTCGACACGCTGTGTGCGTGCTTCGAGTCCGACCGGGGGCCGGAGGAGGTGCCGCAGCAGCTCCACGAGACGCGGCCGATGGTGTGGCTCGGCACGTTCGAGGTCACCGATGCGCATCAGTGTCCGGCGCCGGGGCGGTTGTCGTCCACCGTCGAGCTCGACGCGCAGGGTGGCTACTGGGCGATCGAGCGGTTGCGCAGCACGTTGGATCCTCTGTTCACGGTGCGTGATCTCTCTTCGGCGTCGGGGGATCAGGAACGGGAGTTGCACGTCATTCTTGAGAGTCGGTGAGGTTTTTGTCTGCGGCGCCGTGGGGGCTGGTCGAGCCGGCGGTCAGCAGGCGCAGTACGGCCTTCCTGTAGACATCGTGGACCTTGGGCAGGTCCGTGAGGCAGGCTCGCTCGTCAGTGCCGTGCAGGCCCTCGTAGCGCACGCCGAAGCCCGCTGTCGCCGGGATGCCCTCCCGGGCCAGTAGATTGCCGATGTTCGACGGGCCCGCGGTCTTCGCCACGACGGTGAGGCCCTCGTGGGCGGCCGCGTCCAACAGGGCGGCGGCGGGTTGCTCGTCCCCGGTCAAACGGTACGGCGGCCACGAGGCCACCTCGGTGATATCGGTCGGAGTCGGGCCGGGCAGCCGACGGTCCAGCTCCGCCGTCGCCGTGCGAACCAGGTGCTCCGCCGCGCGGGCGTCGAAGGCCGGGGTGGTGCGGACGTCGACGCCCAGCTCGCACAGGCCGGGCACCACGGAGAAGCCCTCGCCGCCGTGGCAGGAGGTCACCGTCACTTTGGGCGGCAGCGGGAACTCGCCTTCGGCGCCCGGCAGTTCGGCCTCCTCCAGCAGTTGCACCAGACGCGCCGCCCGGGAGACGGCACCGAGTGTCGTGCGCCTCGACCCGGAGTGTCCCGACTCCGCGTGCACCGCGATCGTGGCCCGCCACAGCCCCCGCCCGCCGACCACCACCTCGTCCGGGCCGGGATAGCCGATCATCACCCCCGCCGGGCGCACCGCGGCCCCGTCCGCGAGATAGGCCCGGGCCCCGCCGAAAGCGCCGGTGTGCTCGTCGGCGTCCAGCAGGACCGCGAGCCCGCCGTGCAGCTCCTCCGCCCGGGCGTGCAGATCCGCCGCGATCCGGCAGAACATCGCCGCCGCCAGCTTGGAGTCGGCCGCGCCGCGCCCCCGCAGCCATCCGTCCACGACGTCCCCGCAGTCCGGCGGGAACGACCAGGCGCCCTCGTCGCCATAGGGGGCGGTGTCCACGCAGGCATCCAGCGCCCACCATGGTCCGGGCCGGCCGCCCGCCACCTCCACCAGCAGGGCGACGGGCCGGCCCTCGTCGTCGTAGAGGCTGCGACAGGGCAGGTCGCGGGCGCCGAGCCAGTCCTGGAGGGCGGCGAGGACGGGCCCGTAGTCGTCGATCCCGGCCCGGCTCGGGCGGCGGACCAGTGCCTGCGCGAGCTTGACCACCTCGCTGTCTTCGGGGCTCATGAGGCCACTGTGCCCGTGGGTGGTCCGCGTCACCCCTCCCTCCTTATGCAACTAGTTGCAAAACATGGGCGGGGTCCTCTACAACAGAGGCACCACACCGTGCATGGAGGGCCCGATGAGCCGTTACCCGCATCTGCTGAACCCGCTCGACCTGGGCTTCACCACGCTCCCCAACCGCGTCCTCATGGGCTCCATGCACGTCGGCCTGGAGGAGGCCGAGCGCGGCTTCGAGCGGATGGCGGAGTTCTACGCCGCCCGGGCGCGCGGGGGAGTGGGGCTCATCGTCACCGGCGGCATCGCCCCCAACGACGAGGGGCGCCCGTACGAGGGCGGCGCCAAGCTCACCACCGACGCGGAGGCCGAGCAGCACCGGCAGATCACCGAGGCCGTGCACCGTGAGGGCGGCCGGATCGCCATGCAGATCCTGCACTTCGGCCGGTACGCCTACCACCAGGACCTGGTCGCCCCGAGCCCCCTCCAGGCGCCGATCAGCCCCTTCCCGCCCCGCGAACTCACCGACGCCGACGTCGAGCGGACCATCGACGACTACGCCCGCGCCGCCCGCCTCGCCCGGCAGGCCGGATACGACGGCGTCGAGATCATGGGCTCCGAGGGCTACCTCATCAACGAGTTCATCGCCGCCCAGACCAACCAGCGCACCGACCACTGGGGCGGCTCGTACGAGAACCGCATGCGCTTCCCCGTCGAGATCGTGCGGCGGGTGCGCGAGGCCGTCGGCGAGGACTTCATCATCGTCTACCGGCTGTCCATGCTGGACCTGGTCCCCGGCGGCTCCACCCTCGACGAGGTCATCACCCTCGCCAAGGCCGTCGAGGTGGCCGGTGCCACGATCATCAACACCGGCATCGGCTGGCACGAGGCCCGCATCCCCACCATCGCCACCTCCGTGCCGCGCGGCGCCTACACCTGGGTCACCAAGAAGCTCATGGGCGAGGTGTCCGTCCCGCTCGTGACCACCAACCGCATCAACACCCCGGAACTGGCCGAGGAGTTGCTCGCCGAGGGATATGCGGACATGGTCTCCATGGCCCGCCCGATGCTCGCCGACCCCGACTTCGTCAACAAGGCCGCCGAGGGCAAGCCGGAGGCCATCAACACCTGCATCGGCTGCAACCAGGCCTGCCTCGACCACACCTTCAGCCTCAAGATCACCTCCTGCCTGGTCAACCCGCGCGCCTGCCACGAGACCGAACTGGTCCTCTCGCCCACCCGGCTCAAGAAGCGCGTCGCCGTCGTCGGTGCCGGACCGGCCGGACTCGCCTGCGCGGTCTCGGCGGCCGAGCGCGGCCACGAGGTCACCCTGTACGACGCCGCGAGCGAGGTCGGCGGCCAGCTCAACGTGGCCCGCAAGGTCCCCGGCAAGCAGGAGTTCGACGAGACCCTGCGCTACTTCCGCCACCAGCTCGACGCGCACGGCGTGGACGTACGCCTCAACACGCTGGTGGAAGCAGCGGACTTGAAGGGCTACGACGAGGTCGTCGTCGCCACCGGCGTCACCCCCCGCACCCCCGACATCCCGGGCGTCGACCACCCGAGCGTCGTCGGCTACCTCGACGTGCTGCGCGACAACGCCCCCGTCGGCGACCGGGTGGCGATCCTCGGCGCGGGCGGCATCGGCTTCGACGTCGCCGAGTTCCTCACCGACGGCGGGGACAAGGCGAGCGAGGACCCCGAGACGTACTTCCGCCAGTGGGGCGTCGACATGGACTACCAGGCGCCCGGCGGGCTCGCCGCCCCGAAGCGGCCCGCCGCGCCGCGCACCGTCCACCTGCTGCAGCGCAAGACCAGCAAGGTCGGCGCGGGCCTCGGCAAGACGACCGGCTGGATCCACCGCACCGAGCTCAAGCACCGGGGCGTCACCATGGTCCCGGGCGTCCGCTACGACCGTATCGACGACGCCGGACTGCACGTCACCGTCGGTGAGGAGAGCACCGTCCTGCCGGTCGACACCATCGTGCTGTGCACCGGACAGGAACCGCGCCGCGGCCTCTACGAGGAACTGGTCGCCGCCGGTGTCGGCGCGCACCTGATCGGCGGCGCCGACGTGGCTGCCGAACTGGACGCCAAGCGTGCCATCAAGCAGGGCACGGAGCTGGCGGCGGCCCTCTAGGGGGCCCCGCGGCCGTCCCTAGGATGACTCCATGTCACTCCCGCACGCGATCCTCACCGCCCTGCTCGAAAAGCCGTCCTCGGGGCTGGAGCTGACCCGCCGGTTCGACAAGTCGATCGGCTACTTCTGGTCGGCGACGCATCAGCAGATCTATCGCGAGCTGGGAAGGCTGGAGACCGAGGGGCACATCAGGGCGCTGCCGTCCGAGCAGCCGGCCCGCGGGCAGAAGAAGAGCTACGAGGTCCTGCCCGCGGGCCGCGCCGAACTGGCCCGCTGGACCGCCGCGTCCCAGGACCCCAAGCCGCACCGCGATGTGATGCTGCTGCGGCTGCGGGCGGCGGCCGTGGTGGGCACCGCCGGGCTGGAGGCCGACCTGCGCCGCCATCTCGACCTGCACCGGCTGCAGTTGGCCGAGTACCGGGAGATCGAGCAGCGCGACTTCCCGCCCGGCAAGGACGCCCCCCAGGACCGCTTGCGGCACCTGGTGCTGCGAGCCGGCATCGATCTGGAGACCTTCTGGACGCAGTGGCTCACGTACGCCCTGGAGGAGCTGGCCGAACTGCCCGGTTCGGAAACGGCGTGAGCTCTGCGGCTCGCGGGCCCGCCGCCCTCAGAGCCGGTTCGGCCGCGTACGCCGGCGCAGGTACCAGCCCGTCGCGATGACACCCGTGCCCACCAGGGCGGCGCCCACCCCGACCGTCAGCGGGCCGTAGTCCTGGACGGCGCCGCCGACCCCGCCCCTGACACCGAGCGAGGGCGAGGGCTTGGTGGTGGCCGAGATGGTGGCGGCGGGGGTGGTGCTGGGCGTGGCGGTGGGAGTGGAGCCGGAGACGACGACGCTCTGGGTGCCCGCATTGATGCCGTTCGCGCACATGACCGTCACGGTGTACGTGCCGGGGCTCACGTTCGACCAGGCCGCCGACTGCAGGGTGGCGGTGCCCGTCAGCGCCGCCTGACGGGCCGGTCTGCTGGCGCTGAGCAGCGTAGCGGTGCCCAGCGCTCCGCCGACGCGTGAGGAGCACACGCTCGTGGTCACCGAAACGGTGGACCCGCTGGTGCTCACGGAGATCCCCGACCCCTGCGCCGCCGCCGGCACGGCGGCCAGGACGAGCGGGAGCGCGGTGGCGGCTGCCGCGGTCAGGGCGGAGCGAACGACTGGCTGAGAGTTGCGCATTGGACTGCCCTCCGACGGCACGGTTGGCGGAACATCCCTAGCGCCGCCGAAGTCGGGAAACGCCCGTGCTGCCTCAGGGGCAGCCAACGTCCCCGCGGCCCCTCCCGCATGCGGACCGCCTCCGGGCAGGTGACGGATTCCTCCGTCCGGCCCATGCCGCAGGGCCGCCACCGTCGTCAGCCGCCGGCCGCCCCGGTGGTCACCGTCCGCTCCACCGAGTAGCCGCCCCAGGTGCCGTCGGGCAGCCTGGCCCGGATCCGCACGCGGTGGCGCACGCCGGCATCCCGGCCGACGTAGAAGGAGTACGACGCCCGGTCGCGCGGCGCGTCCCCGCCGTAGACCAGGGAGGTGGCCACCCGGCCGTCGAGGCCGATCTGGTACTCCGTGACCACGCCGTCGGTGCGTGGCGGGGTCCAGCGCAGGTCGAGGTAGTACGCCCCGCCTTCGCGGTGGCTCGTCGCCCGGAAGGCGGTGGGTGCCGTGCTGCGCCCGTCGTCGGAGCCCGGCGTGGTGAGGCGGACGGTGGTGCCGGGAGGGGACAGATTGTCGGCCGCGTCGCGGGCGCGGACGCTGAAGGCGTAGGGGGTGCCCGGCCGCAGCCCGGTGACCACGGTCGCCGTCTGTGCCCCGCCCACACTGTGGATCTTGGCGGTGCCCTGGTAGACGTCGTACGAGACCACGGCCCGGTCGTCCCTCGACGCGGACCAGGACAGCTCGACGGCCCCGCTGCCGACCGCCCGGCCGCGCGTCTTCCCCGGGCGGGTCGGGGCCGTGTCGTCCGCCGCCGCGGCCGCCGGAGTCGCCGCCCGCACCTGGCGGCTGGGCGGCCCCCGGTGGCCCTCGGTGTTCCGGGCCCGCACGGTGAAGACGTACGAGGTGGACGGCCTGAGCCTGGTGACGTCCACCATGTGCTGGGAACCAGGGACCTCCTCGACCTCGGTGGTGCCGCGATACACCTCGTAGACGCTGACACGGGGGTTCGCGGACACCGCGTCCCACATCACGTGCACGCTGCTCGAACTGCCCGCCGCCGCGGTCACTCCTGTGGGGGCCGCCGGCAGCCCGCCCTCCTCCCCGGCGCCGCCTCCGCCACAGGATCCGACCAGGACCAGTGCGGCACAGAGCGCGAGGGATCGATGCACGAGCCCGGTGTCGCGACGCACGGCTCGGCCTCCCCGAAACGATCCCGCGGCATTGGTACGTACCAATATGACGCGGCTGACGTGATCGCATCAAGAGGGCGGTGGCAGGTCGGCAACATGGGCGACGGCGTTGCGGACCGCCCGCCGGAGTTACGTATGCTGAAGCTCCTCGCGGCTGAACCCTCCCTGAGGGATGGTGAGTTCATGCCGGTGGCGCGGGCCGCTGTCGTCGCTGTTCCCGCGCCGGACGCGGGTGGCCGGGCCGCCCGGAGCCGCACAGGCTCGGGCGCCCCGGCCCCTGCCGCAGGTCCGAAGACACGCCGCGCCGTGCCCCGCCTGGGCCGGTGCGCCGTCCGGTCCGCCTACGGTGGCCCCATGATCGCTACGGCGCCGGACCGGGCTGAATGCCCGTCAGTGCCCCTTCCGGAAAGGGCTTCTCATGGTGCGTGTCCCGTCGCTGACCCTGGCCGTGGCCGGCGCCGCATTACTCCTTGCGCCGATGCTGTCCGACGCCGCGGCAAGCGGCCGGGCGGAGCCGGCGGCCTGGCGCGAGGGCGACGTGCGTGCCGCCGATCTGCTGGCCAAGGTGCGTGAGTGCACCCAGATCTCCCACGGCCGCTACCGCAGTGACGCCGGCAGACCGGCATCGATTGCGGTGTGCGGCACCCGGCGGGCCGTCTTCTGGAAGGCCGACATGGACATCGACTGCGACGGACAGCCCGGCCCGCGCTGCAACCGCCGCACCGATCCCTCGTTCTCCCAGGCCACCGCCTATCAGCAGTCCGACGGACGCCATCTGAGCGCCGAACGCCTCCCGTACATCGTCGTGCCCGCCGCGAGCCGCATCTGGGACCCCCTCGACAACGGCGTCCGCGGCGGATCGGTCGCGGCCGTCGTCTACCGGGGCCGTGTGCAGTACGCGGTCGTGGGCGACATCGGCCCGGAAGGCATCATCGGTGAGGCGTCCTACGCCACCGCCAAGGGCCTCGGCATCCGCCCGGGCCCGAACGGCGGCACACCCTCCGGTGTCACCTACATCGTCTTCAAGTACTCGCAGGTCAAACCCATCGAAAGCCACGCCGCGGCCGTCGCGGTGGGGCGACGGCTGGCGCAGCAGTTCGTGCGGGGCGGATGAACGCCCGGGGTGCTGATCCGTTGTCGACGGGCAGGATCACGCCTTGATATGAGAGGGCCGGGCCGCCGGCGCCTCGGCGCTGTTCACGGCCGGGCCGACGTGCCCGCCGCCCGGCGGGAGCGGGCAACCGCGCAGCCTGTCGAAGCCACTTCGTGCCCGAGCCGACTACGGACCTGGGTGTCTTCGCCGGTACCACCGAGCGACGGCCGGTGCGCCGATCGGGCTGACCTGCGTCGAGCCGCGCCTGCGTGCCGTCCGGCTGGATGTACGGCGAGGCGGAACCGGCATTCGCCCGCGCCCTCCACGAGCGCGCCGTGGCGGCGGCACCTGCGGCCCGCGATCCAGGCGGTGCCGTTCAAGGCGGCCCTGCGCGCGGCTCTCGACCGGTACGCCTCACCCGCCGTCGGCGCGGAGCCGGACCGCGACGGCGGGTGAGGCCAAGCCCGACGGCATCCGTCCGCTCGGCCCTCACCGCCGCCGCGGCGGGACTTGGGTGGACGGCGTCAGACCTTCCGGTAGGTGTACGCCTCCGCCGCTGCCGCCTCCACGGCCGCGAGGTCGGCGCCCGTGGCCGCCGTGACCACCGCGGCCACCGCCCCCTCCACGAACGGGGCGTCCACCAGGCGTGTCCGGTCGGGGAGTTCGTCGCCCTCGGCGAGCAGCGCCTTCACCGTGAGCACGGCGCTGCCGAGGTCGGTGAGCACGGCGACGCCGGCACCCCGGTCCACGGACGCGGCCGCCGCGGCGATCAGCTCCGCGCTCGTACCGAGCCCGCCGCCCTCGGTGCCACCCGCCGGGGCGACGGGCACCGAGACCTCGCCGCCCGCGAGCCCCTTCGCCAACTCGGCCACGGACGCGGCCACTTCGGCGCTGTGCGACACCAGCACGATCCCGACCTGTTTCCCGTCACTCACCGTCGGCCTCCGCGAGAGCGGCGACGAGCAGCGCCGACGAGGTGGCGCCGGGATCCTGGTGCCCGATGCTGCGCTCCCCGAGATAACTGGCCCGTCCCTTGCGGGCCTGCAACGGCGTGGTCGCGAGGGCGCCCTCCTCGGCGGCGGTGCCGGCCGCGGCGAACCCGCCCTCGTCGAGCGCGTCCACCGCCGGCACCAGCGCGTCGATCATCGTCTTGTCGCCCGGTGCGGCGCCGCCGAGCGTCATGACCGCCTCCACCCCGGCCCGCAGCGCCTGGGCGAACTGCGCCTCGCTGACCTCACCGGCGTCCCCGAGCGCCTTGCCCGTACGGCGCAGCAGCGTGCCGTAGAGAGGCCCCGACGCGCCGCCGACGGTCGAGATCAGCTGCCGCCCGGCCAGCGTCAGGATCGCACCGGGCGTGTCCGGCGCCTCCTTCTCCAGCGTCGCGGCCACGGCCCGGAACCCGCGCTGCAGATTGCTGCCGTGGTCGGCGTCCCCGATGGGCGAGTCGAGGGCGGTGAGCCGTTCCGCCTCGCGGTCCACGGACGCGGCGGTCACCGTCATCCAACGGCGGAAGAAGTCGGCGTCGAGCACTGGATCTCCTTGCGTGGTAGGTACGTTGACACCTCGGCCCGCCGCTCTACATGCCCCAGCGCAGCCCGGGCGTCTTCACCGGCGCGTCCCACAGCCGCAGCAGCTCCTCGTCGATCTGGCACAGGGTGACCGAGGCGCCGGCCATGTCGAGCGAGGTGACGTAGTTGCCCACCAGCGTCCGGGCGACCGCGACCCCGCGCTCGGCGAGCACCCGCTGCACCTCGGCGTTGAACCCGTACAGCTCCAGCAGCGGCGTCGCACCCATGCCGTTGACCAGCACGAGGACCGGGTTGCGCGGGGGCATGTCCTCCAGGATCGCGTTCACCGCGAACTCGGCGATCTCACCCGAGGTCATCATCGCCCGCCGCTCCCGGCCGGGCTCCCCGTGGATACCGATGCCCAACTCCAGCTCGCCCGAGGGCAGATCGAAGGTGGGGCTGCCCTTGGCGGGTGTGGTACAGGCGCTGAGCGCGACGCCGAAGCTGCGGGAGTTCTCGTTGACCTGATGGCCGATCGCCTCCACCCGATCCAGGGGCTGCCCCTCGTCCGCCGCCGCACCCGCGATCTTCTCCACGAACAGCGTGCCGCCGACGCCGCGCCGCCCTGCCGTGTAGAGGCTGTCGGTGACCGCCACGTCATCGTTGACCAGCACCTTGGCGACCTGGATGCCCTCGTCCTCGGCGAGCTCGGCCGCCATGTCGAAGTTCAGCACGTCGCCGGTGTAGTTCTTCACGATGAACAGCACGCCCGCCCCGCTGTCCACGGCCGCCGCGGCGCGCGCCATCTGATCGGGAACCGGCGAGGTGAACACCTCGCCCGGACAGGCCGCCGACAGCATGCCGGGACCGACGAATCCGCCGTGCAGGGGCTCGTGCCCCGAGCCGCCCCCGGAGATCAGGGCGACCTTTCCGGCGACCGGGGCGTCCCGCCGCACGATCACCCGGTTCTCCACGTCGACGGTCAGCTCGGGATGGGCGGCCGCCATGCCCCGCAGGGCGTCCGCGACCACGCTTTCCGGCACATTGATCAACATCTTCATGGGTACCTCCCGGTGAGACTAACAGATGAGCCCATGGCCTCTGTTTTTGCAGGTCAGTGCGGGTTTGACTGGTTGTCGATCTTGGCGGTCCATGGTGATCGGAAGCGGGTTCTGGCGGTACTGATGCTGACGTAATGCTGATTTTGGTGACGGGGTGTCAGGTGTATGGCGTGGTCGGATGCAAGCGGGCGGAGAGCGCCCCTTTCGGCAGTATCGACCTTGCGGCGGTGAAGGTCACGCCGGACGGCGGAGCGATGCTGGACAGCGTGTGTCGGAGGTTCCTCCATGAACGTGGGAGCGCTTCGCCTGACGTGTCCCGTGACGAGGGCTGCGGCGCGGAGGTGCACCTCTTCGGGCCCGACGGTTACCCGCTCGACACAGTCACTGTGGACGCCCAGGTGGCGGGCGAGTACGGGGCCCGATGGCTGGAGGAGGCGTTTCGCGGCCACTGAGGGGAGGATCGGGCTGGTCAGTCGAGCTGGATGAGCCCCCGGCGCGCGGCCTCCGTCACGGCGGCCGCGCGGTTCTCGACCTTCAGCTTGCGGTAGATGCGCACGAGGTGGGTCTTCACCGTCGCCTCGCTGAGGAACAGCGCCTCCGCGATGGCCCGGTTGGTCAGGCCCTCCGCCGCCAGCCGGACGACCTCGACCTCGCGCCCGGTCAGGTCCGCGTCGGGCCGGACCACCTGGCCGACGAGCTCCCCGACGACCTCGGGGGCGAGGGCCATGGCACCGGCGGCGGCGCCGCGGACGGCCCGGAAGAGTTCCTCGGGCGGCCCCGCCTTCAGCGCATATCCGCGTGCGCCCGCCTCCAGCGCCCGCACGACGTCGGCCCGTCCGGAGAAGCTCGTGAGCATCAGCACCGGCACGGCCGGAGCCTCGACGGTCAGCCGGCGGACGGCCTCGATGCCGTCGATGTCGGCCCCGGCGAACCGGAGGTCCATCAGCACGACATCAGGCTTCAGCCGGACGGCGAGCCGTACGGCCTCCTCGCCGCTGCCCGCCTCCGCGATCACCTCCAGGTCCGGTTCCCCCTCCAGCAGGGCCCGCAGTCCGGCCCGTACGACGGCGTGGTCGTCCGCGACCAGCAGACGTACGGTCATCCGGCTGTCGCCGAGGTCAGACGGGGAGCCGTCGCCGGGAGCACGGCCCGCACCCGGGTGCCCCGGCCCGGTGCGCTGGTGACCCGCAGCTCGCCGCCGCACTCGCGGAGCCGGGCGCGGGCCGCCGGGAGGCCGAAGCCGCGGGTCTTCCGGGCGGTGGTCCCGGTCGGTTCGAAGCCCACTCCGTCGTCCTGCACGTCGAGTTCGATCCGATCCGCCTCATGGTGGAGGGTGACCAGCACGTTCACCGCGCGGGCGTGCTCGCGCACGTTGGCCAGGGTGCCCTGCGCGACGCGGAACAGGGTGGTCGCCGCCTGCTCGTCCAGAACGGGACGAGGCTCGCCGACGGAGCGGAACCGCACCCGGGCCGCGGCCCCCTCCTGCTCCACCTGGGCGCACAGCAGCCGCAGCGAACCCTCGAGTCCGGCCTCGGCGACGGCGGACGGCGTGAGGTCGTGGATGATCCGGCGGGTCTCGGCGAGATTGCCGTCCAGGCCGTCGGCCACCGCGCGGACCCTGGTGCGGGCCGCGTCCGGCCGCCGCTCCCAGTCCCGCTCGGCCGCCTGGAGCAGCATCAGACTGCCCGCGAGTTCCTGGGCCAGCGTGTCGTGCAGGTCCCGGGCGATCCGTGTGCGCTCGGCCAGCACACCGGCCCGGCGCTGCTGTTCGGCCAGGATGTCCCGGGTGCTCCGCAATTCCTCCAGCAGACGCTGACGTTCGGCGGCGTCCCGCTGCTGGGCCCGGTAGAGGGCCACGGTGCCCCACACGGCCGCGACCGGGATCAGCGCCGTCTCCAGGTCGAGCCGGCCGGTGGAGCCGACCAGCCGCCAGCCCAGTACGACGGAGATCGCGCCCACCGCGACCAGCGCCGCCCGCCGCCCGAGAGCCCGCAGGGCCGCGCACGCGAGCGGCACTCCGCACCAGGCGTACGCCCAGGTCAGCGGCGCCGGAGCCAGGAACACGAGGACGCCCCAGAGACCGATCAGCGTCGTGATCCAGCCGAGCCGGACGGCCGGACCGAGCCGGCTCCACAGCCCCAGACCGGCCCCGTACAGCATGGCCAACAGCCCGCTGACGCCGACCATGTGCCAGCACAGCGGGCTGTTCAGATCCACGAGCCGCACGACGGCGGCACCGACGACCAGGAAGAACACGTAGTGCGGGGCGTGTTCCAGGGTGCGTCGGGCGCCGTGGGCGAGAGCGCGGTCGGTCACGGCAGATCCCCTTGAACGGACTGATCCACTTGGACGGGCGTCCGAGTCTATCGGGGCTTGGTATGACCTATGTGAAGAACTGTGCGCTACGCGCCCGGGTGCAGTCCCGGCCAGCCGGGCGTGGGGTCGCCCTTCACCTCGCCGAAGTACAGGGCGAAGGTCTGCTTCCAGCGCTCGATCGCGGCACGGTCGGCCATGAAGCGGGGGAAGCCGTCGAGGTGCGCGTCGGGGTACTCCCAGAGCGCCTTCAGGCCGGTCGGGGGAGTGACGTCGGTGCGTACGGACCAGCCGTTGAAGGACCCCTGCTGGGTGGGGAGGGACAGCTGCCAGTTGAGGTACAGCTTGGCGGCGGTCCTGTTCGCGGCCTGCTTCAGGATCGCGGCGCGCTGGCCCCAGGCCATGAACGGGGCGCCGTCCGGGATGACCCACTTCACGGGCCCGGTGGAGAGCGGGGCGCCCGAGCCGCCGACGCCGATCGCGTGGGTGCCGGCCCGGACCGCGTCGCCGGGGGAGTTGCTGCCCCGCGCGAAGCGCACGTCCTGTGCGGCGAGCTCGGCCGCCCACTTCCAGCCGTACTTCTGGACGTAGAGCGAGTAGAGGAAGAGGACCGCGTCGTCGTCGTGCGGGTAGGAGGAGGCGATCTTCCCCTTCCACTTCGGGTCGACCAGGTCCAGCGGGGTCCGTGGGGCGTCCGAGCCGACCGCGGACGGGCTGTACATGAAGCTGAAGGCGATCGCTCCGATGGCGACCCAGGCGCCGTGCGGGTCCTTGAACTTGTCGTACACCTTGGAGAACCCGGCCGGCTTGTACCGCAGCAGCTTCCCCTGCTGCTCCCAGCGCGTGAAGTCCTGGAGGGTCTGGAGCTGCACGACATCGGGGACGAGGGTGCCGGTGGCGAGCTGGTTGTCGACGCGGACGTCGTGGTACTTGCTGTAGTCCACGACCAGGGTCAGGTCGATGTCCGGGAAGCGCTTGAGGAACGCCGCCTTGGTGAAGTCCTGCTGGGTCGGGGTGTCCCCACCGGCGTAGATGACGAGCTTCCCGCCCTCGGCGAGGGCGGCCTGGTACAGCTCGTCGAGGGTCCTGGTCTCCTCGGACCCGGTGGCGGCCTGCACGGTGCCGGCGCCCAGCGCGCCGATCCCGATGGCGGCACCTGCGGCGGCGCCGGTGGCGAGGACACGTCGTCTGCTGAGGAAGCTGGACATGCTGCGAAGACCTCTCTGATGGGGGGTGACGTACGCATCCTGCTCGCCACCGGCAGGCGCCCGCGTCCTCCGCGCGGAGCGAGGGGCGGGCGGGAGTGGTAAGCGCGGTTCAACCGAACGGTTGACCCAAGACCCCGGTGGGCGGTCGACCGAGTGTGACCGTCACGCGTCACGCTCCTTCGTAGCCATTGCTGAAATCCGGGTGCACGGCTACGAGTACGACACGCGGATCATCGAGTCCTTCCTCTTCTCACGCCGCTGAAGCCGCACCGGTGCTCGTCGGCCGAGCTGCTTCAACAACCCTCCCGGACGAGCTGAAGACCCTGCGCTATTCGGTGATGCGGATGCGTGAAATTGGCTCTGTCCGCAGTTCCGTGAATCCCCGGGTCAGGGAGGTGAGCGAGGGATCGTTTCGGCAGAGTATGTCCCGGCATGGCAAGCAAGACGCTCGAGGCTGTGCTGTTTCCCGGAATGGATGTGCGAGTGGATCGCGTCAGCGACTCCTCCGACGTCCTGGTGGTGGAGGCGGTGGCCATTGGTCGGCCGGGCCGGTGCCCTGACTGCCGCAAGCGGGCAAGACGCGTGCACAGCACCTACCAACGGGCCCTGGATGAGAGGCCGTTGGGCTCCCGTCGGGTCGTGGTACGGCTGCGGGTGCGCCGCTACTTCTGCGGCCGGAAGAACTGTTCCCGCCGGACGTTCGCTGAGCAGGTGCCGGGCCTGTCCGAGCGGCACCGCCGCTCCAGCACCGGGCTGACGGGCTGGCTGCGGTCGATCGCGGTGGAACTGGGCGGCCGTCCGGCCGCGCGGTTGTGTCGCCACCTGCGGCTGGTCGCGGGCCGGACCCGGCTGCTCAGGCTGTTGACGGCGCCGGTGGTACTGGATCGTGCGCCGCGGGTGCTGGGGGTGGACGAGTTCGCCTTCCGCAGGGGCTGCACCTACGGCACCGTGCTGGTCGACGTCGAGGCCGGCCGGGTCGTGGACGTACTGCCCGACCGCACCTCGGAGACGTTCGCGGCCTGGCTCAAGGATCACCCCGGCGCGGAGATCATCTGCAGGGACCGGGCCACCGCCTATACGAAGGCGGTCAAGGACGCCGCCCCCGACGCCCTCGAAGTCGCAGACCGTTGGCATTTACTTCAGAACTTGTCCGCCTCGGTAGAGAAGACCTGTCATCAGCACCGCAACTGCCTGCGCAAACACGCCGAGCAGGAGATGGAACTGCCAGTGCCGGAACCGGTTCCGATGGAACTACCGGTGCCGGAACTGCCCTGCACCCAGATCATCGAGCGAACCCGGCACCGATTCGAGGACGTCCACCGACTAGTGGAGAAAGGCTGGACGATCAGCGCCATCGGCCGCCGCCTGAACCTCGACCGCAAGACCGTACGTCGTTTCCGCGACACCAACCTCGACGAACTGCTGGCCTCTGCCCGCGACCGGCGCCCCAACGGCGTGCTGGAGCCGTTCAAGGCATATCTCAACGCCCGCTTCGCCGAGAACCAGGGACAGGTCAGCGGCACCCGCCTGTTCCTGGAGATCCACGAACGCGGCTACCGGGGCAGCCGCCAAGTGGTCCGCAAGCACCTCGCCGCCCTGCGGGCGGACACCGCCGAACCCGTCCGGGTCGACATACCCAGCCCGCGGAAGATCACCTCATGGATCATGCAGCCCCGCGACACCCTCACCGAGAGCCAAGACAAGCGGCTGCTAGCGGTCCGGCTCGCCTGCCCGGACATCACCCGGGCCTGCGACCTCGCCCGCACGTTCGCCGATCTCGTCCGGCACCGGCGCGGATACCTGCTGCTGGAGTGGATTCGCCAGGCCGAACAGGACGGCCCCAAGCCCATGCAAGGCTTTGCTGGCTTCCTTCGCCAGGACCTCGACGCCGTCACCGCCGGCCTTACCCTCGTGTGGAGTTCCGGCGTCGTCGAGGGGCACGTGAACCGGGTGAAAACGCTCAAGCGAGCGATGTATGGCCGGGCTTCGTTCGAACTCCTCCGGACCCGCATCCTCATGCAGCCATGACCGTCAGCAACTGGATCGATCGTCTACCTGAATGTCCAGGTCTGGCCAGGCTATGGCTAGACGCTTCAACTGGCCCTCCGCGGATATCCCTGCCGAACGAGACGGCCCGTCCGGTCTGAAGTGGACGAGTGTCCCGGTGGTGCCGTCGGGCTCGACGGGCTCCAGGTCGGTGACCGGGATGCCGTGTTCGTAGCGTTGGGTCCAGGCCCCGTCGCGGCGACGGTTGGTATGGATGAGCCATTCGCTGAGGGCTGCAACGACAGACATACCTCGACGCGGATGGCCGTCTGGAAGCAGTTCTGCGCCTGGGAAGTCGAAGAACCGAAGATCCTTTGATGCCATGACTGGTTTCTTCACGACGCGACCTTGCTCGTCGATACGGGTATCAGTGCCCCGCCCGTCGTCTGCCACGGACAAGGAACCATCCGGATAGAGAGTGACGAGACAGCGCCCGCCTCCCTTGCTCGAAGCTTCATCAGCGGCATAGGCGAGCACCTCAAGGACAAGATGCAACGGGCCACCCGGTGCGAACTCCGCTGGACTCTGCCGGATATGCGCAAGATGACTCAGATCGATGACACTAGACCAATCGTGCGTGGTGTTAACCCACGAACCTCTTGATACCTCCATCAGACAAGTATCCAGTCGGCTTGCGTTCGCCTCGCGGGAAGCCCCTCAAGATCAGCCGCTCACGGAACTGCGGCCAGAGCCATTTTCAAATAGCGCCATCATCGGTGGCCTGAACGGCTTCGAGGTATTCGGCCCAGCTGTTCTGGGCGTACTGAGCCCAGGCACAGGCGGTGTTGGGGTGGATGCCGAAGAGGTCGCTGACCACGATCGGAGGGAGGTCGGTGATCGCTTCCATCATGGCCGTGTTGCGGGCGCCGATGCTCGGCAGGCCGTGCTGCCTCATGTAGTGGCGGAGTGCATCAGCAGGGCGAGCATGCCAGATTTTGAAGGTGCAGGACGCCAGGTGGTGCCGACCACGTTTCGTCGAGCGAGTCGAGGGTGGCTTCGGGTGGTTCGGGTAGGTCTTTGAAGTACCGCGGCAGGTTGCTGTAAGCGTGGAGGAGTGTGTGCGCGAGGAGTTCGCGCGGGCCGATCTCGTGCCCGTACGCCTGCGTGGACGTGGCGTGGGGCCGGGGCGGCTCTTCGTCAGGAAGTCGCGCAGGAGTGTGCCGCTTTTCGTCGGCAGCGGCCGGGGCCGCTGCCCCGGCCCCCGCTCCTCCTGCCCGCTCAGACCGCGGTGAAGGTCCACTGCACGTTGGTGCTGCTGTTCCCTGACCACTGCTTGGTCACGGAGCCCGAGGGCACGTTCCCGCCGCCGTCGAGGACGAGGCCGGTGGCGCGGTTGGTGATCCAGTACCTGCCGCCACCTTGGTACCTGAGCTGCCACTGCTGCTTGGTGCCGCCGTCCCAGGGAGCCTCCAGGGCGGGGGAGCCGTTCGTGGTGGCGCCGCCGCCGTCGGCGACCATGCCGTTGGCGCGGTTGACCAGCTTGTAGTAGCCGGTGCCGAGCTCGACGGCCTGCCACTGGAGGTTGGTGCTGCCGTTCCAGGTCCACTGCTTGAGGTTGGATCCGCTGGGGACGTTCCCGCCGCTGTCCAGCACCAGCCCGTCGGTGACATTGGTGATCCTGAACCACGCCGAGGGGTCGAGCTGCACCTTCATCGACACGACGGCGTCGTTGTTGCCGGTGACGCGCAGGTCGGCGTTGTCGGCGGTGAAGGTCCAGGCGGTGCCGGTGAAGTTGTCACCGGAGTAGCCGATGATCTGGTAGCCGGGGGCGAGTTTCAGCGAGGACAGACTGCGGCTGGGCAGGCCGGCGAGCGACAACTGGTCGGCGGTGTAGGTGCCGACCTGGAGCACGGAGGAGCCGCCCAGATAGTTGACGTCCTGGTAGACCACGGCCCCGGACAGTGGTTTCAGGGCCGGGATCGGGCCGGAGAAGGTCAGCTTCACGACGTAGGCCAGGGCGGAGAACGGCGCTGACGACGACGGCAGGGTCACATGCAGTCCGGCCGAGTCCTGCGTCGGCGCGGGCAGGTTCGTGTACGTGCCGGCGGTGGGGTTCAGCAGCTGCACCGAGGTCAGCGAACCGAGGTTGATGCGGGCCGAGTTGAGCGTCGATATGTTCAGTGTGGTGCCGGGCCAGCCGAGGACCGTGGCGTACAGGACGGTGTTGTTCTTGTTGCGGGTGAAGCGGATGTCCTGCGCCGTTCCGACCTTCGGGGCGGTGAAGGCGCCGCCGCCCATATGCGTGGGACCTTCGCCGTACGTGGTCCAGGCCCGGGTCGAGTAGACCGACTCACCGAAGCGGCGCAGGTAGTCGCCGATGCCGAGGAGGATGTCCTTCTGGGCCTGGGGGATCGTGCCGTCCGCCATCGGGGCGATGTTGAGCAGCATGTTGCCGTTCTTGCTGACCCGGTCGATCAGCGAGTGCAGCATCTGCTGGATACTGTAGTAGCCGATGCCGTTCGTGTAGCACCAGCTGGAGCTGGAGATGCTGTCGTCGGTGAGCCAGTAGGGGGCGGTGATGTCGCCGGGGCCGCCGCGCTCGTAGTCGAATACCTCGCCGTGGCCGTTGAAGCCGTCCTTGTAGGTGGCGACGACTTCGCGGCCCCAGGTGTTCGCCTGGTTGTAGTAGTACGACAGGAAGTTCAGCTGCTGCGTCTGGCTGATCTTGTTCAGGTCGAAGTCCTGCCAGATGATGTCGGGTTGGGCGAGGTCGATGACCTCCTTGAGTTTGTCGTACCAGAGCTGGTTCTCGGCCGTGGCGCCCAACTGCCCGTACAGCTTCTGCAGGCTCGGGTCGGACTGCGCGGGCACGTGGTCGTAGAAGCCGTTGAAGTTGAACGCGTGGTGCATGGCCACCAGGAGCTTCAGCCCCTTGCCACGGATGGCGTCGGTGAACAGCTGGAGCAGGTTGAGCTGGGGGCCCTTCGCGACCGAGTTCCACTCGTTGACCGAGCTGTTCCACATGGAGAACCCGTCGTGGTGCTCGGCGACCGGGCCGGCGAACCGGGCGCCGGCGTCGACGAAGAGCTGCGCCCACTCGTCCGGGTCGAATTTCCCGCCGGCGGACTTCAGCTTCGGGGCGAACTTGTTGAAGTTGCCGTTCAGGTCGTTCGCGCCGTTGATGAAGTTGTGGTACGGCCACGCCGACGGGTCGCCGTAGGTTGCGATGTGGTGCTGGTTGCACGAATCGCCGCTGATGTACATGCGGCGCGGATACCACTCGTTCCCATAGGCCGGAACGCTGAACACGCCCCAGTGGTAGTAGATGCCGAACTTGGCGTCCTTGAACCACTCGGGAGCCGCGGTGTGCTGGTCGACCGAGGCCCACGTGGGGGTGTACGTCGTCGCGGCCCGGGCGGTGCCGGCGGCGAGAACGTTGCCCGCGGCCGCCGCCGCGACCCCCGTGGCGCTCGCCAGGAACTGGCGTCTGCTGATCATGGTGGTACCTCCGTCAGAGCTGTGGTGGGAGACCAGGGCCGTTGGTCGGCGGCACTTCTGCCGGCGAGCAGCGCGTCACCGGCTGCGAACGGCGACGGATTCTGCGGACTTCAGGGCGTTCACGGCGGAGCAGTTTCCCGACGGCATGTCCCCACTCCGTTCCCGTACGGCAGCACCGCCGCATGACTCTTTCGACGCCCGGAGCCTCTTGGGGAACCTTGCGCAGCGTGTGCGTGATGTCACGCATGAAGTTGTGGCACGCGCCATGCCTATGTCAACGGGTGTGCAGGGATGAAAACGGTCTTTCGGCTGTCGTTTTCTGCCGTTATCTATAGCTATCGGACCATTGCTCCCCGAGAAGACATGGCATGTCTGCGGGCCATGCGTCGGCGGTCTCGGGTCTTGCGGCGCAATTCGGTGAGGACGTGGCAGGTGAGCCCGGTGCCGACGGGTGCAGTGCGTACCGGGGAATAATAAGTCGTACTCATTTTGTCAAGATCTACAACGTGAGCTCTGGATTCTCAAGCACGCAAAGGCCTTATAACATCCGTAATTACGCATGAGCCCTTCGTCATTGCACCTAGGGCCAAAAGAACGCCGCACGCACCCTTGACGAACCCCTCGATAAGACGGCTAATTTCTTCGAAGTCGGTGACACTCAAGTCGCCTTAAGTGGCCGACGCCTACCAGGGACGGTCGGCGTCGGCCCATCCAAGCCGCCGCCCCCCGACCCGCGAAGTTGCGCCGCCCGCCGACGTCCCTGAGCCCGCCGGACGCTCAGGGATCGGGTAACGAGGAAGATCCGCGCAACCAGACAGACAACTCCGCAGGAGCCGACACATGAACGTTTTACCGACCGTCCGCACTGTCCGGAGGGGCAGACGATGAAGGCCGCAACCTCCATCATCCGCCGCCTGCCGGCAGCGTTCGCGACCGCGGTCTCCGCCGTCGTGCTGACCTCCCTCACGGCGCCCACCCCGGCTTCGGCCGCGACCCAGGCGACGTACTACGTCGCCCCCAACGGCGACGACGCCAACGCCGGGACGATTTCCGCACCGTTCAAGACCCTGCAGCACGCCCGGGACGTCGTGCGCACGGTGAACAACGACATGACCGGGGACATCAACGTCTTTCTCCGGGGCGGCACCTACCCGGTGAGCAGCACGATCGACTTCACCTCGGCCGATGCCGGCACCAACGGGCACCAGATCGTCTACGCCGCCTACCCGGGCGAGAAGCCCGTCCTGGACGGAGGCGTCGAGGTGTCCGGCTGGACCCAGCACAGCGGGAACATCTGGAAGGCCACCCTCAACCGGGACGACAAGCTCCGAGCCCTCTACGTCAACGGCAAGCGCGCCGAGATGGCCTCGAAGACGATCAACACGGCCGGATGCTACGGCACTTACACCGTCACGGCCGGCCAGGCCCCCTGGGCCTGGGAGTCGGGTTCGCAGTGCGACGGAGCCAAGTACAGCCTCTCCGACCTGCCGGCCATCGCGTCCAACCAGGACGACGTCGAGATCGTGTCGGCCACGACCTGGACCACGGCCATCGTGGGCGTCCGCCAGATCACCACGAGCTCGGACGGCGCCAACCGCGTGGCCCTGTTCCAGCAGCCGGGTGCGGCCATCGCCCAGGCACCGCCGTACGGGCCGTTCAGAGCCAGCGGCAGTCATACGTTCATGAACGCGTACGAATTCCTGGACAAGCCGGGCGAGTTCTACTTCGACAAGACGAAGCACACGCTGTACTACTACAAGTCAAGCTCCGAGGACATGACCACGGCGGACGTCTTCGCGCCGAACAACGTGTCCACCCTCCTCAAGATCGCCGGCACGTCGAGGACCGACCACGCGCGGAACATCACGTTCTCCGGGCTCACGGTCGAGCACTCCGACTGGAACCTGGTCAAGGTCGCGGGCTCCGTCTTCCGGCAGGGAACGCAGGGCAACGCCAGCTCGAACGTGTACGCCAGGAAGAACTTCCACGCGTACACCTACCGCAACGTCGACCTGCCGCCCGCGGCCGTCCAGATCGAGAGCGCCGACGGGATCGTCCTGCAGCGCAACACCGTGCAGCACACCGGCGCCGACGGCATCACCCTGGCCAACGACGTGACGGACTCTCAGCTGACCGGCAACGTCACGAACGACATCGCCGGGTCCGCCATCACCGTGGGACACCCCCAACACGTGTACATCGGTGACTACACCTCGACCAACAACGAGAAGTACCCGGTGAGCGTCGAGGGACTCTGCAAGAACATATCGATCACGGACAACTACCTCTACGACAGCGCGGTGCTGTTCCAGGGCTCCAGCCCGGTGTCGGCGTACTTCGTCGATTCCCTTTCCGTGCAGCACAACCGGATCGAGAAGTCCCCGTGGGCGGGCATCACGCTCGGCTGGGGCTGGTGGAACTTCGACGGTTCGACGAACTCGATCAATCCCGGGAACCCGACCACCACGGCGAAGAACAACACCGTCAAGTACAACGAGATCTTCGACACGATGCAGGTGCTCGGCGACTCCGCTCCCATCTACACGCTGGGCAGCCAGCCGGGAACGGAGATCAGCAACAACTACATCAAGGGCGTCCCGGCCGGCCACAAGTACGGCCTGCACCCCGATGAAGGCTCCGCCTTCATCAGCTACCACGACAACGTGTTCGACGTCGACCCCGGCCTGGCGTACACCGTCAACTCCGGCACCTGGGGCCGGCAGCACGACCTGACCATCACCAACAACTACGGCACCGTCAACAAGATCGCCGGCAGGAACGTCCCGAACAGCACGATCACGGATGTGAAGGGCTACGGGGACAACGTGTGGCCGTCGCAGGCGTACAGCATCGCTCTCAACGCCGGTCTGGAGGAGGCCTACAAGAACCTGCTGCCCGCCGCGGTCACGGCTGCGCAGGACTACGCGCTGCCCGCGAGCACGTTCGCCGGCACTGGCGTGATGACCATTCCGGTGCGCAGCCCCAAGGACGCGACCAGGACGCTGTGGCTGGCTCCCGCCGGTACGACGACGTTCGCCGCCGGTCCCACCATGACCAGCGCGAGTGGCACCGCGACCAGCATCCGCGTCCCGCAGACGGCGGGTGACTACCGGCTCTACGTCGTGGACGCCCAGGGCAACGCGTCCCCCGCGTCGAAGGCGCTGGTGCGCCAGCGCTGGAACCACGTCGACGACAAGGCCGCGGGCGTGACCTACTCCGGCACCTGGTCGAACTGGAACGACACGAAGGACATGAACGGGTCCGAGAAGTTCACGAACACCGCCGGCAACTACGCCGAGTTCTCGTTCACCGGCACGGGCGTCCGCTACCTCAGCATGACGCAGCCCAACATGGGCAAGGTGGACGTCTACATCGACGGCACCCTGGCCCAGGCGGGCATCGACGCCTACGCCGCGACGGTGACGAAGCAGGTGCCGCTGTTCGAGAAGACAAACCTGGCCGCGGGCCCGCACACGATCAAGGTGGTGTGCACGGGAACGAAGAACTCCGCCGCCTCCAGCACCGTCTGCGCGCTGGACGCGTTCGCCTCCATCCAGTTCCCCGCGAAGAACGCCAACTACAAGGTGGTCAACAAGGGCAGCAACAAGGCCGTCGATGTGTCAGGCGGATCCCTGACCGCCGGAGCCAACATCATCCAGTGGACAGACTCCGGAGCCGGGAACCAGAACTGGCGCTTCGTCCCGGTCGGTGACGGCAGCTACGAGATCGTCACCCGGAACAGTGCCCTGCTCATGGACGTCAGCGGCGCTTCCACCGCGGACGGCGCGTCCGTCATCCAGTCGTCCGACACCAACGCCGCGAACCAGCACTGGACACTGACCGCCAGCGGAAACGGCTACTACAAGATCAAGAACGTGAACAGCGACAAGGTGCTCGACGTGTCCTCGGGCGGCACTCAGCTCGTCCAGAACACGGACACGGGCGCCGACAGCCAGCTGTGGAAGGTCGTCGACGTCGACTGATCCGCCCGACGAAGGGGTGCGAGGAACGGTGCCGGCCGCCATAGCCGGACCGGTGCCGTCCCCGCGTACCTCCATCACCGCCCATTCGAATCGAGCAGTGCCACCTCACATGTGATGACGCCTACCACGGGACGGGACTTGTGGACATCACCAGACGACAACTCGGCCGACTCGCCGCGGTCGGCACCGGGGCACTCCTGCTCCCGGGCCTGCTGTCACCAGGCAGAGCCGCGGCAGCCGCACTGTCGGCAGGGAAGTGGGGCGACCAAGGCGACGGCACCTACGTCAACCCCATCCTCCCGGGCGACTTCAGCGACTGGGACTGCATCCGGGTCGGCAACGACTACTACGGCATCACCAGCACGTTCGGGTACTCGCCCGGCGTCGCTGTGCTGCACTCCAAGGACCTGGTCAACTGGCGCACGCTCGGCGGCGCGGTCGGTGACGTGACCCAGATCGGACCGGATCTGAACTGGGACCGGATGAACCGCTACGGCCGCGGCGTGTGGGCTGGCGCCATCCGCTTCCACGCGGGCCGGTACTGGGTGTACTTCAACACCCCCGACGAAGGCTTCTTCATGACCTCGGCCGCGTCACCGGAAGGGCCGTGGGACCCGCTGACGGCAGTGTGGCGGACCTCCGGCTGGGACGACCCGTGCCCGTTCTGGGACGACGACGGACAGGGCTACCTGATCACCTCGCACTACTCGGACGGCTACAAGATCAACCTGTTCAAGCTGTCCTCGGACGGCAAGTCGCTGGTCGGCTCACCCACGGTCATCCACCAGTCGTCGGGCAGCGAGGCCAACAAGCTGTACAAGATCAACGGCCTCTATTACCACCTGTACAGCGAGGTGAAGTCCGAGGGCCGGGTGCTGATGATGAACCGCGGCTCCAACCTCTACGGCCCCTACGAGACCAAACAGCTCGAACACGTCAACACCTCGGTGGACCGCGAGCCCAACCAGGGCGGGCTCGTGCAAACCCCGGACGGTGCCTGGTACTTCGTCACCCACCACGGCCACGGTGACTGGGAGGGACGCGTGCTGTCCCTGCTGCCCGTGACCTGGATCGACGGCTGGCCCATCCTGGGCCAGGTCGGCACGGACGGCATCGGCACCATGGTGTGGACCGGCCAGGTCCCCGCCGGCGGCACCCCCGGTCTGCCGGTCGACGCGCTTCCCTCCGTGGTGACCAGCGACCTGTTCACCGACACCCGCCTCAAGCCCCAGTGGGAGTGGTACTACCAACCCCGCGCGGACCACTGGTCCCTGACCGAACGCCCCGGCTACCTCCGGCTGAAGGCGTTCGCCCCGCTGGCGACCGACAACCTGACCAAGGTCGGCAACACCCTCACCCAGCGGGTGCTGCGCACGGCGGGCGGCGCGACGGTGACCATCCGCCTCGAACTGGCCGGCCTCGCCGACGGCCAGCACGCCGGACTGTGCCACTACGCCGCCACCTACGCCGGGTTGGGCGTCCGCCGTTCCGGGAGCACCACCACGATCGCGCACAACGCCGGCGGCACCCTCACCAACGGCCCGGTCGTCACGCAGAACGCCGTGTGGCTACGCACCACCTGGGACGTCAACGGCGTCAGCCAGTTCTCCTACAGCCTCGACGGCAGCGCGTTCACCTCCTTCGGCGGCACCTACCAGCTCACCTGGGGCGGATACCGCGGCGACCGGATCGGCCTGTACACCTACAACCCCAACAACACCGGCTACGTCGACGTCGACTCCGTGCAGTACACCATCGCCCCCACCAGGGCCTACACATGCGTCAGCGTGCGCAGCGGCAAGGTCGCCGACGTCTCCGGTGGAGCGACCGCGGACGGCGCCGGCCTGATCCAGTGGCCCGACAACGGCGCAGCGAACCAGCAGTGGACCTTCCAGTCCACAGCGGACGGCTACCACACCATCACCTGCGTCCGCAGCGGCAAGGTCCTCGACGTATCAGGCTCCTCGACCGCGGACGGCGCGCGGATCGTCCAGACGACCGCGGACGGCCGCACCAGCCAGCAATGGCAACTGCGCCCGCTGACCGGGGGCGCGTTCGTCGTGGTCAACCGCAACAGCGGCAAGGTTCTCGACGTCAACGCAGGCAGCACGGCCGACGGTGCCGTGCTGATCCAGTACTCCGACAGGGGCAGCACCAACCAGCAATGGACCTTCCAACGCGTCACCGGACAGTAGGCCTGGTCAGGCTCACTTGCGGGTGGCGTGTCCGCCCTGCGCAAGCTGATCACCACCACCATGCCGAACGAGGAGGCCGAGCAGCTGGTCAGCATCGTAGAGTTCGGTGTCGCACGAGCAGCTCGTTGCGATGCTCGTCGACCGGCGGGGACCGTGGGCTGACGGATTGTTCAACCCTGTAAAGGCCGTGCTGCCTCGATCAACAGCTAGGGGGCCTCGCTCGTTGCGCGCTGGTCTCCTTTGCGCGGAATGGCGCTCCTCCTGTCCGTGTTCGCCTGACAGCCAATGAGCGGTGTGCATCGTGAAGGTGCACACCGCTCGAACGCATCCTCGCCGGCCCCTCACCCACTACACCCCCAAACTCCGGCCACCCCGGCACCGACACGGCCGATCAGCCCGTCTTGTGCCCCCACCGCGGGCCGATCACGTCCCACTCCCTGCCCCACCTCTCGATGCGCCGCCGGTCCAGCCGCCAGCGAGCGGCACCCGCGGCCCCGAACGCGATGCCGGTCACGGCGAGCGCCGATGCGGATCCCAGGAGCCCCGCTTCCACGGCCGCATCCGTGCGGCTCGGCGGTCGGGTGGTGAGGCTTCCCCGCGTGTCGGTCCAGAGCACCGTCGTGGATCCGGCCTTGAGTCCGCCGTCCACCAGCGTCCTGCCGGTCCGGGTGGATCCGTCCCTTGCGGTCCAGCGGACCTGGGCAAACGCCCGGTAGCTCGTCGCCTCCGCGGGTGGGGTGTCCGTGAGCAGCACAGCCCTCACGGGGGTGCGCTCGGCGCGCTGCTGCATGAAGGCGTCGTCGGCGGCCCGGGCCGTCAGCACACCGGCGAGCGTTCCGCCCACGGTCACGAGCGTCCAGAGGGCAAGCCCTAGCCAGGCCTCGAGAACATCGTCGCGCCTGCGCAGCGGGTTGGGCCGCCACCGCCACAGCCACCTCTTGGTCCGGCTGCAGGTCCGCATCGGTCCGCACCTCCTCGTCGTCACTTCGAGCAAGGTGACAGCCGGGCGCGTGTCGTGGCATGGGCCTGGCAGAGGGAGTCGTGGGGCCGACCGGGACCAATCTTTTGGCACGGAGGGGCCCTTCAGCCCTGCCGTCGCCCGCCGGCCCGCAGCAGCCGTCCGCCCGGGGCGAGCGCCCCACCCCCCACTGCCGTCGTCGTCGGTGGCCTGACCGGCCACCCGCCGGGGACCATCGGCCCCTCACGCGAGAGGCCGCCGGGCGCCCACCCTCGTAGGACAACCACCTGTTCCGAAACCCGTGCGGGAGGAGGGCACCATGCCATCCGTGCCTCTCGACGCCGCGACCCTGGAAGCCTGCGTGGCGGCCGCCGTGGCCGCGCCCTCATTCTTCAACACGCAGCCCTGGCGCTTCAGGCTGGACCCCGACACCGTCGCCTTCGAGGTGCGCGTGGACCCGCAGCGCGGCCTGCGGCATGCCGATCCGGCCGGCCGTGCGCTGCATCTGTCCGTGGGTGCGTCCGTCTTCAACCTCCGCGTCGCGGTGTCCCACTTCGGCTGGGCACCCGTCGTGCGGCTGCTGCCCCGCCCCGACGAGCCCGACCTGCTCGCCGTCGTCCGGCCCACCGGAGCCAAGGGCGGGCACGGCACGGAACACCGCGGCGACCTCTACCCGGCGATCTGGCGCAGGCACAGCAGCCGCTTCCCGTTCTCCGCGAGGTCCCTGCCGCCGCAGGCACGCGCCGAACTCGCCGAGGCCGCCCACGCGGAAGGCGCCTCACTGATCTTTCCCGAGGACGCCGAGACGGTCCGGCTGTTGCGAGTGACCGCCGAGGCCGAGCGGCGCAACCACGCCGACGCCGAGCGCGGCACGGAGAGCCGTCGCTGGGTGCACCGGGACCCGGGCGCCCCGTTCGACGTCGGCCTTCCGCGCACCGCACTGGGCCCGCAGGACGCCCGCGAACGCATCCCCATGCGGGACTTCACCGCCGCACGCCACCCCGAGCGGTTGCCCGCCCAGGACTTCGAGACCGCCCCTGCCATCGCCCTGCTGAGGACCGAGCACGACCGTCGTACGGACTGGCTGCGGGCGGGGGAGGCGCTCGAACACGTCCTGCTCGTGGCCACCGCCCTGGGGCTGCGCGCGTCACTGCTGCACCAGCCCATGGAATGGCCCGACCTGCGCCGCGCCCTCAGCCAGGAACCGCACCACACCGGTCACGCCCAGATGCTGATCCGACTCGGCTACGGCCCGGAGGGCCCGGCCGGCCCGCGTCGTGCCCAGCCCGTCGTGCTGGACGAGCAGCTGCCGTCCGGCTAGCCGTCCCCGCCGAGGGGTGGCCGCGGTCAGCCTGCCGCGGCCGGCACGGCGTGCGAGGGCCGGTCGGCGCAGGGCCGGCCAGTCCGTCGGCGGATTCGCCCAGGGCGCTCCCGGCCGGCCGCCGGGGGACGCGAACGCGCAGCGAGCCGGGCGCGATGCGGCAGACGACCGGGGTGGTCAGCAGGAGGGCATCGCCGTCGACGCCGACCGCGATCCCCGGGGCATCGGCGTCGACGACCACCTGGTCTGCGGTCAGCGTGGTGAGTCTGCGGGAGTGCGGGCCGCGCGGCAGATCGGCCGCCCGGGCCACATTGTCGACCTGGACCCCGAGGACGCGGAGCGGGCCCGAATCCAGCCGGGTGCGGCGACCGAGGCCGTCCCGTCCAGCGACTCGCACCAGATCCGCCCCCTCGGCCACGGCTAGCCGGAGGAGTTCGGTTCTCCGCCAGGTGGAACCTGCCGACCTTTCCATCGCCGGAGGCTGCTGCGGTCGCGACCCCGCAGGCCGGCCGTCCGAGTCGGGTCCCCGGTGCTGCGCACGGAGGGATCACCTCGGCGGTCACGGCCGCACATCACCTGTCCGGGGTGATCCCAGGCGGGCACCGAGCCGCGACGATGCGAGAAAGGAGGGACGGTCATGATCACGATGAACGAGACACCTGCGTCCCCGTCCGAGCGTGCGGCCCTGGGAAAGGCTTCGCGGGCCGTGCTGCCGCGTTCCGCCCATGCCGTTTTCGAGCCGGACGCCAAGCGGCCCGATCCCGTCGACATCATCGAGCGGCAGTCCGCAGCCCGGGTCCCGGAACTCGTCCCGATCCGATACGGCCGCATGCTCGAGTCGCCGTTCCGCTTCTACCGTGGGGCGGCGGCGATCATGGCGTCCGATCTGGGGGCGTCCCCGCACACCGGGCTCATGGCACAACTGTGCGGTGACGCCCATCTGCTGAACTTCCGGCTGCTCGCCTCCCCCGAGCGGCATCTGGTCTTCGACATCAACGACTTCGACGAGACCCTGCCGGGCCCCTTCGAGTGGGACGTCAAACGGCTCGCCGCGAGCCTGGTGATCGCCGGTCGCGCCAACTCGTTCCCGGCCTCGGACTGCGCCACGGTCGTGCGCGAGAGTGTCCGGGCCTACCGCGAGCGGATGCGGGAGTTCGCGGGGATGCGCACCCTCGACATCTGGTACGCCCGCGACGACGCCGCCCAGGTCGAAGCGATCCTGTCCGTGCGGCTGAGCCGCAGCGAGCGCCGGCGCGTCGACACCGCATCGGCCAAAGCACGCACCCGCACCAGTCTGCAGGCCGCCGGGAAGCTGACCCGGCTGGTCGACGGCGCACCCCGGCTCATCTCCGACCCCCCGCTCATCACCCCCCTCGACGAACTGCTGCCCGGCACCGAGGGCGACGATCTGCAACGGACCCTGCGTGCCCTGGTCGCCGACTACGCGCGCACCCTGTCTTCGGAACGGCAGCACCTCCTGAGCCGGTTCCACGTGGTCGACATGGCTCGCAAGGTGGTCGGCGTCGGCAGCGTGGGCACCCGCTGCTGGATCATTCTGCTGCTGGGTCGCGACGACGAGGACCCGCTGCTGTTGCAGGCCAAGGAGGCAGGCAACTCGGTCCTCGCTCCGTACAGCGGCGCGAGCGCGTACGAGAACCAGGGCGAGCGGGTGGTGGCAGGGCAGCGGCTGATGCAGGCCGCCAGTGACATCTTCCTCGGCTGGAAGCACATGACGGGTATCGACGGCCGCGAACGCGACTTCTATGTACGGCAGTTGCGGGACTGGAAGGGCATCGCCCGGCCGGAGACCATGGATCCCGCGGCCCTGGCGCTCTTCGGCCGGCTGTGCGGCGCCTCACTGGCACGTGCCCATGCCCGCTCCGGCGATCCGATCGCCATCGCCGCCTATCTCGGCGGTGGCGACACCTTCGACCGGGCCCTGGCTCGCTTCGCGCAGGCCTACGCCGATCAGAACGAGCGCGATCACCAGGCGCTGGCCGATGCGGTGGCCGCCGGACACGTGTCCGCGAGGACCGACCTCACCGCGTAGACGAGGACCGGACCTCACCGCGTAGAAGCGGGTCCGGACCGCGTAGAAGATTGTCCGGCAGACAGAGCAGGGCTCTGCGGCACCGCGCCGCCCTCACGCAGCTGCCGCCCGGCGCTCGTCCGCCGGTACCAGGCGCCGTACCGCTCGGCCAGTGCCACGGACGAGACGCCGTGCAGCAGGACGCTGAGTCCAACGGTCACGGCGAACACCCGGCCCATCGTTTCCGTTCCCGGCACGTGTTCCTCCACCACGAGCAGGGCCAGCACGACCGAGGCGAGCCCCCGTGGCCCGAACCATCCGATGTATGCGACCGTCGGCGGACGCAGCCCGCTGCCGATCAACGAGAGCGCCACGGGGAGCATCCTCACGACGGTCAGGCTGAGCACGGCGTACAGCACGATCTTCCACGTCAGCTGCTGCAGTGCGGGTCCCAGCAGCACCGCACCGAAGAGCATCAGGCTGACGGACGCCAGCAGCCCTCCGAGGTCCTCGGCGAACTCGGATGTGCGGTCCTCGCTCTCCGGCTCGCTGTCGGAGGGGGCGGGGAAGCGCCGAAGGGCGTATCCGAAGGCGAACCCGGCGACCCAGGCCGCGATGAAGCCGCTGCCGTCGGTGATCACGGCCAGTTCGTACGAGGCTGCGGCAACGGCGAGGACATGGACCTGTCGCCACTCCATGGTGACCCACCCTCGGGCGCGGGCGGCCTGCAGCAGCCACCCGCCGCAGCCGCCGACCAGCAGGCCCAGGGCGCTGCTGAGCAGCAGGGCCCGCCAGAAGGTCCCCGCCACGCCCTCGTGCGCGTAGGACGTGCCGGGGATGGCCGCGAGGAAGACGACGAAGAACGGCAGCACCATGCCGTCGTTGAGGCCGCTCTCGACATTGAGACCCTCGCGAACGAGCGCCGGCACCCGCGGATCGGACATGGCGCTCTTGCCCAGAGCGGCGTCGGTGGGGGCGAGGATCGCACCCACCAGGGCCAGCTCCCAAGCGGTCAGCCCCGGCAGCAGCGGCCAGGCCAGCAGCCAGCCGGCCGCGATGCTCAGCGGCAGCCCGATGCCCAGCAGCCGGCCGGGCAGGAAGCCGCCCGTGGCCAGGTCGCGTCGCCGTACGGTCATGGCGTCGGTGAACAGCACCAGGGTCAGTGCGGCTTCCAGCAGGACCGTCAGGGCCGCGGAGTCGTGTTCGACGCCGACGATGTCGAGGACGGCGGGGCCGATGAGGATGCCGCTTCCCGTGAACACGATCGCCGACGAGACGGGCGTGGTCGACAGCCGACGCGATCCGAGGGCATACGCGCCGATGACGCCCGCCACGGCCACCACGGTCCAGGCGCCGCTGCTCATCGCGCCGACCTCCCTCCGGCTGCCGTTGCGTTCCCCCCGTCAGTCGCGCATGAAGGCGCCGGCGGCCTCCTTCTCCAGATCGGCGAAGGGCTGACCGCTGACGTCGACCAGCACACGGCGGATCGTGCCGCCCAGGAAGTGGAAGGGCGGGTCGTAGTCGGCGGAGACGGCCTGGCCGCTGTCGCGGCCCACGCACAGGCCCTCGCCGTCGCAGGCGAACATGCCGGGCTGGGTCCTGATCCGGATTGCTCCGACCTCACGGTCGTCGACGCGCAGGGTCAGGGTCCCGACCGTGAGGCCGTTGTCCTTGCGGTCGTCGGCGCGGAAGTCGGCCGACAGGATGTGGTCGCCGACGGGCACCCGGCCGGGCGAGGCGACCTTCTGCTCCATCCGGCCCAGCCAGTTGTAGACGTAGTGCAGCCGTCCGTCGAGGAGGTAGAGGCTGTGTCCGCCGAACCGGCCGCCGTGCGCGAACAGCACACCGCGGGCCTCCGGGGTGTCGAGGCGGACGTCGGCGGCGAGGGCGTAGGACCGGCCGCGGATGTTGACCGCCACCGACTCGGGCACGTCGGCGCAGTCGGGGTAGTACACGTACTGGTCGCGGGGCTCGGAGAGCTGGGGCCGTGGCGTGCTGAAGATCTCGATCGCCGTCCGGTCGTCCAGCGGCAGCCCGCCCAGGCGTTCGGCCTCCCGCGCCCACAGCCGCTTGAGTTCCTCCAGCTTCTGCGGGTGCTCGGCCGCCAGGTCGCGGGCCTCGGCGCGGTCCTCCCGCAGGTGGTACAGCTCCCAGGTGTCGTCGTCGAAGCCGCTCCAGCCGGACGGCGCCGGCGGATGCAGCGCCGACGCGTGCCAGCCGTCGTGCCAGATGCCGCGGGTGCCCAGCATGACGTAGAACTGCGTGTCCCGGGGGTCGGGTGCCTCGGGGTCCTCCAGGACGCCGCGCAGACTCGCGCCCTGCAGCGGGGTCTGCCGGTAGCCCTTGACCGTCTCGGGCGGGTCGACACCGAGCAGGTCGTACAGGGTCGGCACGATGTCGATGGCATGCGTGTACTGGTGCCGTATGCCGCCCGCGGCCCCGATGCCGGCCGGCCAGGACAGGAACATCGGGTCCGCGACGCCGCCCTCGTAGGAGGCCCACCGTTTCCAGTACTTGAAGGGAGTGTCGAAGGCCCAGGCCCACCCCGTCGGGTAGTGGTTGTAGGTCTTGGGGCTGCCCAGGTCCTCCAGGTGGCGGAGGTTGTCCGCCATGTCGTCGGGCACGCCGTTGAAGAAGTTGTTCTCGTTCAGGGAGCCGTTCGGTCCGCCCTCGCCGCTTGCTCCGTTGTCGGACACCACCACCGTGATGGTGTTGTCGAGCTGCCCCGACTCCGCCAAGTAGTCCAGGACACAGCCGAGTTGGGCGTCGGTGTAGGAGACGAACCCGGCGAAGACCTCCGCCATGCGGGCGAACAGGCGCCGCTCGTCCTCGGTCAGGGTCTGCCAGGGGCGGACGAACTCGCCCGCCGGCCACGGCGCCCCGCCGGGCCCGAGCGCATACGGCTCGCCGTGCGGATTGATCGGGGTGAGCTCGGTCCCCTCGGGCATGACCCCCAGCTCGATCTCACGCCGCAGGGCCAGCTCGCGGTAGACCTCGTAGCCGTCGTCGAAGACGCCCCGGTACTGGTCGGCCCACTCGCGCGGGACGTGGTGCGGGGCGTGTCCGGCGCCGGGGCACAGGTAGGTGAACCACGGCTTGTCCGGGGCGATGACCTTGGCGTCGCGGATGAACTCGATCGCCCGGTCGGCCAGGTCCTTCGACAGGTGGTAGCCCTGGTCCGGGGTCTGCTGCACCTCGTGCGGGTGGTTGTCGTACACCAGGTCCGGGTAGTACTGGTCGCTCTCGCCGCCGAGGAAGCCGTAGAACCTCTCGAAGCCGCGGGAGAGCGGCCAGTGGCGCTTGGAGGAGGCCATGTTCGCCTCTTCCGACGGGCACAGATGCCATTTGCCGACGCAGTAGGTGTTCCAGCCGCGCTCCACCAGCACCTCGGCGATGTTGGCGTTCTCCATCGGGATGCGCCCGTTGCTGTTGGGGAACCCGTTGGTGACCTCGGTGACGCAGGCCATGCCGTTGCTGGTGGCGTTCCGGCCGGTCATCAGGCACGACCGGGTGGGCGAGCACAGGGCGGTGGTGTGGAAGTTCGTGAAGCGCACACCGGCGTCCGCGATACGGCGCATCGCCGGGGCCCTGACCAGGCCGCCGAAGAAGTCGAAGGTTCCGAAGCCCACATCGTCCCAGACGATGTAGAGGACGTTGGGCGCGCCGTCCGGTACCTGCGGCTGTCGGTACGGCTCCCAGTCGGGCACCGAGTCGCGGATGTCCTGCGCGATCCTCCCCCGGAACTCAGCAGCCATGTCAGCCTCCTCCCGGCTGGTGGGAGTGCCCTCCCAGCACAGCAGGTGGGTGACCGGCGCGACCTCACCCTCTCCGGGTGATCACGGCGCGGCGGGTCTCGGGGAGGCTCGATGGTGAACGGCTGCGCGCAGCAGCCCCCGTGAGGAATGGAGGCCGGCCATGGCCAGCACCGTTACTCCTCGTCGCCATTCGGCGGGCACAATGGCCGCCGCTTCCGGCCTTACCGTGTTCGCCGCGGTGTTGCTGATGATCGCCGGTGTCCTCGACATCTTCCGCGGCATCATGGCGATCGCCAATGACGACGTCTTCGTCAACACCCCGAACTACGTCTTCAAGTTCGACCTGACCAGCTGGGGCTGGATCCACCTGGCCCTCGGGGTGGTCGGGGTGATCGTGAGCCTCGGCCTGTTCACCGCGGCCACCTGGGCCAGGGTCGGGGGTGTGGCCATAGCCTCGCTGCTGATCATCGCCAACTTCCTGTCCGTCCCCTACTACCCGATGTGGTCGCTGACGCTGATCGCGATGTACGCGTTCATCATCTGGGGGCTGTGCGTCGTGCGGCGCGACGACGTCACCGATCAGCGGATGTGAGGCGCCCTCACCCGGCGCGGGTGATCACGGGCCCGGCGGCCGTCCGACACCCGACGGCGCAGGTGAATCGTGGCGGCCATCGGGGACGCGGTGGGCGCTCGGCCGGCCCCTGGCGCCCTTGGTCCAGGGTCTCCCGTTCGTAGCGGGACGGCAGCCGGCTGATGCGGATCCTGTTGGCCTGCGGTTCCGTGCCGGCGGGGTGGTGTGCCTGCGCCACCCGCTGCTGTCGGGGCCGGTGACGGTGTACATCGCGATCGCGGACCGGGGCCGGGCCCACCACGGCCTAACCTTCGCCGCGGGGACCTTCGGTGTCGTCCCCGGCATCGTCGTATACCGGGCCACCCGGCCGAGCCGGCCGTCGCGCTCGCCCGTCTGCTGGGCCCGTGGCTCGTGCTGCTCGGAGCTGCGAAGTGCACCGTGGCGCCGACGTTGCGCGCGGCCGGCCGACGCGCCCTGCCCGCTCCGGACATGCCACCGCGGTGATCGGCTCCACCGGCCGGCATCGTCACCCGCTCGGGCCTGCCCGACGTGCGCCGGGCCGCCTGTGCAGCGGCAGCGTCGACGGTCTCCCCGACGGCCACCGGGGCTGCCGTCGCGGGCCACCGACGCCGTACGAGGGCTCGGACCTCAGGTCGAATCCGCCACCGACAGCGCGGTCATGAAGATCGCCACGTGAAGGCCACCCGAACGGCCCACAGTGCCGTGGTGCACGCCCTGACCGGGCAGGGCGGCGGCGCCGTGGGTGTCGGCGACGGCACGGTCACCCTGGACGTCGGCACCGCCGTAGACCAGGTGACGTCCTGCCCCTGGCCGTGACGATTATTGTCGGCCCCGGATCATGTCGGCGATCATCTTCGTCACCGGGCCCCGAGCCGTCCCGGGTGTCGGCCGGTTTCCCCGCCGGGGCCGCGCTCGCCACGATGGCAGGCGCGGCCATCTCTCCGTCGCCTCGGCTTCGACCTGGGTGATTCCGGCGACTGGGGATCGAGCGGCAGCATCATCCGATACGCGCTGGCCGGCCTGTGGCCCCGACCGCGATCAAGAACCGTGTGCGGCGGGAGGCCGTAAGCGCCCAAGTGGCTGGGTACGCCGATGCGGGGCCCAAGCGGCCGATCACGGCGTCACCCGCCACGGGTGACCCCTCGACCCGACCGCGCGGCCACGCTCGGAGCCATGAGCACCGTATGGCTGCCCGCCCCCACCGTCCGGCGTCCCGATGCCGTGGCCCCGCGCAGCCCCTTCCACCTGCTGGCCAAGCCCACCGGAGCGATCTGCAACCTGGACTGCACGTACTGCTTCTTCCTCTCCAAGGAATTGCTGTACGAGGGCAGCAGGTTCCGGATGGCCGACGAACTGCTGCAGGAGTACATCCGTCAGCTGATCGAGGCGCACGGTCCGGCACCGGAGGTCACGGTGGCCTGGCAGGGCGGCGAACCCACGCTCATGGGACTCGATTTCTTCCGCCGCTCCCTGGAGTACGAACGCCTCAACGCCCGCCCGGGACAACGCATCGTCAACACCATCCAGACCAACGGCACGTTGATCGACGCCGAATGGGCGCGGTTCTTCCGCGACAACGACTTCCTCGTCGGGCTGTCCGTCGACGGGCCGCGCGCGATGCACGACGCCTACCGCGTCGACAAGGGCGGCAAGCCGACCTTCGACCGGGTCATGCGAGGACTGGACCATCTGCGTGCGGCAGGCGTGGACTGGAACGTGCTCACCACGCTGCACGACGCCAACGCCGGCCACGGCCGCGAGGTGTACGCCTTCCTGCGCGACGACTGCGGCGCCCGGCACCTCCAGTTCATCCCGATCGTGGAGCGCACCACCGCGCAGCACCTGCCGGCCGCCGACGCCGGCTGGGGCGCCCGGGCCAAGGACCGGCCGCTGTACCGGCAGGAGGGCGAGCAGGTCACCCGGCGTTCGATCACCGGGGAGCAGTACGGCCGCTTCCTCGTCGATGTCTTCGAGGACTGGGTGCGACGCGACGTCGGCACCGTCTACGTCCAGATGTTCGACGTGGCCCTGGCCAACTGGTACGGCGCTCCACCCTCGTTGTGCGTGCACTCCGAGACCTGCGGCCGCGCGCTCGCCCTGGAGCACAACGGGGACGTCTACTCCTGCGACCACTTCGTCGAACCGCGGTACCTGCTGGGCAACATCGGGCAGCGGCACCTGCTGGAGCTGGTGGACTCGCCCGAGCAGCAGGAGTTCGGGCAGCACAAACGGGACGGCCTGCCGCGCTTCTGCCGCGAGTGCGACGTACGGTTCGCCTGTCACGGCGGCTGCCCCAAGGACCGCTTCGACGTGACGCCGGACGGCGAGCCGGGCCTCAACCATCTGTGCCCCGGCTTCAAGGAGTTCTTTCACCACGTCGACGTGCCGATGCGCACCATGGCCGCGCTCCTGCACCAGAACCTGCCGCCCGCCCTGATCATGCGGCAGTACGCGGCCGCCGACGCACGGCGACCCCACAACGCCCCCTGCCCCTGCGGCGGCGGGCGCAAGTGGGCGCGCTGCCACGGGCGGCGGCCGCACCCCCCACCCGCGCCGGGTGATGTGTCCGCAGGTCGGCGGGCGCAGCGTGGAGCAGACAAGACCCTCTGACCGCCGCGGCAGCACGGCGGCCCGACACTGGAGGCAACCGTGGACTACACCCTGGCAAGCTCGGGCTACCCCCTGCTCGACGCGTTCATGACCATGCTCTGGTTCTTCCTGTGGGTCTTGTGGTTCGTCCTGCTCTTCCGTGTCATCGGGGACATCTTCCGGGACGACCGCATGAGCGGGTGGGGCAAGGCGGGCTGGACGCTCACCGTCTGCGTGCTGCCGTACCTGGGTGTCTTCGTCTACCTGATCGCTCGCGGGCGCGGCATGGGCGAACGCGACCGGCGCCAGATGCAGAGGCAGGAGCAGGCATTCCGCTCCTACGTCCAAGAGGCCGCCGCCGAGACCCCCATGGCCGGGCGGACCAGTACGGACGAACTGGCCAGGCTCGCCGGGCTGCACGACCACGGCGACATCACCGACACCGAGTACGCGCAGGCCAAGGCGAAGATCCTCACGTCGCACTGACCACGCACGGTACCGAGTCCGAGGAAGAGCGGAGCCCCGGCATGAGCGACGAGCTGACGCGGTTGACAGAGCTGCGCGGCCAAGGAGTGCTGACGGAGGCGGAGTTCGCCGCCAACAAGTCGCGGCTGCTGGGCAGGTGACGGCCGACAGGGCCGGCCCCTCTCCTTGGAGAGGGGCCGGCCCAGCTGTACGTACGGGGTCTTGTTTCTCACGCCGGGAGTCTCACGTCGGGAGCCGGCGCATCTCCACGACGTGCAGACCGAGCGACTGGAACCGCGCCAACAGGCCGTACAGATGGGCCTCGTCGGTGACCTCGCCGAACAACACGGTCTGGCGGGACGCGACGAAGCTGTCCAACTCGGGGAACGCCGCAGCCAGCGTGTCCGACATCTGCCCGTCGACGCGGATCTCATAGCGCATGAGCAGGCTTCTCTCGACCTCGTCCGGTCCTTCGTGTCTCTGTGTCTTCATGCTGCGGCGGCAGGAGGCGGGGGACATCACCCCGGGCAGGTGAACGGGCCTCACAGCAGGCCCAGCTCCCGGGCCCGGCGGACCGCCTCGCCGCGCCGGGCCACAGCCAGCTTGCGGTGGATGTTCTTCAGGTGCGTCTTGACCGTGTTGACCGACACATGAAGATCGTCAGCGATCTCGCCGGTGGACATCAGCTGCGCCACCCGCCCCAGCACGTCCCGCTCCCGCTCGCTGAGGGGCTCCCGGGACGGGATCACGGATGGCTGCTTCGTGTGCGGGGCGGGGGAGCGCCCCTCCGGCGCGGTGGCCAGCCAGTCATGTCCCTGCGTGAGCGCGGGCCGGCGGCTCAGCAGCCGCGCCAGCCACGGCCCGGCTTCCCGGAAGGGACGCCTCAGCTGATGAGGGCGCGAGACCGCGAGGGCACGCAGCACCAGGTTCTCCGCGGTGGCGGCATCGCCCAGCGCATCGAGGGCCTGTGCCCGAGCCACCAGAGCCCAGGCCATGATCCCCGGTCCACGACCGGGGTCGTCGGCGAGCGCGTCGAGGATGCCCAGTGCCCGCCGGCCCGCACCGGCAGCCAGGTACGCCCGGGCCTCGGCCACCAGGCCCTCCGGGGTCTGCGGTGGCTCGTCCTCGAAGACCCGCACCGCGGCCCGGGCGTCGTCCTCGGCCAGCCGTACGGCGGCCCGGGCCATCGCGATCCGGTCCTTCACCCACGGAGAAGGGTTCGCAGAGGTCAGCGGCTTCTCCGCCATCGCGTCGAGTTCTTGCAGCGCCCCCTGCGGATCTCCCGTCGCAAGCCGCAGACGGGAACCCAGCAGGGCCAGTTCGACGGCCACGATGGGATCGCGGGACGCGGCGGTCGAGGCGTGGGCCTGCTCGAGGTGGTCGTGCGCCGCCACGAGCTCGCCCCGGTCGATGGCGACGGCGGCGAGTACGAGCTGGGCCACCCCCGTTCGCGCGGACGCCGGCAGACCGGAGTGGTCGGCCTCGGAGATCGCCGCCCTGGCATGCGACTCGGCCTGCCCCGGCCAGCCGTGCAGATAGTCGATCAGTGCCAGTCGGCCGAGGGATTCATGCCGGGGCAAGGCCGTCGACGGCCCCTCGGCGGCCTGGACGGCGGCGGACAGCGTCGAACGAGCGGCATCGAAGCGGCCGGCCCACAGCTGGGCCGATCCGAGGTCGGTGAGCATGAGGGCCGTCAGCTCCGGGCGCTGCTCCAACCGCTCGGCGGGCAGCGCACGCGCGGCTTCCGCCGCCGTCTCTGCCGCCGTCTCGGCCATGTCCGCCGAGCCCGCCACCCGAGCGGCGAGGACTCGCAACACGGCACAGCTGAATTGTGCGGCCGCTGCCTCGCGCGGGTCGTCGGGCAGCTTCTCCTGCGCATGATGCAGGTAGGCGACGCCACGCTCCACGTCGTGGCGGGTCAGTTCGCGTGCCGCACGCACCAGATCGGTCGCGGGCCCGGAGGCGTCCGGGGTCATGGGGGCGAAGAGACCGTCCAGGCGCTCGGCGTCCAGGCCGGTGAGCATCCGGCCGATCGCCAGATCGTCGATGAGCTCGGCGGCGGCCAGATCCCAGTCGCCCGCGTCCGCCGCATGCGGCAGGGCCTCGCTCAGCAGGCCCGCGCCGCTCAGCCACTTGGCAGCCACCCGGTGCAGCTCCGGCTCGAGGCCGGGGTGGCGGACGCGCAGATGGGCCCGCAGGATCTCGGCGAACAGCGGGTGCAGCCGGTACCAGGAATGCCCGATGGGCTCGATGAACGCGTTCGCGCGCTGCAGCTCCGCCAGAATGGGTTCCGCGTCGTTCCGACCGGTGAGGGCATTGGCCAGATCCGGATGGGTCTCCTCGACGATGCTGGTGCGCAGCAGCAGGTCCTGGGTCTCCGCCGGGTGGGTGCGGAGTACTTCGGCCAGCAGGAAGTCCGCGAGGGTGCTCTGACCGGCCTCGAAGTCCGTCAGGAAGCCTTCCGGGTCATCGGTGTGCTCGGCCGCCAGGGCGGACAGCCGTAGTCCGGCCGCCCAGCCGCCCGTGCGCTTGGTCAGCGCACGCGCCATCTCCGCCGACAGCGGCAGTCCGTGGCGATCCACCAGGGCCGCCGTCTCCTCGGAACGGAACGCCAGGTCGGCGCTGCGGATGTCGACGAGTTCACCGGCGGCCCGATAGCGGTGCAGGGGCAGCAGCGGCTCCGCACGGCAGATGATCACCAGTCGCAGGCCCTCGCCCGCGTGGCGGAGGACGAACTGCAGCTCATCGGCCACCTCGGCGGACCCGGACGTCCCGTCGAAGTCGTCCAGGACGAGGATCACCGGCACGTCCCGCCCGTCCAGCCAGGCCGCGAGGCGGGTCAGCAGCGAGTGGTCCACCTTTCCGGGGCGGGCCGGGCTGCCGATCCGGTCGGGCACGGCGATCCCATGGTGCCGGAAGGCCTGCAGCACATAGGTCCAAAAGACACCGGGACCGCTGTCCTCGGGCTCCACCGTCAGCCAGGCGGTGGGCCCCGGCAGGCCCCCCGTGGCCCAGTCGGCGACCAGCAGGGTCTTGCCCGCGCCGGCAGGCCCGTCGACCAGGGTCAGCGGCCCCTTGACCCCAGCATCCAGCTGCTCGGTGAGCCGGGGCCTGCGCACGAACGTCTTCGGGACCACCGGCACGCTGAACCGTGCGACAAGCACCGGGTCACCGGTGGGGGTCAGCGCCCCCACGGGGGGATCCGGACGACCGCCTTCACCGGTGTGTGATGTGGGACCCATCACGTGCCTCAGTGGTAATGGAGCGGCGAAACACCCGCTCTCCGATCGTCGTGCCGGGCGAGAGCCGCTGCAAGCCAGGACTCCGCCACAAGCCGATGGGCTCAGCCCGTCACAGCGGAGACTGTGCCCTCCTCGGGAGCATCGAAGTGGTCCGTGTGCAGGTCGGGAAGGATCTCGAAGACGTCGGCCAGCAGGGCGGGCCGCAGGATACGCAGGAGGCGACCGCTGTCGGCCACCAGCCGGAGCCGGCCCTGCCGGGCCAGCACCCGGTTCCTTGCGCGGCACAGCAGCCTCAGGCCGCTGCCGTCGATGAAGGTCACGGGGCGCAGGTCGAGCACCAGGTGGGGGCGCGGGCCCGCGGTCAGTGTGTCGAGGCGTGCCGAAAGCGGCGTCGCCGTGAGCATGTCGATCTCGCCGCGCATCTCCACCACCGTCGTGCCCCCGATGACGCGTTCCGTGTGGCAGGGCGCCGACCCGGTGCGGATTTCGGCCATAGACAGAGCAAAGCGGGATGTCAGGTAGGGCGGTAGGGCCGGTCGGCCCTTTGCGCACGTCTGACGGGGATCGGGCGGCTCCATGCCTTCGCGCGCAGCGGATCGAGCGTTGCTCTCGGGCAGGGGCGGGACTGATGGCCATTTCCCGCCCGACGGTCCGCCGGAGCATGAGAGCCATACGGGAGCACAGAAGGGAAGCGGTCCCGTCCGGCCTGGCAGTGAGGGCCGACCGGCCCAAGTCCGCCCCACCGGAGCCGGACATGCTGGATCTACGGGTCAATCCAGGCATCGGGTGCGGTCCGGCAGGGCGAGAGGGAGTGAGGGGCCATGGCTGACAAGGCACCGTCTCGGACGGTCGAGGAACATGCGCTGGGCGATCTCGGACGTCGTCTCGCCGCACGGCGCGCGGAACTCGGACTGAGCCGGAGGGAGGCGGCCACCCGCGCCGGGATGGCGCCGGGCTACCTCCAGTACCTCGAGGAGTACTCCGGCGCCGCACCGGGGCCGGGCGTCCTGCTCCGGCTGTCCCAGGTCCTCGAGACCACTGTGCGGGACCTCACCGGCGGCGACACCGACCTGCCGAGCGGCCTGGAGCAGGCCTCCCGCAGTCCCGACTTCACCGCGTTGAGCGTCCCGGAGTGCCGGGCTCTGCTCTCCACCCATGGCGTGGGACGGATCGCGGTGCCCACGGTCTCCGGGCCCGTCGTCGTGCCCGTGAACTACAGCGTCGTCGAGGGCGCGATCGTCTTCCGCACCGAACCCGGCAGCACACCGTCGCAGGCATCCGGCTGCCAGGTCGCCTTCGAGGTCGACCGCATCGACGACGCGTTCAGCAGGGGCTGGAGCGTGCTGGTACGGGGCCATGCCCGGACCGTGACCGACCCCGACGAGGTGCGCCGGCTCATCGAGGGCGCCCGCAGCGAGCCCTGGGCCGGTGGCCACCGCGACCAGTGGGTGCGCATCGATCCCCTCGCCATCACCGGGCGACGCATCACGGTGTGACGCGGGACGTTCTGCGGCCGGGCAGGGGCCGATGGACCCTCACCCACCGCCGCGACCCGACGGACGATGGACCGGACGCTCCAGCGTCGCATCCAGGTGAGAGACGGGCTGGCTCATGTATCCCAACGACGGTTTCCGCGAACTCGAACGGCAGGAGTGCCTGCGTCTCCTGGCGAAGGTGCCCGTCGGCCGCATCGTCCACACCAGGCAGGCCCTGCCCGCGGTGCTGCCCGTCAACTTCTCCCTCGACAGTGACGGCGCGGTGCTGCTGTGCACCTCGGCGGCCTCCGAACTGGCCCGCGCCGTCGACGGCACGGTGGTCGCCTTCGAGGCCGACGAGGTCGACGCGGTGGCACACTCCGGCTGGAGCGTCGTCGTCACCGGGGCGGCCACCGTGGTACGCGACCCCGACGAGCACGAGCGCCTGGCCCGGACCGGCCCACGCTCCTGGGCGCCCTCGCCCGAGGAGGTCTTCGTCCGCATCGAACCCGAACTGATCACCGGCCGCGAACTCGTGGGCGGCCGCAGCCTTTACGGGATCCATCTGGCGCCCTGAGCGCCGCCGCGAGCACAAACCCGACAGGGCCGTCTGCCCCATCCGCACTTCCCTGACGAAAACCCCTGGCCCCGATGACACGCGGCCGTCACCCGGCGGGCGTGGTTGATGCCGGCGCTCGCCACCACGGGCTTGGCCGTCAACTTCTGGGCATGGGCGCGGCTGAGCCCACTCGGCCCCCGGCTCAAGGACTGCTTGGCCCCGACATTCTTCCAGCAGTCTCTGCTGGTGGCGGTGCCGGTCGTGGTCGGTTCACCGGGCCGGATCCCTGTCGGCGTGCTGACCGACCGCCTCGCCGCCTGGCTCTTCTGGACATCCGACCGGCGGTGGTCGCGGGCCTGTCACGGCTCGGCGCCCTCGACGAGGAGGGCCAGTCGGGGGCAGGCGCCGACGGCCCGGCGGGCGTGGGTGTGCAGCCGTGCCGGGACAGCCCGGTCCTTGATCACGGGGTAGCCCCATTCGTCGAGGTGGATCAGCTCGGGCAGCAGTTCCGCGCACAGGCCCTGGCCCGTGCAGGCGATGCGGTCGATGCGCAGGCTCCGGGTGCGGGTCATCGCCATCCCTCCGGGGGTGTGGCAGGCGGTACGGGTGTCCGGGGCGGCCGACGGGCTGCTTCGCAGACGTGGTGGGTGAGGTGCCGCTCGACGTCCTCGGCGAAGGTGTGCAGTGCGGAGGCCGCGAGACGGGCGGCGCCGTCCGGGTGGCGGCAGGCGCCCCGGTCCGGCAGCAGAGAGGTCCGGCGGTGCAGACGGGACCACAGATCCGCATCGGCCCGTCCCGCCGCCAGGGCGGCGAAGTCCTCGGCCACGGCGGGCAGGCCGAAATGGCAGGGGCCGCACTGGCGGGCGCCGTGAGCGGCCAGATAGGCGAGCATCCGCGCCGTCTCGCTCAGCCCGCAGGCCGAATGGGCGAGCGCGACGAGCACGCCCGCACCGGGCGCGGCACCCAGCGGGGCCAGATCACGGCGGGTGAGGGGCGTGTGCAGATGCTCCGCCGGGAGCCAGGTGCCGGCGAAGCCCCCCAGCAGGACCGCCTGTACGGGCTCCGCCGGACCTCCGGCCCGGTCGAGAACCGTGGCGAGGGGGGTGCCGAGCGCGACCTCGAGTACAGCCGAGGCGGCGACGGCGCCGGAAACGGTGACGAGCGTGGTGCCGGGCTCGTCCGGCGCGCCGGCCTGCCGGAACCAGCGGGGGCCGTGTCGGGCGATGAGAGCCAGGTGGGCAAGGGTTTCTGCGTTGTGCACGAGCGTGGGGCGCCGGGCGACGCCGCGTTCATGGGTGCGCGGGCTGCCCTGAGGACGGGCCGGACCCCCGTTGAGCCAGCTCACCAGCGAGGTCGACTCGCTGGAGACGTAGGCGTGCGGAAGGGCGTGCAGGCGTACCCGCACCCGGTCGAGGCGGGCGTGCCGACGCTCGGCCAGAGCCGCCCCGAGCTGCCTGTACTGGGCCGTGCGGTCGCGGGGCAGGCACACGTGGACGGTGTCGGCGCCGACCGCGGCGGCGGCCAGGACGGCACCGTCAAGGACAAGATGGGGCGCGACGGCGAGCAGGAACTGGTCCTTGCGGCTGGCGGGTTCGCTCTCCATGGCGTTGACGACGACCACCGAGCGGCCACGGCGCTCCGCGACGGCACGCAGTTTCCGGGCGGTGGGAAACCCGGCGCCGCCGCGTCCGGTGAGTCCCGCCGCCTCGACGGCCTCCACCAGGGACATCGGCGTACGGCTTGCGGGAGGCGGGCCGTAGCGTCCCAGGTGATCGGTGAGTGTGGCCGGTCGCCCGGTGGAGTGCCACCCGGCGAGCAGACGGGCCGCGGCGGGATCGACCGGCCCGGCCCAGGGGTGCTCGGGCGTGAAGGACGCCGGGACCGAGCGGTTCATCGTCCACCTCCGAGCAGGATCGTCGTCGCGGCGGCACGCTGGGCCCAGCCGGGCTGCAGCGGCCCCGCCGCGAGGAACTCCGCCAGCACCACCGGTACGGCGGTCGCAGTCACGGCGGCCACCAGACGCCCGGCGACCCGCCCGGGCCCGGCCTTCGCCAGGCGCCACCACACGGCACCGACCACCGAGGCCAGAGACCCGGCGTACAGCCACAGCTGGAGTGGAAGCCGGGTGTCGGTGCCGGTGCCCACCCCGTGGAAGAGCGCGAACGGCCATGCCGCGTACGCCAGCCAGTGCACCGCCTTCCAGCGCCGCACTCCCAGCCGCAGCCTCAGCGCGCTGGTGACCAGCACCGCCAGCAGCAGATCGAGCGCGGCCGTGCCCAGCCCGAGCCAGAGCGGACGGTAGGACGCCCCGAACGGCACCACGGAAACCGCCCATCCCAGGTGCACGAACGGATCGAGTACCGCGGTCACCACGTGCACGGCCAGGAACACCAGGGTGAGCAGGGACAGGTTGCGGTGCAGCAGGCCGATCTCGAACCGGCCGGTCCGGCGCGGTGCGGAGCGCCCGCCGGAGGCGATCCCCAGCACCAGGGTGGCGGTGAGCAGGATCAGGGAGAGGGTGCCGCTCGCGCGGCTGGCGTACCACAGGGGGCTGCCGGTCAGAGCCGGCGTCGTCATGGCCTGCCTCCCTGGGCGGGAACGGGGGAATCGGGCGGCCAGCCCGCGAGGCGTACGACCTCGCCGTCGAGGCCGACCAGCCGCACGGGCAGGGCGGTGCCGCGCAGCCAGTCCAGGGCCCGGTCGCCGAGCACGACCGCGGCCGTACTGGCGGTGTTGGCGTCCACGCAGGTGGCGGCCGCGACGGCGACGGTGCGCCAGACGGGTGTGGCGGGCTCACCGGTGCCCGGGTCGACGATGTGGTGCAGGGTGCGCCCGTCGCGCCGCCAGGTGCGCACCCGGATGCCGGAGGTCGCCAGCGCTCCGCCCGTCATGGCAACGGTGGGACCCGGCTCCGTGATGGGTCGTGCGTGGTCGTCGGCGAGCGCGATCCGCCAGCCACCGTCCGGTGCCGGCCCGGCCGTCGCCAGGTCGCCGCCGAGGCTGACGAGGACCCCGCTGCCGGTGGTGGCAGCGGCTGTGCGGGCGGCGCGGTCCGCGGCGAGGGCCTTCGCGGTGGCGCCCAGGTCCAGGCGGGTGTGCGGGGGCAGTCGCAGTCGGCGCGTGTGCGGGTCGAAGACGATCCGCTGCCAGCCCGGCGCGGGGCGTGACACGGGCAGCGGACGGGTGTCGTCGGGACGCACGGAGGCGAAGGTGCGGTCGTAGCCGAGCGCGCTCACCGCCCTGCCCACGGTCGGGTCCACGGCGCCGTCGGTGAACCGGGCGGCACGCAGGGCGATCTTGAGTGCTTCGGCGAAGTATGCGCTGACGGTCATGGAGGTGCCCGCGCCCAGGTTGACGCGGGTGAGTTCGGAGTCGGGCCGGAAGCGGCTGCACGTGAGGTCGACGGTGGCCAGCTCGGCGCGCAGGACCGCCGTCGCGGCGGGCAGCGCGCCGGGGTCGGTCACGAGCAGTGCCGCCGTGGTGCCCAGGGCAGGGAAGACCGTCTGGGCCGGTGCCGGGGCGCGCGTGGTCATGACGCCCCCGTCGTGGTGTGCGGCTGTCCCTGGGAGGCCGCCGGCGGCCGGGCGGGGGGCTGCGGTGCCGGCTGCGTGACCGGGGCCGTGCCCTCGTCGTCGTCCTCGCCCTGCTGGTCGTCCCCTCTTGCCGTGGTGGCGGTGGAAGCGGTGGAGTGCTGCGCGGGTGGGCCCGGCGGTGCGGGGGAGGCCGAACTGCCCGGCAGCAAATGGGTGTAGAGGCTGCCCAGGGCCGCGGCGCCGGCCACGGCGGTGACGGCGATCCACCGGGTGATGCGGCGACTGCGCCGTAGGCCTTGATCGCGCGCGTGCGGGGAACCGGCCGGGGCGGGGCTCCTGTGGAAGTCGTCGGGCGAGGGTGCCATGGCAGCGCTCCTGGTGAATCGGCGGTCCGCGTCGGGTGCGTGCTTCTCCAGGCTGTGCTGATGGCACTCGGGAACTGGTTCGCGTCTTCTTCAGAACCCGTAAAGATCTACCGGTTCCGATCCGCCGTCCGGTCCACCGGTAAGGATCTCGACGCGATCCCCCGCTCGTGCCCGCGCTCCGGCCCCAGCGGCAGATCCAGTACGACGGTCAGCCCGCCGCCCGGCGTGTCCTCCAGGCGCGCGGTACCGCCGTTGGCGGTGACCAGGCGGTGGACGATGGCCAGCCCCAGGCCGCTGCCCCTGGCCTCCGGGTTCCCGAACCGGTGGAATGCGACCGCCTTCGCCTCGGCCGTCATCCCCGGCCCGTCGTCCCGCACGCGCACCCGGGCCCGCCCGCCCGCCTCGCGGCCGTCGAGGGTGATGCTCCCGCCGGCTGGCACGGCCTCCACCGCGTCGGCGATCAGGTTGTCGAGGATCTGTTCCAGGTGGCCCGCGCCCAGCGCGACGGTCACCGCGGGTCCTGCGGACACGGTGCTGAGCCCCACCCCGCGCTCCTCCGCCACGGGCGACCAGGCGGCCACCCGCTCTGCCACCACCTCGTCGACGCGCACCGCGGTCGGGCGGGGTGTCGCCTGTTCGGCGCGCGCGACCTCCAGCAGTCCGTCGACCAGCCGGGACAGCCGGGCGATCTCCTCCTGGGCGGCGGCCAGTTCCGTCGCGGTGCCTTCTTCGGCGCCGGCGGCGAGGACGTCGAGCCGCAGCCGCAACGCGGCCAGCGGAGTGCGCAGTTGGTGGGACACATCGGCGATCACGGCCCGGTGGCCGTGCACCAGGGCTTCCGTGCGGGCCGCCATGGTGTTGAAGGTGGCGGCCAGCCGGCGCACTTCCGGCGGTCCGCCGCCGATGTCGGTCCGTTCGTCGAGGATGCCCTCGCCCAGTCGCCGGGCGCTGGCGTCCAGCGTCGAGAGGGGACGGCCCACCCAGCGGGCGAGGCGGACGGACAACAGCACGGACGCGGCCAGGCCCGCGGCGCCGATCGCCGCGGACCAGCCCCAGATCGCGGCGATGCGGGCGTCCAGCGGGCCCGCGGAGCGGGCCAGCACGACGGCTCCGGCGGGCCGTCGCACCTCACCGGCGGGTTCCGCGGCCAGCAGCCGGCCCTCGTTCTCCGGCGGTTCCGGCTCGTGCCCGGCCAGCACCTTCCCCACCAGCTCCGCCGCCTCCTCGCCCTGCGCCGCCGTACAGGGCGTGCCGGCCACCAGGCGCGCGGAGGCGTCGTACACCGCAGCGCAGTCCCCGGCCCGGGCCGCACTGCCGAGTTCCTTGCGCATGGCGGTGGCCGGCTTGTGGTCCGAGAGATGCTCCTCGGCGGCCGCGGCGATCACGCGGGTGGCCGCCCGCTGGTTGTCGCGGTAGGAGACGCGCTCGCGCGCCGTCATCGACACCGCCAGCGGTACGACCGCCAGCACCAGCAGCACGGAGGTCAGGGCCAGCAGCGTCCAGGCGATCCGGCGGGTCACGGCTGCTCCTGCGGCTCCTGGACCACTCCGAGCCGGAAGCCGTGCCCGTACACCGTCTCGATCAGGCCCGGCACGCCCAGCTTGCGGCGCAGCGCCGCGACATGCACGTCGAGCACCTTCGTGGGCCCGTACCAATGGGCGTCCCACGCCCGCTCCAGGATCTGCCGCCGGCTCACCACCCGGCCCGGATCGGCGGCCAGGCACTCCAGAAGGGAGAACTCCTTCGGCGTCAGAGCCACCGCGCGGCCGTCGACGGAGACCTGCCGGGTGCGCAGGTCGAGGGCCAGCGGCCCGTGCCGCAGGATCTCCGGCCGCGCCGGGCGCCGACGGCGCAGCACCGCCCGTATCCGCGCCAGCAGTTCGGCCAGCCCGAACGGCTTGACCAGATAGTCGTCGGCGCCCTCGTCCAGGGCGACCACCCGGTCCGCCTCCTCACCCCGGGCGGTCACCGCGATGATCGCCGCAGTGGACCGGGCCCGCAGCCGGCGGCACACCTCGACCCCGTCGATGTCCGGCAGCCCCAGATCGAGCAGCACCACATCGGGGGAGGGCGCGGCCAGCGCAGCCCGCCCGGTCCGCACGTCCTCGACGGCATAGCCGGCCTGCCGCAGTCCACGCACCAGGGACTCCGCGATGCCACGGTCGTCTTCCACGACCAGCACCCGCGTCTGGTCGGTTGCGTCCGTGGCCTCGGGGTTCATGCCCGGCGCCCGTCTCCCTGACGAGGGGATCGACTACGTCGTCTCGCCTCCCAGCCTGCGTCCTCGCCCGGCCCCGGGGGCAGGGCCGTTCGTCCCGCCTTTCGACACGATCGCCGGGGCCGGACCGGCCGTCAGCCCCTGCAAATGAATACCCGGCGGTGTATATCGCGGTCGGCGCGGTCCAGCGCACAGCGACGCGCGGTCCAACTCGCCGAGCTCGTGGGCCGACACCGACGACCGGACCCGCTGGTCCGTGGTGGGGGACTGGCATCCGAAGGCGGCCGGCGGTCTTCGGTCCGGCACGGTGGTGGGCCCGCCGTCCCCCCGGTGCCGGGGGGAGGAGGAGCGACCGCGGGGACCCGAGGGCGTGGGACGTTCGGGTCATCTGGCCTTGTTGCGCTGATAGTGGCGGGCGACGCGCACCCGGTTGCCGCAGCGGGTGGCCGAGCACCAGCGGCGGCGCGGATGGGCGGCCAGGAACAGCATCACGCAGTCGTCCGCCTCGCATTCCCGGATCCTGGTGACCGCCGGATCTGCCAGCAGATCGGCGGCGGCCTCCGCGAGGCAGGCGGCCAGCCGCAGGCCCGGTGGGCCGTCACGCCGGCGCGTGGCGGCCACCGCCGACCCGTTCCATGCCAGCTCGTTGATCGCCGGCGCGGCGCGCTGTGCCCGGTTGAGCGCCTCCAGGACGGCGGCCAAGGGCTCGTGGCCTCGGCGGACGTCGTCGAGGGCGCGGGCGGTGTGCTCCCGTACGGCCCGCACGGCGGCCAGGTCCGCAGCGGTGACCGCCTGGGGCACCTCGTCCGGCAGACGGTCGGCCTGAAGGGTCCACCAGGCCCGCAGGTCGTCCGGAGTCGCGAGCAGGTCGCCCGCGGTCGGACGGGTGTTGACCAGGTCCAGCGCCAGCGGTTCTCCGGTCAGCGGCACAAGATCACTCATGCGACTAATGATACATCGCTGGATTGACACGTTAGTCAGACCGGCGGTATACCTAATGCATGAATCAAGGTGAAAGGAATTAGTATGTTTGCCGCAGTCGCCCGCACCGTCCACCGTCACATCAATGTCGACGGCGTCCGCGTCTTCTACAGGGAGTCACTCCCGGACCGGGCCGACGCGCCGGTACTGCTCCTCCTGCACGGCTTCCCGTCCGGTTCTCACCAGTTCCGCGGCCTCATCGACGCGCTCGGCTCGCGCTACCGGCTGATCGCCCCGGACTACCCCGGCTTCGGCCACACCCGGGCCCCGGACGGCTTCACCTACTCCTTCGACCGGCTCACCGACATCACCGAAGGCTTCGTCCGGCGCCTCGGCCTCGATCGGTTCGTGATGTACGTCTTCGACTTCGGCGCGCCCATCGGCCTCCGTATCGCCGAACGCCACCCGGAATGGATCGCGGGGCTGGTCGTGCAGAACGGCAACGCCTACGAGGAGGGGCTCTCCGACATGGCCCGCGGCCTTGTCGACCTGACCCCCGACACCCCCGCCGCCGAGGACGCCATCCAGGGCATGCTCACCCTCGACGGCACCCGCAGTCAGTACGAGACCGGCGTCCCCGACCCCGACCTCATCGCCCCGGACGGCTACACGCTCGACCAGCACTTCCTTGACCTGCCCGGCCGCAAGGAGGCCCAGCAGGCACTGTTCTTCGACTACCACACCAACGTCGAGCACTACGACCAATGGCACGCATGGCTGCGCCGGCACACCCCGCCCACCCTCATCACCTGGGGAAGCAACGACCCCTTCTTCCCCGAGCCCGGCGCCCACGCCTACCTCCGCGACGTGCCCGGCGCCGAACTCCACCTCTTCGACACCGGCCACTTCGCCCTGGAAACCCATCTGCCGGAGATCGCCCCGCTGATCGCCGACTTTCTCGACCGCGCCTGGAAGTGATCAGTCCGGCGCAAAAGGAGGACTGATGAACATCAGGAACGTCGAGCACGAGGGCGAGCAGGCGATCCAGCGGCAGGCGGGCGAGGGCGGGCCCGGATGGGGTTCTCCCATGTTCGGCCCCGAGATCCCCCATGGGTTCGTCCCGTTCATCCGGGACCAGCGCATGCTCGTCATCGCCGGGGCTGACGATGAGGGCCAGATCTGGTCGACCCTCGTCGACGGGCCGACCGGTTTCGCCGAGGTGGTGGACGAACGGACCGTCGTCATCGACGCGTTGCCCGCGCCCGGTGATCCGCTCCGCGAGGCCTTCCACACCGAACGGGACATCGGTGTGCTCGCCCTCCAGCCGCAGACACGACGTCGGATCCGGATGAACGGAGTCGCCAGGCGCGACGGTAACCGCCTCGTCGCGCGGACCGAGCAGGTGCTGGGCAACTGCCCGAAGTACCTTCAGACACGCACCGTCGAGGAGACCGTCCCCGGCGGCGCCGGACCGGCCGTGACCGGTGAAGAGCTCAGTGAAGACCAGCAGCGGTGGATCGAGGGCGCCGACACGTTCTTCATCGCGAGCCTCTCGCCCGGGCACGGCGCCGACTCCTCGCACCGCGGCGGCATGCCGGGATTCGTCACGGTCGCCGGCCCGCGCACCATCGTCTGGCCGGACTACACCGGCAATCAGTTCTATATGACCCTCGGCAACATGCATCTCAACCCGGCGGCGGGTCTGCTCTTCCTGGACTGGGAGAACGGTCACACGTTGCAGCTGACCGGACAGGGACGGATCGACTGGGACCCCGCCCGCACCCAGAAGTACCCCGGGGCCCTGCGAGTGGTCGAGTTCGACATCACCAAAGTGGTGCAGATCGACCATGCCAGCTCCCTCAGGTGGCAGTTTCACGCCTACTCGCGGGTCAACCCGCCCGCGCGCGCCGACGACCGGCCCTGAACCAACCGTGGTTCGCCCGCCGGCAGCCGTGACATCGGTTCGGCCTGCGCCGACAGACGGTCCCCGCGCGGAGTCTCCATCAGCCGCGTGTGCAGTCCTGCCGGTGTCCTGAGGAAGCTGTCGGACCTCGCGGTCCAGGGACGGTCATCGGCGTCCGTGACGAGGGCGCCCGGCTCGCGGGCCACCAGCGAGCACGGCTCCGCACGCGCTGAGAGGCTTCTCGCCGCAGTGACGCCCGGTCGACCGAAACCACGCTCGAGACCCACACCCCGCAGCCTCGTCCGATCGGCTCATACGGCGATGAGGTGGTCCGCCAGCGCGACCACATCCGCGATCTGCTCCACCGCCGCCGTCAGCTTCGGGACCGTGCCGCGTCCAGGGAGCCGCGCAGCGTGACCCTGCCGCCCCAGACCTGTACGTCCACGAGCGCGGGATCAATGCCCAGCTCACCTTCGATGACGACGGTGACGATCTCCGTGCGGACGGCCGCGTCGTCCCGGACCAGAGCCTGCCCGCCACCACGCCAGCCGGGAAGCACCCCGCGGGGCAGGCACCATGACGCGGGCCGGTCGGCCCTGTGGGCCTGCCTGATCGGCCCCTCCCGTCCGCCTGCCATGACGTGGGACGTTCCAAGAGGAGGACGTCAGTGAGGACGTCGGCACGTACAACAAATGGGGTGTCGACCGATGATCAGGACACACCGTGCGAAGGCAAAGAGGGTCAGGTTCTGGCGGTGGCGGCGCAATCCCCTGCGGCGCCGCAGCGACCGGCTGGAAGCGTGGATCGTGCTCGCGGCGTGGACCCTCGCCCTGGTCGGGGGCCTGCTCGCCGCGCTGGTGACTCAAGGAGCGGTGCAGGACGACCTCGCCGCACGGCGCGCTGACGTGCACTCCGTCTCGGCGGTGCTGACCGAGGACGCGCCACGGATCCCGCCCGTTTCGACGTCGGGGTACAGCGACGACAAGGTGTGGGCGAAGGTGCGCTGGGCAGCCGCCGACGGTACGACGCACACCGGCACCACGAGGGTCGAGCCCGGCACCGCCGTCGGCACCCGGATCACCGCCTGGACCGACCACAAGGGCAGGCTGGTCCTCGAACCCGCGAGCCCGACCGAGGCATGGCTGCAGACGGTGGTGTTCGGTGCCGCGGCCGCCATGGGAGCCGGGGCCGTGGTCCTGGCGGGCGAACGGCTCGCCCGGGGACGGCTGGACCGGCGGCGCCTTGCGGCGTGGGACGCGCAGTGGGCGCGGGTCGGCCCTCAGTGGAGGAAGCGGTTGCTCGGCTGACGGAAGCCGGCCCCATCCCAGCCGAGGCCGGCCTGTCCTCCCACCCGCGCACACCATGCCCGCCGACCGACTCGGCAGACCGGTCACCGACGGTGCATCGTCTCCAGAGCCGCAGCCAGCACACGGGGGTCGTGGTGCCCCTTGTAGACCGCGGGAGGCTGCCGGTCGAGGTTCAGGAGCCGGGCCACCGCCGTCCACGCGGTGCGCACCGAGTACTCGACGGTGAAGACGACGTCGTCCGGTACCTCCGCGAACTGCCCGATGAAGGCGAGGTTGACCGATCCCTCGGGCACGACACGGGGTCGGTCCCCGCGGCGGCGGACCAGGAACTGGCTGGTGATGTACGGCATCAGGCAGGGCACGACGGTGGAGGTCTCCAGAACCCGGGCCGCCTGCGGCTCGTCGAAGCGCAGATGGTGCAGCACCTCCTCGAGGATCTCTCGGCCGGAGCACATCGTCATCGGCTTGGGCGTGTGGTTGCCCGCGCGGCCGGGGAACAGCCCGTAGCCCCACCACACGGAGACGCCCTCGGGCTGGTCGCGGTAGACCGGCTGGCGGTTGGCGACGATCGTCAGCAGCCAGTTGGAGTCGGTGAAGGTCATCAGCCCGCCCCTGCCGGTCTCACGGCCCGCGAACTCGGCCAGCTCGTCCAGGAAGACGGGATCCTTGGCGGTGACCGTGAACGACTCCCAGCGGGACTCCTTGACATGCTTGTCGAAGACCGCCGGGTTGCCGAAGTCCTCGCGCCCGCGGGCGATGCGTTGCCACAGCAGCCACGCCTGTGAGCGGTGGCCGGGCGGGGGCGGCGCCGTGGTGTGCGAGCCGAGGCTGGAGGCGTCGGTCATGGAGCCGTTGGTGACCAGGACCAGGTCCTCGGGAGCCACGGCGATCTTCTCGTCGCGGCCGCCCCGCGAGACGTAGAGGGTCTCGACCGTGGTGGCGTCGTGCCCAGGTGCGAACCCGAGGTCGGTGACCCGGCTCCCGGTGTGCACGGTGACGCCGCGCTCGCCCAGCCAGGCCGCAAGGGGACGCACGATCGAGTCGTACTGGTTGTAGCGGGTGCGGTGGATGCCCGACATCGACGCGAACTCCGGGAAGAGATGGATGAACCGTCTCAGGTAGCGGCGGAACTCGATCGCGCTGTGCCAGGGCTGGAAGGCGAACGTGGTGCACCACATGAACCAGAACTTCGTGGTGAAGAAGTGCTCGCCGAAGCAGTCCGTGATGCTTTTGCCGTCCAGGTGCCCCTCGGGGCTCGCCAGACACCGGACCAGTTCCAGCCGGTCGCGCTCGGAGAACCCCATGGAGGCGGTGTCGACGATCTTTCCGTCCCCGTCGACGAGACGCGCCACGTCGTCCCAGGCGAACTCCTCGTGCCCCGCCAGGATCTCCTCGGTCACGGACACCGCGGGATCGTCGAGCGTGGGGATCGCGGACAACAGGTCGTACGTGCAGCGGAATTCGGCCTCGAACATCCGCCCCCCGCGCATGCTGTAGCCGCCGTCCACGCTGCCGCCCGCGTCCAGGCTGCCCCCGAGGGTGTTCTCTTCCTCGAAGAGATGGATGTCCGCCCCGTCGAATCCGCCGTCACGGATCAGGAACGTGGCCGCGGCGAGCGCCGCGATCCCACTGCCCACCAGGTACGCCTTCGCCATCACACAACTCCTCGTCCTCGCTTGTCGGTTCGGGAACCACGACGCCCACGTTTTCGTGCGCCCGTGGGCCTGGTCAGTGGGCCGTTGGTCACCTCTGTGGTCCGGTGGGCCCGTGTTCCGGCGGGGCACGCAGGACAGCGGCCCGACCGGTGAGCCGCCACCGACCGGACCGCTCGCGCTCAGGCCTTACGCCGACTGCTGACCCCCGCCGCGCCACGGCGGCGCCTCGGTCCGGTGGCCGGCTTCCCAGGCATGGGCGGCCTTGTCGGTCTGGCGGCGCAGCCGGTCCTGGAGCAGGTCCACGACCTCCCGGCCGGTGGACTCCTCGGCGAGGACCACCACCCGCCGACCGTCGACGTGCAAATCGGCCGTGGCCAGCCAGGGCCGGTCGGCATGGCGGACGGCCGCCCGCACGATCCGTACCTCACCGGTGATGGCGGGCAGGCCGGAACGGCCGAGAACGGCGTCGATCTTCGTGCGGGCGTAGGTCAGGGTCTCCTGGTCCACCGGGCCGTCAAAACGCAGCCGAACCGCGGGTGCGGCCTGGGAGTTGTCGCGCGTCATCTTGGATCCTTTCCTGGAAGGTGCAGGTGGTTCAGGCCGCACTGTCGGCCAGCCACAGGTCGGGGCCGAAGACCTCGTACCGGATGCGTCGTGCCGGAACGCCCGCGCCGAGCAGCTGGGCGCGGACGTCGCGCATGAAGGACAGCGGGCCGCACAGGAACACCGTGGCGCCGTCGGGGAGTTCGACTCCGGAGAGGTCCATCAGACCCTCGCGGGCGTCGGGTTCCTCGGCCCCGGGACGCTCGTACCAGAAGAGCGCACGGGCGTGCGGCAGTTGCCCGACGAGCTCGCGGGTCTCGGCCCGCAGGGCGTGAGCGGCGGGGGAGAGGTCGGCGTGCAGGACCAACACCGGGCGGGTGGAGCCGCCCGCTTCGAGATGGGCCAGGATGCCCGTCATGGGGGTGCAGCCGATGCCCGCCGAGACCAGCACCAGCGGGGAGGTGTCGGCGTCCGGGCCGTCGAGGAACACGTCCCCGAAGGGTGCGGAGAGGGTCAGTTCGGTCCCCTCGCGGGCCTGGTTGTGCAACAGGTTGGAGACCTCGCCGGCCGGGTCGCCGATGACCCGCTTGACGGTGATGCGCCGCAGCTCCCTCTCCGGGTCCGAGGACAGGCTGTACTGACGCAGCTGGTGGATGCCGTCCGGCATGAGCATCCGCACGCTCACGTACTGGCCCGCACGCGCCCGCGGCGCCGGCCGACCGTCCGCCGGACGGAGCAGGAACGACACCACGTCGGTGGTTTCCGTGCGGCGTTCGACGACCGTCCACTGCCGCCAGGTCCGGCCGGGCTCGACGCCCGCGTCCCGGTAGAGGCGCGCCTCCCGGCCGATCAGGGCGCCGGCCATCAGCCAGTACACCTCGTCCCAGGCGGCCGCCACCTCCGGCGTGACGGCGTCGCCGAGGGTCTCGGCCATCGCACCGAACAGGTACTTGTGCACGATCGTGTACTGGTCGTCGGTGACCCCGACGGCCGCGTGTTTGTGCGCGATCCGGGCCAGCAGGGCGTCGGGCCGGGCGTCCGGGTCGGCCAGCAGGGCGGTCGCGAACCCGGCTATGGAGCCGGCCAGTGCGCGCCGTTGGTCTCCGCCGGCCTGGTTGCCGCGGTTGAACATCCCATCGAGCAGTTCCGGCCGGTCCCGGAGCATCGCCCCGTAGAAGCGCGTCGTGATCTCGTCGAGCGCTCCGGCCACGGCGGGCAGGGTGGCACGTACGACGGCGGCGGATTCTGCGGACAGCATGGAGCCTCCCGGGCGGGGGAATGGGGTGCGAAGGCCGCCGCGTCGAACGCGGCGGCCTTCTGTGTAGCAGTCGTCCTGCCGTCTTTCGGTGCCGTTTCGGGGCGTTGGGCGGAAGAGGGGCCGCACGGCCCCAGGGGTTCGGGAACTCCGGCCCCATGGCCCGCCCGGACCGTGGGGCCGTACAGCGCCATGGACCTGTCCCTCCGGACCTGGCCATCGTCGACCGGGGGGCGTGCCCGCGCGGCCGGGCGGTAGAGCGGGGCCCCCCCCCCCCCCCCCACCGCCGGGGCCCCCTGTGGCTCC